>CAISJL010000087.1 GCA_903885665.1 uncultured beta proteobacterium | reverse complement strand
TGTTTGCGGCAACACGAGAGATGCCTAAACGCTCGGCATAGTGCCTAGTAAGGTCACTCGGGTGTGCAACAACGTCCTTAGTGACTGTTCGAATCAGCGATTCTAATTTTGAGGGCTTTGCCATTGTCATTGACAACTAATCTGTGGGGGACTGTAAAGTTATTTTGACCCTACTGTAAACTTAAACAGGTCGAACTGTAAATTTAAACCAGCCTAACTGTAAATTAATATTGTTTTTATTGCTATAAAACAAATTATTAGGAGGGTTTCTGAATGTCTTCTGAGAAATTTACGATGTAAATGGTTTGACGTGCTCTGTATATAAATACAGTATCAATCGAGGCATGCAACACATCCCAATTACGATACGGCTCGCGCTAAGGATTAGTTGGTTGAGGTGCTGGCCAACATTAAGCCAATGGCGCCTACACTGAAATAGATGATGTGATTGCGAAAAGCGAGCGTAACCCTCATCGAGCAGCAGCACTTGCACGCGCCAGAGGGCGTATAGCGGCAAAACTGAATGAATCTGGTGCTCCAGTTAGCTTGGCTTACTTGCGTTTGTTCGGCATCCTGACTTTACTTATTCTGCTTTGTTGCTGAGGGTGCTGTCTGCGGTTGATAGAACGTGACTCATCACTAAAATCCTCACGATCGAAAGGATTTTATCTCATCAAGACTGCTAACACGTAAAATCCTCATGATCAAAAGGATTTGTTGCAAAACAAACCTAATTGAATCAAAATCCACACAAACGTGAGGATTAAATATGAAGATACCCATCGAAAATGCAGCAGCCATCGGCAAGGTGGTGCGCGCTAGTCGAAAGGCACAGAAGATACGCCAGGACGATGCCGCCGGCAGTATCGGCGTTAGCGAGAATTTTCTTGGCAAGATAGAACGTGGCAGCGAATCTGTTCAGTGGGGCAAGCTATTTCAAGTGCTTGAAGGGTTGGGCATCCGGGTCATGGTGGATGTGCCGGAGAGCGTGGCTAGGTATTTGAATGATCCTGCTAATAGCCAGGACAAATCATGACTGGCCGATCTTTGCGGGCAACGATCAATCAGACCTTGGTCGGAACGGTGCAAGAGGTCGCGGGGCTATGGAGTTTTAAATATGCAGAAGAGTGGCTGGGTAACCCGAGTCGCTTTGCGCTCAGTCCGCACCTTCCTCTAACTGCTGAGCCTTTACTGGATGGCGCAAGCAAGCGCCCGGTGCAATGGTATTTCGATAATCTGCTGCCAGAAGAAGGCCAACGTGTTCTGCTGGCCGGTGACGCTAAGCTCGATACTGCGGATGCTTTTGGTTTGTTGGCTTGGTACGGGGCTGAATCAGCAGGATCGATAACTTTGTTGCCGCCGGATGCAGCCCCCCCTAGGTTTGAGCCACTGCGACGATTGCCGGATGATTCACTGGAGGCCCGAATCCGTGAGTTACCTAAGGCACCCTTGACGCATGCGGCCATCAAGCGCATGTCGCTTGCAGGTGCCCAGCACAAGCTTGCGGTTGTTTTGCAGAACAATTCATTGTTTGAACCTGCTGGTGCCGCACCGTCTACCCATATCTTGAAACCTGATCACCCGGATGGGGACTATCCCCATTCTGTGATCAACGAATGGTTTGCGATGCGATTGGCAAAGCGGATGGGGCTTGATGTGCCTGATGTGCATCGTCGCTATGTGCCATCACCTGTGTACTTGATTGATCGCTTTGATCGGATTTTAGTGGGGCAGGATTGGCAACGCCGACATGTAATTGATGCGTGCCAGTTGCTGGGACTAGATCGCAGCTTTAAATATAGCCAGGGCAGTATGGAAAATCTCGCCGCACTGGCTAATGCATGTCGTAGCCCGGCGGTAGCGCGTGCTAGGCTTTTTAGTTGGCTGGTGTTTAACGTCCTAGTTGGTAATAGCGATGCTCACTTAAAAAATCTGAGTTTTTTGATTTCTGATGAGGGTGTTCAATTGGCTCCTTTTTACGACATGCTCAGTGTCGCCACGTATGACACTATCGCCTTCGATAAAAAAGGATGGCCTGTACAAACTGAATTAGCTTGGCCGATTTTGGGGGTGAGGCATTTCTCAGATATCACACGTGTGCTACTGATGGAGGCCGGTGCAACGCTGAATCTGGCCAAAGGTACGGCTGATCGAATGCTTGAAAATCTTCGCAGCCGTGCTGTGCAGGAGGCAGAGGCTCTGTATGGAGAAATTGAATCTGCAAATGCCCAGATTATCGATGCGCATCCTGAATTGTCTGCAACGATGGCGGGCGAATCCCGTTGTCTCAGAGCGGTTGTGCATACGATAATCAAAGAGATGACGAAACAGATTGCCTGAGCAATGCGGACAGAATTTGTATAAGACATCACTGGAAATTTAATGTTACTGGTGGTTTAAAAAAAAGTAATCAATTACTCAATAGTCCATGCTCTTTCGCATACTGGTAAACATCCAGTGTCGAACTCGCATTTAATTTTTTTCGTATTGACGCTTGATAATTCGCTGCTGTTTTTTGGCTAAGGTGAAGCTTGTCGCTGATTTGCTCAATGCTTTCGCCATTCGCAAGACAGATAAAAATT
>CAISJL010000086.1 GCA_903885665.1 uncultured beta proteobacterium | reverse complement strand
CGCAGACTTAGATAAGGCGTTCCCAGATCAACCTCTGTTGATACAAAATATCTCGACGCTAACAGGCCAAGTCAACACGGCTGGGTTAAAAAAACTTGGCATCACTAAAGAAACAAAAGCTGTTGGCGGTTTCATCCCCATCGACCCCAAGACCGGGCAGCTCACGGGCGACTTGATTGGTGCGCCTTTCATGGATGCAGTCGCCCGCGCGGTAGGCAAGTACTCCCAAGACATCACCTTTGATACATTCCGCAAAGCTGAGCAAGTCTATCTTTCTAATGGATTCACGACCGCCCAAAGCTACGAGGCGACGATCGATGAAATGAATAAGATGCGGGCAGCTATTTCTCAGAAAGTACTTTCAATTGATTTGATTGCCTTACCAACCTACGATGTGGTGGATGAATTACTCAAAGCCAATCCCAATTTCAAGTTTGGTACCTATGACAGCAATGACCGTGGATTTAAAGTGGCGGGCATCATGGTTCCAACGGACGGCGCACCGCAGTTACGTCTAGCCTACTTTACGAAACCATTCACCGATACCGGCAGTTTCGGTAAAGATTGGCGAGGGTTCGCAGCCAACTCGCAAAGCATGGTGGATCATTACGTTAAGCTCGCCTACCAAAAAAATATCCAGTACTTCGGCTACAGTAATGGCGATGCGGGGATCGATATGACCTTGTCGGCGATCAGCAAAGCTATAAAAGAAACGGGCATCACCGAAAATAGAAGAACCGTGATTTCTCACTCGTTCTTTGCACGTGATGATCAGCTTAAGCAATACCAAGATCAACACATTATGGCCATCACTTTGCCTAACCATATCTGGCTGTATGGCGATGTGTACTTACAGATCCTTGGCGAAGATAGAGCTAAAAAGATCAGTCCTTTAAAGACTGCTGACAAGCTAGGCGTCAGGATCGGTATTCATAATGACACACCGTCGTCAGGTCCCAATGTCATGTTTTCAGTTTGGAGCGCCGTCAATCGCAAAACCTTCAGCGGCAAAACTCTTGGCGAGGAAGAACGGATAGATACCTATAAAGCGCTACAGGGCTTTACGGTGAACGCCGCATATCAATACAACGAAGAATCAAGCAAAGGAACAATTGCGAAAGGCATGCTGGCGGATTTAGTGGTGCTTGATCGCAATCCATTAAAAGTGACTCCAGACGACATTAAAAGTATCCGCGTCCTCCAAACAATTAAACACGGCAAACGGCTATATCCCACCCAATAACAGACTCGGGTTTCGCTACGGGCTACTCGCTAACGCTAGAAGCACCTCTAGGTGTTTTTATATAGCCTGATGCGTTAAGACTATACCCGTGTGAGCGCTTCAATGATTTGAATACTTTTAGCTGAGATTCCAAACTCTGCCACTAAATCTTCACGCCTTCCAATTTCAAAATCATCAAATTCAAAACCTGGCGCCACGGCACAACTAACTAAGCAGAAGTCATTTTCGTGTATTGGTTTGGCAGCAAACCACGTGTTAGCAGGTATGGTGGCTTGTAAGTTCATTGACGCGATGCCGATCTGTACCTTTTGCAATAATTTATTTTCATCGAAAAAATAAATGAGCGCATCACACCCTAGATGGAAATACCAGGTT
>CAISJL010000085.1 GCA_903885665.1 uncultured beta proteobacterium | reverse complement strand
GCCTAGCTACTGGTGTGCCATTTTTAGATCATATGCTTGATCAAATTGCGCGTCACGGCCTAGTCGATTTAGAAATCACCGCTAACGGTGACTTACATATTGATGCGCATCACACCGTCGAAGATATTGGCATTACTTTAGGCCAGGCTTTTGCTAGTGCCGTGGGTGATAAGCGCGGTGTGCGCCGCTATGGCCATGCTTATGTACCGCTAGACGAGGCCTTGTCTAGAGTGGTGATTGATTTGTCTGGTAGGCCAGGTCTAGAAATGAGTGGGCAGTTTACTCGGGCGCGCGTTGGTGAGTTTGATGTGGATTTAGTGCGCGAATTCTTTCAAGGCTTTGTCAATCATGCATTGGTGACGCTGCATCTGGATATTTTGAAGGGTAACAATACCCATCATCAAGTCGAGACATTGTTTAAAGCGTTTGGTCGCGCTGTGCGAATGGCAATTGAGCTAGATCCACGCTGCCTAGGTGTGCCATCCACCAAAGGTACTTTGTAATGGACGTAGTGGGCTTGTTTTATCGTCTTTATCATCGCCTCATTGGACTTCTGTAAATGACTGTTGATATCGCTGTCATCGATTATGGGATGGGTAATCTACGCTCGGTGTCAAAGGCCATCGAATATGTAGCTCCGGAGTGTCGCGTGGTAGTCACTAATGACCCCGCTGTAGTTGAGCAAGCTGAACGTGTCGTCTTTCCAGGTCAAGGAGCGATGCCCGATTGTATGCGCGAATTAAAGGCCAGCGGTTTGCATGCAGCGGTGCTCAGCGCTGCACAAACCAAACCGTTCTTAGGTATTTGTATTGGACTGCAAATGTTGTTCGAGTGCAGTGAAGAAGGTGATACGCCAGGGCTAGGCTTGCTGCCCGGTCAGGTGCAGCGTTTTCCTGCGTCATTAATGCAACAGGCTGACGGCACGCGTCTCAAGGTGCCGCATATGGGTTGGAATGAGGTCTGGCAGGCGGTTAAGCATCCGCTCTGGGACCAAATAGCTGATGGCAGTCGTTTTTATTTTGTGCACAGCTATTTCCTAGTGCCTGGCGATCAGCAGATTGTGGCTGGATGGAGTGATTATCCGTTCAGATTTGCTTGCGCGGTGGCTAGAGGTTCCTTATTTGCGGTGCAGTTTCATCCCGAAAAGAGCCAGGCAGCGGGCCTGCAGCTGCTGTCAAATTTCGTAAAGTGGAAGCCTGGGCTAAGTGGATTGTAATGAATGCATTATTGCTGCCAAGGCTGGTGTATTATAGGAAATCATCGTTAGAATTGAGCGATTCAATATGACTCAACACATGGATTGTGAGTCAATTTGTAACGCCTTTTCTCATGTCTTAATTTGTTTAACTTGTCCGTAAAAACTTATGCTGATTATTCCTGCTATTGATTTAAAAGATGGCCACTGTGTTCGATTGAAACAGGGCGATATGGATAACCCCACAACATTCTCTGAAGATCCGGGAGCGATGGCTCAGCATTGGCTGGCTCAAGGTGCGCGTCGTCTGCATGTGGTAGATTTAAACGGAGCTGCTGCTGGTAGACCCAAAAATGAAGCTGCGATTAAAGCGATCATTAAGGCCGTAGGCCAAGAGTTGCCCATTCAATTAGGAGGTGGGATTCGCGATCTGGATACAATCGAGCGGTATATTGATGCTGGAATTGGACACATTATAATTGGCACTGCGGCCGTCAAAACTCCGGGTTTCTTGCAAGAAGCATGTACCGCGTTTCAAGGTCATATTATTGTTGCATTAGATGCTAAAGATGGCAAAGTGGCCGTCGATGGTTGGTCTAAGTTGACCGGTCATGAAGTCGTGGATTTAGCCCTAAAGTTTCAAGACTATGGTGTCGAGGCAATTATTTATACTGATATTGGTCGTGATGGTATGCTCACTGGTGTCAATATTGAAGCCACTGTGGCGCTCGCACGGCAATTGAGCGTGCCGGTGATTGCAAGTGGCGGCATCACTAATTTAGACGACGTTAAACAGTTATGTGCCGTAGAGTCTGAGGGGATTATGGGTGCGATTACTGGCCGCGCAGTATACGAGGGCACTTTGAATTTTACTGAAGCGCAAGCGCTTGCCGATCGTCTGAGTGCGTAGTATTTGCGAATATAAATACTGGCTGCCTAACTGATGATATTTCATGATAGATGTTTCTTTACAACAACATAAGCTGATTTCAGAATAATACTAGTATGGCTCTCGCAAAGCGGATTATTCCTTGTTTGGATGTGACTGCCGGTCGGGTTGTCAAAGGGGTTAATTTCGTCGATTTGAAAGACGCGGGTGATCCTGTAGAAATTGCCAGACGCTATGATGAACAAGGCGCTGATGAGCTGACATTTTTAGATATTACGGCCAGTAGTGATGACAGAGGATTGTTGTTACATATTATTGAGTCAGTCGCCTCCCAAGTATTTATTCCTTTAACCGTTGGTGGTGGGGTGCGTGAGGTCGATGATGTGCGGCGACTACTGAATGCGGGGGCGGACAAAGTCAGCATTAATACTGCAGCCCTCCGTAATCCGCAGTTGATCGCTGATGCCAGCGCGCGCTATGGCGCCCAGTGTATTGTGGTTGCCATCGATGCAAAGCGCGTCGTGGGTAGTGATCCTGTGCGTTGGCAGGTGTATACCCATGGTGGCCGACAGGTAACTGGTATGGATGCTTTGGAATGGGGTCGCCAAGCGCAGGCACTGGGGGCCGGTGAGATTTTGCTCACGAGTATGGATAAAGACGGCACTCGATCAGGGTTTGATTTAGAGTTAACACGGGCTTTTTCTACCCGCTTGGATATTCCGATTATTGCGAGTGGCGGTGTAGGTAGTTTGGATGATTTGGCGGATGGTGTTTTATTGGGACAAGCAGATGCCGTCTTAGCCGCTAGTATTTTTCACTATGGTGAATATACTGTTCGTCAAGCTAAGCAGTGGATGGCAGCTAGGGGTTTAGAAGTTCGCTTATAAGTCTATTTAAAAACAAGTATTGATTGATTATATTGGACCTGGAATGGCCTCACACAACGAGTCTGTAGATACCGATTGGCTGTCAAGAATACTATGGACTGCAGATGGGTTGGTGCCTGTCATCACTCAGGATGTACGAAGCGGGCGGGTGCTGACCTTGGCCTGGTCGAACCGCGAAGCGATGCGGCAGACGCTGTTGACGGGACAAGCGCACTACTGGTCTCGTTCTCGCCAAAAGTTATGGCATAAAGGGGAGGAGTCTGGCCATATACAAAAATTGCATTCGATTCGCATGGATTGTGATGGCGACGCTGTATTGTTTTTGGTAGAGCAAGTCGGCGGTATCGCTTGTCATACTGGGCGTGAACATTGCTTTTTCTTAGAGCTGCAGTCTGGGGAATGGGTGGCAGTTGACCCGATTTTAAAGGATCCGGTACATATTTATGGGCAAGGGCATAATGCATAATCAAGAGATCTTATCGCGCTTGGCCGCTACGATTGCTCAACGCAAGCACGCAGACGCCGGCTCATCCTATGTGGCCAGTCTATTTGCTAAGGGTGAGGATGCTATTTTACGTAAAGTCATAGAGGAGGCAACAGAAGCGTTACTGGCCTCAAAAGACGGTGATAAAATGCATGTGGTCAGTGAAGTTGCAGATTTGTGGTTTCATTCGATGGTATTGTTAGCTTGGCATGGCCTAGGGCCACAAGATGTGTTGGCAGAATTACAACGGCGAGAAGGTCAATCCGGGATTGCAGAGAAAGCCAGTCGTAAATCGTAGTACGTTAATGAGTAGACCGGTTGTGGTGGTGTGTCTATGCAGTAGTTTAGTTTTTTGGTGGTATTGGTCATATTTCGAGATGTTGTCGATTGTAAAACATTAATCAGCATTTCATGCTCAGCATGAATGATGGGGGCAAATATTATGGGGCAAACAAGTATTTGGCATTGGCTAATTGTGCTAGCGGTGGTTGTTTTAATTTTCGGCACAAAGAAGTTACGTAACATTGGCGCAGATCTCGGTGGTGCTGTTAAAGGATTTAAAGACGGTATGAAGTCTGGTGAAGACAGTGCGAATCCAGCATCAGCCAATAAGGTTAATGCAGAGATTTTGCCGCAATCAGGACAGACTATAGAGGGTGAGGCGCGTAAGGAGTCGGCGCGTCACTAAGGCAAGTGTGTTGCATGCGTTTTTCTAGTAGACGACTTTATCCAAGTTAAACGCGCTTTCTCAGCTATTTAGATTTTATAATTATGAAGCGGCGTCCAGATTAATTTATGTTTGGTATTGATTTCTCAGAATTAATGGTGATTGCTGTAGTGGCTCTTATCGTGATTGGCCCTGAGCGCCTGCCCAAAGTGGCTCGAACGTTAGGGATGCTGTTCGGGCGTATGCAGCGCTATGTGAATGATGTAAAGGCAGACATAAATCGTGAAATGGCCCTAGATGATTTGCGAAAGTTACAATCTAGCATCCAAGATACTGCTCGTACAATAGAGCAGTCAATGAATCAAGAGGTAGGTGCAGCGCAGCAGGTTGCAAATGAACTGAATACGGATATGCAAGCGGCACTGCCCACCCTGAATTCAGAGGCTATGGCTGACAGCTCTGCTGTAGATTTAACGGTAGTTTATGACGCCGCAACAACTACTCAGAGTCCAGGCCAAGACATTTCAGTAGCTCCTTTGCCACAGACACCGATATCACCACCGACATCGACATAGCCGTGACTGAAGATACTTTTATTTCGCATTTGATTGAGTTGCGTGATCGGCTGATGCGAGCATTGATCTTCTTTATTGTTGTTCTACTACTACTCATTCCCTTTGCTTCGGATCTGTACGATTTGTTGGCAATGCCCATGATGCATGCTTTGCCAGAGGGCACAAAAATGATTGCAACCGGTGTGGTTACACCATTCTTGGTGCCAGTAAAGGTGGCGATGATGCTGGCCTTTGTAGTGACTTTGCCCTATACGCTCTATCAAGCGTGGTCATTTGTTGCTCCAGGCTTATACCAACATGAGAAGCGTTTGGTCATTCCTTTAGTCACTGCAAGTTTTTTCTTGTTTTTGCTGGGTATTGTGTTTTGTTACTTTTTTGTGTTTAACACTGTATTTCAATTCATTCATCAAATTGCACCTAAGAGTATTTCTGTTGCCCCAGATATTGAGAATTACTTAAGTTTTGTGCTGACTATGTTTTTGGCATTTGGCGTAACATTTGAAACGCCAATCGTTATTGTTGTGCTGACTCGCATGGGGATTGTCACTTTGCAGCAACTACGGGAAGCAAGGCCTTATTTTATTGTGGGTGCTTTTGTAATTGCTGCTGTCGTAACCCCTCCCGATGTGATATCTCAATTACTGCTCGCAATCCCCATGTGTTTATTATACGAATGTGGATTGATTGCCGCTCGACTTATCGGCGTGCGCCCGCCGCCGGCGAGCGGTACAACTTGCCCCAGCAATTAACATTAAAGCCGTAAGGAGCAACCTCCTCAGATGTATTTTGTTTCTGTTTGGGACGTTTCCCAATATTAACTTTTAACTCGACCTCTTTGCCGTTGCGTATAATTTTTAACGTGGCGACTCGGCCGGGCTCTAGTGCTGCAATGAGGTGTAGCATATTGGAGGTATCAGTAATTTGTTGACCTTCTACGGCAATGAGCAAGTCGCCTGGCTTTATCCCACTACGATCGGCTGGCATGCCCCGTAATACTTCGGTAATGAGCGCGCCTCTCACCTCTTTTACTTTCAGCGATTCGGCCAACTCTTTTGTCATGTCCTGAACAGCTACGCCTATCCATCCGCGCTGCACCGATCCCTGCTGAATAATTTGCTCCATAATTGACTTTGCGGTATGGGCCGGGATTGCAAAACCAATGCCCAGTGATGCGCCACCTGGAGTGCGTGAGTAGATTGCTGTATTAATTCCAATGAGGTTACCTGAGCTATCAATTAATGCGCCACCAGAGTTTCCTGGATTAATAGCCGCATCCGTTTGTATGAAATTTTCAAAAGTGTTGATCCCTAAGTGGCTTCTGCCAAGAGCGCTGACAATACCCATGGTCACCGTTTGGCCTACACCGAAGGGGTTGCCAATCGCTAACACAACATCGCCAACGCGGGCTTTTTCAGCGCTGCCAAATGTAATGGCTGGTAAATTGGGTAAATTAATTTTGAGGACAGCCAGATCGGTATCCGGATCGGTGCCAATCACCCGTGCAGAGACCCGCCGTTTATCTGCTAATGCCACTTCGATAGTCGTTGCACTATCGACAACGTGGCTGTTAGTGAGAATATATCCAGTGTCGGTCACAATTACACCAGAACCTAAATTGGTACTGGGTTGATTTTGAGTTTCGCCTTGATCGCCAAAAAAGAATCGAAACAAGGGGTCGTTTGCCATCGGCTGACGTTTAATACTAATTGATTGGGAAGTGAAGATATTGACCACAGCGGGCATTGCCTTTTGAGCGGCGTCACTGTAAGAGGATGGGCTGCGACTGCCGCCAGACTCCTCTTGAGCCTGCTTGATGGTTGTAATTGGATTAGTAGCATTAAAGTGATTAATTAAATCCGGGCGCAGTGTGCTGATCACGAAATAGATAGCTAGTATGAGCGTGGCTGTTTGACAAAATAGTAACCAAAGTTTACGCATATCATTCAATCAAAAATTAAAATATTAGTTATAAAGTAAACTAGCTTTAACAAATTAGTTTAATGCTACAGATATTCAAGTCTAAACTAGACTGCCATTTTATGGTAGATGTGGTCTTATGATATCTAAACCAATTGGCAAAATACTTCACACAAAAGGCAAAATCGTATGCAACGGGCTAAATTAGAGCGTTATTTAAATCAATACTTGCGACCTGAACAGTTTCGGGACTATTGCCCCAACGGTCTGCAAGTAGAAGGTGCGGCCGAGGTCAATCATGTGGTGACAGGGGTCACAGCATCCCTTGCCTTAATAGAAGCTGCCATTGCTGCCGGTGCTGACACGCTGCTGGTGCACCATGGTTTTTTTTGGCGAGGAGAGGATTTGCGAATCGTAGGGATTAGGCGCGTTAGGATTGCGCGAATAATGAATCATAATATTAATTTATTTGCCTATCATTTACCTTTGGATGCCCATGCTGAAGTGGGTAATAATCAGGTCTTTGCGCAGCAATTAGGTTTGGAAGTGAATGGTCATTTTGGCGATCAACAAATTGCTTGTCAAGGACAACTCAAACAGCAACATAGCTTGCAAACATGGAGCCAAGAGATAGCGCAATCGCTACAGCGTGTGCCACATGTTATTGGGGAGTTAGAACGTCCAATACACCGCGTTGCATGGTGTACGGGCGCTGCGCAGCACATGTTTGAGGAGGCGATTGCACTGGGTGTCGATGTTTTCTTGAGTGGTGAAATTTCAGAGCAAACGGTGCATCTCTCACGGGAGTCAGGCGTTGCTTACATTGCTGCTGGGCATCATGCAACCGAACGTTTTGGTGTGCAGTCACTAGGGCAGCACTTAGCGCAGCGTTTCAATCTGCGACATCAATACATCGAGATTGAAAATCCAATTTAAATAAGTTTTTT
>CAISJL010000084.1 GCA_903885665.1 uncultured beta proteobacterium | reverse complement strand
CAAGCCACCTAGGACATATCATAGAGCATTATTTTGGTAATGGAGATCGGCTATCAGTAGATATCAAGTATATAAGAGAAAAAGAACCACTAGGTAATGCAGGAGCTCTTGCAATGATAAGTCCGACTCCTGACAAGTCTTTCATAGTAACAAATGGAGATATTTTGACCGATGTGCGGTATGCGGACATATTAGAGTATCACACCGAATCAGGAGCCGATGGAACAATGGCTATCAAGAAATATGAATGGCAGAATCCTTATGGTGTTGTAGAGACTGATGGAAAAGAAATTATTGGATTTCAAGAAAAACCTATTAATACATCATATATAAATGCTGGGGTATATGCATTCAAGCCAAAAATAATGAGCTACATTATTGCTGGTCAATATTGTGAAATGCCATATGTATTTGAGCAAATTAGACAAAGAAACGGCAAGCCTTATGTCTATTTAATAAACGAGCCCTGGATTGACGTAGGAACTAATAGTGATTTAAAATTAGCCAACGAAAATTACTCAACTAATAGAAGTCCATAAAAAACATCGCCTCAAGGGGGAGGTGTTAAAAAACGAGGAGCACGAGTGGGGAAGCAGCAAGAGGCTACGAATTTTCTCTCCACAAGTAAAAATTTTATAATGAGATATAAGTTATGTTAAAAACAAATAAAACTGCAATCAAAAAAATATTTATAATTGCCGAAATGGCCTGGGCTCATGATGGATCGGTAGAAAAAGCGTTAGAGATAACAAAGTTATCCAAAATTTGTGGAGCTGACGCAATAAGTATACATTTAACGGATCTTGATTCATACATGGTCCCACATTACGGTAGTGGTGAAGGCCGTGTATCTGCAGGCAAAAGTAATCAAGAGATATTCTCTTATCTAAAATCTATAAACCTCAGCCGACCAGAATGGATCCATTTAGTTGAGACGGCAAAGGAAATAGGTTTAGCAGTTTGTGCCATGCCGAACGATGCAATAAGCTTAGAATTTTGTGAGCAAGCACTGTTACCAGACTATTATTCCCTGTCAGCCGCTTCTTTTATAGATAAGTCATTTATCAAACAAGTTGCCAAAACCTCTAAACCAACCTTCTTTAGAATAGGAGGTGCTACGTTAGGTGAAATTGAAAGCACCATAAATCTCTTCAAAGAAAATAGAGGCGGAAATATCGTTTTGCTACATGGCATCCAAAATTATCCTACTGTTCTAGCAGAAACGAACATCAGAAAGCTGCGTACATTATCGGAAATATTTGAGTTATCAGTTGGCTTAGCAGATCATATCGACGGGGGAGATCCACTTGCAAAAATATTACCCATATTAGCTATTGCCGAAGGTGCTGAATATTTTGAAAAGCACATCACACTGGATCGCGCGACAAAGGGAGAAGATTTTGAGGCAGCCTTAAATCCAGAGGACTTTAAGGATTTTGTACATTATGTTAGATCAGCTGAAATAGCACTCGGGCATTCAAACTGGACATCGCTTTCAGAAAGAGAGATGCATTACCGGGACGTCTCGCGTAAAAAAATCGTCGCAGCTCGAACTATCAATGCTAATAAAATAATTGATTACGATGACTTAATATTTAAGAGGGCAGATGTTGGACTCAGCCCTGAATATTTAGAATCTGTAATCGGTAGAACTGCAAATACTGAATTACATCAAAATGACGGCATAACACTAAGAGATTTAAAGTGAAAATTGGATGCCTGCTATCTGTGCGCGAAAAAGCTACGCGACTACCGCACAAGGCTCTTTTGGACGTTGGCGGAAAACCTCTGACCGCAAGATTACTAGAGCGCTTGACAATGTGCAAAAATATTGACAAATTGATTTTAGCAACATCCTCACACCCGGACGATGATATCTTGGAAGCGCTCGCAAATAGCGGAGGTATTGCTACATTTCGAGGTCACCCGGAAGATAAGCTAAATAGATATTTCCACACCGCAAAAAGTTATGGTTTAGATGCGGTAATTATTGTAGATGGAGATGATCTATTTTGTTTTCCGGAGTGCGTTGATTTGGTAGCTGCTGAACTCCGGAAAGGCGAATTTGATTGTATATATCTATCTGGATTGCCACTGGGCGCAGCCTCGACTGGTTTAACCACTAACGCTTTAGAAAAAGTATTGGATTTAAAGGACGAAGAAGATACGGAAGTATGGGGAGGATATTTTATAGGCTCAAACTATTTTTCTAGTAAAAAAATACATCTAACTGATCCAATGTTGGCACATCCAAATATTAGGCTTACTATCGACTATCCTGAAGACTATGATTTCGCCTGCCGAATAGTATTCGAGTTAAATAATGAAAATAATTTTTCTAGTTATGATCTAATGGAATTATTAGTTCATAAGAAACCAGAATTGTGCAATATTAACAAGTCAGCAACTGTATTATATGAAGATCATATTAAAAAAAGTGCTCCAGTTAAATTTAAACATCAGAATAAATTTCAATAGAATTTATGATACCAAGCGGAAATTCACTAAAAATATTAAAACTGCAACATAGCCCGCTAACAATTACATATCATATCCTTAGGTAAATTAATCAGAATAGGCAAAGACCATATGAAATTTTCTTCAGAAAAACAAATAAAAATATATAATTCGAATTCTGCAATGGCCAAAAAGTCGTTATTAAGTTCTGGAAAAATGGAAATGGCGGCACAAAGCGAACCTATTAAAAAAGAGTTTAACGCGAATGAGACATACCATGAAGTTAAGTTCAGTAATGAATGGGAGGATCTACGCACATTAAAATATAAAGAATATCGTCAGTTGTGGGATAGTATCCCACGCAAAAAAATTGAGTTGGAATTCCCACTGCACTTGGACATTGAGACTACGAATATCTGTAATCTGCAATGTCCAATGTGTCCTAGAACAATTATGTTAGCGAATGAGACATTTTCTGAACTAGGATTTATGTCTAAAGATGATTACAAAAGAATTATAGATGAGGCGTCCAAAAACGGCGTGAAATCTATAAAATTAAACTATTTAGGGGAACCACTATCTCACCCTGATGTAGTTTGGCATGTCCAGTATGCAAAGGAGCAAGGGGTAATTGATGTAATGATGAATTCTAATGCTTCTTTATTGACGAAGCAATTAGGAATTGATTTATTGAACGCCGGACTAGATAACTTGTTTGTTTCATTTGATGCTGTTGATCCGAAAGATTTTTCCTCACAGCGAACAGGAACAACTATTGGAAAAGTTATAGATAATTTATATAATTTTACAGTCGAAAAGAAGAAAATTCGTCCTGAGTGTCAAATTAGAGTGTCTATGGTTATGTATAAAAATACCAAATGGCAGGAACAATTTGAGGCTATCAAAGTTATTTGGCGAAATCATGTCGATGCAGTTGGCTACGGCTACTACATCGATCGCGATGAGTTATCGGCCACGTCTTACCCAGAAGTAAAAGGTTTCCATTGCGCACAGCCATTTCAGCGAATGTTCCTAAAATATAATGGAAATGTAACTATTTGCTGTGTAGACGACAAAGACGAGACAGTAGTCGGAAATTGGCATAATGATTCACTGACAAAAATATGGCAAGGTAAAGAGTATAAAGACATTCGTCATAAACATGCTAACGGCAAATATTATGATATTGAAATGTGTAGAAAATGTTACCTGCCAGTATCAGCCTAGTAATTAGAGTCAAAAAGTTTTGATTATTTAATTTTTGAATTTTATGCTAGTTGATTTGAAACGCAATCACTTAAAAGATATATTTGAATACTCAAAAGATCCAGAGTTTTCAAGATATATTGGCATGGGTATGCCTAACAGATTAAAAGATGTCAAGCCATTTTTGACTTTGATATTGACTGAAAATAAATCTGGGCGTCGTAAATATTTTGGGATTGAGATAGAAGGAAAGGTTATTGGCACAGCAGGCCTGCTCAACATCAATACGAGTAGTAATTCAGCTGAGTTAGGATATGGTTTATCTAGAAAATATTGGGGCACGGGAATAATGAAAGCCCATGTTGATCAGATTATAAAAATTGGTTTTGAAGATATGGGCTTAGAATTTTTAACAGTTGGAACTGGCATTTTAAACGTTCGCTCTAATAATTTTATTAAAAAGTCTGGCTTTTCGTATACTAATTCATTAAATGATAAATCCTGGTACAAACTTCAGAAAGTAACCTATGAAAACTGTTGTACTTAACTACGGCTCCGGTAATATTAAGTCTCTAAGCAATGCGCTAAATTATATTGAATTTGATCATGTTGTTTCAAACGATATCCAAACAATTAAAGAGTCAGGAAAATTAATAATTCCAGGCGCTGGATCATTTGCTAATGCAATCAAGTCTATATTATCGCTCAGTCTGCGCGATGTACTTTTAGATCTTAGTATCCACAAACAGATACCGGTGCTCGGCATTTGTTTGGGTATGCAAATATTTGCAAAGTCAGGCAGCGAGGGAGGTTGGACTGATGGCCTAGGGTTTTTAAATGGCGATGTGACGGTAATGAATCCTCCTAATTTTAATTTAAAAATACCCTACTATGGCTGGTCAAGCCTTACTAATATTAATTATAATTCTAGGCTTATGCGTGGTATCTCTGAAACTGACAGCTTTTATTTTGTTCATAGCTATAAATATGAGGGTGAATCGGTAAGTGCAAGATATTTATATGACGGCAATGTTACTGCAAGCGTTGAGAAGGATAACTTATTTGGAGTACAGTTTCACCCTGAGAAAAGCAGACACTCAGGCCTGCAAGTATTAAAAAATTTCAGGGATATTCAATGATAAACAATCGTTTAATTTTAACTTTGTTAATTTCTGACGGGCTGTTGGTGAACAGTAAGGGCTTTATTCTAAACCCTGTTTGTAACATCTCAACCATGTTGACGTATTTAAATTTCGATTTGTTCGATGAGATAGTGATCTTGGATGTTACGCGGGTAAATCGAAACATAGACGGTCTTAGCCGTTGGATTTCTCAGATAAGTTCGAAATGCTTTATTCCAATTTGTGGTGGTGGAGGAGTAACAAGCATCCATGATTGCGAAACTTTATCAAACTCAGGTATCGATAAAGTTGTTATAAATTCCGCTGCTTTTACTAATAGAAAATTAATAAAAGAGGTTAGTCAAACCTTCGGAAGTCAATTTGTAGTTTCATCGATTGACGCTGTTTTTAAAGACGGGAAATATTATATTTGCACTAATGACGGCAAATTTCCTAGAGAAATTACTGTTGTGGAATGGGTTAAGGAGCTTGAGGACATGGGATCTGGTGAGATTTATCTTAGATCTATCAAACAAGATGGCAGTGCTTTAGGATACGATATAAATTTAATTAAGCTGGTGTCTGAATCTACATCCTTACCCATAATTGCAGCTGGCGGCTTTGGGCATTTTCGACATTTAGAAAATGGAATTATTGCTGGTGCGCAAGCTGTTAGCATTGGGAATTTATTTCATTTCATGGGTGAAGGTCTCTCAGGTGCAAAGCAATATCTTCTCAACGACAATGTGAAACCCACCACGACTATTTGGCCATTTGCTATGCCGGAGAAAATTCTGTGAACAATCTGACCTACTGCAGTAATTGCGTCACACCTAATTCGAGGCCCGGTCTCACGTTTGACTCAAGGGGCTTTTGTAATGCCTGTCAAAATGCCGACTTTAAGAGATCGACTGACTGGACTGCTCGAGCTGTTGAATTTAAAAGCTATATTGCAGACATTTTAGTTAATGCTGATCCAGAGCGTGATTATGATTGTGTTATGACGGTCAGCGGTGGTAAGGATAGTACCTTTCAAGCCTGGTATGCTAAAAACGTATTGGGTATCAGAGCATTGTGTGTTCGTATACAACCCTTAGCTCCAAAAGATTTTATAGCAGAACATAATTTTCATAATATTGCTACCACAATTGGACTAGATTCAATTTCTATCGTAAACAATAAACATGTTTTTTCTCGCCTTGCAAGAAAATGCTTTATAGAGTATGGCAACCCATATATACCATATTACTATAATATTTATTTTCAATGTGCGAAAGTTGCCCATGAAAAGAAAATTCCGATAGTTATTATTGGTGAAAATGGAGAGACAGAGTATGGCGGGAATCCATCTTTTAATTTTCTCACTACGGCTGGGGTAGATCTTCGAATCGGACGCGGTTACAAAAATTTTATCCCTTCAAGTCGATGGGTCGAGTGGGGTTTTAGTAGAGCTGAGTTAGCACCTTATACAGATATAATTAAAACATCATTAGTTGATTCAGATAATTTATATAGATTTTTCATGTCCGATTTTGTACCTTGGAATAACAATGAGCATTTGCATTACTCCTTGAACATAATAGGTGGCTTTAAAACATTAGGCGAAAGATCGACCGGTTCGTATTCCCATGGCTTTGGAATCGAGGATGATCTGGATGATATTTACCTGTGGCTAATGTGGTTAAAATTCGGTATACACAGAGCGAATAAATATGCTTCAACTGATATTCGGGAAGGCAAGTTATCTAGGGTAGGCGCTATTGAGTTGGTTAGGCTATATGACGGTGAGTTTCCGTGGCATTGTTTTTCTAAAGTATTAGGGGTTTTAAATATTTCCGAACTTGATTTCTGGGTGCTCTGTCAGAAATTCATTGGTGATAGTGAAAACCTGACTCGACTCGCACTGGAGCAAGGAAAAGATTTTTCAGACATTGTTCCTGCATGGAAAAAAATTGGTCCCAACAAATGGATACATGTTAATACAGTTCACGGAGAAGAACGGGTTTTGGAGTTACCAGTGCGCCGCTCAGTCAACTAATAATTAGCCATAGCAACTTTGATGTTGTACATCAGAAAGATAATTCTTAATATATCTCCTGCCGGTCGTAATTAAAATTATCTGACATCTTGTTTAATAATTTTTATTCGATTTCAAATGTTTTTGTTGAGCGTGCTTCCTTAACAAATATCTCGTTTTTATCAAATTTCAAAGGATTTGTATGGCTGGTATTTTAGGCATAATTCCTGCCAGAGCTGGTTCGGTTGGAGTACCACGGAAGAATATACGACTTCTTGCGGGGATACCTCTGGTTGCGCATACCATCAAAGCTGCAGTTACAAGTAGGATAGACCGTGTTGTAGTTTCGACCGATAGCAAGGAAATCATGGACATTGCCGTTAAATTCAATGCAGAATGTCCGTTCCTTAGGCCGACTCACTTAGCGACTAGTTCATCCCTTGCAATTGACGTCGTAAGGCATACCTTAGATCATTATTGGTTAGTAGAAAAATGGCGTCCTGATGCCGTATTTTATTTGCAACCAACGTCACCATTCCGCACTAACAGTGACATAAATTCAGCCCTCGATTTATTTAGGTCTGATACTTCAGTTGATTCTGTTATGTCTATATCTCTAGTTAACGAACATCCTTCTTTTCAGTGGATAGATTCTCCGACTGGGTTGACCATTGCTTTTCCAGATTTGCCGAGACCTCAAAATCGACAAGATTTAATTCCTATATATATCGACAACAATGCGATTATTCTATCTCGTACATCTTATTTGCTTGGAGATAATTCAGCTGATCTAACGTTGATTAATTATGAGAACTTTATTCCCATGAGAATTTCCGGGAATATGGCGATAGATATTGATACTGAAATACAGTTTAAATTAGCAGAAGTACTATCTCAGTCCTAAGACAGTAATTTTTTTATGAATTCGCGATAGCCGAACAGCTAGACGTAGTTTTGGACGCCGCTTCAGCCCAATTTAGTTCAAGTCTTAGGTCAGTAATTTAACATTTATTAAATTTCGATTAAAACCACGAATCCAGGTAAATAGTAACCTTAATACATGCTACAAACAAAATCCATCATCAACAATTAAATTCTGTCCGTTAACAAACCGACCAAAATCACTCAACAAGTAGATCAGGGAACCTGAGACATCTTCAACAGCAAGCATCCCTCTATTTAAACACTGTTCACGATAGGCTATCAAAAACTTGTCTGGCTGTTTATCTAATATACCGCCAGGGCTTATTGAGTTGACGCGGATATTGCAACCTTTAAGAAACTTGGCCATGTATTTCGTCAAGTGTATGACTGCAGACTTGATGGCGGCATACTCTACCGGCATTGTTATATTGGTTTCATTATAAATTTCAAATTTGGGCGCGATTACACCGTAAATAGAAGCGATATTGATAATATTACCGTAGCCTTGTTTTTTAAAATACAAGGCGATTTGTTGACAAGTCAAAAATAATCCCCCAAGGTTAATACTAACGTTCTCACAAAAATCTGCGTGGTCAACATCAAAAAACGATTTGCCATAGTTTTTATTTTTTGGATAAGCACTGTTTACAACTGCATCTATTCGCCCGTATTGACCATGAATACTTTCTATCATATTAGTTAGTGATTTTTTTGAATTAATATCCACCTTAATCCAACCAAGCTGACTTATGTCAGCGCTTTGCAAGGCGCTACTGTAAACTTTTTTTGCGGCTGATTGATCATAATCGGCTATGATTGCAATACCTTGATTCACTGTGATAGCTTTGACAAATTCTTTACCAAGAAGGCCAGCTCCCCCGATCACTATTATTACTTTATTTTTAAGCATAGCCGACAGAAATTT
>CAISJL010000083.1 GCA_903885665.1 uncultured beta proteobacterium | reverse complement strand
TGTTTCAATGATAAGATATGCACACTCTCTTTATCCGTGGCACTAAACTAACATCAGTTCAGAATCATCAGCATGGTGCGGTGCAGTATATTTGAGGCGATGATATAACTTATATTTCTTAACTCATGCAAATTATACAAATGACAGAAATCTTATCTTTAAAAACCTACTTTAAAATTTTCATATTTATTTTTAGTTTTTCTTCGATTGTCGCATTTTCTGCAGATAACTACCCATCAAGATCTATTAGATTGATCGTGCCATTTCCACCAGGGGGCGGGGGTGATGGTGTAGCTCGTCCTATTGCATCATTGCTCTCTGAACGAATCGGACAACAGATTGTAATAGACAATAGAAGTGGAGCAGGCGGAATAATTGGTGCTGACATTACTGCTCACGCCTCACCTGATGGGTATACGTTATTTCTTGCAACTACCGGCCTTACAGCTTTGCCTGGACTAAAAAATTCTATACCTTTTAGTCCAACTCAATCATTCGACCCCATAACAAATGCTGCAAGCGGCGCATATATTCTAATATTATCACCCCAAAATCCCGCACGTTCTGTTGCTGATCTAATAAGACTTAGCTCTAGCGGCAAATGGCGTCCTAGTTACGGCTCTGCTGGCATCGGGACAACTATTCATCTAGCTGGTGAATTATTTAACTATAGCGCTAACATCTCAATGAGACACATAGCTTATCAGGGAGCTGCAAGAGCTATGACAGAAGTCATTTCTAGTCAGATTGATTTAATGTTTGCAACTTTATTTACAGGACTACCGCAAATAAAATCAGGCAAACTAAGAGGAATTGGTGTTTCTAGTATTATCAGAAGTAAAATTGCACCTGAAATCCCAACAATAGCAGAGTCTGGTGTAGTTAATTACGATGTAACTGGTTGGTATGGATTTGTAGGACCTGCTGGATTACCTACCAATATAAAGAATAAATTAAACGAACTACTGATTTCAACACTACGCAGTCAAGCTGGCGAAGAAAGAATGACCGCTCAAGGACTTGATGTTGTCGCTAACTCACCAAAAGAGTTTGCAAATTTCATTCGAAATGAAACATTAAAGTGGACACAAGTAATAAAAAAAGCAGGATTACGAGCAGATTAGATATACAAATAGGAAATTTTAATGAGTATCAACGCATCACCAATAGGTTTTGGACTTGAATTAGCAGGGCTAATTGCAAATACTCGATATGAAGAGTTGTCACCCTACACTATACATATGGTTAAGCGTGGATTATTAGACTGGCTAGGATGTGCAATTTCAGGAAGTGATCATGATCAAGTTAAAACATTGATCAATGTACTACGCAAAACAAATGGTAGCGGGAATTGCCCTGTAATCGGCACGACATTTCAGCTAGGTAGTGTAGATGCAGCATTAGTCAACGCTCAGATGGGTCACGTACATGATTTTGACGATACCCACGATGGCGCTGTATTCATTCACCTCAGCTCCCCTCTTCTATCTGCCTTACTGAGTATTTCTAACCAAATAAAAACAAAGGGTATAGATTTTATACTAGCATACGTCATTGGGTTTGAAATTGCAGTTCGGTTAGGACGGTCTGCACCAGGCCACCATCGCCGAGGTTGGCATCCTACAGGAACACTAGGCAGTATAGGTGCGGCTGCAGCATGTGCAAAACTATTAAAACTAAACGCTAGACAAACTCTAGATGCAATGGGTATTGCGATTTCTCAGTGTTCCGGATTACAACAAAATCGAGGTACGGCATGCAAGTCATTTCATTCCGGAAAAGCCGCATCAAATGGCGTACTTGCTGCCGCATTAGCTATGGAAGGCTTTGACAGTTCTTTAGAAATTATTGAGGGGGCTAAAGGATTTTTAGCAACATATAGTGATGTTTCAGAACCAACCGCACTAATTGTAAACTTTGGAAAAACCTGGGAAGTTGATTGCAATGGATTTAAGCCGTATGCATGCGGACTTGTACTTCATCCAGTAATTGATGGGGTTTTGTCATTACGGAGCCATGTCGAAAATCCAGATACCGACGTGGATCGAATAGATTTGAGAGTAAATCCATATGTATTATCAATTACAGGAGATCCTGCTCCTCCTAACGGATTACGCTCAAAATTCAGCGTTCATCATAGCGTGGCAGTTGCTCTAATTGATGGCATGGCAGGACTTGCTCAATATGAAACTGCCAAAGTGTTGTCGCCAAATGTAATGGCTTTACGAACCAAGGTTTATGCGATAGCAGATGACAGCATAAAAGTAGACCAAGCCGAGGTATCTATCACTGTGCGTGGAGTATTACATAAAATATTTATTAATCATGCTACGGGTACATCAAAAAACCCTATGGATGACAAGAAAATTGAAGAAAAATTTATTGAAAACGTAGCAATCAAATTCGGAGAGCTGCGGTGTAAAAAAATTATTAATCAAATATGGAATTTAGAGATCTTAGATGACACTCAAAAAATACTAAGGATATAAATTGCTATCGAGCTTTAAAAATAAAATCACTTCATCATTAATATAAATTAATGATGATTTAAAT
>CAISJL010000082.1 GCA_903885665.1 uncultured beta proteobacterium | reverse complement strand
GATCAGCTTCGCCATCAAGAAAATCTCCGTCGCCAACGTGAATTCTTAGAAATACTCGAGCTACGCAATCAAGATCGATCTATATACACGGAGCAACTGCGACAATTCTTCATCAATTGGGATAGCGGACGCACTGAGGCCGTCAAAAAACAATTCGATCTATCATGGGCTAAGCGTGCTGAAATCTATGAGGGTTTAGATAAAACACTCAGCACTGAGCAAAGAGATTATCTTAGAAAAAAAATCCTGGGCTATATGGAAGACATCCGAAGCTTAATCAAACCGACCTCAATGTAATAATTATGAACCAATCATCTATTCGAATTCAATCTAAACTACCCCATATTGGTACTACTATTTTCACGGTCATGAGCCAATTAGCGGCAGAGCATAAAGCGATCAATTTATCTCAAGGATTTCCAGATTTTGATTGTGTACCAGAGCTGAAATCCTTATCAACTAAATACTTTAATGCGGGCGTGAATCAATATCCACCAATGGCAGGTATTATTAGTCTGCGTGAAAAAGTTGCAGAAAAAATTAGCACGCTCTACCATGCTAACTACCATCCCGATACCGAAGTCACCATAGTACCTGGGGCTACCTACGGCATATACACTGCAGTGGCTGCTATGGTTCATCCCGGTGACGAAGTCATACTCATTGAGCCCACTTACGACAGCTACGGCCCGGCGGTTGAAGTGCACGGCGGCATTCCGGTCTACGTCCAATTAACTTACCCTTATTACACAATCAATTGGAGCGCTCTACGCGCAGCAATCACCAAGAAAACTCGTTTAATCATTATTAATACGCCACACAATCCATCTGCTAGTGTGCTATCGACTAGTGATCTACAACAACTGGAACAATTACTTGCCAATACCAATATTGCAATTATTAGCGACGAAGTTTATGAACATATTATTTTTGATGGCTTAGAACATCAAAGCGTTGCAAGATTTCCAGGCTTAGCTGCTCGGAGTTTTCTGGTCTCGTCATTTGGCAAGACTTACCATGTCACTGGCTGGAAAATGGGTTATGTCGTCGCACCAAAAGCTTTGATGGATGAATTTAGAAAAGTCCATCAATTCAACGCGTTTGTGACTAACGGTCCGTTGCAATATGTATTTGCAGAATACATGGATACCCCCAAAGCCTATCTGGAGCTGGCTAATTTCTACCAAGAGAAGCGTGATTTTTTTGCCGACGCACTTAAAAGCTCTAGATTCAAAATTCTGCCTTCCAAAGGCACTTTCTTTCAAAACCTATCATACGAATCTATTAGCGATGAACGGGATACCGACCTCGCAATTCGGCTCACTAAAGAATATGGTGTCGCATCTATACCAGTGTCCGTTTTTTACCGCAGCCCGCCAGCACATCGCGTATTACGATTCTGCTTTGCCAAGTCTAAAGAAACCCTTTCTAAGGGGGCTGAAATTTTATGCAAACTATAAAAATATGATCTCTACACTTAGCATGTTCAGATCAGCTGCATGTGGGATTCCTTAAGCAATACCATTCATAGCGCAATACGTATAAATAATACTAATACAGATTATAGTCATTTTTAAACTATAGATTCGATTTAAAGCTAATAACTGTCCAAACGGCAATCGATAACGACCTGCCATTGCTAACATCGTATTTGACATTGGACATGCGGTCAGACCAACACCCCAACTCATTAAAAATGTCATTGCAATTAAGTTTTGATCGGGTTGCAATGGACTTAACCAAGGTCCTAGAACTGACACCAAGATGATCGGATGCATACCAAACCATGCGCAAATGTTCATCACTACTAATATGATGCTCGCTGCAAGCGGTCCAAAGTGATCAAACGGAACGCCCAAGTTCAATACGACAATAGCACCACTCATACCTGCTGACAACATAGCTGCAGCCATAAATAAGGTTAACTCTGCATTCATACTCGGCAGGCGGTTCGTAATTAATCGTTGGCATAAAGCTGCGGTCTCTTGTGGTCTTGTAAACAACAAAGTTAGCATCGTAACTAATGGTGCTACAGCTGCAATAATTGCGAGCACTGACCAATCAGAATGCCACTCATGTACTAACAATACGATTGCAGCGAGCATTGCAGGTACCCATAAGGTTTCTACATGAAGTGGATAACCTACAAATTCCCGTGCACTGTCATATTCTTTTGTGCTTAATATAAAATAAGTGACAGCCATCCCAATAACAGCAATGGGCAGTCCCCACAACATCAATTGTGCCAAACTAGCACCTGGAGCGGCAGTCAGCGCAGCTGCCATTGCACCGTAAAAGGGTGACCATACCGCTCCCACAATAAACGCTTGTGATAGTGCCATACCCTGACTCATGTTGAGCGGAACCCGCGCTGACAATCGATCTGCAAAAATGGCTACCGCAGAAAAATTGATCACTGCACCAAACAAATGTACTCCCAACATAGTTTGCATCAGAGCGCCGCGACCTTTTGCGAGCGGCTCATCGTATTGCAACTGCGGTTTAACAGCGATCAATTGTAAAAATGAAACTGCAATTAACATACCGGTAAGCGGCACATTTTGGGTAAGAGCCATCAATAGCAACTGATTCTGACCGTGCGCGATACCCCAGGCGATACCAAGTCCACCAACTACGATTAAACCCATTACCGTATAGAACTGTCTGGGTGTTAATCGGGGAGATAATAATATACACGCTACCCAAGCGACTACGCCTGTGACCCACTTCGGATACTCAGGCACTGCAATTGCAACAATAACTAAAACTATAACTGCTACAAATAACCACGCTGCAATTAACGAATAAATATCAACCGTCGGATTGCTAGAAGACGGACTGACTGTCATTAAAGAACGCCGGACATACCGCCATCCACATTAATACAAGTACCCGTCACATAACTGGCTGCTTCAGAGGCTAGAAATGCGATAACCGTTGCGACTTCTTCTGCCTCGCCCATCCGTTGCATTGGAACGGTCTTACCCGTGTCCACGTAGTGCTGCTCCACACTTTTACCTGTGCGCTCAGCACGACGCACCTGTTGCATAGATTTTATTTTACCGACTGCTACAGCATTCACTAAAATATTATCAGCGGCTAATTCCTTAGATAAGCCCTTGGTGAGGGCTAAGCCTGCAGCACGACTCACCGTAGTAGGGAACATTGCTGCTCCAGGTTGCTTGGCCCCAGTCATATTCAAATTAATAATTCTGCCACCGCCTTGTTTTTTCAAATGCGGCACCGCAGCACGAGTAGTTCTGACTTGTGCCAGCACTTTAATCTCCAAATCATTGTGCCATGCAGCATCTGCAACTTTCATAAAAGGATCTTGACCCGTGCCACCAGCATTGTTCACTACAATATCCAAGCGCCCGAAGTGCGCCGCACTTTGGTCAATAAATCGCTCCATATCCCCCTCTTTTGCTGCGTCAGCAACAAGACCCAAAACGTCAGCCCCTTGCTGTTTGAGCTCAGTCACAAATGCATCAACCAGCGCCGCACGCCGTGCGCAAAATGCCACTTTGACGCCTTCTGCAACCAATCTCAGGACTGTTGCTCGACCAATACCTTCAGTGCCACCAGTCACTGCTGCAACCTTACCCCGCAAGCCTAGTTCCATAATATGATTCCAATTAAGACATTAATAATCAGTGATTGTGACATAGCTATCCACCAATCACTACAAATCACTACAAATCACTACAAATCACTACAAATAGCTCAAAGTGCGTAATAATAACAATCAAACACGACACCAGAACAGCGTAGCGCAAAAACAGTTGGCAACATGATAGAAAAACTCCATTAAAATCTGGAGCACAGCAGATCATGCTTCATTAAAAGAACAGCCATTTCAAATTTAAGTAAATTACCATTCATAAGCGAGCCTCTCTAATGACACTAACCTCTAAAACACATTCAACAGAAGATATAGGTAGCGCTATTGAATTATGTTACAGCAACGGCTGGACTGATGGCCTACCTGTGGTGCCACCTACTGCTGAACGGATTAATCAAATGCTGGAGGCCATCGATTTGGCACCGGCTCATCAAGTTGCCTTCATAGAAAACAGACAAATCTCTGTGACAGTTGAGAAAATTGCAATCAATGCTGTCATGGCCGGATGTAAACCTGAATACATGCCTGTCATTATTGCTGCTGTGGGTGCCTTAGCCGACCCCAAATACGGATATCATGGCCCTGCAACCAGTACAGGAGGAGCCGCTGTATTTATGCTAATTAATGGTCCGATCGCCAAACAACTCCATATCAATTCAGGCGATAATTTATTTGGGCCCGGCTGGCGAGCCAACGCGACGATAGGCAGGGCTATTCGATTAATCATGCGTAATATCATCGGCACTATTCCAGGCGAGCTCGATCGTAGCTGTTTAGGACATGGAGGCAAATATTCGTTTTGTATCGCTGAAAATGAAGAATCCAGTCCGTGGCCTGCTTTTCATACTACTCGTGGATTTGCAGCAGATGAAAATGCAGTTACTATTTTTGCCGCTTATGCGCCACACCAATACTCAAACCGATTAAGCGCTACTGCCGAAGGGGTATTAACGACTGCTTGTGCTCACATGCGAATTTCTGCAGGCACAGCCCGTCAACCTCAGTATGCAATGGTATTTGGTGGTGAACATCAAGACATTATGAAAAAAAGCGGTTGGACCCGAAAAAATGTTCAAGATTATGTATTTGAACACACCCAAAACACAATTCTAGATCTTCAAAAAATTTATATGCTTTCAGACTCATATCTCAATAGCGATGGCAGTAGCCAATATGCCTTGGTTGAAAAACCGGATGACTTACTGGTCATTGCTGCAGGTGGTTTTGCTGGCGTGCAATCTGCGTTCATACCAGGCTGGGGAGGTAAAAATGGCTCACAAAGCGTTACCTACCCAATCAAAAATATTAAGTAATATTAACAATGATTAACAACCCTCAACAAAAAGATTTCCTCTCCAATTGATCACCGCATCACCCTCATCACAAAGGAGTCCTAATGACTATACAAATTTATGATCCAACCACCGAAGTCAAAGGTCGTCAGATTCAATATCAGAACAGACCTAAATCCCTTAAAGGTTTACGCATAGGCCTGGTAGACAACACCAAGCACAATTCTGATCAAATTCTAATTCGCATAGCCGGTATCTTAGAAAAAGAATATGGTGCAAAATCGCATATCATCCGCAAAAAGAAAAGCGCTGGCGCTGCACCCCATCAATCCATCGTTGACGAATTCAAAAGCCAATGCGATGTGATCGTTGCCGGGATTGGTGATTGAGGTTCATGCAGCTCGGGCAGTGTGCTCGACAGCATTG
>CAISJL010000081.1 GCA_903885665.1 uncultured beta proteobacterium | reverse complement strand
TGCTGATAAATGCTTTTTCTGTATTGTATGGTAATTTCTTATAAAGCGTTGCATTAATGGTATGTGCAGGTGATGCCACTAAAAAAGAATACCCATCGGGAGTTGCATTCGCTGCAATTTGAGTTCCGATTGTGGAACCTGCACCGCTTCTATTGTCAATAATTACAGATTGCCCCCAAAATTCACTTAACTTTTGGCCAATAATGCGTGCATTTGTATCGACAGCTCCACCAGGTGGATATCCTATTATTATTCTGACTCTTTTTGATGGATAATCAATATTCTTTGAGTAACTGGTCATAGGGATTATCAAATACGCTGTAAAAAAAATAAAAACTAATTTTTGTGTATTAGAGGCCATATTTATTTCTCAAGTTAGGTTCATTGTGTAGTTTTTACGATCACGCTGTATTTTTTAATTGCTGAAAATCTGAATGGTATAAATATGAATGGTTTTATAAATGACCTTATTGCTTTCACAAGCAGATTAAAAAAAGATAGCCTACCAGCAGAAGCGCTTAAGAGAGTTACTGATGCAATTGCTGATACTTTTGGATGTATAGTTCTGGGGCATCGACAAGAGCTGGCTCAAAAACTGTTTAAAATTTTATTTCCTATTAATGCTAACAATAAAATAGAGAATTGGCTAGATCACAATTGTCTAGTCAATTCAGGAACCGACTTTCAGGGAAGTGTTGCTTTATATTTAGGTACGCTTGCCCATGCAGTGGATTATGATGATATTAGCCATCCAGCGTATTGTCATGCAACTGCTGCATTATTACCCCCAATCTTAATAAGAGCTTTAATTAATGGCAATTCAGGCGATGAAGTTATTAGATCATATATTGTAGGTTTGGAAACTCTTGGTCAATTGGGTCGGAAATTAAATACTGCACATTATGAGAAAGGGTGGCATGCAACAGGGACATTTGGTGCAGTTGGTGCAACCGCAGCGTTATGTTGCTTAGAAAACTTTTCTGAATCAATGACTCGGAATGCATTAAGTATATCTGCTTCATTGGCGAGTGGGGTGCGTGCTAATTTTGGAACAATGACTAAACCACTGCATGCAGGACTTGCTGGAAGATCTGCAATACTTGCAACGCAGTTAGCTAGTGTTGAGTTCACAAGTGCATATGATGGTATTGAAGGAAAATTTGGTTTTATGAATGTCTTCGGGGGACATTCTTTCCCAATATATCAGAAACCTTGGGGTGACCCATTAGAAATACTGACTGAGTCTGGAATCGGATTGAAAGCGTATCCATGTTGTGCAGCAACTCACCCTGCAATAGATGCGGCACTTCGAGTTCGTAACATGATTCCTTTGTCTGATTTAAATCAGATTGAATCAATAAGAGTAGGTGCCTCACGCTTTGCAATGGAGCCATTAATATATAAAGTTCCTAAAACACCATTAGAAGCTAAGTTCTGTATGGAGTATTGTGTTGCTAGTGCGTTAATTGATGGTGAATTAAAAATGTCATCTTTTACCGAAAGTAATATATCAAGAAATGATATCGCCGATTTAATGAAAAAAATTACATTTGAAATTGATGCATTCGTTGAAAATGACCGTGAGTTTGCTGTCATTTTTGATTTGAAAATTTTATCAAAAGAAAAAATCTCAAAAAGAGTTGATGTGGCTAGTGGAAAACCTGGAAATTGGTTAACTCAATCTGCCCTAAAATCAAAATTTATGGAATGCGTTGGAAACGATACTCTTGGTCCTGATTTGTTTTCATTAATACAAGATTTGAGACATTTAAATTCAATGGTTTCTTTAGCATCTAAACTCTATCAATGCTTAGATTAATGGATTGTTTATAATTAAGGA
>CAISJL010000080.1 GCA_903885665.1 uncultured beta proteobacterium | reverse complement strand
TGTCGCAATTCTTGGCGCGCCAATTCGTACGGTCAGACTTCTGCCAAGTCCGTTCAGATACATCATTACCAATGGTATAACCAAGTACACAACTGAGCGCATTTTCAACACTGAGATGCTTGACTTTTTTACCAATCACAACCACCAACTCCCCTTCATACTGAATACTTGACGTGGCGTTGCTGGGAATAATAACTGGCTCATCATGCGCGACCAACCCACCATTACCACGAAAACCAATGTCTGGTTTTTGTGGGATATTGGGCTTGGTGACACCGGCAGCCGCCATTCCAGACACATGGCTGACATAATTTAATCCAGCGCAATAAAAAGTACGTGGTATTAATGGCAATTCGATTTTAACTGCATGCAGTGCATGTGTCTGCGTGGTTTGTTCGTAACCATTAAATGGATCACCGCTAACTTCGATGATGCGTTCACCCTCTAAAATACCATAAGCTGTTTTACCCTCAACGGAAAATCTGATCCAACGCATAGCGTCTCCTCGGTTGAAATTATTTTGATACCCATACCAGCATATTCAATGCCAATCTACGTCTACTGAAAAGATCCATCGCTTATGTTTCTAAATATTATATTTGTTATACACGCATAGCTACACCTACTGCTACCCAATATGGTATTGCCACAATCAACACGACTGCAATTGCAATCAGTGTCATCCAAACGCCAAACTTAAAAATATCAGGAGCGCTGAGATAACCTCGTTCATATACAACAAGCGAAGACACGCTCTGCGCAGGATAATAAAGTACCGCATCTCCCCCAATCATCACAGCAAGTGCGCAAACCGTGGGATTTACATCTGTTGCTATACCAATTGCCATTGCTATTGGTATAGTTGTTGCTAAAAATCCAGTAATATTCGGTATTAATAATCGGACCGGAACTGAAGTAACCATCAATGTCGCGACAACATAATAGGGTTCATCCTTAAACGCTGGAACTGCATGAGCAATTAAAAATGCAACCCAGTCACTGGCGCCACTCGATTTAAGTGCTTTTGCTAAATATAGAGATGAGGCTAATACAAAAAAATTAGACCATCCAATGTCTTGCTCAAACTCCTTCCAAGTCAACACCCCAAATCCGGGGATTAACAATAATATCCATGCAATAAGCGCTGGTATTGCAGGGTGCCAATGATGAACAGCATCGGTGAGCCATAGTATAGAAGCACCTCCAGTAATTACAAGCGTGCGTATTTCCACAGCTGATAGTTTCTGAACAGGCTCTTTCGGCAGAATTGGTATTTGTTGCTGGAAACCTTGACGATAAATAAAATAAATCAGACCAGATCCTAATAATAATAGCATCAGATAAGGCACGCTCATTAAGACGAACCACTGTCCCCAACCAATACCACCGATCAAGGCAGCTGCTACCATAGGGGTAATACCACCCGTCATGAGAACCGTGGATGCCAATCGATTAATCGAGTTCAGTGCCATCATCACAGCACTAGCTAACGGTGATTGACGTGGAACACCGGCCAATTCAAGCGCCTGTTCATAGACATGTACAAAGATGCCAGTACGAGTTGTCGCTGACGGCAAAATACACGTTAGCAAAGGAAATGATAGCAACAATTGCAAGAATAAAGACCTTGCACTACCACGTGAACGATATAAAAAATAACGAGCGATCCGTTCTGCCAAGCCACTTTTCAAGACTGCCAGACCGATTGTGAGGACTCCCAGCAAAAAAAATGCAACAGGATCTGCAAACCCGATCAACGCCTCGGGAAATCCGGATACTGAACCAGTCAACACTAATGCCACGACCAACACTAGTGCAGTAACCCCTGCTGGAAGCGCCTCGGTGCACCAAAGACCAATAGCCAATAAAGCTACAGCAATCACACGCTTACCCGCTTCAGGCAAGCCCTCAGGCGAGGGTATAGCGATTAGCACCATACACAAGGCGAGGAGAACACCGATCGTTAAGAGCGGTTGTATCTCGCGGAGTTTAAGAATTTTATGGATGAAATTCATAGTAAATCAATAAAATATGTTATCAATGATAATATATATGTATCCACGGAAAAATGTGACACTAGACTAAACAATACATTAAACATCAAATTAAAATGAGTATAACCGAGGGAGCCCTATGAAAACCAAGATCCTTTTTGCACTTTGCATTGCGCTGATGGTTGCTTGCATATCTTACGCACAGAACTTCCCCACCAAACCCATACGAGTCATTGTTCCGTTTGCTCCAGCTAGCGCAACCGATCTAGTGGCCCGTTCGTTCACTGCGAAGATGTCTGAAACACTTGGGCAAAACTTCATTGTTGAGAATAAACCTGGAGCAAACGGATTGATTGGTGCCGACTCAGTGGCCAAGGCCGTTCCCGACGGCTACACCATCATGGTTGGCACTAATAGCACTAACGCAGCCTTGAAGAGTTTAATGAAGAAGCTACCCTACGATCAGGACACAGCCTTCTCACCGGTTGCATATTTAGGACAAGTTCCCTTAATCGTTGCAATAAACAACGAAGTGCCAGCCAAAACTCTTCGTGAACTCGTCAACCTTGCCAAATCCAAGCCTGGTCTGATGACCTATGCGAGCGCTAGCACGTCCCAGCGAGTCTCTACGGAGATGTTACTTAGCATGGCGGGTATCCAGATGATCTATGTGCCCTACAAGAGCGGTCCTGCGGCAATGACCGATCTGATTAGCGGACAGGTCAATGTGTTCACAGCTGACTTCGCTGTGATGCTCCCTCAAGTGAATGCTGGAAAAGTTCGCGGTCTTGCAGTCACTTCAACTGGACGATCTAAGACTATTCCAGAATTACCATCTGTCAATGAAGCATTAGGATTAAAGGATTATGAGCTGATTGCGTACTTTGCAATCTTCGCCCCTGCTGGGACACCCACTGCAGCAATTCAAGGGCTGAACCGCGCCGCAAATCAAGCTGCCGGTGACAAAGAGCTATTGCAACGATTCTCAGCCCTTGGCTTTGAGACCTCACCAGGGACACCCGAAGCACTCGGCGAGCGCACTAAGCTGGAGACGGTGAAATGGGCGAAAGCTATTCGTGAAGCAAAAATCGAACCCGAATAAATGATCTAGCGAACATAATCTGCTAACGGATCGCCTGCAGAATATTTATCTGATGTATATTGGGTTGCTTCTTATACTCAAGCTAGCTAATGCGCATAAGAAATCCATCTTGAAACATATTCATCTGATTCGCCAGGCAAGCGCTAAACTTGACTAAGGACTGTAATATGCGGCAACCGTTAATCAACATACTATTTCGTCTCACGCTTGGGCTGGCTTGCGGCTTGAGTGCGTTTTACAGCCAAGCTCAATCCCAGGCACAGGC
>CAISJL010000079.1 GCA_903885665.1 uncultured beta proteobacterium | reverse complement strand
TTAGTGCCACGGATAAAGAGAGTGTGCATATCTTATCACTGAAACATGGTTGCTTGATTATGGATAAGATTAGGAACCTTACTTTGAGGCGCAGGTGGTCGGTAACCCAGAGCGCTATGTGGTCTGACATGGTTGTAATGCTTGCCCCATTTATTGACAATGACTCTGGCCTCCCTGAGACTGTAGAAGAGTTCTCTATCCAGTAGGTTATCCCTTAGAGTACGGTTAAAGCTCTCGCAAACCGTTTTTTTCTAGGGCTGCCGGTTTCGCGAACGCTATGCCGGTCAGGACTAGTAAGAGATACCCCTTAACTAGGAGCGCTTGCGACTTGTATTAAGGTATCGTGCCATTGTTTGGCCACTACGGCTTGACCATATCGACTCGACACTAGTGCTTGTACTTGCGCAATCTTGGCCAAGACATCATCTGGGTGGGCAAGCGCCCAAGCGATACCGGCACTCAGATCCGGGCCCAAATATGCACTGTCTGAAAATGGCAAATAACTCTCTAAAGTATTCGCAATCGGCAAACGACCGGCTTGCAGGGTTTCAGCGATTCGATTCGCAGATACACCGGCTTTACGGGGATTATTTGGATCGCCTGGCAGTAGCACCAAATCACACGCCCTTAAGGAGCGATAGGTACGCTCTACAGACCAAGGCTCACAACGTAATCGTAGCGTATCCGGCAATTGGCGGTTCAAACGTGAAATGTTTTCCATAAACCCCTGATCAACACTAGTCACTATATTTAAACAACAGGGTTTATGAGCACTAAAAGATACCAAGCTAGGAATGTACTGTTGCAAATCTGGCAAGTTACTCGGATGCCCAAACCATAGCAACTCTAATACTTGATCGGGTTTAAAACGAGGCGCAGCGGGAGAAGCAAATATCGCATCACCAATTACTGTACAAGATCGATCACTAAACTCTGAAATCAAAAATTTCAGCTTTTCTGAACCTACAGTCCACGCGTCAACAAAGGGTAATAAAGTATCATAAAAATGAACCAATTTATCCCGTTTAATGCGATAGGCTTCACTGGACTCCGATGTTAAAGATGCCCAAGGAAAGTCTGATATATCCACTAATAGACGAGCGCCATTGGCTTTCAGCTGCTTACAGGCCTGCAACCAAAGCGACGGATCGCTGTCGTAAAAAAATTTACTTAACACACAAATGTCGACATGATCTTGATCAATCACATCCATAGTACCATCAAGATCTGGACATACAAAACGACAAACATTTCCTGCTATATGGCATGCTGCAACTGCCATACTAGTGCGCATGCGCATACTCGCCAAGTGAGATCCTAATAAAGCTTTCTGAGGTGCAGCAGAAAAACCAGGTGCGGAATAAACACTTTGCGGCAACAGCCACAACACTTTCATCGTAACACCCAAGCCGGTCTCTGATCTTGTGTTGATAGTCCGAGTCCCCCATCAAAGACTAATGGAGACTTGCTTAGCTCCACTTTTTTGCTTTCGTGATTTTTTGAATTGTGGTGATCAACTAAGCGTGACGGTGTGCTTCCGTAATCTGCTAGGTCGGCTAACCTTACGGGTTGAGTTCCCAGTAGCGAAATGGCATTGCATAGGGGTAGTTGAAGATCGATTTTGTGAAAAAAGTGTCTGATATCTTTACTCATGGAATTGTCTCAATAATGACGTGTTATATTCTTTGAGATATTTAGAAGAGATTAGAAATCTATGTGCTAATTATCTTTACATACGGTTATTAAATTTTAAACCAAAACTTTAATTAGAGTAGTTGAAAATAAAAGTGATTGTTCAAATGAAGTCGGCATTATTCGTTTGACAGATTAGGCGATTCAAT
>CAISJL010000078.1 GCA_903885665.1 uncultured beta proteobacterium | reverse complement strand
GCATGTGTGATATTAATTCCTGTCATAAGTTTTAATAATTCAACTGACAAATGCGGTGAGGCGCCAACACCAGATGAGCCATAAATTAACTTACCAGGATTAGATTTAGCATTAGCAATCAGATCTGAAATCGATCGAATAGATACCAATGGATATGCCATTATTAAGTTTGGATTGCCACCAATTCGAGATATAAATGAAAAGTCGTTAAGATAATCATAGGGTAGTTTTTTAGATGTTGCTGGTGTTATGCCATGCGTCCCAATATTACATAGCATCATTGTATATCCGTCTTTATTTGACTTGGCAGTAAGTTCAGTTGCAATGCCGCCGCCTGCCCCAGCCCTGTTGTCTATGACTACGCTAGATCCCCAGTGATCGCTTAGCGCTTGACCAACCAAGCGTGCTGCCATATCAACTCCTCCACCAGGTGCATATCCGACTAATATGCGAACCGGTCTTGAAGGGAATCGGGCCTCTGAATTAGCACCATACGTGGGATTGAAAAAAATAGGATGGCAAGGCAATACAGTAAGTTGATTAGTATGCGCATTTGATTCCTTAATTAAGAGTTATTATTTAATTAATTAGGCCTATTTTAAGAAAACAGTCAGTCTATGAAGATAAGCGTATTGTATAATTTGATTGCTTATAAAAAAAATAAATTATGTAAAGGGAGATTATGTAATGAATCATATTTTGATAAAGACTATTACTACTTGCAATGTTAATCAAGTGGTATTTTTAATGGCAATGTCAGTAATTTCTGTCTCATCTATTGCGCAGCAAAATGCTTTCCCCAATCAACCAATAAGAATTATTGTGGCCTTTCCGGCTGGCGGAGGTACAGACTATACGGCAAGATTGGTAGCTGACCATATGCGACAAAGTTTAAATATACCAGTAGTTGTTGAAAATAGGGCTGGCGCTAGTGGAATGATCGGTAGTGGATACGTTTCAAAAGCTAAACCAGACGGTTATACAATTTTAGCTAATTCTGGAGAGGTTGCAGTTAATCCTCATTTGTATAAAACAATGGCTTATGACTGGGATGTTGATCTTCATCCTATTACGTTAATGGTAAGAGTGCCTAATGTATTAGCTGTGAATCCTGATATTCCGGCCAAAAATGTTGCAGAATTAGTTTTATATGCTCGCGATCAACCTTCGAAGTTAACCTTTTCATCAAGCGGCATTGGTAATCCTCAGCAGTTAACTGGGGAGTTATTTAATAAAATCGCTGGTGTTCGTATTAACCACGTTCCCTATAAGGGGGCAACGCCACAGATCGCAGATGTGGTGGGCAAGCATATAACAATGACTTTTGTTAGTATCGGTGCAGCTTTGCCCTTTATTGAGAGCGGTCGGTTACGAGCTATTGGAGTGACTTCATTAACAAGGGTTTCTGCATTGCCGAAAGTTCCGCCGATTGCTGAAACTCCAGGATTTTCAGGTTTTGAAGTAGTTAATTTCTTTGGAATGATGTCTCCTGGTGCGACTCCTCCAGCAATTGTAAAAATTTTAAATGTTGCAATTGTTAATGCTTTAAAAATGCAAGAGGTTACTCAAAAATTAAGAGAGTCTGGTTTCGAACCATCACCAACAACTCCTGAAGCTTTTCGAGAGTTTGTAAGATTAGAGTCAGCTAAGTTTGGAAAAATTATTGTTGAAGCAAATGTGACACCAGAAAAATAATTATTTACTTTAAGTTGTCTATAAAAGAAAAGCCAATTCCAGGTAATTCAGAAGTAATTAACTGACCATTGATAAATTTCGGATGAGTTTCGAAACGTTTTTTAATGGCATGATGAGCATTATGTACTTCAAGCATCCCTCCGTAACTATGTCCAGCCATTACAGGTAGATTAGCTGCTTCAAACCCTCCGGCCCCAATAACAGGTATATTGTAGACTTCTGCAAGAGAAAGAATTCTTAGCATAGCGCTAATTCCACCACAAAAAGCTACGTTGGGCTGTAATATATCAAGACTTCCAAGATTGAGCGCGTCTCTGAACCAAGTAATAGATTGAATCATTTGTCCTGATGATATAGGTATGCTGGTTGATTGACGAAGATGTGCTAATGATCTTAAGTCATTGCATTGCAATGGTTCTTCAAAAAAATTAATATCGAAATCACTAATTTTTGAAGCGAGTTGCTTTGCCGCAGAAATTGTATAAGAACAATTAGCATCAATCATTAACTGGGCTTCACCTATTGCTCGCCTAACATTCTTTATTCTTTCGGCATCTTCGGCAATTGTGCGATTAAAACCCACTAGAATTTTTACCCCTTTAAATCCTTGATCAATAGCACTAACACAAGCTTCAATAAGTTCTTCATTATTGTACCCAGGTAGGCCAACTGTTGCATAGGCGTCCACTGAAGTTCTAGCACCGCCAATTAACTTTGATATAGGTAAATTAAGTAATTTTCCTTTAATATCCCAAAGTGCTTGATCTAATGCAGATATCGCAGACATGAAAATACCTGTTGCTTGTCTTGGATTAAATTTTTTAATGAGTAGAGTTGTTATTAGTTCAATGTCTAATGGATCTTTGCCGGATAGGTTGTGGGATATATGATGGTTAATAAAATTAGAAACATCTGAAGCAAAAAATCGACCTGTAATACCAACACCAGTGATGCCATCAGAGGTATTTACTTCGCATCTGACTATTGTGAGGCTCTCTTGGCCTGCGTATTCGTTAATAGAATTATTTGATTTTATGTGTTCAACTATAGATTTAACAGCGGTTATATTCATGATTCAGTATTCTTCTTTAGTTTGAAGGATGGAAAGTTAAAGAATGGTTTAAGTTTCTGTTGTAAACTATAATGTAACTTATCTATTAAGTTTTAAAATAATAAAATTATAGGAAATTTTTCATGACATTATATCGATCAGTATTGGTTTCATGCATGCTTTTTAGTGCCGGTTTATCTGCAGTTGGAGCTCAGCCGTATCCCTCTAAAATGATACGCATTGTTTCTCCATATGCCCCAGGTGGTGGGACGGACATTATGGCCAGGACTATAGCCCAGAAAATCTCCGAGAATATGAATGTTCAGTGTATCGTCGAGAATAGACCTGGTGGAGGTGGAATTGTTGGAACAGAGGTTGTCGTTAAATCATTGCCAGATGGATACACTTTGTTACTTGGATCTAAAGGACCTTTAGTAGTGAACCCCGCGCTACATGAAAAGCTACCTTTTGACACTTTAAGAGATTTAGCTCCAATTTCGCTAGTTGCAATTGTTCCTGCCGTATTAGTTGTGCATCCATCAGTGCCTGTAAAGTCTGTTGATGATCTAATCGCTCTAGCGAGATCGCGCCCAGGTCAATTGACTTTTTCATCGTCTGGAAATGGTGGTACCGGTCACTTGTCGGGTGAGCAGTTTGCTGCTTTAGCTAAAATTAAGTTGGTGCATGTACCATACAGAGGCACTGGTCCGGCAACAGTTGCTATTTTAAGCGGCGAGATTAGCTTTGGTTTTGCTAATCTTGTTGCTATAGCGCCTTTTGTTCAATCTAATAGATTAAGACCCATAGCAGTAACGAGTAGAAAACGTTTGCAGGCCTCGCCAGAAATTCCTACTGTTGCTGAGTCTGGATTAAGTGCCTATGAATATGTCACTTGGTATGGTGTACTGACTACAAATGGGACCAATAAAGATATTGTGAGTAAATTAAATCATGAGATAGTGAAAATTTCAAACTCTTCAGATATGAAAATGAAGCTAACCAGTGAGGGCGGAGAAGCTGTAAGTTCAACACCATTAGAATTTCAAAATTATATTAAATCAGAATTAATTGAAGCTCAGAAAATCGTAAAATTATCTAGAATTAAGCTTCAAAAGTAATGATATTTTTGAGTGTGGCTTGATTAAGTAAGGTTTATGCTTTTTTTAAAAAAAGAATCGAAAAGATATTTATATGCTGAATTATTTAAAGTTATTTTTCTATTCTATTTTCTATTTAATGATTATAAATAGTATTGTGATCGCAGCATATCCATCTAAGCCAATTCGACTTTTAGTTGGTTTTAGTGCAGGTGGTAGCGCAGATAATTCTGCAAGGATTATTTCTGCCAAAATAAGTGAATCCTTGAAGGGTAGAATAATTGTGGAGAATCGTGGTGGAGCCGGCGGCGTAGTTGCCGCAAGCATTGTTGCTAACTCTGCACCTGATGGGTATACCTTGTTATGGTCTAGTCCAGGTGCATTAACAATTAGTCAGATATTAGAGGGTAATCTACCTTACAAAACAGCTACTGCGTTTACTCCGATTGGGTTGGCTGTGACATTTTGCAGTGCACTTATTGTGAGTAATGACTCCGGAATCACATCAATTAAAAGTTTAATTGTAAGTGCCAGAGATAGTCCTGGCAAATTACAATTTGCTACACAAGGAATTGGTTCTACGGGTCATTTGGCTGGTGAATTAATGCAGATGATGACTGGTATTAAACTTGTACATATACCTTATAAAGGGGCAAATGAAATTATGACTGCTATTCTCGGTAATGAGATGCAGCTAGGCTTTACTAGTTCATCGGTAGCAAGTGCTATGCGCAACCGCATTAAGATACTTGCAGTTACAAGTTTAAATCGAGATTTAACTCTGCCGGATATTCCTTCTATGCATGAATCAGGTTTAACTAATTATGAAGCTATATTTTGGTATGGATTATTAGCTCCTGCTAACATAGATGAAAAATTAGTAAAATTATTAAATGTTAATCTTCAAGAAGCTCTAAATAGCACGGATGTTATTAAAACGACTAGATTACAAGGTTTGAATGCTAAACCGTCAAGTCCGCAATATTTTAAAGGTATAATTGAATCTGATTATCAAAAATGGTTTCGTGTAATCAAACACTAATCAATATTGCAATGGATAGGAGCTGCATAATATGGAACTAAATCTTGTTGGTAAAAATGTTTTAATTACCGGAGCATCAAAAGGGATTGGGCTTGCGTGTGCAGTAGGATTTGCTGAAGAGGGTTGCGTAGTGCATTTAGCTGCACGTAACTCTGTAGAGTTGGATAAAGCTTGCAACGAAATAAGTAAAAAGTATGGAGTAAACGCTATTGCCCACGTTTATGATTTAAGTATAGATGAGAATGTTCAATCGCTTGCAAAAGAATGTGGCGATATTGATATTCTCATAAATAATGCTGGCGCCATTCCGGGCGGTAATATTTTTGATGTGACTGATGCGCGATGGAGAAAAGCATGGGATTTAAAAGTCTTTGGTTATATTAATTTGACACGGGAAGTTTATGCCAGCATGAAGGCTAAAGGTAAAGGTGTTATTGTTAATATCATCGGATTAGCGGGTGAGAGAAATCGACCTGACTACATTGCTGGCACTACTGGCAACGCTGGTCTTATGGCCTTTACTCGAGCTTTAGGCGCTGAAAGCGTAGATTTTGGAATAAGAGTTGTAGGAGTTAACCCCGGACGTGTTGAGACTGATCGACAAATAAATCACCATAAGGAAGATGCAGCTAAAGAATTTGGCGACACCAATCGATGGGAAGAGATACGCGCAAGAATTTCTAATACCTTGCCTTTTAAAAGATCTGGGCGAGCTGATGAGGTTGCTGATTTAACTGTATTTTTAGCCTCTGAAAGAGCTTCATATATGAGTGGAACCGTAGTAACAATTGATGCTGGGCAGTCATTGAGAGCAAGATAATAATAAGACTTTAGCATTTGTAATAAGAATTATTCATCAGATTTTATTCCATTATCTTTGACTACTTTTGACCAGCGTTCAATTTCAGACTTTAAAAAAACCGTGAAGTCTTCAGGAGTTGTTGGAATTGGTTCGTAACCACGATCACGTAATATTTTTCCTGCCTCTCCTGATAAGACTATTTTAACTGCTGAATTGAGTGAGTTGATAATTTTTTGCGTGGTACCAATCGGCGCCATTAATCCATACCATCCACTAATTGAAAATCCACTAAACCCTTGCTCGGAGAGTGTCATGATCTCTGGTAGTTGTGGCGATCTTCTAGCAGTGGTGACTGCTAATGCTCGTAATTTGTTCGCTTTAATTTGAGGTATTGCTGCGCCGGGACCTGCAAATACAGATTGCACTTCTCCTGAAATAGCTGCAGTTACAGATGGACCTGACCCTTTGTAGGGAATATGCGTTAATTTTATTTTTGCAGTTTGGTAGAAAAGTTCTTGAGCAACGTGTGCAGTTATGTTTCCGGAACCAAAATTTAATGTATTCGGTTTACTTTGTGCGATTTTAATAAAATCGCCTAAAGATTTTGCATTTAAACTTGGATGAATTACAACAATGTAAGGTTGCTCTATAAGTTGAGAAATGGCACTAAAGTTTTTAATAATGTTAAAATTTAGATGAGGTTGTGTTGCTGGGGCGATTGCTGTAGCACCAATTTCTGCGACAACAATTGTATGGCCATCTGGGTTTGCTTTTGCAGCTATCGAAGTGCCTAGAATTCCTTGTGCGCCACCCCTGTTATCTATAAGAATTGGTTGTCCAAGAATTGACTGTAGTGATGGCTGCATAATTCTGGAAACTATGTCCGTGCCGCCGCCGGGTGGAAATGGAACGATTAGTCGAATTGGTTTGTTGGGATAAGCAATTTCTATTGCCTGTGAATTTGGAATCAATACAATTAATAATAGATTGAGAATAATCAGTATTTTTGTAGTTATTGAAAATTTTTTGTTTCGATATTGCTTCATAAATTCTTTCGTATATTTTTTATGAGGTTATTTGTATTCGGATAACAGGTTATTAAATTTGTATATTGGTAGCAGTTATTTTAATAAATTGCCTGAAATAAATTTTAAAAAAATTATTCATCGATAATAACTGATTGTGTGATATTCGGTAATCTGAATTTTACGATTTATTTTATAATTTTTATCTTTTGCAGTTTAATGATTAAATATATAAAGAGGTTCAAATGTTGTTTTCAAAACTCCTGCCACAAGATGATAAGTTTTTTACCCTATTTAATCAACACTCAGAATGTGTAGTTGCAGCAGCAGTAGCGCTAGGGGAGTTGGTTTTAAATTATGATGATCAATCTAAGAGAGTTAAATTTACTCGAGATGTTGATGATGCAGAACATGCCGCCGATCGAATTACTCAAGAAGTAAATCGTGCTCTACATAGGACATTTATTACTCCGTTTGACCGTGAGCAAATACACTCGCTCATTAATACTATGGATGATGTAGTTGATTTAATTCAGGACTCATCGGAAGCAATGGCCCTTTATCACGTCAAATCAATGACTAACGAAATTATGAGGTTAACTGATATTAGTATTAAATGTTGCAAAAGAATGAGTCATGCTGTTTCATTAATCCCCATGATTGCCGATGCAAACGTAGCTGAAGCCGCGTTAAAAACTTGCGAAGAGATAGATCAGCTAGAGTCTGATGCTGATCGTGTTATGAGAACTGCGATGAGTGATTTGTTTAGGCAGGAGGTGGATGTCCGTGAAATTATTAAATTAAAAACAATGTATGAATTGCTAGAAACTATTACTGATAAGTGTGAAGATGTGGCGAATCTTATCGAGGGTATCATTTTAGAAAATTCATGAAATTGCTAAGGGCTTACTTATGCTTGATTATTGGGTTATTGTTTTATTGGTAATGCTAGCACTTGCTTTTGATTTTATGAATGGTTTTCATGATGCGGCAAACTCGATTGCAACAGTAGTTTCAACAGGCGTTTTGCGACCAATATATGCGATTGCATTTGCTGCATTTTTTAACTTTGTTGCCATTTTTATATTTCATTTAAGTGTTGCAGCAACAATTGGAAAAGGTATTGTTCAACCAGGAATTGTTGATCCACACGTTATATTTGGCGCATTAATTGGTGCAATTTTGTGGAATTTAATTACTTGGTATTATGGTATCCCTAGTAGTTCATCTCATGCATTAATCGGTGGATTAGTTGGGGCCACGATAGCTAAAAGTGGTTTTGAATATTTGGTTGTCCCTGGAATTTTGAAAACAATTATTTTTATATTTTTTTCTCCACTTCTTGGATTTATTTTGGGTTCGTTAATGTTTGTTATAACGCACATAGCATGTCGAAATATGACTCCTCTCAGAGTGGATAAATTTTTTAGAAAGCTTCAATTATTTTCTGCTGGTGCATATAACCTTGGGCATGGTGGGAATGATGCTCAAAAGACTATTGGAATTATTTGGTTGTTATTAATTTCAACAGGTTATTATTCAAATCAAACGGATACCCCGCCTGCTTGGATTATAGTTTCTTGCTATGTAGCAATTGCTCTGGGTACCTTATTTGGTGGTTGGAGAATAGTTAAAACTATGGGAATGAAAATTACTAAATTAAAACCCGTAGGTGGTTTTTGTGCAGAAACTGGGGGAGCTATAACGCTATTTACAGCAACTATTTTGGGTATCCCAGTTTCTACTACACATACGATTACTGGTGCAATTATTGGTGTTGGGGCGACTAAGAGAGCAAGTGCAGTTAGGTGGGGCGTGGCTGGCAACATAGTTTGGGCTTGGTTCTTGACTATTCCTGCAAGTGCTGCAATGGCAGCTTTAGCGTATGGTTTAAGTTTAATAGTTTTTTAATTATTATTTAATAGGTGATTTATGAAATATGAGTCTCAATTCTCAGAAACCATTACTTATCATGCACACAATGGAGATTTAATTGATGCCTATATTGCTAGACCGTTAGGCGCAGGTCCATTTCCCAGTGTTGTAATTATTCATCATATGCCTGGATGGGATGTTTATAATAAAGAAATTGCACGTCGATTTGCTCATCATGGATATGCTGCAATCTCACCCAATTTGCATTTTCGTGAGGGTAAAAACTCTCCAGAAGAAAATAGTTCCAGCATCAGGGCCGCAGGTGGTATGCCAGATGATCGGACAATGGGCGACGTTCAATCGGCGATTAAATACATGCGTGCGTTACCATTTACGAGCGATAAAGTTGGTGTAATTGGGTATTGCTCTGGTGGTCGTCAATCATTTCTTGCTGGTTGTATTCTGAAGGGAATTGATGCAGTTGTTAGTTGTTATGGAGGTGGTGTTGTAGCTAAGCCTGAGGAACTCACAAGCATACAACCTATAGCACCATTATCTTTTACTAAAGATATGCAATGTCCAATATTAGGTCTTTTTGGTGTTGAGGATACGCGCCCCTCTCCAGAAGATGTGCTAAAGACTGAAAATGAATTAAAAAAATTTAATAAAACATACGAATTTGTAAGTTACGAGCACTGTGGACATGCTTTTTTTGCTGTAGATCGTCCTCAATATAGAGTGCATGCGGCATTAGATGGATGGAAGCGCGTATTAGCCTGGTTTGAGAAATATTTGTCTCATTAATGGATTTGGAATTTGACATTAATCGAAACTGATATTTGCTGAGATGATTACTTTTCTCCATTTTTGGATTTCAGATTTAGTGAATTCAGAAAACTCCTCAAGTGTGCTTATTTGTGTTGTAAAACCTAATTTATCTAATTTATCTTTAACATCATTACTTTTTAAGGAGCGATTGATATCAATGTGAAGTTTTTTGACAATTTCTTTGGGTGTTTCAGAAGGCAAATAGGCTCCATACCAAGCGGTTACTTCATAGCCTAGAAGGCCAGACTCTGTAACTGTTGGAATATCTGGAAATGCCATTGCTCTTTTATTAGAGGTTACCGCTATACTTTTTAACTTTCCATTTTTTGCATGTGTCATGCCTTCAACTCCAGCAAACATAATTTGCACATTCCCAGCTATTAAAGCAGTTAATGCCGGACCTCCAACGCTATATGGAATGTGCGTAATAGTTGTGTTCGCCATAATATTAAATAAAGCGCCAGCAAGATGTACAGAAGTTCCATTGCCTGAAGAGCCATAATTCAACGCGTTTGGTTTTTCTTTTGCAAGACTAATTAACTCTTTTATGGATTGAGCCTGAACTGCAGGATGAGTTAGTAATACCAAAGGCGATGAGGATATAAATGCAGT
>CAISJL010000077.1 GCA_903885665.1 uncultured beta proteobacterium | reverse complement strand
GTGCCGGCACCTTGCAAGTCGGCAATGGCGGCACGTCAGGTAGCTTAGGCACGGGTGTAGTAGTGAATAACGGCGCATTAGCGGTAAACCGCAGTGATGCAGTGACATTGTCCAATGATATGAGTGGTAGCGGAGCGTTGGCACTCACCGGCACAGGAACAACGACTATTACCGGTAACAACACCTACTCAGGTCCTACAACCATTAGTGCCGGCACGCTACAAGTTGGTAATGGTGGCACGTCAGGTAGTCTAGGGACTGGTGCGATAGTGAACAATGGCGCAATAGCAGTGAATCGTAGTGATGCAGTGGTACTAGCAAATAACGTCAGTGGCACGGGTGCCTTAGCACTCACCGGCACGGGAACAACGACCATTACCGGTAACAACACCTACTCAGGTCCTACAACCATTAGTGCAGGCACGCTACAAGTTGGTAATGGTGGCACCTCAGGCAGCTTAGGGACTGGTGCGATAGTGAACAATGGCGCAATAGCAGTGAATCGTAGTGATGCAGTGGTACTAGCAAATAACGTCAGTGGCACGGGTGCCTTAGCACTCACGGGCACTGGCACCACAACCATTACGGGTAACAACACCTACTCAGGCCCCACAACGATTACTGCCGGCACTTTACAAGTCGGTGCAGGTGGCACATCAGGTAGTTTAGGTACTGGTGCAGTAATAAATAACGGCTCATTGGCCGTTAACCGCAGTGATGCAATTACATTTGCAAATAATGTCAGTGGTAGTGGTGCGCTGGCCCTCACAGGCACAGGCACGACAACGATTACCGGTACAAACACCTACTCAGGCGCTACGACGATTACTGCCGGTACTTTGAAGGTGGGTGATGGCGGCACTTCGGGATCCTTAGGGACTGGATCTATTATTAATAACGGAAGTTTAAAGTTTGATAAAAGTATTCCTATGGTTATGACAAATAATATTAGTGGTAGTGGCGCAACTGCTATTGTGACCGGAGGCGTTCAAGCATCAGTTTCAAAGGTGAATTATGGTTATGGGATAGTTCCAGCGTCGGTATCTTCCAGACTGGAAAATGCTGTGAGCAGTATTGCAGCCAAACAGATGAATATCAAACCAGAAATTGCAGTCAATCCAATGACGATAATGCCATTAGCTAATATGAGTGCAAATCCCATATTGGTACCCGTTAGAAATCCAGTAACTAACCCTGCTGTATCCGCCCCCGCTGAAAATGTAGGTAATATTGAATCAACCCCAATCAGAAATCAGGCGCCTATCCCTGCTGATAGTGGGCGTAATGTTGAATCTAATTCAGGATATACATCGACGACGACAGATGTGAAAAAACAAGAGGAAGCAAGCTACTAACTGGTTTGTAAAATCAACTTAAATCAATATGCCGCAGCATAATCTATTGATTTCTTAAATAGCGTTTTCTATTACTGTGAAAACTAAAGTCAGTATTTCTCTTTGACTTTATTTAAGAGAGACGGATTTTTTGTAATCATTAAACGAGCTGGATTGATAAGCTCGAGTGTTAATGAATTGAGCTAGTAATTTAAATTCACTAACATCGCGAATGGGACCCACAATCCTAACCACTTCAGTGCCATCTAGATCATGAAATGCGAAGGTTGGGGTTCCCCGTACTTTGCCAGCAACCGAGAATTCTTTTTCGGTCATGTCAGTGTTCGTAAAGTTGGTTAAGAAGGCAGTACCGTTAATATCAATGCTAAAGTTAACAAAAAATTTTCGATATAACTCTTGTATATCGACTCTGTTGAGAACATGTTCTTTCATATAAATGCAAAGTGGGCATCCTTGTTGCTCATACATCAGAAATAAACCCATTTTCTTACGAGCTTTAGCATCAGAAAGTTCATGCCTCAAATCGCCGGTATTGGATTCAAAAAAATGCAGTATCGGATCACGGCGAGGAACAGAGTCTGCAGCGCATGCCATATTAAAGCTCATGCATGCTATGTACAAAAGCGTTATGCAGAAACGGTTAAAGAGAGGCTGTAGGGTCAAGGCTTAGTCCTAATTGCAATGCTTATATATTTATAGTAACAAAATCAGATCGCAAATAAATCAACGAACTCATGCACGGGTGTGTTTTCCAGTGCCTTTTGTTTTTCGCAGAGTTTGGCAATACTCAATCTTTGCTTTTCTGGAAACTTACGACCCAAGTTAGTTTTGAATTTTGCTTCTAATAAGGGTATGCCCTCTTTGCGTCTGCGACGATGGCCAACTGGATATTCAGTGATGATATTTTCTGATTTGGTACCGTCGTTAAATTGCAATTGAACTGCATTGGCGATAGAGCGATTTTTCGGGTCCAGATAGTCTTTAGTCCATTTTGGATTTTCAATACAGACCATTTTTTTGCGTAGTTCATCAATCAAAGGGTTATTGGCAACATTGTCTTCATAATCAGCTGCAGTGAGTTGGCCGGTCAGCAAGCCAATGGCCACCATATATTGGATGCAGTGATCTCGATCTGCTGGATTATTGAGAGGCCCGCTTTTGTCGATAATCCGAATCGCAGATTCGTGTGTGGTAATAGTGATTTTTTTAATGGAGCTAATTTTATTTTTAATGTTTGGGTGTAATTTGATCGCGCATTCGACTGCGGTCTGCGCATGAAATTCTGCGGGATATGAAATTTTAAATAGGATATTTTCCATCACATAGGATGAATAGCATCTTTCAAATTGAAAGGGTTTTCCTTTAAACAGCACATCATAGAAGCCCCAAGTCTTTGCAGATAGCGCTGTGGGATAACCCATTTCACCTTTGCTTGCCATTAGCGCTAGTCGCACGGCACGACTTGTAGCATCACCTGCCGCCCATGATTTACGTGATCCAGTGTTGGGAGCGTGGCGATAAGTGCGTAGTGACTGACCGTCGATCCAAGCGTTAGAAATAGCGTTAGTCGTCTCTTCAAGGCTAAGTTTTAGAAGGCTGCAGACCACTGCAGTAGAGGCGACTTTGACTAGGACTACATGGTCTAGCCCAACTCGATTAAAGCTGTTTTGTAAAGCAATTACACCTTGAATCTCGTGTGCTTTAATCATGGCTGTCAGTACATCGCGCATGGTTAAGGGTTTCTGGCCACTTGCGACTGCAGTGCGTGATAACCAATCAGCAACAGCGAGTATTCCGCCTAGGTTATCTGAAGGATGGCCCCATTCCGCAGCAAGCCAGGTGTCATTAAAATCAAGCCATCGAATCATGCATCCAATGTTAAATGCCGCCGTGACTGGGTCTAATTGAAAGGAGGTGCCAGGGACCTTGGCGCCGTTTTGCATGGTTGCGCCTGGTACAATTGGACCCATGAGTTTAGTGCAGGCAGGATATGACAATGCTTCTAATCCGCAACCTAAGGTATCCATTAGGCATAGTCGAGCGGTGTTATAAGCTTCACTGCTTTTTATATTGTAGTTTAGTGCATACTGGGCGATATCAGTAATCACTGGATCGGGTTTATTGCGATTGCTCGTTTGCATGGATGACATGGTCGTACCTTGTTAATGAAAATGAATGGGTATTTAGAACTGAAAATGTCGAAGGATGCTCTGACTTAGGGACGATCTTTTAACGCAATAAAAGCGCGTCCTTCAGGGCCACGATAAACAGCAGTAGGTCTTATTAGCTTATTATCTGTGCGTTGTTCTATTACGTGGGCTGCCCAACCGCTAGTTCTAGAGACGATGAAAAGGGGCGTAAACATACCTGTAGGGACACCCATTTTGTAGTAAGAAACTGCTGAATACCAGTCAAGATTGGCAAACATTTTTTTTTCGCGCATCAGGACGGTTTCAATGCGCTCTGCAATATTGTACATGCTTAGATCATCGCTATCTAATGAGAGTTGATGAGCCACTTTTTTGATGACCTTGTTGCGCGGGTCGGAGACGGTATATACAGCATGACCAAAACCAATAATGACTTCTTTTTTTGCGATTCTTTCGAAGATATCTTTTTCAGCATCATCTGGGCTGGTATAGCGATTCATGACTTCAAAGCCTACTTCATTCGCACCGCCATGTTTGGGGCCGCGTAACGCGCCAATGCCCCCCGTAATTGCTGAGAACATATCGGCACCTGTCCCTGCAACTACTCGTGCTGCAAAGGTGGAAGCGTTAAACTCATGCTCTGCATAAAGAATCAGTGAAGTATGCATTGCCCGAATCCAATCTGGTGAGGCTGGCTTGCCGTGGAGCAGGTGCAAGAAGTGCGCGCCAATTGAATCATCATCTGTTTCTAGATTAATACGTCGTCCATTTTGACTAAAGTGAAACCAATACAGCAGAATTGAGCTAAAGCATGCCATCAGTCGGTCTGCAATATCACGTGCGCCAGCCTCATTGTGATTTTCTTTTTCAGGCAGCATGGCCCCAAGCGCTGAGCAACCAGTACGCATCACATCCATGGGATGCGTGGCTGGTGGCAGTTGCTCCAAAATATTTTTTAAACTAGCTGGCAAGCCCCGCATTGATTTTAATTTGGTTTTATAGGCTTTGAGTTCTGCAGTATTAGGTAGTTTTTTGTGTACTAGTAGGTGAGCAATTTCTTCGAATTCACAGGTCTCTGCGATATCGAGTATATCGTAACCTCGATATTGCAGGTCATTACCACTTCGGCCAACGGTACATAGCTCAGTTGTTCCTGCCGCAATACCTGATAGGGCTACCCCTTTTTTGGTGTTAGCGCTTGGTTTTTCAGTAGGTTGGCTCATGTAAAGTGGCTCCTTGTTGTTGAATAAAAAAAAGCGGAAGCTGCAGGTGCAGGATCCGCTTTTTTGTAGGCAAAGATTTAAATCTTATTTCAGAAGACTTTGAATAGCATCGCGCTCTTCTTGTAGCTCTTGTAGGGTGGACTGCATACGGGCTTTGCTGAATTCGCTTTGCTTTAATCCTTGTACAATTTTAATTTTTCCATCTTTGCAGGTGACTGGAAATCCGTAGATGATTCCTTTAGGGATGCCGTAGCTGCCATCGGATGGGATGCCCATACTTACCCACTGGCCTGGTTTGGTGCCCTTAACCCAGTCGCGAATGTGATCAATGGCAGCATTGGCAGCACTTGCAGCTGATGATAGCCCGCGCGCATCAATAATCGCAGCACCACGTTTCTGGATTGTGGGTATGAAATCACTTTCTAGCCAAGCTTGGTCATTAATTAATGGCCATATTTTTTTGCCGCCTGCAGTGGCGTGGAATACATCTGGATACTGTGTCGCCGAGTGATTACCCCATACTGCGAGTTTCTTAATCTCTGTGATTGGCTTACCAATTTTTTGTGCCACTTGTGTGAGTGCGCGATTGTGATCAAGGCGCATCATTGCCGAGAAGTTTGCTGCTTTAAGTTTTGGGGCGTTATGCATTGCAATTAAGCAGTTCGTATTGGCTGGATTGCCCACTACGAGAACTTTCACACTACGCTTAGCAACTTCAGATAGGGCTTTGCCTTGAGGTGCGAAAATTTTACCATTCGCCTCTAACAAGTCTTTACGCTCCATACCCGGGCCGCGAGGCCGAGCGCCGACTAGTAATGCTACATCAGCATCAGCAAATGCAACCATTGGATCTGAAGCGGCCACCATACCGTGCAGCAGCGGGAATGCGCAGTCATCTAACTCCATCATTACACCCTTGAGTGCTTTTTGCGCGCGCTCATCTGGAATTTCAAGTAATTGCAGTATCACCGGCTGGTCTTTTCCGAGCATTTCGCCGCTGGCAATTCGAAAAAGTAGGCTATAGCCTATTTGGCCTGCAGCACCAGTCACAGCAACGCGCATCGGTTTTTTCATTTGTAAGCTCCTGATTATAAAATGATTTCTGAATCTTAATGGGGTGCCGTTGACCTTGGAATGTGGAGGTAACTATTTAAGTTGCACCATTGACTGATATGGATGATAGCTAAGGCAGTGATTTATGGTCAACTAAAGCCTATGCCGATATTTGGATTATTCAGCATTTAGTCAGATTTTCTGTTCATTAGCGTCAGAGCTCGCCCTGTAACTGTGGTGATGTGGACCTAATATTAATGCGGAGTTCATATGAACAATCAGCGGCGCTAAGGAAGTCAGCTGGTTACTTTCGCTGCTGCGAGAAATCTAATATGCTTTACGTAAACGTCAATAATAATTTTTAAGAACTGCTTTTTTCTGGCGTTTGTTGTGCTTATACATTTATCCGGTGTCAGAAAACTGTTAATATTTCAATAATAGTAGATGGTGCAACACAAATGTGGCGTTACGGATTTCGGTAAGTATGCTCCTGTTCAACGACTCATGAGCATAATTGTCTAGTTTTGAACTGGATTAGGATTACTGATCATATGCATTGATTGGGATCGGGTTTGACATTGTTTTCAGTTTTAAAGTTTTTTTGTCTAGAGTAAGTGCAGGTCGTGTTATTTAATAATTGCGAATCAGTTGTTAAGTTCGCTTTTTTCTGACCTAGTTAGTTAAGGAGAGCGTGTGTCATCGATAGTTCCTAAATCAAGACCTAAGCATTTAAATTTATTGCAGATTCGTCTGCCAATGCCTGGTATCGTTTCAATTTTGCATCGTATCAGTGGGGCAATATTGTTTTTGTTGTTGCCATTGTTGCTTTGTTTATTTCAATGGAGTTTAGACTCCCCTGCATCTTTTGCTGAGTTTCGCAGTTATGTATCACAACCTATTGTTAAGTTCGTTTTAATAGGCTTGTTATGGGGCTATTTACATCATTTGTTCGCAGGTGTTCGTCATGTATTGCTTGATCTTCACATTGGTGCTGAGTTGGTTGGCTCCAGAGTCTCAAGTTACCTTGTGTTTGTCTTGGCGATAGTGCTGACATTGATTGTAGGAGGAAGGTTATGGTAAACCGTGAAGTGGTTGGAGCGCATTATGGTTTGCGTGATTGGCTATTGCAGCGTATTACTGCAGTAATTATGGTTTTTTATACATTGATTTTGCTATCTGCGCTATACGCAATGCCTACATTTGATTATATGAATTGGAAGGCTTTGTGGCAGTCATCAGTAATGCGCTACTCGAGCTTTTTATTTGTATTGGCGCTGGCATTTCATGCGTGGATCGGTGTACGTAATATTTTTATGGACTACATCAAAGTCGCTAGTTTGCGCTTGGTGTTATATGTTGTAGTTATCCTGGCCTTGTGCAGTTATTTTGCATGGGCTGTGCAGATACTCTGGGGTAGATAAGCGATGGCAATGACAATTCGACAGTTTGATGCAGTAGTTGTGGGTGCAGGTGGTTCTGGTTTACGTGCAGCGCTTCAGTTGGCGGAGTCTAATCTTCGTGTTGCTGTCCTTTCTAAAGTATTTCCCACTCGGTCGCATACCGTGGCAGCTCAAGGTGGTGTATCAGCATCATTGGGCAATGACGAGCCAGATAATTGGCATTGGCATATGTACGACACAGTTAAAGGCTCCGACTATCTTGGTGACCAAGATGCAATTGAGTATATGTGTCGTAAGGCTAATGAAGTTGTTATTGAGCTAGAACATTTTGGCATGCCTTTTGATCGCCTAGATAATGGGAAAATTTATCAGCGTCCTTTTGGTGGGCATACCAGTAACTATGGCGAGCGTCCAGTCAAGCGCGCATGCGCTGCTGCTGACCGTACTGGCCATGCAATGTTACATACCTTATACCAGCGTAACGTAAGGGCTAATACGCAGTTTTTTGTAGAATGGATGGCTCTTGATTTAATACGCGATGCTGACGGCGATGTTGTTGGTGTTGTTGCCCTGGAAATGGAAACTGGCGAGGTGATGATTTTCCAAGCAAAAGCAACATTATTAGCGACTGGTGGTGCAGGTCGAATTTATGCAGCTAGTACTAACGCTTTTATCAATACAGGTGATGGCTTAGGAATGGTGGCTCGTGCTGGTATCCCCTTGCAAGACATGGAGTTCTGGCAGTTCCATCCTACTGGTGTTGCCGGTGCTGGCGTTTTGATTACTGAGGGTGTGCGAGGCGAAGGTGGTTTCTTGCTCAATAAAAATGGCGAGCGCTTCATGGAGCGTTATGCGCCAACAGTAAAAGATTTAGCTGGTCGTGATGTTGTTGCAAGAGCAATGGCTACTGAAATTAAAGAAGGTCGTGGTTGCGGAAAAGATGCTGACCATATCTTGCTGAAGTTGGATCATTTAGGCGCTGATGTGATTGATAAGCGCTTACCAGGTATTCGCGAGATCGCTAAAAAATTCGCCAATGTTGATCCTGTAAAAGACCCTATACCAGTAGTGCCTACTTGTCATTATATGATGGGCGGTATTCCAACCAATATTGGTGGTCAGGTTATAGTTCCAGATGGCAAAGGCGGTGAGCAAGTGATACGTGGGCTGTATGCTGCTGGTGAGTGTGCATGTGTTTCGGTGCATGGTGCTAACCGTTTGGGTACTAATTCGTTATTGGATTTATTGGTATTCGGTAAGTCCTCTGGTGATCAGGTTGTCCATGATTTGGCAAGTGATACCTTAACTCAGAAACCGTTACCTGCAGACGCAGGCGATTACACTAGAGCACGTTTAGCTCGTTTGGATGGTGCTAAAAGTGGTGAGAGTGTAGCGGAGGTAGGTGCTGAGTTGCGTCGCACGATGCAATTACATTGTGGTGTGTTCCGCTTCCCTGATAGCTTGACAGAGGGGGTTCGTAAAATTCGAGAAGTTGCTGACAGGGCTGCTAACTCTTTTATTGCAGACAAGAGTAAAGTTTTTAATACTGCAAGAGTTGAAGCGCTAGAGTTAGACAACTTGGTAGAGACTGCTGTGTCAACCATGATTTCGGCAGACGCTCGACATGAATCTAGAGGTGCTCATGATCGTAGCGATTATCCAAGCCGTGATGACGCAGCATGGATGAAGCATACCCTGTGGTTTAAAGAGGGTGATAAATTGGAATATAAACCTGTGAAGTTAAAGCCGATGACTGTAGAGTCATTTGAACCAAAGGCTCGCGTTTATTAATTGGTTTAGACTTGTTTTAAATAATTTTATGATTGATGTTGGTTTAGAGTTGTACATGTAAACGTTTTAGCATTCCTATAGCTATTCAACAGCGGTTATATGTATTTTGTGATTAATTGAATTTAATACTTTCGGAATCAGGACAAGATGCGATTTCAAATATACCGATTTAACCCGGATCAAGACTCCGCGCCCCACATGCAGGAATACGATATTGCGTTGGAACCTACCGACCGAATGTTGCTAGATGCACTGATGCGGATTAAGACTGTTGATGACACGTTCTCATTTCGACGTTCGTGCCGCGAAGGTGTTTGCGGTTCGGATGCGATGAACATCAATGGCAAGAATGGACTGGCTTGCATTACGCCGCTCGCAGATGTGCAAGAACCGGTAGTTATCCGGCCATTGCCAGGTATGCCCGTCATTCGTGATTTGATCGTTGATATGTCGCAGTTCTTCAAGCAATACCATTCAGTCACGCCTTATGTGATTAATGATACGCCCAGGCCGGATGGAGAGCGTTTGCAATCGCCGGAGGATCGCGAAGAGCTTAATGGCCTCTATGAGTGTATCTTGTGTGCTTGCTGTTCTACGGCTTGTCCATCTTTTTGGTGGAACCCAGATAAGTTTGTAGGCCCTGCAGGATTACTGCAAGCCTATCGCTTTATCGCTGATACCAGGGATCATGCAACCAATGACCGCTTGGATAATTTAGAAGATCCGTATCGTTTGTTTAGATGTCATTCCATTATGAATTGCGTTGATGTGTGTCCTAAAAATCTTAATCCTACTAAGGCAATAGGTAAGATTAAGGGTTTGATGCTCAAGCGCGTTTTATGATCGTGTTTCGATGATATGGCCGACCTAGACCGTATACGTTGGCAGTGTCGAAGAGGACTTCTAGAATTAGATTTGCTACTTGCCCGATTTCTGGAGAACGAGTTGCCTGGGTTGAACCCCGAGCAACTGCAGTTATTCAATGAGCTATTGGCTGAGGCAGACACTGAGATTTTAGCGTGGATTATGGAGCAGGAAGAACCACCTGCACGCTATGAGAAATTGTTGTCTGTGCTGCGACAAGGGTAATGTTTTTTAAATTTAAGTTTTAAGATGGCATCGTAAGTTTATGTAAAGATGTGTTCGTGCGATCAGATAGGATCACATTTCTGAGGTTGCGACGGTACAGTTTTTATTAATAACATTTAATATATGGAGATTTTATGAAGGAAAAACTCGCAACTCTATCATTCAGCGATGGATCCCCCTCGGTTGACTTTCCTATTTTTGGCGGCACTGTAGGTCCTGATGTTATTGATGTGCGTAGCTTATATGCAAAAACTGGGAAATTTACTTTTGATCCGGGTTTTATGTCTACAGCAAGCTGCCGGTCGAGCATAACCTATATTGATGGCGATGAAGGTATCTTGTTATATCGTGGCTATCCTATCGAGCAATTGGCCGAGAATTGTAGTTTTCTTGAGGTGGCATATTTAATTCTCAATGGTGAGTTGCCAAATAAAAAGCAATCAACAGAATTTAATACTATCGTTTCTCAACACACGATGGTCCACGATCAGATGAATAATTTCTTCCGTGGTTTTAGACGCGACGCGCATCCTATGGCCGTTTTATGTGGTGTTGTTGGAGCCTTATCAGCTTTCTATCACGACTCGATAGACATTCATGATGAGCGTAGTCGTGAAATTGCAGCCTTTAGACTGATTGCAAAATTGCCGACCATTACTGCAATGGCATTTAAATACAACTCTGGCCAACCGTTTATGTATCCCAAAAATTCTCTCTCCTATGTTGAGAATTTCTTATACATGATGTTTGGTACTCCATGTGAAGAATATAAACAAAATCCGATTATCACCCGTGCGATGGAGAGGATTTTGATTCTGCATGCAGATCATGAGCAAAATGCTTCAACATCAACAGTTCGGCTGGCTGGTTCAACAGGTGCAAATCCTTTTGCTTGTATTTCCGCAGGGATTGCGAGTTTGTGGGGTCCAGCGCATGGGGGTGCAAATGAGGCGGTTTTGAAGATGCTAGATGAGATTGGTGATGTTAAGAACATACCTGCATTCATTAAGCGCGTTAAAGAAAAAGATGGTCATGCGATGTTAATGGGCTTTGGTCACCGGGTATACAAGAACTATGACCCTCGTGCAAAGATTATTCAGAAAACTTGTCACGAAGTTCTTGAAGAGCTTGATGTTAAAGATAACAGGTTGATTAAACTGGCAATGGCACTGGAGAAAATTGCACTTGAAGACGAATACTTTATATCCCGCAAGCTATATCCAAACGTAGATTTCTACTCTGGCATTGTCTACAAAGCACTTGGCATACCTGTGAGTATGTTTACTGCATTGTTTGCATTAGCAAGGACAGTGGGTTGGATCGCTCAGTGGAAAGAATTGATCGCTGACAGTGAGCAGAAAATTGGTCGTCCTCGACAGTTGTTTAATGGCGCAACGCATCGCGATTTTGTGCCTGTTGATAAGCGTAAGTGATAGAGCAGTTGTGATACCGCTTTGAAGTGTCACAACTCTTTTAGTGCATTTTTTGATTATTAGTTTGATTATTAACTACCGGAAATCGAAATGATGAAGGAACTACGGGCAACCTCATTGTTATTTGGTGCGAACGCGCCATTCATTGAGGAGCTCTATGAGAAGTATTTGGAAGATCCGCTTGCAGTCGAAGCACGTTGGCGTGGTTACTTTGATGAGTTGCAAAAATTAGACGATGGCCCCGCAGACGTGCCCCATGCTGCAATTCAACAGCATTTTATTGATCTGTCTCGTAATCGTCGATTAGGTGTCAGCGAGCAGTCCGCTGAAATTCAAAAGAAACAATTTGCTGTAATGCAATTGATTTCAGCTTATCGCTTTCAGGGTAATCGCGTAGCTGATATTGACCCTTTAAAAAGAATGGAGCGACCAGTCATTGATGAGCTTGATCCTGCTTTTTACGGATTGTCAGATCGTGACCTAGATACGGTTTTTAATACCGGCACTTTGCGTGGGCCAACACAAGCGCCACTCAAGGAAATATTACAGATACTTCGAAATACATATTGCCGGACAATTGGTGTTGAATATATGTATATGTCAGATATTCCGCAAAAGAAATGGATATCTGAACGCTTAGAGTTGTCGCATGGTTATCCGAGCTACGATCCGGCAGCAAAGAAGCATATTCTAGATCGATTAACATCTGCAGAAACACTAGAGAAATATTTAAATGCCAAATATGTTGGCCAAACTCGATTTTCATTAGAGGGTGGCGATGGATTAATACCATTGTTAGACCATCTGATGCAAAAAGCCGGCGCTGCTGGTGTAGAGGAGATGGTCATTGGTATGGCACATCGTGGTCGCTTAAATGTATTGGTCAATACACTTGGAAAAATGCCTGCTGATTTGTTTTCCTCCTTTGAGGGTAAGCAGAATCCAGATGTGCTTGCAGGTGATGTTAAATACCATGATGGATTTTCGTCGAACATTATGACAGGTGGCGGTCCGATGCACGTTACCGTTGCATTTAACCCATCCCATCTTGAGATAGTTAATCCTGTGGTTGAGGGGTCGGTCCGTGCACGTCAGCATAGACGTAATGATGTTATTGGCGCCCATGTTGTGCCGGTTCTGATTCACGGTGATGCTGCGTTTGCTGGTCAGGGTGTTATACAAGAGGTTCTGAATTATGCAGATACTCGTGGCTATGGTACGGGTGGAACAGTGCATATCATTATCAATAACCAAATTGGATTTACCACCTCTGATCGTCGCGACTCTAGATCATCATTGTATTGTTCTGATGTTGTAAAAATGCTTGAAGTGCCTATTTTTCATGTCAATGGCGATGACCCTGAGGCCTTGTGCTTTGCAACGGAAATCGCACTCGATTACCGTATGAAATTTAACCGCGACGTAGTGATTGATTTGATTTGTTATCGTCGACTTGGACATAATGAGCAAGATGAACCAATGGTTACGCAACCTTTGATGTATCGTCGCATTCATACACATCCAACGCCCCGTAAGGTCTACGCTGAGCGACTGATCGCTGAGGGGGTTACGAGTGCAGCAGAGGCAGACAAGATGGTTGCAGATTTCCGTGATGCCTTGGATCATGGTTATCATACGAATAAAACCATTCTCTCTAATTACAAACCACCATTTGAGTCTGATTGGAGTTTGTATAAAGGTACTAAGTGGAATGAGAATGATGACACACGCCTACCATTTGAGCATTTGCAAAAATTAGCGCGTAAGGTATGCGAGATCCCTAAGAACTTTAAGTTGCATCCTCGCGTTGAAAAAATTATGGAAGACCGGCGACTGATGGCTGAGGGCAAGCTGCCGCTCGATTGGGGTATGGCTGAGACACTCGCTTATGCGTCATTGCTTGCTGAAGGCTACTCAATTCGTTTGTCTGGTCAAGACTCTGGTCGTGGAACATTTTTCCATCGCCATGCTGTTTTACATGATCAAACCCGTGAGCATTGGGATCAAGGTACTTATATCCCTTTACAGCATCTCGCATCAGATCAGGGTGATTTTACTGTAATTGATTCGGTGCTGTCTGAAGCTGCTGTTCTAGGTTTTGAATATGGTTATGCCGCTACTAGTCCTAAAGATTTGGTGATTTGGGAGGCTCAATACGGTGATTTTGTAAATGGTGCTCAAGTTGTTATTGACCAATTTATTGCGTCAGGTGAGGTTAAGTGGGGTCGAATGAGTGGTTTGACGATGATGCTGCCGCATGGGTATGAGGGTGCAGGCCCAGAGCATTCATCAGCGAGAATAGAACGATTTTTACAGTTGTGCGCAGATTACAACATGCAGGTTTGTGTGCCTGCAACACCAGTCCAGATGTTCTATTTACTGCGTCGACAGATTGTCAGGCCGCACCGTAAACCATTGATTATTTTCTCGCCAAAGAGTTTGTTGCGACACAAGGAGTCTGTATCTCCTCTGGAAGAGTTTGCTAACGGTAAATTCAATCCGGTGAATGAGGATTGGGAGTCTCGTGAAATTGAGCCAGAGAAAGTTGAACGTGTGATTTTGTGTAGTGGTAAGGTTTATTACGATTTGCGCGCCGAACGTAAAGTCCGAGCCATAGCCAATCTACCCTTGGTTAGGTTAGCGCAATTATATCCGTTCGCTCATGACGAGTTTCGTGCGCAAATAGCCAGATACAAATCGGCTAAAGAAATTGTCTGGTGTCAAGAAGAGCCTCGTAATCAAGGTGCTTGGCGTCATATTCAGCACTATTTGGTGAAACACTTATTGCCACATCAAAAACTCTACTATGCAGGTCGTGACTCTTCGGCATCGCCTGCAGCTGGTTATAAGTCTTTACATGATAAACAGCAAAAAGAATTGGTGAACCAAGCCTTGACAATGTCAGGTGGTAGTGTCCCTGTCAACGTCAAGCCAAGATCATTGGCTGAAGGTGAAGAGCACTAATTATCTGTTTTTGTTTGAAATTTTGCTCCTAGAAGATTAATTGAGTCTACTAATTAATCTTCTAGATAGAGTAATTTATGGTTGTAATTTTCTTGATAAATCTGATTTAAATAATACCTGATGGAGCCTTTATGCTTGTCGAAGTAAAAGTCCCGCAACTCTCTGAATCTGTCGCTGAGGCAACACTGGTTTCGTGGCATAAAAAGCTTGGAGACTTTGTTAACCGGGATGAGAATCTGGTTGATATTGAAACAGATAAAGTCGTTCTCGAAACGCCTGCGCCACAAGCAGGTGTTTTGGTGAATATTATTCGTGCCAATGGTGGAACTGTGGCCAGTGGTGAGTTGATTGCGCAAATTGATACCGAAGCCAAAGCTGATCAGAATGTAGTCCTTGCAGAGCAATTAAAAGTTGATGTGGCTCCAACTGAATTAGTGCAAAAAAACTCAAAGTTGGCCCAGGCAATGCCGTCGGCTCTGAAGCTTGCTGCTGAGAAAAATATTAGCACGGATGATATAAGTGGCACGGGACGCGGTGGCCGTGTGACTAAGGGCGATGTATTGGAAGCAGCGCAAGCCAAGCCTCTCGCGGTAAGCGAGGTTAAGTCTACTGCTTTGAAAGCGCCAAAGGTTAATCTAGAGCCCGTAGGAGATCGACCTGAGCAGCGTGTGCCGATGTCCCGATTGCGTGCTCGTATTGCAGAGCGACTCGTGCAATCGCAGTCGACTGCGGCTATATTAACAACCTTTAATGAAGTTAATATGCAGCCTGTTATGGACTTGCGATCAAAGTATAAAGACAAGTTTGAAAAGGAGCATGGCGTTAAATTAGGATTTATGTCTTTTTTTGTCAAAGCAGCTGTTCATGCGTTAAAGAAATACCCGTTAGTAAACGCATCAATTGATGGCAATGATATTGTTTATCATGGATACCATGATATTGGTATTGCTGTTGGTAGTCCCAGAGGTTTAGTAGTTCCGATCTTGCGCGATTGCGACCAGTTAAGCTTGGCAGAAATTGAGAAGAGTATTGCTGAGTTTGGCCGTAAGGCTCAAGATGGGAAGTTAACGCTTGAGGAGTTAACGGGAGGCACTTTTTCAATTTCGAACGGTGGGGTTTTTGGGTCGATGTTATCAACGCCAATTATTAATCCCCCGCAAAGCGCTATTCTTGGGGTGCATGCAACTAAAGACCGTCCAGTGGTTGAGGATGGACAAATTGTGATACGGCCTATGAATTACTTGGCGCTATCTTATGATCATCGGATTATTGATGGACGTGAGGCTGTATTGGCGTTGGTGGCAATGAAAGATGCTCTTGAAGACCCCTCTAGATTGTTATTAGATATTTAGGATATTTTGGGGTTGTATAGAGAGTTACAGATTTCGCTGTTTTAACATTAACTCAATTTTTTGATGATGATCAATCTATAAATATGGCTCAAACATTTGATGTGGTTGTAATAGGCGCAGGACCTGGTGGTTATATAGCTGCGATACGAGCGGCACAGCTAGGACTGAAAACCGCTTGTATTGACGCGTGGAGCACTGTTGATGGTAAGCCTGCTCCAGGAGGCACTTGCACAAATGTCGGCTGTATACCTTCTAAAGCACTATTGCAGTCTTCTGAAAATTTTGAGCATGCCGGACATTCATTTGCAGATCACGGTATCTTGGTCAAAGGCCTGACAATTGACCTTGATCGCATGCTCAAACGTAAGGATAAAGTTGTTAAGCAGAATAACGATGGGATTCTGTATTTGTTTAAGAAAAACAAAGTGCAGTTCTTTCATGGACAGGGATCGTTTGGTGGCGGAGCAGCTGGCGCCTGGCAGGTTAATGTCAGTGGTGTTGTGGATGAATCCTTATTGGCGAAGCACGTCATTGTTGCAACAGGCTCTTCACCGCGACCGTTTCCTAATGTGCCGTTTGATAATCAATTAATTTTAGATAATGCAGGTGCGTTATCCATTCCTGACATTCCAAAAAAGCTCGGCATTATTGGTGCCGGAGTAATTGGTCTCGAAATGGGTAGTGTTTGGCGACGTCTAGGTGCAGAAGTTACTGTTCTGGAGGCGATGCCTGATTTTCTGGGTGCGGTTGATGAGCAAGTCGCCAAAGAGGCGCATAAGATTTTTGTGAAGCAAGGACTGCAAATTAATACTGGTGTCAAAGTAGGAAAAATTATTTTAAAGAAAAATGTTACGGTGGACTACGTTAACGCTGCCGGCGAGTCTAAAAACCTCGTAGTCGATAAGTTGATTGTGTCAATTGGTCGATTGCCAAATACAGCAGGCCTAAGCTACGAAGCTATCGGTTTAGCTGTTGATGACCGTGGGTTTATTGTAGTTGATGATGATTGTAAAACCAATCTTGAGGGCATTTGGGCGGTAGGAGATGTCGTGCGTGGGCCTATGTTGGCACATAAGGCTGAAGAAGAAGGGGTTGCAGTTGCTGAGCGCATAGCTGGCAAGCATGGTCATGTTGATTTTAATACGGTACCTTGGGTAATCTACACCTCGCCTGAAATTTCATGGGTTGGAAAAACTGAACAACAATTACGCCAAGAAAATATTAAGTATAGGTCTGGTGTTTTCCCATTTATGGCAAATGGTCGTGCACGTGCTCTGGGTGATACCTCCGGATTTGTTAAGATCTTGGCAGATGAAGTGACTGATCGAATCTTAGGTGTTCATATCATTGGGCCTATGGCATCAGAGTTGATTGCTGAAGCTGTCGTTGCGATGGAGTTTGGCGCTGCTTCTGAAGATATTGCAATGATTTGCCATGCCCATCCCTCGCTGTCTGAAGCTATGAAAGAAGCGGCTTTGGCAGTAGATCAACGCGCTTTAAATTTCTAATATTTGAATCGTTGAGTTAGCCGATTAATTAATCATCAATACACAGTTAAATTAAATAGATATGAAGCACTCCCTAAGTTGTGGTGAGCTTGTCCTTTTAATGTAACTGTCAAAGTGCGGTACGAATGGTTATGTCTAGTACAGCTACAAACTCAAAATGTTTAGACTTCCAGCAGTTTCTAACGCAGCGAGCAACTGATTTAGGCTTTGTCCCTGATGCAGGTCAATTGCAGGTGGCATCTCAGTTGCAACAAGTCGCTGATCAATTGCAATCGCAGTCTAAAAAAAGCTTATTCAGATTTATTATTGCAACTAAATTAATTCCAGGGCTTTATTTGTGGGGTGGCGTAGGGCGCGGTAAAAGCTTCTTGATGGATAGTTTTTTTGATTACATACCTAGTATTAATAAAAAAAGAGTTCATTTTCATCGGTTTATGCAGGAGATACATCGGTCTCTGCAAAGGCACCAAGGTCAATCTGAGCCTATGTCTTTAGTAGCCAAAGATATTGCATCTGAGTATCGTCTATTGTGCTTGGATGAGTTTCATGTCACAGATATTACTGATGCAATGTTGATGCGACGATTGCTGGAAGGTTTGATGGCGGAAAAAGTTATTTTGCTAACTACATCAAACTTTCATCCACAATCTCTTTATGAGCACGGTCTTCAGCGCAAGCAATTTATGCCTGCAATAGATTTGATTATGACTGAAATGGTTATTGTTAATGTAGATCTGGGCGTAGATTATCGCTTACGTGAATTAGAAAAAGCTGGAACTTATCATATTGGCGAAAATGCTGAGAACATGTTGAATGAAGGATTCATGGCCATAGCCAAGAGCTGTGGATCGGAAGATCCCCTGGAGATTGAAGATCGATTAATCCACGCCAAAAAACATAGTTCTGGTGTTGTGTGGTTTGACTTTAATAATTTATGTGCCGGACCTCGGGGTAAACCTGATTATATTGAGTTGGCGCGTCGTTACCATACTGTTCTATTATCTGGAGTGCCACAATTTACACCTGATGATAGTGACAAGTTACGCAGATTTGTGTGGTTAGTAGATGAGTTTTATGATCGTCGTGTAAAGTTAATGCTGGGTGCGGTAGTTGGTGTAAATGATTTAGTCGCTTCTGCAGTTGATCACGATGGTTTTCAGGCAAAGCTAAATGATTCTTTAAAGGAAAGGTTAGCTAGTCGACTTACAGAGATGCAAACTCATCATTACCTTTCCCAACCGCATTTGCCCTAGGAGTTTAGAATATGCGTGCCTATAAAATCTATAACGAACAAAATGCAATATTAGGACGCTTAGAGGAAATAGACGAGGCTAGTGTCGGTTCTGGAGATGTTTTAATAAAAAGTCATTACTCTAGTGTCAATTATAAAGATGCGCTGGCTGCTACCGGAACAGGTGGTAGAGTCATGAGTCGATATCCATTGATTGCGGGCATTGATGTTTCTGGGGTGGTGATCAGTTCTACTGATAATCGATTTAAGACTGGTGAAGAGGTTTTATGTACCGGGTATGGATTAGGTGTGTCGCACGATGGTGGTTTCTCTAGTTTGTGCCGCGTGCCTGGCGACTGGCTTGTAGATCTGCCGCATGGATTAACGCTATACGAAGCAATGTCGTTAGGTACTGCTGGATTTACAGCTGGACTAGCGGTCGAGTTGTTAGAACTCAATGGCATGAGACCCGATCAGGGGCCAGTATTAGTGAACGGTGCTACCGGTGGTGTAAGTAGTTTATTGATTAATATGTTAGGGCAGTTAGGTTATATTGTGACAGCATTAACCAGCAAAATTGAACAAGCTGATTATTTGAAGAGTCTTGGCGCGGCAGATATTTTAGATCGCAATACCATAGAATATAAATCCCGCTCCCTAGAAAAGCCGCTTTGGAGTACAGCTTTTGATTCAGTTGGCGCTGACCAATTAAGCTGGTTGACAAAAACCATGCATACTCAAGGGCTTATTGCGAGTTTTGGGAATGCGGGTGGTATTGAATTAACCACGAATGTATTGCCATTTATATTGCGTGGTATACGTTTGATTGGCATAGATTCAGTGAATACGCCAATGCAGCTACGCCAGCGAATTTGGCAACGTTTAGCGACCGACTTAAAACCAAAATATTTATCAAAAATTGCTTACCCTATTGAATGGACAGAATTGCCTTTTCATTTTGATCGTTTGCTGCATGGTACATCACGCGGCCGCGCCGTGTTGGATATCAGCGGTAACTAATTACGCATTGCAAAAGTAAAACATCTTCAGAGAGTAGTGATATTCTCTAATTGAACTGAATGATTTGAATTTAATTAATATCTTTCACAAAATAATTAAAAAAATACGACAAAATTTTAAGATGGGATGAATGATGAATATAATAACTCGCAGTCCAACTGAACATCTATGTCAATTCTTGGCTGCTGTGCAATACAAAGATTTACCAGATTATTTAGTAAGGCGCACCGAAGATTTATTTCTCGATTGGTTTGCGTCGGCTCTGGCCGGTAAGTCGGGTAAACCTGTTTCATTGATCGAGCGTTTTGCAGTGGCAATGGGACCAGGTCAGGGTGTTTCGGAAAATTTAATCTCAAGAACGCAGACTTCTCCATTCTTTGCTGCTTTGGTGAATGGCGCGGCTTCACATTACGTTGAGCAGGATGATTTGCACAATAGTTCTGTTCTACATCCAGGTACTGTAGTATTCCCGGCGGTATTAGCGGCAGCCCAAGATGTGAACGCAACAGGCGCTGAGTTAATTACAGCGGCTGTAGTTGGATATGAGTGCGGAGTGCGAATTGGTGAGTTCTTAGGGCGCTCGCATTATAAAATTTTTCATACCACTGGTACTGTTGGCAAGCTAGCGGCGGCTGCAGGGGTTGCACATATCTTGCGATTAGACGCAGATCGAATGCAGCATAGTTTAGGTTCGGCAGGAACGATGGCTGCAGGACTTTGGGAATTTTTACGAGATGCTGCAGACTCTAAACAGTTGCATACCGCTAAGGCTGCAGCTGATGGTTTGATGGCTGCTTATATCGCGCGTGACGGATTTACTGGTGCCAAAGAGATTCTTGATGGTAAGCAGGGTATGGCAGCAGGGATGTCTAGGGACTCAGATGTTGATCGACTCACCGACGGTTTAGGATCGAGATGGGCCACTGCAGAGACGTCATTTAAGTTTCATGCCTCATGTCGCCATACACATCCAGCAGCAGATGCATTGCTTAAGCTCATGCAAGACCATCAAATATCAGTCTTTCAAATCGCGCAAGTTATTGCTCACGTGCACCAAGGTGCAATTGATGTTCTAGGCCCAGTCACTGATCCACAAACGATCCATCAGTCTAAGTTTTCAATGGGTTTTGTATTGGCGCTTATTGCACACCATGGTCGTGCTGCCTTAGCGGACTTTACTGAGCCAGCGCTGAAAGACCCTAGTATTCGTGAGTTTCATGATCGAGTGACTATGGAGCTAGATTCAAGAATCGATGCGGCTTATCCGCGACATTGGATGGGAAGGGTGACAGTTCAATTGAAGTCAGGGAAAACCTTAGAGTGCTCTGTAGATACACCTAAGGGGGATCCTGAAAATACATTGTCGCGCGCTGAGTTAGAAGATAAGGCATTGCGATTGGCCAGTTTTTCAGGTGCAGCATCAGTAGCGGAAATGCAGGGTTTGTTTAAACGTGTTTGGAATTTGCATCAAGAAACTTCTGTTCGTCGTTTCCTAAAGAGTTTATAAGGTTTGTCGACTAGAGGACTCTTTTGAACGAATAATAAGTTTTTCAATAGGGGTTTAGTACTTTGACTATTGTTGATCAAATATGTGGATACGTAGAGAGTTTGCGATATGAGGATTTGCCTGAAGATGTCATTTTTCAAGCAAAACGTCTAATTACGGATACGATGGGTTGTGGGTTGGGTGGTTATTTCAGTCAGCCTGCAGAAATTGCCCGTGAAATAGCACTTACACTCACGAGTCAGCAGCCTGTCAGTTTGCTTGGTTGTGGGCGACAAACCAGTCCAGATATGGCTACTTTTGCTAATGGCGTAGCAATCCGTTATTTAGATTTTAATGATGGATATACCAGCAGAGGTGAGTCAGGTCATCCAAGTGATAGTATTGCTGCAGCTTTAGCGATTGCTGAGTTAATGCATAGCGATGGTCGTGAGTTTATCGTTGCTGTGGTTTTAGCATATGAAGTATTTTGTCGGATTTGCGATACAGTAGATCTAAAGCCTTTGGGTTTTGATCATGTAACTGTAGGTGGAATGGCAAGTGCAACTGCGGCTGCACGATTGTTAGGATTTAGAGGAAATACGCTGCGTCATGCCCTCAATTTAGCGATAGCACCGAATATTGCGTTGTATCAGACCCGTATTGGTCATGTCTCTATGTGGAAAGGTTGTGCCTATGCTAATGCAAGTCGCAATGCAGTATTTGCATGCATGCTAGCTCAGCGTGGGATGACAGGACCTTCACCGATTTTTGAAGGTGTTGGTGGCTATTTTAAAGCGGTGACTCGAGAATCATTTCAGCTATCTCACTGGGGTGATAATAACCATCGGTTTAAGATTATGGAGTGCAGTATAAAACGATTTCCACTGGGTCAGTATTCACAAACAGTAGTAGAGGCGGCTTTAGAGGTTAGGAGGCGTATTGCGTCGGTTGATGAAATTTCTGGAGTTAGAATAGAGACCGTGACTACAGCTGTCCGACTGATGGCTGGTGATCCAGACAAGTGGGAGCCGGAAACCAGGGAAACTGCCGATCACAGTATGCCTTACACTGTAGCTGTTGCTCTGTTGCATGGGTCGGTTGAGAAAGAGCACTTTGAGCAAGCATATCTACAGGATCAGCATTTACGTGCCTTAACTCGCTTAGTAAAAATAAAGGCTACAGCTGAAGCGGATTCAAAAATGCCTGATGCAATGTTTTGCCGTTTGTGGCTAGAGACTAAGTCGGGTCAAACCTATGAGGCAATGGTAGAGTATCATAGGGGGCATTGGAGAAATCCAATGAGTGATGAGCAAGTATCGGACAAATTTAGGTTGCTATCTAAGCAAGTTCTGACTCCAAAAGCAACTGAATTAATGCTTAATTGCTTATCCAATCTGGAGCACTTGCCAGATATGGGCAAGTTGTTAAAGCTCACTATTTCATAAGTCGTGTGACAAATGTCCCGTTCTAAGATTAGATTTTATCCATATGTATTAAATGTAGTTGTAATTCTTTTTACAATATTATTATTTTGTGACCATGGATTTTCTGCTGATTTTTATCCTAATCGATCTGTTCGATTGTTAGTGCCATTTTCACCTGGCGGGGGCGTTGATGCACTAGCACGAATTATGGCACCCAGACTACTAGAGCTTACAGGGGTGGTTTGGGTTGTGGATAATCGCGGTGGCGCTGGAGGCAATATAGCTGCAGAGACTGTGGCAAGAGCGGCGCCTGATGGATATACAGTATTAATGGGATTTAATACGATATTAACTGTTAATCCTGGACTATATAAATTAAATTATAGTGTAGAGAACGATTTATTACCGGTCAGCATGCTTGCACATGCGCAATATATATTGGTTGTTCATCCAAGTGTACCAGCAACATCACTTAAGGATTTTATTGCACTCGCTAAATCGAAGCCAGGTCAATTAAACTACGCCTCAGCTGGTATCGGAACAGCTGTACACTTGGCTGCAGAATTATTTAAATCAAGAGCGGGGATTGATATGGTTCACCTGGCTTACAAGGGTGGTGGGCCCGCTGCTGCTGCTGTATTAGCAGGTGAGGCGCAAGTTATATTTGCAAGCGTGGCTTCTTCTGTGGCGCAGATTAAACAGGGTAAATTAAAAGGTTTGGCGACTACTGGTTCACAGCGATCTAAAGTCATGCCAGAGTTACCCACAGTCGCCGAGTCTGGATATCCGGGATTCGATGTTGGATCATGGTATGCGTTGTTCTTGCCAGCCAAGACGCCTAGCCCTATATTGCATAAACTACAAACTGCTGCACACAAAGTCGTTGCATTCGATGATGTGCAGTTGGCAATGTCTAGGCAGGGTTTGGAAGTTGATGTCAGTAATGCGCAGCGATTGAGAGACAAAATTAAGTCCGAGACCAAGGTTTGGACCGAATTGATTAAAAGTGCAGATATAAAATTGCAATAGACTCTAGTCAACATGGAAATAAGATGATTTATGAATGCACTAATTTCCTAACAGAGTTGTTTGATATTAATAAAGCTTGTTTAACTGAAATGAAAGATTTTTCAGAGGGATTAAATATGAATCGAATAGTCCACTTAGCACTCAAAGTTGATGATTTGGAAAATACAACTCAGTTTTATCAAAACGTGTTTGGTTTCAAAGAGGTCGTGACTAAAAAAACTAGAGATCATGTCTCGCGTCATCTGACTGACGGTGATTTAGATTTTACCCTGATTAAATATGACGAAGGTACACAATCAGCGGAGTCAAAGGCATCGGGTTCTGGTCCGTGTATCCATCACTTCGCGATCGAAGTGGATGATATCGAGAAATATACTGCAGAGATTAAAAGTTATGGATGTGAGATTATTAGCGATCCGGGAGTGATACCGGTTAAATTCCGTGCGCCAGGCGGTACGACTGCAGAGATTGTTCCTGTAGGTCGCTATCAAAGAACTCAGTCTTAGTGCTAACAGAACTAGGGTATCGTATGCTATCTAATAAGCGATCAATGCTGATCAATGGTAATTTTATTTCTGGATTGGTATTGGCTGCCTTGGGTAGTTATATATTTACTCAGGCTTTAAATTGGGATTACATGACGATTGAAGGGCCCGGCCCAGGTTTTTTCCCATACTGGTATGGTTTAGCTATGGTGTTCCTTTCATTATTATTGGTAGCTAGTGCAATACTTGAAGCTCGGACATCAGAAAATCCAAAAACAGTGAATTGGTCTGAGGTGGGGAGGGCCCTCAGTGCCTGGTTATTGTTTAGTTTGAGTGTTTTTTTAATGAAATACTTAGGCTTTTTAATTGTCCTGAGCGCACTGACTTGGTTTGTTATTAAATTTATGTATCAACAGAATCAGAAGATTGCCATCACAACTGCTATTGGTATTTCTGTAGGCTTTTATTTTATTTTTGCATATGCGCTGCAGTTGAATTTTCCAGTTGGTCCTTTGGGGTTGTGATATGGAAATTTTGAGTGGACTTTTTAACGGTTTTTCAATTGCGCTGCAACCGCTGAATTTATTATGGTGTTTTGCGGGTGTTTTTTTAGGCACCGTAGTTGGCATTATGCCGGGATTAGGCCCCGCTGCGACTATAGCAATGCTATTGCCATTAACTTTTGGTATGCCTCCAACGAGTGGTTTGATTATGCTTGCCGGTATTTATTATGGGGCTAAATATGGCGGTTCTACGACCGCAATATTACTGAATGTGCCTGGCGAGTCAGCTTCTGTAGTGACCTGTCTTGATGGATATCAAATGGCCAGGAATGGCCGCGCAGGAGCGGCTTTAGGTATTGCCGCAATATCATCGTTTGTGGCCGGCACCGTTGGAGTTCTTGGTTTGATGTTGCTAGCACCGCCATTGGCGAAGATAGCTCTTTCCTTTAGCTCTCCTGAGTATTTCGCACTGATGATCTTAGGGCTGGCAATGGTTGTTTTGTTGGCTGGTGATTCAATGATTAAGGCCCTGCTCGCGATGCTATTCGGCTTGTGGATTGCAAGCATGGGTATTGATTTGTTTACCGACGCCTCACGCTTTACTTTTGGTAGCGCTGAATTACTAGATGGTATTGATTTTGTGGTTGTTGCCATTGGTATTTTTGCTTTAGGTGAAGTCTTTGCAAATATGGAAATGCAGGGCGGTGCCTCATTGCTCCCTGTACCTAAGGGTATGCGAGAATTATTGCCGACAATGGCAGAATTGAAGGCCTGCCGATTTGCATTTTTCAACGGTTCAGTCGTTGGTTTTATTATTGGTGTGTTGCCAGGCGCAGGATCGACTATTGCCTCTTTTATATCTTATGGTTTAGAAAAGGCTGTTTCAAAGCATCCTGAGAAATTTGGCACTGGAGTTCCAGAGGGTGTGGCAGCACCTGAAGGCGCTAACAACTCAGAAACCGGCGGCGCTCTAGTGCCGCTGTTGACACTTGGCATACCAGGCTCTGGCACTACTGCAATTCTTCTGGCAGCGTTTGTTCTGTGGGGGCTGCGTCCTGGACCATTAATGATTCAGGATAATCCAGAGTTGTTTTGGGGTTTGGTGGCGAGTATGTATGTGGGCAATGTGATGCTACTTATTTTGAATTTACCACTTATTCCATTATTTGCGCAGATATTAAAATTGAGAGAATATATTTTATATCCGATTATATTTGGCATATCGATAGTAGGAATTTATACTAGCTCCAGTAGTTTTTTTGATTGTTGGATGTTGTCGTTATTTGGATTGCTGGGTTATTTAATGCGTCGTCTAGATTATCCCACTGCGCCCTTAATATTAGGCCTTGTTCTTGGCGACTCTATGGAGCGTGCATTGCGTCAGTCATTGATGATGTCACAAGGTGATTTGAGTATTCTATATCATCGTCCAATTGCCGCAACATTGCTGTTTATATCTTTACTGTTGGTTTGCTTGCCATTATTTAGAAATTTTAATCAATGGCGTATTCGTGCGATTGAAGATAATGGTTAGTACTTGATTATGTTAGAAACTATTTCAATTATATCGCTATAAATGTTAGAGAAAGTGAGCTTGAAAATGCTTGATTTGTCGAACTCGAAAAAAACAGGGATGGCCTGTTTATTTATTTACATGCTATCCCCTTTTTCATTGCACGCTGATTTTAAACCGACGAAGCCGATTGAATTTGTTGTGCATACCGGGCCCGGTGGTGGGTCTGATTTACTTGCACGTTTTATTGTACAGACTGTTGAAAAAGAGAATCTGTCACCGGTAAGATTTCAAATTAATAACAAAACTGGTGGCAGTGGCGTGACGGCAATGACTTATATGGCAGAGAAGAAAGGTGACACACACACGATTGCAGTGTTCACGGGCAATTGGTTGATTACGCCGCTGACTCGATCAGAGACTAAAGTCAGTGTTAAAGATATGACGCCAATCGCCCGATTGGTGTTAGAGCCCGCTCTAATTGCCGTAAAAAGCGACGCTCCTTATAAAACATTGAAAGACTTTATTGAGGCTGCAAAAAAATCTCCTGGCATGCTAAAACAATCAGGTGGTTCTAGTACTAGTCGAGACAATGTTGTTAGACAACTATTGATGAAGAGTACCGGATCGAATTGGACATTTATTTCCTTTCCGGGCGGTGGTGAGCGAATTTCAGCATTGCTTGGCGGCCATGTCAACGTGATGGTGATAGAACCCCAAGAGGCTGGGGAGCACATTAGGGCTGGGAGTTTGCGTGTGATTGCTCAGGTCGCAGAGAAGCGCTTGCCTGGTTTTTCAAATATACCCACATTAAAAGAAGCCGGATTTAATATTCCAAATGTGCCCCAAGTCAGAGGTATTGTAATGTCTAGTGGCATTCCAGTAGACGTGATTTCCTATTATGAAAACTTGTTTTATCGATTAAGTAAAACTGCAACTTGGCGCAAATATTTAGAAGATCAGCAGTTTGAGGATGGCTATCAAAAATCTGCGGAGTTATCTCATTTTATTGATGGATATACCGATCAAATGCGTGAAATTCTAAAAGAAGCTGGTGCTAAAGTTATTCGTTGATACGCATTACTTAAAGTAATGATTGAAAATTTTATATATTTTATCTGAGAAATTATATGACTGATCATCTCCCAGTAGTTGCTATTGCCGAATTGTTGGCGAAGCAATCTATAGATTTAGATATTAGTAAGATACCAAAATTGATGATCGATAGAGCTGAAGAATTATTGATAGATGTCGTCGGTTTATGCGTGGCCTCTAGAAACACCGACTATGTCAATGCAGTGATTGCAGGTGTAGATACTGGAGGGCCTTGTACTGCGATCGGTCATCATCAAACTTTTTCTGCAGAGGCTGCGGCTTTGATTAATGGTACCGCTACCCATGGTGAAGATTTTGACGATACTTTTGAAGGCGGGCCTGTACACTCTAGTACAGTGATTGCGCCAGCAGTTTTGGCTGTTGCTGAGCGTTTTGGCTGTAGTGGCCATGATGTGATGGCAGGATTTGTTGTAGGGGTTGAGTCCTTATGTCGAATGTCTATGGTCGTGCCAAAGGCAATTCATAAGTCTGGCTTTCATCCAACGGCAATATTAGGTGCAATGGGTGCAACCCTAGCGGTTTCCAGGACGATGCGTTTAAGTCATCGCCAGACAGTCGATGCCTTAGGTATTGCTGGCAGTATGGCTAGCGGAATTATTGAATACTTAGCAGAGGGTGCTTGGACTAAGCGATTGCACGCTGGATGGGCGGCGCAGGTGGGTATTCAAGCGGCGCGACTTGGGCAACAGGGCTTTCTTGGACCTCGAACTGTGTTTGAAGGAACGCACGGTTTGTATAGTGGATTCGCTCGACAGTCTGCTGGTAATTATGCAGTCCTTACAGAAGGCTTTGGAGAGGATTGGTATGCCTCTAGAATTACTTTTAAGCCGTATGCAACAGGCACAATGAATCAACCTTACGTAGATTGTGCATTACGTCTTGCTCAAAAAGGATTTAAGGCTGAGGAGGTGGCGTCGGTGTTATGCGAGACTGCAGAAGGTTACGTACATCGCTTATGGGATCCCCTACATGCAAAGCAGCGTCCAGCTAATGCTTATGCGGCGAAGTTTAGTGCACCGTTTAATATTGCTGTAGCGTTTATTACAGGTGGTGCTGGGTTATCTGCTTTTACGGATCAGACGGTAAGTGATCCTAGAATTTTAGAGCTTGCAAGTAAGATCAGTTATGTTGTGGATCCTAATAATCCCTATCCTCGCGCTTACACTGGTCATGTGTCAATGACGCTTAAGGATGGTCGTGTATTTGAGGAGCGACAACCACATATACGTGGTGGTGCTCAAGAGCCCCTATCTAGGGCTGAGATTGAGAATAAATTTAGATTAAATTGTCTGTTCGGTGGATGGAGCGAACTAAAAGCCAGTGAATTTTTAAGTGCAGTGCCCCAGTTATTTTCTGGAGCGGTGGATTTAACTTCATTACGTGCATAAGCTCCTTTATTGAGCTTCACTTTTATTTGTTTATGTCATTTAAATAATATTTTGGAGAGTTATGGAATCATTAGTCAATGTTGAAGTGGTCTCTGACCCTGTTTGACCTTGGTGCTTCATTGGGAAGCGTAAGCTCGAAATCGCCTTAAAGCAATTTTCAGAATTACACCCTAATGGACCAATTCCAACCGTGAGTTGGTTACCTTTTCAATTAAATCCGGACTTACCAGCTAGTGGCATTGCTCGGGCTGATTACCTAACCAGGAAATTTGGTAGTCCAGATATTTCACGCTACCAACGTGTTGCCGAAGTTGGTTTGACTGTGGGTATTCATTTTTCGTTCAATCGAATTCAAATGCAACCAAATACGTTTAACGCACATCGTTTGATTCACTTTGCCGCAACACGACATCTTCAAGATGCGGTGGTTGAGCGTATATTTCATGCATATTTTATACAGGGTCTTAATTTATGTGATGAAGCTTTGCTTATTCAATGTGCGGTTGATGTGGGTATTGAGTCGGCAGCAGTGATTGCATATTTGCAAAGCGATGCAGATAAAGAATTAATTTCAGCTTCAGAGCATGATGCGCGGCAGTTGGGTATACAAGGGGTGCCTTTTTTTATCATTAATCGACGTGTAGGTATATCTGGCGCGCAAGAACCAGCAGCAATATTACAAGCAATGGAGCAAATGTTAGAGGCTTAGATTGCAAATATCTAAATCTTATTTTATTGAATTTTTTTATTTTGAATATAACCTATCAAAATAAGAATACCATGAGATGGTCTATTGCCTATCAATAGTGTTTGTATTTTTTGTGGTTCTGTATCAGGATCGAGTGATATATATAGAAGGTCTGTAGAGGCATTAATTCGGTCTATTGCAAAAGCGGGTTTGAGTATTGTTTATGGGGGAGGCAGCACTGGATTGATGGGTGTTGTTGCTGATACCGCTATCGCAGAAGGTGTACATATTGTAGGGGTCACAACGCGCGGGCTGGTGGCGCGTGAATTGGTATCTAGTCAATTAAATGCATTGTCAATTACTGATTCTATTGCCGATCGAAAGTCGCAAATGATTGAGCAAGCTGGCGCATTTATGGCGTTGCCAGGTGGGGTTGGAACATTAGATAAGCTGTTTGAAGTGATGACATTGACGCAATTAGGACTACAAAACAAATGTTTTGCACTTTTAAATGTTTCTGGATACTTCGATCCATTGCTGAGCTATCTAGAATATATGCGTAGAGAAGAGTTTATACATTATGATTTTCATCAGTTTCTAATCGTTGATGAGGATCCTGAAGTCTTATTGTAAAAATTACAGGGTTTTAGTCTAAACTCATCAAAATAGTGCCGATATTTTGATTGTCCATTTTAAGTATTTCTACGCCCTAGAACTTAGTCTTATTAATGGCCTCATAAGTAATTTTTAGTGGGAGAGTCATTGCTTGCGATTTAAAATCTATAGCATGACAACAAGAAACTTGGTGCTCATGTGAGACTTGGCGAGACAAGCGGCAGTCAGAGTGCAGGCATTGACTGCGTTAAAAATACTACCTGCTACATGTGCGCTTGTCGTTGTGGTATTAGGGTGCATATTAAGAAGGGCGAGGTGCGTTATATAGAAGGTAATCCTGAGCACCCCCTCAATAAAGGGGTGATTTGCGCCAAGGGCGCCTCTGGTATCATGAAGCAATATTCGCCGGCAAGATTGACTCAACCCTTGCGTCGCAAAGCCAACGCTGAAAGAGGCCTTGGAGAGTTTGAGACCATATCATGGGATGAGGCCTTTTCGATTATGGAGTCCAGGCTGCTTCATATTCGTGAAACGGATCCAAAGCGATTTGCAATGTTCACCGGTCGCGATCAAATGCAGGCGTTGACAGGTCTATTTGCCCGTCAATTTGGCACGCCGAATTATGCTGCGCATGGCGGATTTTGTTCCGTCAATATGGCGGCGGGGATGATCTATACGGTTGGTGGAAGTTTTTGGGAGTTCGGAGGACCTGATCTTGATCGTGCAAAGTTATTTGTCATGATCGGCACTGCAGAAGATCATCACTCGAATCCACTTAAAATTGCGATTTCAAAGTTAAAGCGTCGTGGTGGACGATTTATATCCATAAATCCAGTGCGGACTGGTTATTCCGCTATTGCTGATGAGTGGGTACCGATACGTCCTGGTACTGATGGTGCATTATTGTTAGCATTGACTCACGAAATTTTAAACTTGGGACTTTATGATCGTGAGTTTTTGGTGCGTTATACCAATGCTGGATATTTGATTGATACAGATCCGCATAGCCCTAATTTTGGTGCGACCGTAAGATTAAAGTCTTCAGCGTCCTCTAGAGCTGATGAGCAATCTGAAAATCAGTTGTGGTGGGATCGTATTAGCGGGCGGGCGGTGTTGAATCACACGTTGGGTGCCGCACCTGCATTACTTGGTGAATATCAAGTTTATGGAATACCTGTCAAGCCTGCATTCCAATTGCTATTAGATCGTGTGCAAGAATACACGCCAGAATGGGCCTCTAAGATTACTGGAATTCCAGTTTCAACCATTCGGCGCTTAGCTAAAGAAATTGGTGTGACTGCTCGCGATCAACGCATTGAACTTCCTATTGCGTGGACCGACTCTTGGGGTAAAGAGCACGATAGTGTCACTGGCAATCCTGTTGCCTTTCATGCTATGCGTGGATTAGCAGCGCACTCTAATGGTTTTCAGACGGTACGCGCATTGGCAGTGCTTATGTCTGCACTAGGCACTATAGATCGACCAGGTGGGTTCCGCCATAAGGCGCCATTCCCGCAGCCCATCCCACCTCTTGCAAAACCCCCTAAAGGGCCAGAGGCGGTCAAAGCAATGACACCGTTGGCAGGCTTACCTCTTGGTTGGCCTGGTGGACCTGATGATTTGTTTGTGGATGCGAATGGAGAGGCCGTTAGAATTGATAAGGCGTTCTCTTGGGAGTATCCATTGGCGGTGCATGGCATGATGCAAAATGTCATTACCAATGCTTGGCGAGGAGATCCATATCCGATTGATACCTTATTAATCTTTATGGCTAATATGGCTTGGAACTCGACAATGAATACTGTCGAGGTGCGCAAGATGCTTAATGATCGTGATGAGCAGGGGGATTACAAGATCCCATTTTTAATTGTATGTGATGCCTTTCAATCAGAAATGACCGCTTTTGCTGATTTAGTATTACCAGATACCACTTATTTAGAACGTCATGATGTGATGTCTATGCTGGATCGTCCGATCTCTGAGTTTGATGGGCCTGCAGATTCGGTCAGAATTCCAGTGTTACCGCCCAAAGGTGATTGCCGACCATTTCAAGAGGTATTGATTGAGTTAGCAGGTCGTTTACAGTTGCCTGCATTTATGAATGAGCATGGTCAACGGAAGTTTCGTGATTACCCAGATTTTGTCACTCGATATGAAACAGAGCCAGGATCTGGGATTGGATTTTTGGCTGGATGGCGTGGTGCCGATGGTGAGAAAACGATGGTAGGAGAGCCAAATCCAGAGCAATGGGCAATGTATGAAAAGAATAATTGCGTATTTCATCACCCCCTACCTATGTCTATGCAATACATGCGTAATTGGAATAAAGGTTATCAAGATTGGGCGGTGGATAATCGAATAAGACGCCATGCTGATCCTATTGTGATTCAGATTTATTCTGAAGTTTTGCAAAAGTTTAGAATGGCAGCACAAGGGCGAGGTGGTTCATTACGGCAACCGCCAGATTACTTAAGGCAACGCATAGACACTTATTTTGATCCTTTACCATTTTATTATGTTCCATTGGAAGTGCAGCTGACCGATACCGATGCTTATCCCCTAGCCGCCATTACCCAAAGACCAATGGCCATGTATCACTCATGGGATTCGCAAAATGCGTGGCTACGGCAAATTCATACACATAATTATTTGTTTGTGAATAGTCAAACTGCAAAGTCAATCGGTATCACAGATGATGATTGGGTGTGGGTTGAGTCCATGCATGGGCGAGTGCGTTGTATGTGTAGACTCAGCGAGGCGGTTGAGCCAGGTACTGTCTGGACTTGGAATGCAATTGGGAAGTCGCAAGGTGCTTGGCATTTGGCTCCTGATGCGAATGAGTCACAGCGTGGTTTTCTACTGAATCATGTGATTTCTGATGAATTGATGACCCATGAAGGTCGGCGTATTTCCAACTCGGACCCCATTACCGGCCAAGCGGGTTGGTATGATGTGCGAGTGCGTATATTGAAAACCGTTGCTGATGAGCCATTAAAGACTTCTCCGCAATTTGACGCAGTTCCGGCTGCACCGGGGACTAATGCGGTGCGGCGACTCTGGCAAGCATTTGTTGCAGGTGAGGGAGATTTTAAATGACGCAATTAGCACTTGTGATTGATTTGAATGTATGTGTTGGCTGCCATGCTTGCGTGACTAGTTGTAAACAGTGGAATACCTCGGGGGAGTCTGGATATTTATCAGACGATAGACCTTACGATAAAGATCCGACTGGAGTCTTTTTTAATCGGGTGCAGACCTTTGAGGTTGGTAGTTTTCCGCAAACCGAGACTGTGCACTTTCCCAAATCGTGTTTGCATTGTGAGGATCCGCCTTGTGTACCTGTTTGTCCAACAGGTGCTAGTTATAAAAGACCCCAAGATGGGATTGTCTTAGTTGATTATGATAAGTGTATCGGTTGCAAGTATTGCGCTTGGGCTTGTCCTTATGGTGCTAGAGAAATAGATGAGCACCAGCAAGTGATGAAAAAATGTACGCTTTGTGTAGATCGTATTGATGATCCGTGTTTACCAGAAGCAGAGCGTCAGCCAGCGTGCGTAATGGCGTGCCCTACGAATGCCAGATTGTTTGGTGACATTCATGACTCAGAGTCAGTGGTATCTAAGGCTATTCGTGAGAGTGCTGGATATACCTTGATGCCAGAATGGGGTACTCAGCCTGCCAATCATTATTTGCCTCGAAACAAAACAGAGTTACGCCTGCGTCATGATGAATTAGAGCGAGCTGATAATCCACTGAAAGTAGATGGACAACAACCAAAGCCCCTGACCGAGGATTCCTCGTTAGGAGATGTGACCTCATGGTAATGCATAATCGATCTATTATGGATGAAGTTATGATTTGGACATCGGGTGAGATATGAATCCAGCATATTCAGTGGTTTTTTTCACCGTATGTTGTGGCTTAGCTCAGGGTTTATTTTTAGCGATTTTTGCAGTCGATATGTTGACTAGACTTAGCTTTATTGAAATGCAATCTCCGCAATTCTTTGTATGGGGTCATTCGATTACATTGATATTTTTAGCGGTCGGCTTATTGTCTTCATTCCTTCACTTGGGGCACCCTGAGCGTGCTTGGCGTGCAGTGATGATGTGGAAGACTTCTTGGTTATCACGTGAGGTTATCGTGTTGCCCTTGTTCATGTTGATAGTTTTCGCTTATGGATGTAGTTATTGGCTAGGCTCTACGTTGAGCCTTTGGCTAGGTGTGCTAGGGTTGTTTCTGTGCTTAGCGTTGTTTGTTTGCACAGCAATGATTTACATGTGCCTTAAGTTTCTGCAAGAATGGGCAACGACGCTTACTTTGATTAATTTTGTCGTGCTTGGATGTGCGTCGGGCTTAGGATGGGCTGCAACCTTAGCGACTGCTGAAGATTTAACTATTGCGACTCCATTGATATTGTGGGCAATGATCTGTACAGTCTTAGGGCTACTCGTTCGCGTGATCATGCTTTTGCGTAATGCACAGTTAAAGCCTCGATCCAGCTTGCAAACGGCTATCGGAATTAAGCACCCTCATATTGTGCAGAAGGCGCAAGGCTTTATGGGCGGTTCATTTAATACCCGCGAATTCTTCCACGGTCGAAGTTTGCAGACCCTGCTTAGAATTAAATGGTTTTTCTTGTTCCTTACATTTATATTGCCAGTGATGTTTATGGTGATCGCATTTTGTAACAGTCATGCAACTGTAACTATGCTGCTTGCCTGCGCTTTGCAATTTATTGGGTTAATTGCTGAGCGTTGGTATTTTTTCGCCCAAGCTAATCATCCACAAAACCTTTATTACTCATCAATTTCCTGAGTATTGCTCGTTTAAAGCCTTAATATTGCGCTGATTTTACTCAAAAAAATCATTTATTTAGCCCATATATTTTTTTAAGTTATTGATTTTAAACAACTTATTATTTTGTTGTATTATGGCAACGTGATTTGCTTGACTGATAGCAGGTCATTCCGTATAAAGGCGAAGCGTGTTTGGTTTCTTAGTACTGAAAGTTAGCGGTTCCCTATTTCGTAGTTGTGGTGTTCGTGCTTTTGGGGCTGTGAGATTTAAATGCGATTCTCGATGAAAATCGATACTTATCAATCCTAAAAGGAATTAACATCATGGCAACAGGTACCGTTAAGTGGTTCAATGACTCAAAAGGTTTTGGCTTTATTACCCCCGATGGTGGTGGTGAAGATTTGTTTGCTCATTTCTCGGGCATTAACATGAATGGTTTCAAAACCCTTAAAGAAGGCCAAAAAGTGACGTTTGATATTACTGCTGGCAATAAGGGCAAGCAACAAGCTAGCAACATCCAAGCTGCCTAAGCTGGAATTTGCTGAGAAAACCGGGCTATATGCCCGGTTTTTTTTCGCCATAATTCGTTAGATTTTTTTACCCGTCATTTAAGCGTTATTCATAAAGTCCGGTGAACGAGATGAGTTATTCATTAGTGCCAACTCAGAAATCTCCTACAGTATGGGATATATTCTGTCGCGTTGTTGATTACTTTGGTGATGCAGGGGTCTGTTGGCGCTTGTCTAAACTCCTGCAAAATGAACACGGAATTACTGTACGTCTATGGATTGATGATTTAGCAACACTGCAGAAATTGTTGCCTGCTCTAGATGTGAACGTGCCTGAGCAATTCATCGAGGGGGTGTATATCCATCTATGGACAACAGAGGCAAGTATAGTTGCAGGCGATGGGCAAGCAGTGATTGAAGCAATGGGCTGTGGTTTGCCGCAATCGCTGATACAGCGTATGGCTTGCCAAGAGCAACCCCCACTATGGATTATTTTGGAATACTTAAGCGCTGAAGTATGGGTAGATGCTTATCATGAACTTGCCTCTCCGCCTTCAATTAATGCCCTAGAGCGTTACTTTTTCTTTCCAGGCTTCTCTTCGAGTACTGGTGGTTTATTACGTGAGCATGACTTAATTGAACGGCGATCTGAATTTGACTGGGATGCACGTTGCCAGTATTGGCGCTCACTCGGCTGTGCCCTTGGTGCATCGGGTGTTCCTGTCATTTCTTTGTTTGCTTATCCCGACTCTCCAGTCGAAGGTTTATTAGAGGGCATGCGTGTGGCGTCAAAACCTATGGTGTTGGTAGTGCCAGAGGCTCCGCTACTATCCACAATTAAAGCCTATTGTGGGGTTGATTCTCCATCGCTAGAGCCGTGGACATGGGGTGGAGTTCAGATTTGGCCAATACAATTTTTAGCGCAGTCTGAATACGATAACTTATTATGGGCTTGTGATATCAACTTCGTGCGAGGTGAGGATTCATTTGTGCGCGCCCAATGGGCAGCGCGACCTACGGTGTGGCAGCCCTATCGTCAGACTGAGAATACGCACGCTTTAAAACTACAAGCTTTTTTAGATCGATATCTCGAGGGTTTACCCGAAGACAGTCAAAGGTATGTGGCAGCACTCTGGCATAGTTGGAATAGTGGCTTGCCTCACGAAGTAATGAGTGCGTGGCAGATTTTTTGGCAGACCCAACAACTCCCAGTTTTAAGGCAACATGCTATAAATTGGCAGTTAAAACTAGAAAAATTAGATGAAATGTCTGCAGCGCTAGTGAAATTTGTATGTGGCAAGGTAAAATAGCGCTTTTTTGTGTATTGGCTAATTGAGGAAGTTTTGTTATGAAAATCGCCCAAGAGATTCGTGCAGGTAATGTCATGATGGTCAATGGAGTGCCGATGGTGGTGCTAAAGGCTGAGTTTAGTAAGTCGGGACGCAATGCATCGGTGGTTAAGATGAAGTTGAAGAACTTGCTATCAGGTGGCGGTACTGAGACTGTGTATCGCGCTGATGAGAAATTTGATATGGTGAATCTGGAGCGTAAAGAGGTAACCTACTCTTACTTTGCTGAACCTTCATATGTGTTTATGGATGAAGAATTTAATCAGTATGAGGTTGATAAAGAGAATCTTGGCGATGCCTTGAACTACTTAGAAGATGGTATGCCTTGTGAGGTTGTGTTATACGAAGGTCGCGCGATCTCTGTAGATATTCCTCAGACTTTAGTTCGTGAAATTATGTATACCGAACCAGCAGTGAGGGGGGATACCTCTGGCAAAGTGCTCAAGCCTTCAAAGATTAGCACTGGCTATGAAATTTCTGTCCCTTTATTTTGCGCGACAGGCGATAAAATTGAAATTGATACTCGTACTGGCGAGTATCGGAGCCGTACTAAGGGGTAATCGATTTACCAGTAAGGCTTTCTAAACACATCTTAATGTGTTTCTTATGGCCTCTGCTGGTGTTGCTGGAAATACCTTTACCGTTTATATTTTTTTATTCTTGGACTAACCATTGGTGGCGAGCGCAACCTTGTTTCTCTGGAGACATTGCTCGCCACAACCAATCTAATAAGCTAGGCATTTCTTCTGCCAGCCCATAGGGAGGGTTGATAATCACCATGCCGCTGCCACGAATATGCGCAGTCCAATCTTCCGGATAGACTGACAACTCCAATTGTAATGTTTTTGGTAAACCAATTGCTTGTAGGCTGCGATCAAAAGCTTGCATTGCTGAACTTGCCATCAGTGGATACCAGACTGCAACCATACCAGTAGCAAATCGCTGATGTGCTTCTTTGATCGAGCGCGTAATTCTGCCAAACTCATCAGATTGATCAAATGCCGCATCAATAAAGGTCAGACCGCGGCGCTCTGGTGGGGGCAGAAAAGCACGCAGCGCTTGAAAACCATCTTGGTTATGTATTGCGGTATGGCGAGCGCCAAACATATTTGTTTTAAGGGTGTTGTAATCTTCTTTATTGAGCTCACAAAATATTTGTCGATCATTGGGACGAGTTAGATGACGTGCAATCCAGGGTGATCCCGGGTAAATAGTCAGGTGTCCATCTGGATTGGCATTGCGGATTATTTCAAGATAAGGTTGTAGAGACTCTGGTGCGTCTGCTCTCGCCCATACTCGGCCAATACCGTGACGCCATTCGGCAGTTTTTTGTGACCAGGCATGCGTGAGATCATATCGCCCCAGTCCGGCATGGGTATCCATATAGCAGTAGGGCTTATCTTTTTTAGCCAATCCAACGAGTAGACGCGTTAATATGCTGTGTTTAAACACATCTGCAACATTGCCAGCGTGAAATTGGTGTCGGTAGGAGAGCATGGTCAGTGTGGGGTTCTTTTAATGTGGGATCTATTTTCTCATGACTGGATCAGTAGCGGTCTAATAGTTTAGATTGGCTTTAATAAATTTGCCTAGGTTGCAATATCAGATTAATCGCAATATAATTTTTATTCGATATAAGGATTTTTCAATGAACAATTGGTTTTTTTGCAAGGGGTGGTTATGCCATTGGATTGCTATGGGTTCTGCCATTATCCACAGTACCTTGTTATGGTCTGCTCAAACAAATAATGCGCCTTATCCCAACCGTCCTATACGTTTGGTTATTGCCCAAGCGCCTGGCGGTAATGCTGATATTATTGCCCGTTACCTGGCTGAAGGCTTGGCGGAGCGTTTGGGGCAGACTGTGGTGTCTGACAACCGTGCTGGTGCAAGTGGCATGATCGCGACAGAGATTGTAGTTCGTGCGCCCGCAGATGGTTATACCTTGTTATTAGTGCCAAGCTCATTTGGTGTTAACCCGGCGGTATATACAAAGATGCCTTATGATCAGATGCGTGATTTGGCACCGATTACGCTAGTTGCGAGTGCGCCCAATGTGTTGGTCGTCGGGCCTGCATTATCAATTCGTAACGTTGCTGAATTGGTAAAGGCTGCTAAAGTACGGCCTGGGCAACTTACATTTAGCTCCTCTGGTAATTTAGGTTCTCCCCATTTGGCTGGCGAATTGTTGAAACTAATGAGTGGCGTGGATATGGTTCACGTTCCGTATAAAGGTGCGGCGGCGGCACTGATTGATTTAGTTGCAGGGCGAATTTCGTTTTCATTTGCGAGTCTGCCCAGTGCATTGGGGCATATTCGCAGCAATCGGCTTAAGGCTTTAGCAGTCACTAGTGAGCGGCGTTTTCCCTTGACGCCTGAACTCCCCACTGTAGCAGAGTCTGGCTATCCCGGTTTTGAGACTAGCGCATGGCAGGGTTTGCTTGCTCCGGCAAATACCAATAAATTGGCGATTACACGCATTCATACAGAATCTGTTGAGGTGTTAAACCAAGCCAGCGTCAAGGAGCGTTTAGCGCAAAATGGCGCAGTACCTGTGGCTAACACACCAGAAGAATTTAGAACGTTTGTAAAAAATCAAATTAGCAAGTGGGGTAAAGTGATTGCGGCGGCAGGAATTACAATCAATTAATTAATGTCTATATGGGATTGGGTTTGATACAGTCAATAGATCATGGTTTACGCGTGATTGTGCTTGGTTTAATGAGCGGATTTTTTGAAAAGTATTGTTTGACACCATTGAGAATAACGTCCGCCATTTTGTACTGATATTCTGGATTGCTTAACTTCAACTCCTCATCAGGATTACTGATAAAAGCAGTTTCAATCAAAATCGATGGAATATCAGGTGCTTTTAATACTGCAAATCCTGCTTGTTCAACGTGGCCTTTGTGTAAACGATTAAGAGTGCCCATCTCAGTTAGTACTGCTTTGCCTAATTTTAGGCTTTCATTAATCGATGCGGTTTGGGATAAATCGAGTAGAGTTTGCTTAAGGTATTGATCTTTTACGCCAAAATTCACGCCGCCAATTAAGTCGGCACTATTTTCCTTTTGCGCAAGCCATCGTGCCGCTGCAGATGTTGCGCCACGTTCGGAGAGTGCAAACACCGATGAACCGTTTGCCGATGGTTGGACAAATGCGTCAGCATGAATTGAGAGGAATAGATCTGCCTTGAACCGTCGGGCTTTGTCGACTCTGACATGTAATGGGATAAAGTAATCGCCATCGCGAATCAGCACGGCCCGCATGTTTGGTTCGTTGTCGATCCGTTCTTTGAGTTTAGTGGCAATAGCTAATGTAACGTCTTTTTCTTGATTGCCATTGCGGCCTCTGGCACCTGGATCTTCACCACCATGACCAGCGTCAATAGCAATGATAATCATTTTATCGGCGATAGGGTTAGTGATGATATTTGGTATGGGTGTAGGTGTAGGCGTTAGATTAGTGGTATGTGCAGGCTTAGGCGCAATGGCATCATTAATAGCGGGCGTACCAGGTGAAGTGATAGATACGTTTTTTTGCGTATTGACTTCTTGTTGCTTTAGAAATACGCCCAAAGGGTCTATTGGTTCAGCAGGGTAGATGTCAATCACCAATCGATGACCATATTCGGCAACAGGGGCTAATGCAAATGCTTCTGGCTTCATCCGTTTTTTAAGGTCGAAAACTAAGCGAATGGTAGTGGGTTTGAAACGCCCAACCCGAATGTCTTTGAGTTGGGGGTCAGTTGCACTTACCTTTCTAGGCAGTTCAGTGAGGTTTGTGCTGAGTGCAGCATCTTCCAAGTCCAACACTAGTCGATCGGGATTGTCTAGCATGAACAGGCTATGTTTGAGTGGGTGCGGCGACTCTAGAGTAATACGGGTATAGTCAGGCCCTGGCCAAATACGTACTGACTTGATTGGTAGTTCTGCGGCGCTTGCACTTGTGAAGTGGGCGACTCCGGACACCAACACAAAGAAAATCACCGCAATTAATACGATACGGAGTAGACGATAAGTAAGCGTGCGATTCACTGTAATTGTTGGCTTTGGCAATCGATCATTCTGAGGAATGTATGTGTAGCTGTTGTCGATCATTACGAGTAAGCATTGAAAGATAGTTTTTGCCAATCGGCGTAGGTGCTGCAATCACCAGTTGTCGTCCGCAGGCGTTATGTGAGTCTAGATCGTACGACATTGTTTCCACTGGTCTGGGTTCTGTAATCATTTGTAAACGGATGTTTAAGTCTGCGATCGGCAGGCCGAGTATGTGATCAGGCCATTCAATGATACAAATTGATTGCTGGTTAAAGTATTCACGAAAGCCAATATCTTCCAGTGTCTGATTATTGAGAATTCTATAGAAATCAAATTGATATAAGTATAGCTTGGGTAGTGTGTAGGGTTCAAGCAGGCTGAAGGTTGGACTTTTGACGCGACCGCTATAGCCTAAGCCGCGTAATAGCCCCCGCACTAGGGTTGTTTTTCCAGCGCCAAGCTCACCATGTAGGTGAATTGTAGTGCCAGGTGCGATGATAGCGCTTAAGCGCGATCCAACTGCTAAGGTATCGTCTGGGGTGGCCAAGTGCCGGTTAAATGACTGCATTTTTAGGTTGTTGGTTTAGATTGTTAGTTTATATTATTATTTTTTTATTAGTTAAGTATGGTGGTCGAGTAGATTCAAATTGCAATGTCATTGTATAGTTATTTAAATATAATGCATCGCACATACCATTGAACGCTTGTTTAATAATTTGCCTGTTGTGATTCCTAGCACATTAGCATATTTCACTGCCATACTCTATGCAAGAGAGTGTATGCGTGCCATTGCTAATGGTTTACCTTGAACAATTCAACCAATGATTAATTACGCTACGCTAAAAGCTGATATGCAGCAATGGGCACAGCAACTCGGTTTTGAACAACTTGCAGTCGCAGATTGTGATTTATCGCAGGCTGAACCACGCTTACTACAGTGGTTGAATCGCGGCTGGCATGGCGATATGGATTATATGGTACGACATGGTATCAAGCGGAGCCGACCTGAGGATTTAGTACCTGGTACGATCAGAGTAATTACGGTGAACCTCAATTACATCCCGGAAGCTGCTGCCGATAGTTGGTCTATTCTCTCGGATGCTTCGAAAGCATTTATTTCGCGCTACGCAACTGGCCGAGATTATCACAAAGTGATTCGTCAAAAATTGCAAACGCTCGCAGATCAAGTGACTGCCAACATCGGTCCTTGGTCGTACCGAGTATTTACAGATAGTGCGCCAGTCATGGAAGTTGCTTTGGCTGAGAAAGCGGGCCTGGGATGGCGCGGTAAGCACACTTTATTGTTAAACCGATCGGTAGGGTCAATGTTCTTTTTAGGTGAAATCTACACGAGTTTAGCCTTGCCGGTTGATGCGCCTCAGACTGAGCATTGCGGAAGTTGCCACAAATGTATCGATATTTGTCCAACACAAGCAATTGTTGCGCCTTATCAACTGGATGCGCGGCGTTGTATTTCCTATCTCACTATTGAGCATCACGGATCCATACCAGAAGAATTTCGTCGTTTAATTGGCAATCGCGTTTATGGCTGCGATGATTGTCAATTAATTTGCCCTTGGAATCGTTTTGCAAAAACCACTGGTGAAACCGATTTTGATGTGCGCAACGGTCTTGATGATGTGACTTTGGTTGAACTATTTGCATGGGATGAGGCTACGTTTAATGATCAGCTCGCAGGTAGTGCAATTCGTCGTATTGGGTATGAGCGTTGGCTTCGCAATATAGCTGTTGGATTAGGTAATGCGCCAAGCTCAGAAGCAGTATTGAAGGCGCTACGGCAACGTGCTGATCATGGTTCAATTATTGTACGTGAGCATGTTGCTTGGGCGCTGAAGCAACATGGCTTAGCAAGCTAGTGCAGTTGCTAGCTCTTCAAAATTGTTGGCGATCACGTCCCAGGCTTCGGTAGGCGCAAGATTAGTGGTTTGCTGTGGACCGTATTCGCTAGTCCGCAGTACAAAGCCAGTACGCATGCCGTGACTACGAGCATGGCGAAGGTCATCGTTATGGGCAGCAACCATCATCACTTCATGGGGCTCACAGCCAAGCATTTTAATTGCACCTAAGTAGATTTCTGGGTCAGGTTTAAAATGGTGGAAAATTTCTCCGCATAGAATTACATCCCAAGGTAGTCCGCCATATTTGGCCATGTTGGTGAGCATGGCAACATCACCGTTCGATAATGTAGAGATGATATATTTTTGCTTGAGTCGGTTTAGACCCGGAATTACATCTGACCACGGTAATAGTCGATACCATACCCGGTTAATATGGTGGAGTGCTGTCTCATCTAGGCCGTCTAGACCATAGTGTGGCGCGAGATCATTCATGGCACGACGATAGATGTCGTCAATACTGGTCCATGGCCATTCGCCTCGACGCACTTTATCCATCCCTGGTTTATAGGCATTTTTCCACTCATCGACGAACTGCGCCCAATCTACAGATAATCCAAGACCGTTACCATATTGAGAGAGGTCGTTGATGATGCTGGTGCGCCAATCAACAACAGTACCGAAAGTATCAAATGTCAGAGCTTTGATTGGGGATTGAATCATTTTTTGCTTTCAATATTCATTTAAAATAAGCGCTACTTTATCAGTAAATCCGATTGTAAATATACTGTATCTGAATGCCGCAGCGTTTTAATGATAATCATGTCTTGATGAACTGAAGGAAATACCGAGTGATGATGCAATCAATTCAAATTCAGCAATATGGTGGACCCGAGGTCTTGCAACGTGTTGCGGTCGCTGTGCCGCAGCCAGCGTCTGGTTGTGTGTTAGTCAAGATGGCTTACTCAGGCATTAACTTTATGGATATCCATACGCGTCAAGGTAAGTACGCGCAATCCCGCACTTATCCAGTGCGTCTGCCGTGTACATTAGGTATGGAGGGGTCAGGCGAGGTGGTCGCAGTGGGCGAGGGAGTGACGACTTTAGCGGTTGGTGATCGCGTGGCTTGGTGTATTGTATGGGGTAGTTACGCACAATATGCGGTGGTGCCAGCATGGCAAGCAGTGAAGGTACCTGCTAGCTTGTCGCTAGAGATGGCTGCAGCAGCAGTCTTTCATGGTTTTACAGCACATTATTTAGCCCATGATGTGGCACAACTTAAACCAGGTATGACTTGTCTAGTACATGCGGCCTCAGGGGGTATTGGACAGCTCTTAATTCAATTAGCCACACGTGCGGGCGCGCAGGTATTCGCGACAACGAGCACGCCAGATAAAGTACGGGTTGCAGAGCAGCGTGGTGCAAGCCTAGCAGTGCTCTATGAGGGCGGGCGTTTTGTCGATGTGATTAGGCAGGCCACCCAAGGGCGCGGGGTAGATGTGGTATTTGATTCGATTGGCTTAGTGACGCTGCGTGATAGTTTTCGAGCTACTCGCAATCGTGGCTTGGTCATTAATTACGGCAATGTCTCGGGCTCAGTCCGGGACTTAGACCCGCTTGAGCTTGGTGAGTCTGGTTCTTTGTTTTTGACTCGGCCACGGCTTGCTGATCATTTACGCAGTGCGCAGGAGATTGGGCGCCGTGCAAAGGACATTTTTGCAGCACTGATCGATGGCAGTTTGCAAATTCATATTGCCGCTCGCTATACCCTAGATCAAGTTGAGGATGCGCATGAGGCCTTAGAGTTGCGTCAAATGGTGGGTAAGCCGATCTTGGTGTTGGAGTGATAAGCGTTTGATTTGGAACGTAGAAGTGTATGCTAAATATCAGCTAAATTTATGAATTTATTATGTTTTTTAGCGCAGAGTGTAGCGCTAAGACTTGCCAGCACCATCAGACGCTGGTGCTTACGAGATTAAGGAATGACCGGCAGGGTTAAATTGGTTTTTCCTTTGAGGTAGGACTCCTTGAGTTTCTTGATGGCGTCTAAGTAATCTTCCATCGTGGTTTGATTGTTTTCGTATTTAGCAGCAATTTTTTGGTAGCTGGAAATGTAAGCGTCGTCGTTCATGATTGGTATCCTTAGCGTGATGTCCGACTATACGCTGTTCACTACCACTTAGGCGATGTATTCAGCGTTGGGTTAATAAGATAATGGTTCATTATCGCAGTCAGCAGCAGTTTGCGTATATTGAGCACTCCAATGAAGTTATTGTCTGGATGTTTCTGGGCGCTGATTTTTTGAGTTAATTTTTGTTGCTAGCCTTGCCGGCCAGTGCACTATATCGCGCTTTTATCGGTGGTATTAGCTGGGTAAATACTTTCGGATGACATTCCAGAAGCATCGTTATAGATTAGTTTGGGGCGGACTTTGATCGGTTGTTTGTCTATGAGATAAGAAGAACGTCAGCAAAAATAATATTTAGTTTTTTGTGGTGTATTGTTTCGATCGTATGGAGTGTTTTAAGGGGTAATGAGTTAAAGTGTAGTAACTTAAATGGCGCTCACTTAAAGGAGACTGTAGATGGATATTCAAGTAGGTGCAGTAGCACCTGATTTTTCATTAAGGGCGCACAACCAGGAGCAGGCGATTGCCTTGTCGCAATATCGAGGTCGCCCTGTAGTGGTGGCTTTTTTACCGTTTGCCTTTACCGGTGGCTGAACCAACCAAGTCAACGGGTTCCGTGCGAACTACGCCGCTTTTCAAGCACTTGAGGTTGAGATTCTTCAGGTTAGTATCGATCCACTGCCCAGTCTTAAAGCGTGGGCCACGCATTTAGGTGGGGTGCCATTCCCACTATTATCGGATTTCTGGCCGCATGGCGCAGTGGGTTCAGCGTTTGGAGTTTTTGATGCAGAGCGTGGTGCCGACAAACGCGCAGCTTACGTCATTGATCGTGCCGGTATTGTGCGTTATGCCCATACTTACGCCAAAGGTTCAATACCTGAAAGTGCCGAGTTACTAGCCCAACTCAAGTTGTTATAGGTATTACCTATGCATGACTTATTTTTCGGCTGAATCAACCACTTGTTGCGTGATCTGGTTGTTGATGGTGCAGGTGAATATGAGAATTTATTCATGTTTATTGCATCGAGATACGCCTAAGGGACGAATTTTGCTATAATTCGCAGTCTTGGGCGGCCGTAGCTCATCTGGATAGAGTACTTGGCTACGAACCAAGGGGTAGGGGGTTCGAATCCCTCCGGCCGCGCCAACAACGAACAAAAAGTAATAAAATTCAAAAAATCAAAAGGTTAGCAATGAAAATTGCTAACCTTTTTGGTTTTTTGATGACTGATTTGATTTGGGAAAGTGTGTCTCAACTTTTAACCGTACTGATATTTAACCTGCCTGCTATGAATGCGCATTGAGGAGCTTAATTGTGGGCCCTTACGCACTGCTAATAGGTGTTAGCGGTCCAGTAGTGTAATTTGATGTGGCGATCTGAACGCTGATGAAGTTAAGATCTAAAATCTTGTAAAAAATCGGATGATGCACCGGTGGCATCACCCGATTTTTTACGAACAGTGAGTTTTATAAATTATTAATGAGATGTTGTGTAAATGCGCGGGTGCCGAGTTGGCCGCCTAAGTCTGCCGTACGCGTACTTGGTGATTGCAAGGCTGCATCAATAGCAGCCTCAAGTGCTTGCGCGGCTTGATTTAACTCAGGACGCTGATACTTGATGGACAACCATTCGAGTAACATCCCTGCCGATAAGAGTAGCGAGACGGGGTTAGCCTTATCTTGTCCGGCAATGTCAGGGGCAGATCCATGTTGGGCCTGCGCGCAACAGGCATTGTCACCAGTCATGGTCGAGCCTGCTAAACCTAAGCTGCCTGATATTTCTGAAGCTTCGTCAGAGAGAATATCGCCAAACATATTACCAGTCACAATGCAGTCAAATTGGCTGGGGTCACGTACCAGTAATGCGGCCATGGCATCAACAATTTTTTCATCACTGGCAATATCCGGGTTCTGAGCGGCAACAGCGCGTACTTCGCGCAAGAATAATCCATCAGACATATGAAAGACATTGGCTTTATGTACGATGGTGACTTTTTTGCGGCGTTGACGAGCCCAAGCGTAGGCCACCTCGGCAATGCGTCGGCATTGTTTGGCAGTCACTTTACGCACTGCAATTGCGACGTCTTCGGTAGGCATAAATTCGCCGCGACCCATAAACATATTACGGTCTGCGTAGAAGCCTTCGGTGCATTCTCTGAAGATGACGAGGTCTACTGGTTTACCAGTCAGGCCTACACCCATACGCGATTTGGCAGGACGGATATTGGCAAACAGATCAAGCTGGGTACGCAACCAACCGGAGGGGTTGATGCCGCCTTCTTCTTTAGAGGGATAGTGTAGATGGGATACTGGCCCCAAGATAATGCCGGTGGCTTGGCGGGCTGCTTCCATGACTTCTGCAGTCATAGTAGTGCCGTGCGATTGGAGTGTTTTCTCGCCAATGTCTCGAATATCCCATGATAGGTCGAGTTTGTATTTGGCGCTGGCGTGGTCGAGCACGTTGAGGGTGGCAGTGGTGATTTCAGGGCCTATGCCATCACCAGGTAGGACGAGTAGTTTCATGAGTGCGTTCCGAAGTGTGGTTAAAGTAGTTGAGACTGAGAAATTGAAATTAAAAAATTCGGGTTGAGATATTTACATTGAGTGATTTAGATTAAAAGATTTAGATTAAAAGTTTCAGGCTAATAAATTAGGATTGGTGCTAGAGCCAGCCTGGCATTTAATGTTAACTAGCTGATTTATAAGTGTTTATTTAGCGCTGATATTTAGGGTTCATAAAGTGCTGCCGCCTAGTTTATTGCTGGCCGTAGAGTTTTTTGCCGGCGACCGGCAGATGCGCCATCAGGATATCACCGGATAGTGATTCGGTGATATAGATCGTTTGGTGATCAGGGCCGCCAAACGCCAAATTGGTGAGGTGTTGGTGATGAGCATCTTTGGAGTGGACTAAATGAGTGGGTAGCATGTTAGCGTCAAAGCGCCAGATGCCCACACCCAGTTGGCACACCAAAATGCCGTTTTCGGCATCCATTTCAATTCCGTCTGGTCCACCAACCCCGCCAGAGAGCTGAATGGCAACCCCCGTTTTAGAGACCGAACCATCAACCATCAGTGGCAGACGCCAAATTGAATTGGAACGGGTAACGCCGACATACACTTGTTTTTCGGTCGTGGATAAGGTGATGCCATTGGGGCTGGGTGCATTATCGACTAAGCGCCGGAGTTCGCCGTTGGCCTTGAGTCGAAATACCCGTCCTGTTGGATCTGTAATGCCTGTCTGGCCTTGGTCGGTGAAATAGAGGTCGCCTTGGCTTGTAAAGTGAAGATCGTTCAAGCCCTTGAAGCCTTCGCTATAAGCGGTGCGTAGCACTGATTCGAGCTTGCCGGTTTTGACATCTAAGGCCAGCAGACCTTCTTTATAGTCGCAAATAAACAAGCGACCATCTTTGTGGAATTTCATTCCATTAGGCCAGCCATCGTATTGCACAATCAGTTCCCATTGGCCTTTAGGATCGATACGAAAAATTCGCCCAAAAGGGATATCGCAGACGTATAAATTACCTTGGCGATCAAAGGACGGGCCTTCAAGAAAGCATGCTACTTCGGCGTTTTGGCGGTTGGGATCAGACCAACTGCTGCGGGATTGTTTGCGAAACTTTGCAGGTAGCGAAGTGAAGACCGCAGTCGTGATGTGTTCTAAGGGTTTGAATGGATTGAACATGATGGACGACTACCCTATGGGGTGTAATAGATAAAATACGCTTCTCAAGCAACAACGATAAACATCGATGACTGTCAGGAAAAAATTTCTAGTAGATCATTTAAGTAATTGAAATTATTGTAATAATTGATTTTTTAGTTGATTAGTAGATGGCGTTACAGCTGTTGTAGCCCTGAGCGCAGGTCTGGTTGTCAAGCAGCAGATGTTGAATATTAGCATGGCTTGATGCATTTGCTGGCACTAGAGCCAACCATGATGTGGTCCTTATCAAGGGCTATCACTGCGGCATTGAGCTGGGTTAGCATCGCTATTTTGCTGACTTTAGTAATGTTCTATGACAAAAGGAGTATTGCCGTGTTCGAAGGGTTTAAACATTTACAAGTACAGACCACTGATCCCGAGGTCAAAATCAATTTGCGTTATGGCGGCAAAGGGCCTGCAATTTTGCTCATCCATGGTAATCCGCTAACCCATGTGCATTGGCATTTAGTTGCTCCCCGCCTCGCTGAAGAGTTCACGGTGGTGGTTACTGATTTGCGTGGCTATGGCGATAGCAGTAAACCCCGCGGTTTACCCGATCATAGTAATTACTCGTTCCGTCGTATGGGGCAGGATCAAGTCGATGTGATGGCCCATTTAGGTTTTGATACGTTTTGTGTAGCAGGTCATGATCGTGGTGCACGCACCGCATTTCGGATGGCCTTAGACCACCCTGAGAAGATTAAAAAATTCGCAAGCTTCGATATCTTACCCACTCACCATATGTTGAAGAATGCTACTTATCAGTGGGCATTGAATTCCTCGCATTGGTTTTTTATGGCGCAGGCCTACGATATTCCGGAGAAGTTAATCGAAGGAAAATACGACTACTACATTAAGCAGAAGTTGACGAAGCTAGGTATTGGTAAAGGTGGATTCTCAGAGGAAACACTCAAAGAATATGCCAGAGTCTGTACTGCCGAGAATATTCATGGTGTATGCGAAGACTATCGGGCAGCAGTGACTGTAGATATGGCCATGGATACCGCAGACTTTGACGCCGGGCGCAAGATTCAGTGTCCCACTGCCGTGTATTGGGGTGAGCAGAGCCATACCGAAAAATATTATGATCCACGTGTCGCATGGCCACAATACGCGGCGCATATCGAACGCATCAAGCCTTTGCCTTGCGGACACTATCCCGCCGAACAAGTGCCTGATTTGGTTTATGAAGAGCTCAGTACTTTTTTTCGTGATTAATGATTGTGATTAATGATTGTGATTCATTCTTGCAATGAATTTTCCACAATAGCTGTCGAATTGAATATGAGCTTTTCGGTTTGATCGCTCAACTCTAGACGATACACTTCTTAGGGGTGTATCGCTTGAGATGGGATGGACTGAACGAAGCATTACTGTTTGAGATTGGCAAACTTAACCACTTTTTGCCATTTATTGGTTTCCGCTTTGAGATAGCTGACAAATTCTTCCGGAGTAGAGGGAGCGGGATCAATACCGCGTGCCAATAGCGCATCGCGCACTTCAGGCATATAAATCACGGTTTGGAGGCTAGCTTGCAGCCGATCAATAATTGGTTTGGGTGTATTGGCACTGCTCACTAAGCCATACCAGTTACTGGCTTCATATTGTTTGAGTCCATTGGTCTCTGATACGGTCGGCACTTCGGGCAGCACCGGCGTGCGTTTGGGGCCGGTGACTGCAATAGCGTTCACTTTGCCCGCTTTTACCAGCGGCAAACTGGTTGAGATAACCGCAATAAATAGTGGGATTTGGCCACCGGCCAAGTCTGCTAAGGCTAGTCCACCTCCTTTGTAAGGAATATGGTTGAGTTCAGTCTTGGTCATGGTTTGGAACAGTGCGCCGGCTAAGTGGCCAGGACTACCTAGCCCTGAGGAAGCATAATTTAAGTTGGGTGTTTGGCGCATTAAGGTAATCAACTCTGGGATGGTGTGCGCAGCTACTCGTGGATGGGTGACAAATATGTTCTGGAGTCGGACGGCTAATCCGATTGGGGCAAAGTCTTTGAGAGGGTCGTAGGGTAGCTTGGTAATGGTAGGACTAATGACCATCGCGCCTAAGGTGGCTAAGTGCAATGTGTAGCCATCTGGAGAGGCCTCTGCAGTCAAACCGGCAGCCAGTGTGCCGTTTGCCCCTGGGCGGTTATCGATGATCACGGATTGCTTGAGTAGCTCGCTGAGTTTGGGGGCGATGGTGCGCGCGACTAAGTCGGTGGCGCCACCTGACGGAAAGCCGACAATCAATCTCAGGCTATGATTCGGATAGTCTTCATGCGTAACAGTGCTCGGGTTATTGACGCTTGCAGCAGTAGAGCTTGCTGCCTGAATGTTGGCGGTAGAAAAGAGCATGCATGCGACCAGTGTGGGCACACTGATAAGTTGCTTGAGCATCGATACCTCCTAATGGCCTAATAGTTTGCGTTTGAGTTTGAGCAGTAGCAGTGAGAGTGATCACGTTTTTAAGATATGGACTTTTTCGTGATTGTCCGTCACACAATGGAGACATTATTCCAGATTATGCCAGTTATGGGGAGATCATTGAGAATTGCTTGGTAGGTGCTCAGTCGAGCCATGTGGCATGTATAATTCACCGTCATATTTATAGTCACCCTGTACAAAGGCTTATCCCATGCTTGATACATCTAAAACCTATGATTTATTGGTGATTGGTGGTGGTAATGCAGCACTCTGCGCTGCACTGACAGCGCGCGAAGCGGGTTGTAGTGTGTTGCTGCTCGAAGGTGCCCCTATCGATTTTCGTGGCGGCAATACCCGTCATACCCGTAACTTGCGCTGCATGCACGAAGGCCCGCAAGACATTTTGACCGATGCTTATCCTGAAGAAGAATATTGGCAAGATTTGCTGAAAGTCACTGGCGGACTGACCACCGAGCACTTAGCACGAATGTTAATTAGCGACACCTCGCGTTGCCGGCCATGGATGATGAAGCATGGAGTGCGCTTTCAACCCCCGCTAGGGGGCACATTGCATCTGTCCCGTACCAATGCGTTTTTCTTGGGTGGGGGTAAGGCATTAATGAACGCGTATTACGACTCCGCAGAACGTTTGGGTATTGATATTCATTACGAAGCTGAAGTGGTTGATTTAGAGATTGAAGGTGGAGCCTTTAAATCTGCGACCGTAGCGTATCAAGGTGCGCAACATAAGGTGCGAGCAAAAGCCGTAGTCATAGCCTGCGGAGGTTTTGAGTCCAATCTCGAGTGGTTGCGTGAGGCGTGGGGGCCACCAGCAGATAATTTCTTGGTGCGGGGCACGCCGTATAACCGTGGTACAGTGTTGAAGATGTTGATTGCCCATGGTGCTAAAACGATTAGCGATGCAACTCAAGGTCATTGTGTGGCAATTGATGCCCGCTCACCGAAATACGATGGTGGCATTATTACTCGTGTGGATGCGGTGTCCTTAGGTATTGTGGTGAATAAAGAATCCAAGCGTTTCTATGATGAGGGTGAGGATTTCTGGCCTAAGCGTTATGCCATTTGGGGGCGTTTGGTTGCGGGTCAACCCGACCAAATTGGTTACTCAATTATTGACTCTAAGGCGATGGGTAAATTTATGCCGCCTGTCTATCCGCCGATTCGGGCCTCGAGTTTGCGTGAACTAGCAGAGAAGTTGGAATTGAGCCCTGAATCACTGGAGATCACGATTGCGCAATTTAACGCTGCGGTGCGTGAGGGAACTTTTGATCATACGATTCAAGATGATTGTGTGACCGAGGGGCTAGTGCCACCGAAGACGCATTGGGCGCGTAAGATCGATACCCCGCCATACTTTGCCTATCCGCTACGACCAGGGATTACGTTTACGTATCTCGGAGTTACTGTTGATGATAAGTCGCGGATGTTGTTCCAAGATGAGCAACCCGCTAAAAATATTTTTGCAGCAGGTGAAATTATGGCCGGTAATGTTTTAGGTAAGGGTTATTTAGCGGGTATCGGTATGTCTATCGGTACTACTTTTGGGCGAATTGCAGGCGCGGAGGCGGCACGTTATGTCAACGGTTGAAACCCCTATGAAGATTGATGAGTTAATTGAAGAAGCCCAGAAAGTATTACGGATTTGTAATGCATGTCGTTATTGTGAAGGGTATTGCGCTGTGTTTCCGGCCTTAGCTAGACGGCTCGAATTTAATGAAAGTGATGTGCACTATCTCGGTAACCTCTGTCATAACTGCGGCTCTTGTTTCTATGCCTGTCAGTTTGCGCCGCCGCATGAATTTCAATTGAACTTCCCACGCTTGATGGCACGGGTTCGGGGACAAACCTATCAGCGTTATGCCTGGCCTGGATTTTTGGGTGCGCTTTATGAGAAAAATGGTTTAGCCGTCAGCCTGATTACTGCGGGTAGTTTGGGCTTGGTCATTTTCTTAATGAGTTTGTTCTTGAATGCGGAGCAGATGTTTAGTGCGTATAGCGATAGCCAAGGTGCATTCTATGCAGTGATCCCCCACAATGTCATGGCATATTCATTTGGTGGTGTTGCCTTGTTTGTAGCCTTTGCATTATTCATGGGCTTTATACGCTTTTGGCCCAGCATGGGTGAGGACTTAGCAGACTTTGCTAGCCCTGGACCATTGAGTGAAGGTATAGGGGATGCATTAGTGCTAAAAAACTTAGACGGCGGCGGTGAAGGTTGTACTTATCCGACTAAGCAAAAATCATTTGCACGTAAAACATTCCATCACTTTACGTTCTATGGATTTATGCTGTGTTTTGCGTCCACTAGTGTCGCCACTTATTACCACTACATGCTCAATTTTAAAGCCCCTTATCCAATATTGAGCTTGCCAGTATTGCTGGGTGTGACTGGTGGAATTGCGTTATTGATTGGCACTGCAGGTTTGATTTGGGTTAAGCATCAGCGCGATCCTAATTTGGCAGCGCCTGAGCAAACGGGTATGGATGTGGGCTTCCTAGCCTTATTATTCCTGATTAGTCTAACCGGTTTATTATTGTTGTGTTATCGCGAGACCGCTATGATGGGTAGTTTGCTTGCTTTTCATTTGGGTGTGGTATTGGCTTTATTCTTAACCATGCCTTATGGCAAGTTTGTACATGGCCTATATCGCGGTGCAGCGCTTGTGCGGTTCCATTTGGAACGGCGTCGGCCAGTGCCGGGTGTGGCACCTGAGTAATAAAATTAAATACGAGAAATTAAATGCAAAATTGATGATCAGTGAGCATAATATAATTCTCAAAAAAAGAGGGGCGATAGCCCCTCTTTTTTATGGTCTATATACCGTTTACCGTTATCCAGTCCTAATTATTGCAACTGCATGCCACTTTGTTTAATCAAAGTGGAGAGTTCGATGACCTCCTCGCGCTGACGTTTCTCAAAGTCTAAAGCGCTACCGCCTAGTGGTGTTGCGCCTTGGTTTGCAAACTTTTTACGAATATCTTCTTCTTGTAGGGTTTTTTCGATATCGCTATTGAGTTTATGAATGATTACCTTAGGAATTTTTTTAGGACCTATCAAACCAAACCATGACTCAGAGCGATAACCTGCAAAGCCCGCTTCAGCTGCAGTGGGTATATCGGGTAAGGCTTCTGCGCGCTTAGGGCTACCTACGGCTAGCGCTTTAATTTGCCCAGATCTAACTGCGCCAAGAATCGCGGGCAGTGGGTATACATAAAAATGAATCGTGCCAGAGATGAGCGCAGATCGACTATCCGAGCTTTGACGAAACGGGATGTGCACGACATTGATATTCGTTTTAGCAGCAAATAATGCACCGGCTAAATGAGATGAGCTGCCGTTGCCGGCAGATCCATAGTTGAGTTTTCCGGGTTGTGCGCGTGCGAGATTGACAAGGTCGGGAATGGTTTTGGCATTCACCCCTTGGCCAAGAACAATGACGTTGTGGGTGAAGGCAACCAATGAGATGGACGCGTAATCGGCAATGGGGTCATAGGGTTTTTTCTCTCTCAATAACACATTGGAGATATGCGGTTGCCCAATCATGGTGATGGTATGGCCATCGGGTGGTGCATCACGCGTGAGCTCACTACCAATTAAGCCGCCAGCGCCAGGCCGATTATCTACTACGACTTGTTGGCCGTAGATTTCATTAAGCCGTTGACCGAGGGTGCGACCCAGAAAGTCACTGGCCGCACCAGAGGTAAACGGGACGATCAATCGAATGGGTTTAGCAGGCCACGATTGTTGTGCTAAGGAAACTGTACTGCCAAGATTGAGTGCAAAGGTGCTTAGGCTGATTAGCCAAAAATGTGATGCTTTCATCATAACTCCCCTAAAGATTTGTAATCTGTTGCGTTATATCAATTCAATAAGTGTTTTAAGCTCTTAAATTGGTGCAAAGTGTTACTTATGATTGTCGCCATACCGAGTATAGTTGAAATAAGCTTTATAATATCGGGTAATAAAAATTTTAATCTGAGCAGATTAATTTTGATATTAAATATTAAATACCCGCTGCCATCATCTGTTGTGCATCGATCTTATTTTTTATGTATGTCCTTGATATTTTTTGATTTATTTTTATGGCTTAATTTTATGGCTTAAGATTGTTTTTAATTGAATTGGAATATAAAGATGTCTCGATTGTTTTCTCCGACTGCATTAGGTCCTTTAGAGTTACAGAATCATATGGTGATGGCGCCATTAACTCGTTGTCGCGCTGTAGGTGGCATTCCCAACGATTTGATGGTGCAATATTACGGTCAGCGTGCTGCCGCTGGTTTAATCATTACCGAAGGCACAACGCCATCGCCTAATGGTTTAGGTTATGCGCGTATACCAGGTATTTACTCGGATGAGCAAGTTGCTGGTTGGCGTAAAGTTACTGATGCTGTACATGCTCAAGGTGGCAAGATTTTCGTACAACTCATGCATTGCGGGCGGATTGCTCATCCTTTGAATTTACCAAAAGGTGCAACAATACTGGCGCCTTCAGCAATAGCCGCTGTTGGTGAACTGTATACCGATACTGAAGGCATGAAGCCGAATGCAATGCCTGTGGCCATGACAATAGCACAGGTGCGTTCAACCATCGCTGAGTATGCAAAGGCTGCGCAACGCGCCCTTGATGCGGGTTTTGATGGTGTGGAGTTGCATGGTGCTAATGGGTACTTAGTCGAGCAATTCTTGCGTCCCAGTTCAAATGTACGTGCCGATCAATATGGTGGCACCATTGAGAATCGTGCACGTTTCGCGTTAGAGATCGTTGACGCTATGATTGCAACCATTGGTAGAGCGCGTATTGGTATTCGCCTCTCACCGCATGGTGTGTTTAATGATATGCCGAATTACCCTGAAATGGATGCTGATTATCAATATCTGGCAGAGCAATTAAATCTCAAGGGTATTGCTTATGTGCACTTGGTCGACCATTCAGCAATGGGTGCTCCGGTAGTGCCTGATTCGATTAAAAAAGTCTTTCGTCAAACATTTTCAGGGCGATTGATATTATCGGGGGGCTATGATGCCGCCCGCGCTGAAGAAGATCTGGTATCTGGCCGCTGCGATTTAATTGCGTTTGGTCGGCCGTTTATTGCTAATCCAGATTTGGTAGTGCGCCTGCAGGCTAAAGCTGCACTGAATACCCCGAATGACGCTACGTTTTATACGCCCGGGGCGACTGGATACACTGATTATCCAGCGCTCGTTTAGTCTTTATATCTTAAGGTGATCAGCCAAGTAGAATTAATTCGCTGGGCTGATCACTTTTTTCCATTTTAAATAGTCTGCACGAATCAGTGCGGTATATTCCTGCGCAGTCGATGGTGCTGGGTTGAGGCCCTGTGCTTTGACGACGCGGGTGACTTCAGGGTTAGATAGCGTTTCGCGCAGTAGGCTGTTTAAGCGTTGAATAATCGCAGGCGGTGTGCCTGCGGGTGCTAACAAACCAAACCAGAAATTCGCATCGTAGTTGCTCACGCCAGATTCATGCAATGAAGGCACATCGGGTAGACTAGGGTCGCGATGTAAGCTAGTGACTGCCAGAATGCGTATTCGCGAACGCATTACGCCTGCAGTTGTCGAACTCACAAATCCGAGTTGTAGCTCGTTACCCAGCAGTGCGGTCATGATTTCATTACCGCCTTTATAGGGGATGTGGGTGAGTTTGAGGCCAGACATGACTTGGAGCATTTCGCCAGAGAGGTGGCCGGCTGAAGACACGCCTTGGGTGGCGTATTTAATTTGCCCTGGGTTATCTTTGGCGTAGGCAATTAATTGTGCAATGCTATTAAATTGAAAATCGGTACGAGATACCAGTGCGTTACAGTAAGTCAGCGCTAGTCCAATCGGGGCAAATGCAGTTTCTGTTTTATAAGATAAATTCTTTTCGAGAATTTGGCTGATAGTAAGCGCGCCCGGGCTTGACCACAGCAAGGTGTAGCCATCAGCCGGTGCTCTTGAGACGATTTGTGCAGCAATACTGCCACCTGCACCACCACGATTCTCAATCACAATGCGCGTCTTTAAGGCGTCTCCCATCAATGTTGCAATGGTGCGGGCTGAGCTGTCTGCACTACCGCCAGCCGAGAAGCCAACTAACAGGCGAATTGGTTTGTTAGGATATTGTTGCGTTTGTGCAATGCTCAAATCACAGTGTAACAAGATACACCCTAGCAAGGGTATGGCGATATTTTGGCATGATCGCCTTAGGTGTTGGTATATCGAAGTATTAAACATCTTGCGCACCTTTTATCATGAACCTTTAATTAGCTGGCAAATTGACTCGAGTTACGTTCTGGAGTCAGTATTCGTATCGGGTTGCCTTTAATAAAGGCATTAATATTTTCAACAACATCGGTGTAGGCGACTTCGTAGAACTCGCGCACATGATGTCCTTGGTGCGGGGTCATCACTACATTGTCTAGGCTGCGCAGTGGGCTGTCGGATGCGAGCGGTTCTTGACTAAATACATCGAGCCCTGCACCTGCAATACGTCGTTGTTGCAGCGCTGTAATTAAATCATTTTCGTTGATGATCGCTCCTCGTGCAGCGTTCACAATGATTGCTGTGGATTTCATGCGCGCGAAGTCAGCGCTGTGAATGAGGCCCCGGCTACGTTCACTTAATACTAAATGCACGCTCACGACATCACTTCGGGCAAACAAGTCTTGACGTTCAACGCGGGTGACCCCGAGTGGCTCGGCAATGTCTTGGGTAAGGTTGGGGCTCCAAGCGATGACTTCCATGCCAAAGGCTTTTGCAATAGGTATCATGTGACGTGCTTGGCGACCAAGTCCAATTAATCCTAAGGTGCGACTGGCTAAGGTAAAGCCAGCAGTATGCTGCCATCCACCTTGTCGCATTAAGTTGGACTCATAGGGAATGTGGCGGGCTACAGATAAAATTAACCCCCAAGTTAATTCGCAAGTTGCTTTGCGATAAGAGCCGCGTAGCTCGGTAAAAGAGACGGTAATATTACGTGTAGTGGCAGCGGCTACATCGAGTGTGCGATTGTAGAGTCCGGTAATCGCAATCATTTTCAGATTGGGTAGACGTGCCAGTAGTTGCGCAGAAATTGGCATGCGCTCCCGCAATAAGCAGATGATATCAAATGGTGCTAATTGGGTGGCCGCTTCGTCTTCCGATTGGAGGGGGCGATCGAACACTGTGATCTTGCATTGCGGCGGCAGCGCTGACCAGTTGGCAGCACCTTGAGATAGTTGTAAGTAATCATCCAATACGGCGATATTCATTTGTGGTCCAATAAAGAGCAGAGGATTGAAGTTGGGTAGGCTAACATTTTAGGATCAGACTCGATCATTCGCGGTAGCTGGTGACTTAATCCACTATATGTCAGGGGGTGACGGTAACTATCAGGCTATTAATTTATATTGATGTTTATTGATGTTTATTGATGTTTGTTGATGTTTGTTGATGTGTGTTGATGTATGGGGTCACTATTGATTATATTGTTCAATATTAAAATTATTTTT
>CAISJL010000076.1 GCA_903885665.1 uncultured beta proteobacterium | reverse complement strand
CTTTTGCTGCTTTAAAACAAATAACTGCACTAGATAACTTACTAAGCTCACAACGATAAGGGTCGCCAAATTCATCAATGCTACAAAACAAATCATGTTCAGAATTTGCACCAACCACTCCGTAATACCCAGTTGGCACACCATCGTCACTAATAAATCTATAGGCAAATAATTTCATTCTAAATCTCCCTCAGTCTTAATTACCGGTGGGGTAATGGTATAAGGATTATTGGGGGATTGAGTGGACCATGAAGCACCGTAACGACCATTTGGATTATTAATAGAATTAACTCCCCAGGTACTGCCATAAGGTCCATTTGGATTGGCTGTAGAATCATACTGAGAAGAGGATCCACCTAATTTACCTAGATACGTTCCATCTTGAGCATAGATCTCAGCACCTGTTGCTGATGTACTCATCAACAATAAAGCAATTAATTTAATTTTCATGTTGCTTGCTCCATACCGTTAAATGCTGCTAACCACTCATCGTGGGTTTGCTGACTTACCGGTTTTGATAAATAGGCTGATTGTCCATATTTGGTGAAGACAGCTTGCATGGCTAAGGTTTCAGCTTCGGGACTTTCAAAGCCAAAATTCTTGAGCAGTACATTAAGTCGCTCGTTATAAAAACCTTGAGCAGTATCTGTTAAATTAACAAATAACTGTGCATCACATACATGGTCTTGTGTGTTAATGGTTTTACCTTGGTTAGGACGCTTGTTAATGGGATGAAAAACAGCATCAAGCCCAAGTGAATTAGCATCATCCAGCGTTTCGCCGTCGCCTACTTGTCGCCAATCCGTCGCCATTGTTTCGCCAGTTCGTCGCCTATTTATCGCCACTTTGTCGCCATTTTTTAGAGTCTTGAAAGGTGAATTTTTAGGGATTTTTTTCAGCGTTCCATTAAGTGTCCAAGCATCATTTCGCACGATAGATTCGGGTTTAATGCGCGTAACTTTTAAATATGGAATCGATCTGCTTGGCTCCACGAGTTTATAATTTATCGCAAAGTAATAGCTTGATAGATGTGGCAAAAGTTGATGTGCTTTACTAAATCGCTTGGTGGGGTTGCTGCCAATAGTGGTGCGGTATAATTTGGCAAAATCAGAATTATGAGGCACAGAATGATTGCCAGCTTCCGAAAGGTTACAGCCAAAAAACTTAATTATGTTTTCTTCACAAGTTTCATTCTCAAATTCCATAATAAATACCGGCCTTCTACCTCCAGCCGTGGGAATAGTGCCTGTGCGTGTGGCTGTACACTGACATATTACCGGCGCTTGCAGGTTAGCTACCATAACAGTCTCCCTGCCAATGATAGGGATTGCAGTAATTTAGCCAGTTTGGCTTTAATCGAGGTTTGGGTAAAATGATCTTGCTGTATTTTCTTGCTGCCCACATTAGCGACTTGGGTAGTGCCTAATTTGTCCATAATTAAGCCACCCTTGACGCTGCAATTCTGCCAGCAATCCATTCATCTATTTCAGACTCAAGAAAGCCCATGGTACGAGGGGATAGTTGTATTTGTTTTGGGAAATCTCCCAGCTTAATCAATGTATAAATAGTACTACGGGACAGGCCAGTTTTTATAATGGCTTGACGTAGGCGGATGATGTATTGAGAATTTTGAAGTTGCATGGCAATTTCCTTGTTAGAAATTGCTCTTGCGTGCTGCAGGACAAGCACGGTTGAGCTATGAATAAACTGGAGAATATTCTCCGATTCTTCACTCAACCACTTGTGAACGTTAGTTTGTTCCTATGGTGAACTAGTTAGTATACAGTTGGTAGCATTGCTGCCGTCTTATCCTTAGGACTCCCCATATATAACTTAGATTTAATACTAAGTTATTCAATATGGTTTGTCAATAGTCATTATCTCCATATAGTATCTATCTAGCATACTAACTACTATATGCGGATATTTGTTATTGATAATAAAAATTCTCGCTGTAAGTAAATATTCCAAATTATCATAGCAATGACGTATATCTTGAACGTAATTGTATCTGTATGATGCTTTAAGGATATATCTAATATCTCCAGCCATAATATTTATCATTGAGTCAAATTCTAATCAATAGCCACTGATACAGCTTTAAGTCTGATTCAAGAAAGCACAAAATATTTTTCGTAGTTTTGATTGTTGATCTGATAGATAAGTCAGTACTGTCTGAATAGACATTTCCACTGCTAACTGATTTGGATAATTGTAAATACAGTATAAGGTTCGAATGTTTGAAACTTGGCCTTAGCGTTTGCTAAAATTTCGTCTAAGAGTTCATCATTAGACTTCCTGGTCATATTAATTCTTAATTAGGTATATCAAACAGAAAGATGCTAATGGGGATGTACCTGTAATTCTTTTATTCTCTGAAAACTTTGTATGTTTTTTTTATTAAAAGAGTAACTGTAGAGTACAGTTGAAGTAATTTTAAATTATTAGAGGTATCTTATGGAAACATATTCACTTATAAATCAATTAATTTCAAGTGAAGATAATTTGATTCAGTGTGTTGATGATTTAGATAAGGCAATAAATTATATCTTTAGCCTAATTAAAGACTCAGTGCTTTTGTTTATGCAGGGAAGTTATTCAACTGCAGCATTTATTAGTATTACTGTATGTGAAGAAGTTGCAAAAGCCCATTTCGGGGTTTACTCGGACGGTATGCATCCAACAACTAGGAAAAATTTTTTTCGTGACCATAAAACAAAACATCGGTTGGCCTCTCTTCCTACAGTAGCTATTGGTGAACGTCTTAAAGAAGCAATAGGTAATGAAGAGTTAAAACGAATAATGAATATGGCTAATTATGGCGGTTTTTTGTTACTTAGAGAAAGTGCATTATATTTTCAACGTGAAAATGGTGTTTTAATAACCCCAACTCAAAAAATTAACAAAACACTTTCTAAGTCATTAGTATTGTATGCAATTGAAGTTTTTGATGATGCTTTGGTTGGTTATTCTCATCATTCTATAACTATAGCTGAAAGTACGAGTGCATTATTTGAAAAAGTTGCAAATGATAAATAGTCATTTCGCCAAATAAATCACTAAGTGCGTGTTTTAAAAAATTCAGATGCTTAGAAATTTGCTCTAATTAATCTTTATTTGTTTAACATTCCTTGTTTGGAAGGAAAAATAAGGTCTCTATTACGGCAAAAATAAGATTGAGGGCTGTACACATGAATTTTAAAACAGGCACTTACATTAATTATGCATCTGACCCAGTATCAACTTTCAAAATCCAAAAACGACTCTTTCTATATTGCTTGTCCTTGTCAGGTGGGATAAAGACTAGTCATCCAAATAGTTATCCCCAATTTTTGTGAATAATTTTCTAAATCTGCATGTGACAGATAAACAAACAATATTTTTATCGGCCAGTTCAATTAACCTCAGTAAATCTTGGTTTGTTTTGACGCTAACTCATGAAAACGTCTAATCCCTATCCTAATTTTAAGGTATACCTTATTGTCGCAAGTCATTCTTAATTGTTAGTCATATCCAAGTAGTTTATGATTGAGCAAGAACCACTTTAATAGTGGTTAAATAGATTCCTTGTTGGTG
>CAISJL010000075.1 GCA_903885665.1 uncultured beta proteobacterium | reverse complement strand
TTATTATTAAAATAATGACCCTTTTTATCGAATATTTTACAACGAATTTAATGAAAAATCTGATTCCGATAGAATCAAATCAAGTGAGCCAAAGTAAAAGATAGAATCAAATCAAGTGAGCCAGGATATTTTCACCGTCAATTAAAGTGAGCCGAAGTGAATTTATAATTGCAATTAATTTGAGCCACTTTGTGCCGATGAAAGCAAGCCACTGTCATTTCGAGTGCAAGCCGCTACATATATAAATACTCTATTATTACAACAAATATTGATTGAGTCCGACTGGCTGCCAAGGATGACTACTGCTGATAAAAGAGCTATATCTCCTTTGTTAACTGAGCATATTAATCCATATGGTAGGTTTCTTTTAGATATGGATACGCGTTTACCAATTAACTTGCCTCAATTCGGACAGGCTGCTTAGAAGGAAAAGAGAACAAGCCCTAGAAAAAAAGCTTTGCAAATAATAAAATACTTTCGTCATGAAGTACCAGATTATAATTATTTAAGATCTGTATTTGTGAGTTTAAGACAAGAGTTAGGGGTAGAGGTAGGATCAAAAGCAAAAAAGTTACCGTATGTACCTACCGAAGAAGAGATTCGCAAATACTATAAAGCTGTTTGGGAAAGTAGAAATATACAAGACATGTAAAAGTCAAGATTTAATCTGACGGACAGTAGAAAAATTATATCTGAGTGTCATTTAAGTAATGAGTGTCAGATATGTTATTATTGTACAAGCTCTCGTTAGATTTTTCAATTGCGATATGTTTGGAATCTAAAAAAGTTTGCATTGGAGTTTTGCCATAGCAATATTTACCAGAATGGGCTCTATCGTTATTGTAGCTAAGCAACCAAGTATCGACATCTTTTTGCAACTGATCCACGGAAGTATAGATCTTTTTCCTGAAAGCCGTATCATAAAACTCTTGCTTCATAGTCTTATGGAACCTCTCGCAAATGCCGTTTGTTTGAGGAGATCCAGCTTTGGTTTTGGTATGCTCAATGCCCTCGACGCTCAAGTACAGCTGGAATGCATGATTTTCTAAGGTCCCACAATACTCTGTGCCTCTATCAGTCAGAATGCGAAGTATATCAATTTTATGCTCAGCAAAAAATGGTATCACCCTGTCGTTAAGAATATCTGCGCTTGTAATCGGGGTTTTATCGGTGTAAAGTTTAGCTTCAGCGACTCTAGAGTAAGTATCGATAACAGTTTGCTGATAAATTTTTCCAACACCTTTAATTGTGCCTACATAGTAAATATCCTGAGAAAGAAGGTATCCTGGGTGCTCAGTTGTTATCTCTCCCAAGCTTTCCAGTTTCTCTTTCTTTTTCTCTAAAGCTACCAGCTGACTCTCCGTCAGCAATATGCCATCTTGCGCAGATTTAGCCTCCAACGCCTCTAGTCTTTTCTTAAAATTGTTTAGGTCATTTCGTAGCCATATTGAACGCACTCCTCCTGGCGAGACGATTATTCCTTCTTTTTTTAGCTCATTAGATACTCTCAGTTGCCCCCATCCTGGTTCAGCAATTGCCATATTGACCACTGCTTCCTCTATATGCGCCTCCACTCTGTTGGCTAAAATCGGCTTCTTCCTGCTGATTTCTTGCAACGCCTCCACCCCACCAGTTTCATAGAGTTCTTTGAATCGATAGTAACTATCTCTGCTATATCCCATTGCTTTACATGCTGCTGACACGTTCCCTAAATGTTTTGCCAGCTCCAATACTCCCATTTTTGGTTTGATTATTTTTTGATTTAAGTTCATTGCTTTAACCTTCTTTTGTTTCTTTTTATTATTACAAATGTCAGATTAAATTTCAACTATTACAATTTACATAAAAGATATTAATTCAATATCCACTGTGATTCCAACAACCGCACCGGTTGTTTCCCCAACAGTAATGC
>CAISJL010000074.1 GCA_903885665.1 uncultured beta proteobacterium | reverse complement strand
TTCCTGATCCTTGAGGAATACTGCGACTACTAAAAGTTAACCCATCTTGATATACCACACTTAAACTGGTCCAATCAATAAAATTATCAGTACTTTGAATTTCTAATGAAGGATTAAACAAGGTACCCAATTGCTCTATTAATTCTAATTTTTGATTGTAATTTGTAGTCCACATATCTACTGTAATACGTAAAGTATATGGTACTGGCATTAATCTTTCAACAGTAAATGCTTGTCCTTGCGTTTGTTCATATGCTAATGTTTCACTATTGTATGTTCTTTGTCTAACATTAATTCTATCTACAAATGTAGGATCCTGCGTTCTTCGTTGATCATATTCTAATCCCGTAATATAATATGTAATTAACGGAGCACTTGGTAAATTACTAGCACTATTGTTGGCAATAATAGTAGCAGCTTGCCGACTACTATCACCATACATAACCGGTACTCGTACTAATATTGGATGTCCGGCAGGGTCTTTACCTTTAGTAACTTGCCAATTTGAAAATATCTTAGCAAATTGAATTAAAAATCTGCGTATCTGATTATCAGAAAAGTATTGTGCCATATGTTATTAGATAGGTAAAATAGGATCTGGCGAAAGTTGCAAAATAGATGACAATGGTTGACTTTGAGAAACAAATGTACCGTCTGTTAACTGCGTCTGTGCCGTGTTATTAATAAATTGTGATTGCAATGATTGGTCAGCGGCTGTATATCCAGTTTGTGTTCTAACATTTGCTGAGATTCGTATCCACAATGCACCGTCCCATCTGTAAAGTAATTGCGGAAGATAATCAATTCGCAAAAAGTAATCACCCACTTGCGGATTTGCAGGAAAACTTATACCAGCACCTGTTGGAAATCCATTTGGTGCCTCACCGGAGCCTGACATATATCCTGCACTATAACCAAATGACCTAGGACTTGCTCTAGATATATATTGATATGCTGGGTCACAGTCTGCTCTAAAATTCATTTGAGTAGAGATCGTTCCTGTAAATCCCGTCAATGTTGGGTTTTGGTCTGCTGTTGCGTAAGTATTGTCAGCAGTGCCATATGGTCCGGTTATTACTCCCTGAGACCTAGCAACAAGAATTTTATCTCCGGAAATTGGACCAGATCCACTACCTATTACTTCGGCAGGTAATTCCATACTTTCTAAACTCATCGTAACAAAGGCATCAATCGCATCAGAATTCATGTCAGCAGTCATATCCCATATACTTTTTAATGCTGTTTTTGATATTCTAATTACGGGACTAGCATTTTTATAGTTTGGATTTCTTCTCATTTGAATAGTTCCGGACACTACGACCGGTGCACCGGATGAAGTAGTGTTAACATTAATGGGAGGAGCAGGTTGTCTAAGTTTGCGAGAAAATATACCATTTTCCGAAAATTCACCATATGTTGGTACAATATATAAATCACTTGTGTCATATCCTGCCTTAGGTAAAATCCTTGCTGCTTCATTTAATGCAGCGTTGTTGACACTAATATTTTTATTGTATGTTGCAAGTATATCTTTTAAATTATCTGCTGTATCTAATTCCCAATATAATGCGTTTGGCGGAGTAATTCCTATAGGAACATCAATTTTTGAAATATAATTTTTATCACCATATGAAATCACATAGCCAGCAGTATACACTTTTGTGCTATCCCAAATTCCAAGATAATTATCCATATTAATTGGAGCATCAAGAATCTGACTAAATTCTTCACT
>CAISJL010000073.1 GCA_903885665.1 uncultured beta proteobacterium | reverse complement strand
ATTGTCAAGCTTAGCTTTATTCAGAATTTTAAAACTGATGTCGCCTGTACCACCGGCAACATCAAGTACCTTCAGTGGTACTAACTGATCTGTGAGCTCGCCATTTAAGATTACCCTACGTTTGCGAATCGGGCCAATTTAATCGACAAAGAGATTCTTCCAAACTCTGTGGATGCCCAGACTCATAGCATCATTCATCACATCATACTGATTAGATACACGCGAAAATAAATCGCTAACTAATCCAGTTTTTAACTTTGATTTAACGCTTTTAAAGCCAAAATCAGTATAGTCAGTGTTGTGGTCGTGTTCCATATATACAGGCTCATAAAGCTAAGGCATAATGCTGTAGCTTAGCATAGGAAAAAAATATGGTAGAGATCCTTCTGTTTGCAGTGTTGTCAGTTTATTTAGCATACCGTTTGTGGGGCGTTCTTGGCACCCGCACTGGTAGCGAAAAACAGCGTCAATGGTCACGCCCAGAAACTATTGATGATAACGTCATTATTTTGCCTCAAAAAAGTACAGGACAACATGCTGAACCGGAAGTTGCTATTTCTGTTCCTGAGCCTTTTATCAGTCAGCTAAAAACTATTAAAAAATCTATTAAAGACTTTTCACTTGATCGTTTTCAAGCAGGATCAGTAAACGCTTTTCGCGCAGTTGTGCAAGCTTTTGCCAACGGAAACACTGAACGCTTAGAACAGCTGGTTGGTCCAAAGGTGTTAAAGGGGTTTCAAGCGGCAATTAAAACGCGTACAAAACAAAAAGAAACTATGAATATCGACATAAAAGACGTCGACGTTGAAATTGAAGACATTATTTTAGTAAAAACGATTGCTCAAATTTTAGTTCGCTTTACCAGTGATCAGGTTGTTACCACAACGAATAAGGCCGGTGAAATCATTGATAACACCAACCTTATTACAAATCGTATGATTGACCGTTGGACATTTGAAAAAGACCTAAAAGAATCTGGTCCCATTTGGCTATTAGTAAAGACCGAAAGCTTGGCCTAGAGCCACTTATTGCGAATACACTTCATCATCTAAGTGCGGCAATATATCAAAGCCAATAATGTAGCGTGTATTTTCAAACCTATAAATTTGATTTGTGCACAACTTCCCAAGCTGCACACAGCTAGGAACATTCTTTTTTGCTAGTAGATAATGTATTTCTATATCAACCCAAGCAACATTAGGATTTTCTTCATCAGCATCAATAGATTTCGCCTTAATCTCAAATAAGTGTCGCTCATCATTAAGCACTTTTCCAAGCTCAAGCAAAATTCTTTCGCTTTTTCCAGTATAGGTATCAACTATCGCAACAGAAACAAATCCCGGGAATTTTGCTGCATTAATTGGACATAAATATAATAAAAGTAAAATAATACGTTGCAAAATCTGATTGTCCACGTAATATAGGGAATTATTATTTTTAAGTTTGCCACATGGTAGTATCAACGGAAAGCCTGAAAGAACAATTAATTGCACTTCTTGATGACAAGAAGGCAGAGCATGTAAGCGTAATTGATTTGCAAAAAAAATCTATTCTTGCTGATTATTTACTTATTGCTTCAGCTCAATCATCTCGACAGCTGTATGCTATTGCGGAACATATCGGCATTGAATTAAAGCGTCAGGGCATTATACCTATCGTTGATGGTACACCACCTACTGATTGGGTGGTTGTGGACGCTGGTGATATTATTGTGCATCTATTCCGCCCAGAAGCAAGAGATTTTTATAATCTAGAAAAAATGTGGGGAAGCATTATGTCGGAACAAGCCGAAACGCCCACTTCTGCCGTACATTAATGAAGGTTCAAATTATTGCCGTGGGACTGTTAAAAAGCGGTCCTGAGAAAGCTTTGTTTGACCAATATACCAAACGTTTAAACTACAAATTAAAAGTCATTGAAATAGAAAGCCGACAAGACAAGCGAATACCTGCATCGGCTTATCTGAAATCATTATCCGAAAAAGATATTGTTATTATTTTAGATGAAGGCGGCGAAAATCTTTCAAGCAGGTCTTTTGCTCAAAAACTAGAAATCTACAGCCAAACAGGCAAACAGCTAAGTTTCATTATTGGTGGTGCCGACGGCATTCCAGAAGAAATTAAACTCCTGGCAAGCTTCAGCATATCATTTGGAAAACTAACCTGGCCACACCTATTGGTGCGCGCCCTTTTTGTAGAACAACTTTACCGTGCACAGCAAATTATGTGTAATCATCCCTATCATCGCGATTAAGCAATAATATCAGGCCTTAACATTCCGTGAATTTTAATAACCTGGTCACGAACTTCATTCTTTTGCTTCTTGATTTTGAAAAAATCAAAATTAAGAACACCAGAATTACTACGTACTGCACCATCTAACTGATGATCGAGATCAGTTTGCTGCTTTCTAAGCTTTTGAAGCTGCATTTGCAGATTTCCTACTTCGCCAGAAACCATCATACTAAATCTCCATTTATAATTTACCTACTATAGTTGTAGGACGATTTTTGAAAATTTCAATAGAAAAATTAATAAAAAATAAACTTTTTTGTGAAATAATGCGAGAAATGGTGCCCAGAGCCGGAATCGAACCAGCGACACAGGGATTTTCAATCCCTTGCTCTACCAACTGAGCTATCGAGGCACATCTGGAAGACGCGTCAGAGTGCGTCAGGCGCTATACTAAACCAAAATCCGCTTGGCAAGTCATTGCTGGTCATCATCATGAGGCGCGTCTTCAAGCGCTGCGTCGAGCGCCTCCATCTCCGGGTCATCAAGCTCTACCGCAGGCACGGCGTAGGATCCGGTGAACCAGCGGTTCAAATCCACCTCGCGGCAGCGGCGCGAGCAGAAAGGCCGAAATTCTGCCGCTTCCGGTTTTTCGCAATTGGGGCAGCGGCGCGTCATGTGGCGCAGGCCCCGAAGCCGCAGGGCCCGCCTTCGCGGTGGGCGTGGCCGCGCGCGCACATCACCACCCCTTCACTCTTGGCAAGCCCGTGCCCGACCGCCACGCGCGCATCAAACACATAGCACGCGCCCTGCCAGAGGCTTTGCTCGGGCGGGGTGGTTGCGAGATACGCAAGGATGCCACCCTTCAGGTGATATATTTCTGAGAATCCCCGGGTGAGCAGATAGGCCGAGTATTTTTCGCAGCGTATGCCGCCGGTGCAATACATGGCGATTTCTGAGGTTCTGGCGGGGTCAAGCCGCGCCGCGGTGAAGGCGACCATTTCCTTGAAGTTGCGCGTAGCGGGGTTGATGGCACCCTGAAAATGCCCGAGGGCAAATTCATAATCATTGCGCGTATCAATAAGGGTGACCCCCGGCCGGGTAATCAGCGCGTTCCAGTCACCCGGCGCGACGTAGCGGCCAACGCACAAGGTCGGGTCGGCATCAGCACCCAGTGCAATCAACTCGCGCTTCACTTTCACTTTCGCCCGGCCAAAGGGCGGGCGGGTGAAATGGCTGATGCCAGCATCCAGATCCCTTAGAGGCGGCAGGGAACGCAGAAAACCAAGCATCCGCACCATGGAAGATTCCGTACTGGCGATGGTGGCGTTGATACCTTCCGGCGCAAGCGTGACCGTGCCTTTAACGCCCAGGCGCTGCATTTCTGCCAGTAGCCGCGCCTTAAGCGCGGGCAGGTGATGAAGCCGCGCGAAATGATAAAACGTGCTGACGGTAATGGTAGAACTGCTGCTCATGCCGCGCTGATAGCGGGTTTTGCTGAGATTGTCGAGAGGGCAGGGCGCTAGAGAGCCGCACCGATATGGGCGGATTTTTCGCCATGCATGGCGAGCATGGATTGGGTGACAGGTTGCACGCCTTGATGGGCGATATCTGATACTTCATGCTTTGGCTGTGGCTTGCACTGCGCGCAGCCAGCACATTTACCCGCATGGTCGGTGGTGGCGAGTGCTGCCGGGTCAATCGGCGGGGCAGGCGGGATGGTTACTTTGGGTGTGGTAACAGGGGCAGGGGCGATGATACCTGCATCAATATCACGCAGTTGATCGCCCACAATCATTTTGGCGAGATCCACCGGCATCCAGGTAAACAGCGCGTGGTCTTTGATGATGATAGCAGGTCTCTCAGAACATGTGCCGAAATTGGCGAGCGTCAGCTTCTCTTCCTGCGTAATCGTGACCCCTTCTTTGGGCAGCCCTTCCACCTGATTCCAGTGCGGCAGGCGCCATGTTCCGTGCCCATCACCAGTCACCAGTACATGATTTTTCCCGGTCGCATCTTGATACGTCAGAAGCACCGGCTTATTCGCCTCCGGTTGTGCGTCTGGTGTGGGTATAGTCACTTCCTGTGCAATGATGGGCGCAGGGGCAACGGGTGGCTTTGCGGTCACGGGCTCATGCGGCGCATGGGCGGTTGTGTTGGGGGGCGTGGTGGGTGGTTTTTCTGCTGCGGGAGCTTCCATGACTGCCTGACTCATAATTTCTCCATATCTGAAGATAATCTCACGTGTACAGACAGACTATATCCGTTTTAATGGACTCCTTGTGTGACGATTTGATGAAATTTGACACTGCGCTGTTATCTGACTCAACTTTGGGGGGGCTGGGTGCCAGCCCGTTAATCCCCTCCGCAATCTGCCCCATTAACGCTTTATTAACCATTCTGGGTGTATGGTTAGGGTGAGTGTGTGCGCAAGCCTGCCACAGCTGCGCGTAAATATGGGTGGGGTTCTAAAGCGCACCGGTGATTTCGCAAGCCCCCACACGCTGAAATAGATAGGATAAGGCCGATGACCCAACAACACTCCCGCACAGCTTCCCCTGCGCCGGCAACCCGCCGCCGTAGATAGGGAGGGTTCCTGCTGCCGATGATGGCCGGGCTTCTCGTGGTGGCAGGCAGCACCGCCGCGGTGGTTGCGATGAAAGAACAGCGCGAAACCTTCTGGGAGCCACGCACCGAAACCACATCTGACTTGAGCGAGGTCAATGCGGCGATTATCGCCTATCAGCGCAGTAAAAATCACCGCCTGCCATGCCCCGCAAGTCTGAGCAGTGGCAGCGGAGTGGAAGAATGCGCAGCCTCTCCTCCGGCAGGCACATTTGATGTGGACACGGTCGGTGTAGTCCCTGTGGGCACGGGCGGCTTAGTCCGCATCGGCGCGCTGCCCACCCGCACGCTCGGCCTGCCCGACAGCGCGGGGGAGGATAAATGGGGCAACAAACTGACCTATGCCGCAGTAAAAACCCATACGGATGTTTTTCAATTCTCAAATCCTGTTGCAGCCGGCGCCGGCATCAATGTTACCACCGCCACCTCAGGATCTACTATTAGCAATCAGGCCTATATTATCATCTCGCACGGGAAGGATGGCAAGGGCGCCACCCCTGCCAAATCCGCAAGCGTTGGCATTGCCTGCACCAGCACCAGCGGGCAGGATCAGAATAACTGCACCAATGACCAGAGTTTCAGCGCCATTGGCATGAACACCGACCCCGGCGCAAACTATTTTGACGATATCGTGATTTTCGGCACGCCAGACCCCGTGGCGCAACAAACCAACAGACCTTGCAGAAACGGCATGGCCACCAGCTGGTCCGGCGGCGGCGTGATTGCCGGCTCGGGCAGTTGCTCGGGCGCGGCGCTGAATGAGGCGGTGGGTGGTCTGATCGACGGGGCTTCCACCGCCATCGCTATCACTAACATCGCCGCCGTCACTACCGGCCGCGCCATGTTGAACTGTACTGACGGCACACTAAATGCAACCAGCGGCGAGTGCTACCGCCATTGCGCCTCTAGTACGCAAACCTGGCTTACCAATTGCATTAATAACTCCGTGCCGGCTATCAACCATGGTAATTTTGACATCATATCCAACACCAACACCGCCTCAGGCTATAGCGGAACCGTACAGATCAATTGCACTGACGGCGTCCTTTCTCAGCAAAGTGCCACGTGTAATATCGTTGTTATTGGGGCATGTAATAACAGTGTGGCATGGAGTTGCTCGGCTGGCACGGCCATTAATGGCGTGGATGCTGGCTGTGGCGGCACCCGCACCTGGCAATGCCAGGGAACTAATGGTGGCGCTACCGCCAACTGCAGCCAATATACCGGGGCGTGTCCCGTGAATGGGGT
>CAISJL010000072.1 GCA_903885665.1 uncultured beta proteobacterium | reverse complement strand
TGGCTCACGGTGTACAACCTGAACAACGCATTCTGCTGGTCATGCACGACAGCATTGATATGCCGGTCGCATTTTTGGGTGCGCTGTTTGCTGGCGTGATTCCCGTTCCCGTCAACACGCTGCTACCCGCTGATAACTATGCTTACATGATTAAGCATAGTGAGGCAAAGATGATTGTTGTCTCTGAGGCTTTGCTCGCCACGGTGAAACAAGCATTAAACCTAGCGAATCAGACGATTCCTGTTGTGGTTACAGGTCAGAGCGCAACCAATTCCGAAATTTCTTTCAGCGCTCTGCTAAATGCTAATCCACTGGCTATCGATCAACATGCTGATACGCATGCTGATCAATTTGCCTTTTGGTTGTATTCCAGTGGCTCGACTGGGCAACCCAAAGGGGCTGTGCATACCCACGCTAATTTGTATTGGACTGCCGAACTGTACGGCAAGCCTGTACTGGGCTTGACTGAAGATGATGTCGTTTTTTCTGCCGCAAAATTATTTTTTGCCTATGGCTTAGGTAATGCACTGACCTTCCCGCTCTCAGTCGGTGCATCGACGCTATTGATGGCTGAACGTGCAACACCAAGTTCAGTGTTCGAGCGCTTAGTCAATCATCAACCCACTATTTTTTATGGCGTACCTACCTTGTATGTCGCCATGCTAGCTGCCGCTGATTTACCAAAGCAATCTCAAGTCACTCTGCGATTATGTGTATCAGCGGGTGAAGCGCTACCGCGCGAAATTGGCGAAAAATTTAGTACGCATTTTGGTTGCGATGTCTTGGATGGCCTCGGCTCAACTGAAATGCTGCATATCTTTTTATCGAATCGATCGGGTCAGGTGCGGTACGGCACGACGGGTACACCAGTACCAGGCTATGAAATGGAATTGCGTGATGAGTTAGGCCATGCTGTATCGGTGGGTAATGTCGGTGATCTGTTTATTAAAGGCCCCAGTGCTGCGCACTTGTATTGGACTGATCGCACTAAATCAATCGCCACCTTTCAAGGGCCGTGGGTAAAAAGTGGTGATAAATATAGTTGCGATGAAGAGGGTTACTACATCTACGCTGGTCGTAGTGACGACATGCTGAAAGTCAGTGGCCAATATGTCTCACCGATAGAAGTTGAATCTGCACTAATGGGGCATGACGCAGTTTTGGAATGCGCGGTCGTAGGCAAATCCGATGGGCAAGGCTTAATTAAAACGATTGCATACGTCGTATTGCGCGACAAAAATCATGATGTCAGCACCATGGAGGTTGAATTAAAAACCTTTGTTAAAACTCGCCTCACACCGCACAAGTATCCACGCGAAATCGTGTTTGTTGATGACTTGCCTAAAACGGCGACAGGCAAGATACAACGCTTTCGACTACGTGAATTATAAAATTGTTGGGTTCATCTATGCATGCAGCGCTACGCTGGAAGCATCGCGATATTCTCATTGAATATCAATGGGTGGGTGAAACCAATCCGTCTGCACCCGTCATGGTTTTTCTGCACGAAGGTTTGGGCTCAGTCGCACTGTGGAAAGAATTTCCCGACACCTTATGCCGCCGCTTACAGTTACGCGGATTAGTGTACTCCCGCCCTGGTTATGGCTCCTCAACAGCGCGAGCTTCTGATGAACACTGGGGTAAAGATTTCATGCACCAACAAGCATGGGACGTTTTGCCCGCTCTGCTATCGACACTGAATGTAAAACAGTCTTGGTTGTTTGGTCACAGTGATGGTGGCTCGATTGCTTTGCTATACGCCTCTAAATTTACAGCTGAGTGCGCGGGTGCGATTGTTGTCGCCCCCCACATTATGGTGGAAGACATCAGCATTAGCAGCATTACTGAGGCACGTCAGGCTTATCAGCACGCAGGGCTACGCGATAAACTCTCTCGCTATCATGACGATGTAGATTCGGCCTT
>CAISJL010000071.1 GCA_903885665.1 uncultured beta proteobacterium | reverse complement strand
TACCGAGGAATTGGTGTTCGTATTGAGGATGATATTTTAGTTACAGAATCAGGGGCCAAGATATTAAGTAACGCACTTCCTCGTCACCCAGATGAGGTTGAGGCTTATATGAAAAGATTGTTACAGAAAGAATAGGATGAAAAGCCTTAAAGGTATAGGGCGCTTTGAGTTGTTAACAGCAGCGCTGTTTGCCTGCTTGTTTTCATTTCTAAAATTCAACCAGTGTAGAAGTAGAGAATTTTCTGCCTCTTCGACACTTACTTATTTTTGTTATAGCGACATACCCGTGTTTTGGAAAACTCACTTTCTTCAAAACCATATTTGGCCATTTGACTTCGTTTTTATTCCTGAGTTATCAAAAACGATTAACCCAGTTGAATATCCAGTGATAATCGGATTAGTAATTTGGGCACTTTCTTACTTAACTTCCTCAGCTGGTATTCCATACATTAACTATTTTGATGTTAATGTGGTCTTTATTAGCTTACTTTTTGTAGCCAGTGCATATTTTGTTTACAGAATTAAACCGAAATACGTACTGCTAATGGTCTTTGCACCTGCTGTAATTATGTCACTATTTATAAATTGGGATATGTGGGCCGTGCTACCGTCCTTAATTGCCATCTATTATTTTGATAAGGGCAAGCTTGTATTGAGTGCAATTTTTTTATCAGTAGCAATATCCGCAAAGTTCTACCCGATAGTGATGCTCTTGCCAATCTGTATCTTGCTTATTAAGTCAAGAAAATTCACAGAGTTAAGAAATTACCTTATAGCGGCACCTGCAACTTATTTGTTTATAAATCTTCCAATTATTATTAGTAATTTTTCTGGATGGTCATACTTTTATAAGGGCAGCTTTAACCGTGGTGTTGGTTATGGATCAATTTGGGAGGTTTTTGAAATTCTTGGACTCAAACTCGATAATGTAAATTTCTATTATGTTTTAAGCACTTTTGTCACCTTCACGTTAATCTCGATATTTTTCTGGCGAAATAAAAACTTTAGCAATTTGCATGAAACTGTGTTTTTATCAGTGTTTGCGTTTGTTGCTTTTAATAAAGTTTACTCACCACAGTTTGTTTTATGGCTAACACCGTTAGCAGTTCTTGCCTTGAAGAATAAGAGGCAGATAAGTATCTTTGTAGTTTGGCAACTACTAGAAGCTACTTACCACTTGGCCTTATGGCGATATTTTTATCAACTAGGTGGTGGACAAGTTTTATTCGCTGTGTCGCCGGGGTATTACGCAATGATTTCTGCTTTAAGGTTTTTGACATTAGTAGCGTTTGCACTGAGCCTTGTTCTATTCTCAAGGAGTGAACATAGTGAGATTGATTCCTCTAAGGTTAAATCTCAGAAATTGCGGAAGTAACCTCCACAATCTCGCAAGGCGCCCCATCACAGCAATTAGTTTTCATGTGACAATTTGGGCATAACCATCTGGTTGCAACTGGATCATAAGGAACGCTGCAAAAATCACAGGCCATCTGATTATTAGCACCCATTTGTTATCAAACCTTCTTATTCTTAAATGCCTGGTTGATAATGGTGGTCACAATTGAGATTATTAAAGATGCAAAGAGTGCTGATTTAAAATCCACAACATCTAATCGATCACTCCATCTGGCAGTT
>CAISJL010000070.1 GCA_903885665.1 uncultured beta proteobacterium | reverse complement strand
GTAATTCAATCTCATTCTTAACTGCAATTTGTAATGGGTGGTCTATCTCTAAGTAGGTATTCATATCCCAGCCATTTTGCTGGCAGGTAATTAACATTCCCGCATGCTTGCCGCTGCAATTTTGGGTTAATTGTGTGCCGGGCTTATCACCCCAGGAAAGTTTCTCTTTCTCGCCAAGTGGTTTATCGGTGGCATTTTTCATTGCCGAAAGTGGAATATTTCTCTTTGTCAGCATATTTGTTACTAAATCAATATGGCTTTGGTTGCCAGAGTGGGAAGCACAAATAATTGCTAACTCTTCATCACTGACAGTAAGTCCGGCCTTTAGCATTGCGGAAGCTTGTAATGATTTAACCGCTGATCTTGGATAGAAAGCTAACTCAGGGCTTCCTTTAGAAAGATAGGTTGTGCCATCGGCATTTAAAACAATTAGGTGTCCTAGGTGAAGAGATTCGGTAATGCCACCGCGAGTTACTTCGGCTAATACCTCACCGGCAAACTTATCTAGATTTTTCAAGGAGTAGTTAACCAAAAATGAAGGCTTAGTTTTTCCATAGAAAGATTATATTAGTGATACACAATATAAACTAGAGTTTTCTTTTAACTTCAGGGCAAATATCTATTCCGATCTAACAAACAAGTTAAGAGCTAAATTTAATATGGTGGGGTAAGACCTTGTGTTCTAGTAATCAGCTAAACCTTCTTGTATCCAGTTGGACACTTAGGTTCCACCCCCTTTACTTTCTTACTTGTTTTACCCTTTTTGCAAGTTATTGTTGATGTAGATGGTGCGCTAGAAACAAAATACTTAATATCTGCAATTTTTTCTGCCACACTAACTGATCCACCTCCTTGCCTTAACTCCGCTATGCAATCACCTGTAGATTCAAATTTAATTATTCCACCAGCGGGAGCCCTACCTACACCACCAGAATAAATCTTTTCTCGGGTTTCATTTCCGTCGTCATCATATTTGCTCCAATAAGCACATTTACTCGGAAAGTAAATAAATGCGTATTGAGGCCAGACTACATTATTTTGTAATTTACCACTCTCATTTATTAAGTATCTTTGGATACCTCTAGTAGACCCTAAATTTTCTTCCTGAGGGAGTATTTGCTTAGTTTTTAAATTGAAAGTCTTACTAAGAAAGTAATCTCTGATGATTGAGTAGTATTTGGTAGAGTTTTCCTGACTTAAAAAGTTCGGTGCTGTCTTGTTAATAAGATCGCTAATAGTTTTAAACCCAAAATTAACGGACTGCTCATTTATTAGTCTGCTAACAGCAATATCTCTACTCGTACAGTTCTTTCCTACGTAATTATACTTAATTATCTCAGTGTGCTCTCCAAAAATATAAAAAGAATTAATATTAGAGAACCCCCACTCTGGAGTTTTGGATATCTTCTCCACTAAGTCAAACCCTAGTAAACTTTTTACTCCAGATGGTGTTCCATTAGCCCACTCACTATCTGCAAAATTAGCAAGGCATTTTTCAGCAGCATTAACGGGTGATGCGGTGGGAATTACTACGCTGACCATCAAAACTAAACTAATTATCATTCGCTTCATCTTTTAACTCTACTCAATTACTCCACCTTTGCCCAGACCCACTGATCTAGTAATCAATAGGTCCTAAACAAACCTCACAATTATTTATTATCTGCCTGTCTTTCAAGTGATGACCAAAGATGTGCTTGAAGTGTTTGACCCTCTGCCGCCATGTCGTATGAGGTAAATAATTCACCCTCGACTAATCCATAAAGACGAGCTCCTGATGTAACAATCTTTGCAGAAGGTGCTGAATATCCTTGATCCATTACCAGTTGAATCTTTGCTCCCTGCACAACGCCAACCCAACCTTCAGCAATTCCAGTGTTGTGAGCAAGGATTACCTCTAAAACATTATTTTCTTTTATTCGCCAAAAGCCAACCTCAGATGCAGCCGGACGAATGATCT
>CAISJL010000069.1 GCA_903885665.1 uncultured beta proteobacterium | reverse complement strand
TCAAACAGTGCCATTTCTACAGGATCCATTATCTATCATCCTCAATGTTAATACGTTCATGATCTTCTATCCACTGAAGTTTATCTAACTTAGAAAGTTCAGCATAATACTTATCTAGTTGATTTTTTTCAGTTTCTATATAGTTTTCATCCGCTTTGGAACTTTCTAATCCTCTAATTTTATCTTCAGATGCTCTACATATTTCATGTAAATGGTTTATGTGATTTTTATATGGCATATTATTTTCTTATTACTTCATTTATATCGTTATTATCACTGATAATCAATCTCTGTGTCATTACTAACTTCTTCAAACAATTGTTTATGCATAGACATAGAATTATCAGTTTTTTTACCACTGATGCCCTGACTACCTGATTGAAATTGTTTCCAATAACTATCATGTTTATCAATTAAATCTACCGCTTCTTGCTTTGTACTTTTTGAAAAGATTTCATCAACTAATTCTGTAAAAAATCTACCGCCTTCAAACCTATGAGACAACATTTTTGGAATTAAACCTATTTCATATTTACGATTGGCTTCTTGAACTGCATTCATATGCATCCAAACATTATGACTTTGAAGCAATGTATAACTCAATGTATCCCAACTTGTTTTAGTTTCTTTACCATGCTGACCGATAAACCCCTGACCACGATAGCACAAATCCTTAAGTGTAAGTATATCAGTTACCGGACTATCTGTAAACACTTTATGGATGTTCTCAGATAATACAGCGTCCCTAAACTTGCGAGTATCATTAGCATAAGACTTTTTCTCTGCCGTCTTTTCCATGCTATAGGACCATTTTTTATTATGTTCAATATTAGTATTGAAATATGCCAACCCTTTAGCAGCGGCGAAGAATGGGCTTGCACAATCAAATGTAATTTGAAGTTTTGGATTGTGATATTTACGAATTGCCTTTTGTATATCAGTAAACAATACTGCATATTCCAATATACTTGTACCCAAGCAATGAATCAAATCGTGTTTACCTTCTTGTAGCAAGCCGTCATGGATAATATCTACCATCCTTGTTAACATCAAATGCGGGTCAATTTTTACCTGACCACCAAACGCCCACCCATTAAAATGATTTTCTGGATAAATAGTTGGGTCGCAATACTGTTTCATTTCATCATACCAAGTGCCACTAGCAGTATGATCACGCCCCTGTAATACATTTAAAAACTTACATTTGCCCGAACGATTTGCAATGAAATATTCGTTATTAATGTGAGTGGCGGTAATAGCTTCCTCAATATTTTTTATACCATGTAATGAAACCCCGTTCTTATCTTGTAAATGATAAGTAAGTTCAGATTGACTTGGGATATCTAAACACATACCGTAATCCATGTATGTATCCATCCATTTCAATACTGCTTTACGTTTTTTCATAGCACGAGGACAGTTAGGATCTTTCCAATCTGCTGGCCATTGACCTTTTAAAATCTGAAAGCCACCAGAGTCACCTAACATGAATGTACCGGTTTCACGTTCACGTATGATAGATTCATTTGGATCATTAACTGTTGTGTCTAAATTGGCATGTCCAGCAGAGTATAATCCCCACTTGTAATAGTAAAGGCCTTCTTTGCTGTTAAGAAAATTTAGTTTCTCTACATCACCATTGAAACTTGCAGGGATTCGTGCTTGGTCAAAATAATTCTGACCATTTCGTTGTTTACCCAAACCGGCAATAT
>CAISJL010000068.1 GCA_903885665.1 uncultured beta proteobacterium | reverse complement strand
CCGCACTCGATTGCCAACGCAAGACACACCGTCCACTAGCAGTTCGCCCTCACTTGGCTTCAACAATCCCATCAACAAGTCAATCGCGGTGCTTTTCCCTCCGCCCGTACCCCCGACAATACCTACGCGTGAGCCCTTAGTGATAGTCAGGTTGAAGTCCTCCAACACCCAGGGACCATCTTCAGAGTATCGGAATTTAACTTTGTCAAATCGGACGGATTTCTCAAATGAAAGAGGAAGTGGTTCAGGTTGAAGGAATTCCTGCGGCTCTGGTTGATCGAGGATCGCCATGATATTGGCTAATGCGGGGTAACCGCTTGTGATGCTTGCCCATGAAAAGTAGCTTTGCTGTAGGGCTGGAAGCATGCGCTGCGCGCTAAGAGCTAATACGCCCAGCACTGGGAGTAGTTGCGCAATGCCCCCCGCCCTTTGGCTTAAGGCATAGGCAATGCCAGCAATAAGTGCCATACCTAGTGCCTCTATAGCAAAGCGAGGACTTCCGCTGATGAAATTATTACTTCCGTAAGCTTGTCGCAATGGACGATCAGCCTTGCGATAGATATCGCAATACACTGGCTGCGTTCCATCCAGCAACACATCCCTGATGCCACCCAGCCCTTCTTGAAGTGCCTTGATCACTAGTATTTGCTCATCATTAATGCGCTCCCCGTTTTGCTTTAATTTGCGACGAGCAAACATAGTAATTACGAGGTAGCAGCCACCAAACCCCAAGATCGCAGTCAATGCAACGATTGGATCTATGAATACCAGCATCACGGTAATTGCAACCATCAAAACTACCGAGCACATAAGCGTCAACAAGGGTTGCATCACATTGATTACAACGCTATCTACATTATTAATAATCCTACTAACTACTTCACTGCTGTTATGAGCAAGTTGAACGTGATAGGGTTGGTAGAGAGTTCTACGGTAGACCTCTATGCTGAGATCTGAACCACTAGTGAACGTGAATTTGGTGGTCGCCCAAAGTAAAAGCAGACGCAAACTTCCTGCAAATATAGAAATCGCTACAAATCCCACAGTAATAGGCAATACTAACTGTTTTGAAGTGTAGATCCCCCACTTTGGCGCGATATATGCAATCACTTGATTGTTGAAGACAGTCTCCGGAACAATCAATACAGTTAAGAATGGTAACAAAGCTCCTAAGTTTATGATTTCAACAAAGGCTACAGTCAACGTTATTATTAATAAGATTGCAAATTGCCATTGTCTACGCCGCCCCAAATGGTGCAAGAGTCGAAGTAGTAGCTTATTAAGGGGATCAGAGTTTTTAGAAGACATTGTCGGAGGTTACGATTAACTATTCGTAATAGTCCTTTACAACGTACCCATGCTTTTTAATTAACTCATCGCGTTGAGCGGCCTTTAAATCTTCTGAAATCATCTCAGATACAAGCTCCTCGAATGATGTTTTAGGCACCCAACCGAGCTTCGTGCGTGCCTTGGAAGGATCGCCAAGTAATGTCTCCACCTCAGTCGGCCTGAAATAACGTGAATCAACCGAGACAATACATTTGCCAGAAGAATCGTAACCTTTTTCATCCACACCCACGCCCTCCCAACGTATTGAAATATCAAGTTTGTGAGCAGCCACATTAACAAAGTCACGAACACTGTATTGAATGCCTGTTGCTATGACAAAGTCCTCGGGCGATTCCATCTGCAACATCAACCACTGCATCTCTACATAATCCCTAGCGTGACCCCAGTCTCGTCTAGCATCTAGGTTGCCAAGATATAGCCGGTCTTGTAAACCCAGCTTTATGCGAGACAAGGCCCGTGTGACCTTACGGGTAACAAAGTTCTCACCTCGATTAGGCGATTCGTGGTTGAAAAGTATGCCGTTGCAAGCATAGATGCCATAGGCCTCGCGATAGTTCACGGTTATCCAGTATGCATACAACTTAGCCACTGCATAAGGAGAGCGGGGGTAAAACGGCGTGGTTTCTTTCTGAGGTATTTCCTGCACCAAACCATAAAGCTCAGAGGACGAGGCCTGATAAAAGCGTGTTTTCTTCTCTAATCCGCAAATTCGAATTGCTTCCAATATTCTCAAAGTACCAACTGCATCAACATTAGCCGTATATTCTGGCAACTCGAAAGACACGGCGACATGGCTTTGGGCCGCCAAATTATAAATTTCGTTAGGTTGTACTTGCTGGATGATTCTAATTAGATTCGAAGAGTCGGTCAGATCACCATGGTGCAAGAAAAACCGAACGCCCTCTAGATGAGGATCACGATAGAGGTGATCAATCCTATTGGTATTTAGCAAGGAAGCGCGCCGCTTGATACCGTGCACAACATACCCCTTGTTCAGCAGGAACTCAGCCAAATAGGCACCATCTTGCCCGGTTACGCCGGTGATAAGCGCGACTTTTTGCATTAGATCTTCACAATCAAAAATTTACAAGCGCCCATCTGAAGCACCCAGAGGCAGGACACTTTTAATATCGAACAGAACAAAGTTAGGTTGGCCAAACTCTTTAATTCCTGCTTCACCTAAAGTGATAAACTCATGATGGCCAACAGCCAAGATAATCGCTGCATACGCGCCTCGCGCTGGAATTTCTGTAAGACAGTTCAAGCCATATTCATTATTTGCTTCCTCATTTTTGACCCACGGATCGTAAATATCGACTGAGGCATTGAAGGATTGAAGGCATACCACCAAATCTGCCACCTTAGTGTTACGTATATCCGTACAGTTTTCTTTGAAAGAAAAGCCTAAGATAAGTATTCGGCTTCCAAGCACAGGTATATTTTTTTGTAGCATAAGTTTTATTACCCGGTCAGCTACATAACTGGCCATACCATCATTTATTCGTCGCCCCGCCAAAATAACTTCAGGGTGATATCCGACCTCCTGGGCCTTATGAGTTAGATAAAACGGATCAACACCAATACAGTGTCCGCCAACTAAGCCAGGACGGAAAGAAAGGAAATTCCATTTGGTCTCAGCCGCCTTGAGTACTTCTAAAGTGTCGATGCCAATTAAGTGGAAAATCAGACTAAGCTCGTTCATCAGTGAGATATTAAGATCACGCTGTGTGTTTTCAATTACCTTAGCCGCCTCAGCGACTTTGATACTGCTGACAAGATGAGTTCCAGCAGAAATGATCTGCTTATACAACTTATCTACAAATTGTGCGGCATCTGGTGTAGATCCGCTAGTGATCTTTTTGATATTTATTAGACGATGCTCCTTGTCGCCCGGATTGATGCGCTCTGGGCTATAGCCACAAAAAAAGTCCTTGTTAAATTTCATGCCACTTACACGCTCTAGCGCGGGCACACATACTTGCTCTGTTAAGCCCGGAAAAACCGTTGACTCGTATATAACTACCGATCCAACAGGCATACTAACGCCAACTAGTTCACTCGCCCTAATCAAAGGTAGAAGATCTGGTCTTTTGGCGTCATCAATCGGCGTTGGAACTGTAACTATAAAAATCCTGCACAGGCGTAAAATCTCAGGATCAGAACTATAAATCAAATTCGAAGCAAGTAATAATTCCTCGTGCGATAGTTCCTTTGTTTCGTCAAAACCAGTACGCAAATTACTAACTCGTCTTGTGTTGATGTCGAAACCGATTACGTCGCGAAACTTACCAAATTCCACAGCGAGTGGTAAACCCACATAACCTAAACCAATTATGGCGATTTTTTCATTATCTAAATCAAAAAAATTTTTCACTAGTTGATACTTAAATACTTTTTGTGTAGGGAAATATGACAACCAGTTAAATCAAAAGCTAGCGCCAACTTCAGCGTTTTTAGTTCAATGAAAAGGTAGTATTTGAAATACTGTTAAAAGTGTAAATTT
>CAISJL010000067.1 GCA_903885665.1 uncultured beta proteobacterium | reverse complement strand
TCTGCTAGTTCTTCCCCATAGGTAAAACTATCACCGACTGTTAATAAGCGCATTATTTGTAAATAAAAGGATCTCTTTTACGAAGTTCTTTTAGTTTTTTACGATAAGCTATTTCCAGTTTGATTCGATTATATAGATTTCTTAACCAACTCATTGAATTTCTCCCTAATTAATTCTGCGGCATCTCGATGTGCTTGTTCCAAAGGATGTCCATCAGTACCTATACTATACTTATTTTCCACAGCCCATTGGTAAAAGCCTCTTGGTGTTTTTGTTTCGTCGGCTTCTTTTCCAGCCGGAAATAGATACCAGTTTATCCAATCAATTTTGGGATTATTTGTTATAATACAGTTGTCTGTACAGGTAAACAGATAAGGTATCGAGTGTAGATTTAAGTATTGTTGTAGTTCCAATATAATATTATCGCTGTCGGTATTATTGTCTCTAGTAGGCCAAGTCCAACATACCAATACCAATTGAGGGATATTAGTAAAAATTAACTGCTCAACAGCGTCCATTACTCTGCGTGCTATTTCTCTATTACCTATACCTGGATAGGATACACAGGTATAATTTTTACCCGATAATAGTGCCGCAAAGGTCTGGCGACTATATCCATCAGGGCCTCCATGTGGGCTATCTTTTAGCTCACTACCCCATATCATGCTATCACCCCCGGCTACTGTAATCATATCCTGGTTTCATTATGTCTATTTGCATTTGTTTATATGTAGTATCACTCCAACAATAATCAAACGTATTTTTAACATTATCAATTTCTATACTATAGATGTCTAGATGAGTGCTTAACATATCCCATATCTTTTGATAATCTGTAGTTCCAAAGCTACTCTCCAGATCAACTTGCCCTACAGGAAGATATCCTAGACTTAGTTTTGGGTCTTGCGGATCACTTCCGTTCTCTTTTAACCATTGTTTAAATCTTTCTTGTTCTTCGTTGTGCCATGGGTTTTCGCCGCCAAGTACAACATCATTGGCCCATTCTATATCAAATTCTCCGCTATAATATCGCAATTCTGTGATAGCTTCACAGACTGTATCGGTTAATTCTGGTGCTCCTTCATCGCGGAATACTTCAAACAGAGTTTTACCTATTTGTGCCCAATGCATATAAACCCCACCAAACACTCGATTATATCCGTTGGTAATAAAACCTTGGCGATGCTCGTCGGTAAGATCATGTCGAAGAGTATTTAAAAATGTAGTAATTTGGCTAGGTCTGACCCAGTACGGCATTGTAGCTAGCTTACGCTGGCTTAGTATGAGATTTTCCATCTCATGACAGATGGTGTTTAATTCACGTATAGCATATTTGGTTTCATAATCGGCATGTTTATAATAGTCACTAAGATTCCATACTGTACCCTGCAGGCGTTCAAAATGATTATGCAGACTATTAAGTAATTCGTGATTGGGACCATTATCTGCATAGTCAACAGCTACTACATTTTCTGGCGTAAAGTATTCTTTAATTTGGTAATCTGGGAAAAAATTATTAACAGTTACAATCGCTCGATTCACTTCATTGCATAGATACGGCAATGTACGAGCAGTTTTAGGAAATCCCATAAAACAGAAATTCTTTTCTAATAGATTACCAGTTTGTAATAATTTTTTTAATGCAAAAATCCAGTCTTGTGCTAATTGAGTATCGTTAGGCACAATGTAATAGTCCAATAGATCTGTATGATCCAACGGATTACGTAGTGTTACTTTAACAGTTAATTGATTGATACCATTCAAAAGCATCTTTCCTTTCTAATAGAATGTCAGCCAAAGTTAGTTCATCTTGGCGGATACTCTCTAATTGTAGCATACGACGTTTACCTTGAGCAAGAGATGCTTGCCAAGTATCTGGATATTGTTCTTGAAAGGTTGGACGTGTTTTAAGTTGGATTAGTATGTCCCTTAGTGAGCTATTTTGCAGGTGTCCTGCAGGGTCTTGGCCAACCAGTAGTTCATCTATCCAAGGATGTAAAATCTCTTTGGGTAGGGCTAACGGTGACAAGATAATATCCGGGCTAAAACTAAAGACAACTTTGGCAAGTATGTCTACGCCCAATTCTATAGATAACTTCTCAATATTACGGAGTTCAAACATACCCGGTAGGGTAAGTGTAAAGTCTATTCTTGCTTGTCTACGGTGAGTAGCGATGCAAATAACTTCCTGAAAGTTTGCAAGC
>CAISJL010000066.1 GCA_903885665.1 uncultured beta proteobacterium | reverse complement strand
AGCACTACAGAATGACATTAGCTTAGCTTGAGTGGAGTGCGCACGCGCAAGAATTGTGCGGTGGAAAGCGATCATTACGCTAATGCCGGTTTAAAAATAACCAATATTAAAATAATGAACAAGATAATGACTGGCACCTCATTGAACCAGCGCAACCATAGCGCTGAGCGTTTGTTACTGCCTTGTTCAAATTTATTCAAGAGGCTACCACAAGCGTGATGATAGCCAATAGTTAATAGCACTAGTATAAGTTTTAGATGTAGCCAAGATCCGCTGATGCCATAGCCTAGCCACAGCCAAAGACCGCAAGCAATAGCTGGTACTGCGAGTATAGTCATAAAGCGATAGAGTTTACGCGCCATCAGCAACAGGCGCGATTGCACCTCGGGATGCGTATCCAGTGCTAGATTAATTAGTATGCGCGGCAAATAAAACAAGCCGGCAAACCAAGAAATGACAAATAAGATATGAATTGTTTTTAGCCAAAGCATAGCGTCATGTTACTGCAAAAGACGGCGGCGCGTACAGGCGAGTGCAAGATAAAAGCCAATCACCGTGTAGAGGCTTAATACAGCAATATTTAAAAAATAGTGTGTGGGCACCATGCCATGAACCAGTGGTCTAACCAGACTGACCGCATGCGTGAGAGGCAAGCATTGCGCTAACTGCTGAGCAAATAGTGGCAATTGCTCTAATGGAAAGAATACGCCGCACAGTAACATCATCGGTGTGACGCCAAGCGTGAAGTAATACATGAAGAAATCATAGCTTGGAGACAGTGCAGTCATAATTAGGCCTAAGCTCGAGAAGGCTAAGCCCGTGAGTAAAATCACCGGTAAGACGATAACTGCCAGCCATGAAGGGACCAAGCCCAAGGCAGTAGCGACGATGAGTACTGCACATCCAGACAAGAAACTTTTGCTTGCCGCCCATATTAACTCACCCAAGACGACATCGTCTAAGGTGAGTGGGGCATTGAGCAGTGTCTCCCAGGTTTTTTGAATGTGCATGCGAGAGAAGCCAGAGTACATAGTTTCAAAAGATGCGCTCATCATCGTGCTCGAACAGATAATGCCGCTGGCAAGAAAACCAATATAAGAAATGCCATCAACGGTTTCTAGCATGCGCCCAAGCCCGTAACCCAGGCCCAGCATGTAGAGGAGGGGATCGGCTAAATTGCCGAGCATTGAGGGAATTGCTAGCTTACGCCATACTAAAGAATTGCGTTGCCAGATATGACGAAAGCGCCAGCTCAATTGCGGTATTGCCCATTGTGAATTCATCATCTTAGTCGCGCAATTCGCGTCCGGTGAGTTTGAGAAAGACATCTTCTAGGCTGGCACGACGGTGTAAGAAGCGTAAGGTTTTGCTACGCTCGAGTTCGACAATGAGCGCAGCAGGATCGCGGCTGTATAAGAAATAGGTCTCGCCCGTATTTTCGCAACGATCCGCAAGCTGCGCGGCATGTTGTGTAGCCCATGCGGCAGCACCATCACCAAATACCTCAACGACTTGTGGTTCGATGTGTTGTCCGATCAGCGCCTGCGGCTCACCCACGGCGATTAAAGTCCCGTGATCGATAATCGCAATCCGCTGACAGAGCCTTTCTGCTTCTTCCATAAAATGAGTGGTGAGTAACAAGGTTTTACCCATTTTTAAGAGTTGGCGTAGACGCTCCCAAATAATATGACGCGCTTGTGGGTCTAATCCGGTAGTAGGTTCATCTAAAAATATGAGTTCAGGGTCGTTGATGAGCGCGCGTGCAAGAGACAGTCTGCGCTTCATGCCGCCCGATAGGCTACGAATGCCTGCGTCTCCACGGTTACTGAGTCCTGCAAACTCGAGTAAGTCTGGAATGCGACTGTTGAGCATTGCGTCGGGAATGTCGAAGTAGCGTCCAAAAATCAGGAGGTTTTCACGAATACTAAAATCAGGGTCTAAGCTATCGAATTGCGGTACGACACCAATACGTATGCGAGTTTGTCGGGCAAACATTGGAATTGCTTGATCGAGTACGGTGATGTTGCCGCTATCAGGTGTTGTCAGTCCTAAACACAAGCGCAGTGTGGTAGTTTTTCCGGCACCATTCGGTCCTAATAGACCAAAACATTCACCGCGATAGATGGACAAATCTAGACCGCGTAATACCTCCTTGCCTGCGTATGATTTGCGCAGTCCGGATAAGGTTAATGCAGGCATTGGGTTCATATGGGAGGGTAGTTCATACAAATCGCTGTTGCACGACTTGTGCTAAAAGATGTAAGCGGCCATGAAAGAAGTGCTCACCGCCAGGGATCACGATGATGGATAATTGTTGCGGACGTGCCCAATCGAGTACGGCGCTAAGGGGTACGACATCATCATTTTCGCCATGGATCACTAAAGTGTGGGCCGGTACAGTTTGCGCTGGGAAGCGATTGACCGCAGGACCAACTAAAATAATGCGCTCGGGATTTAATTGCGTGGCAACTCGAGTTTGAACGAATGCACCAAAAGAAAATCCTGCGAGCGTCAGAGGTAGCGGACCAAAACGATGGATTGCATACTGTACAACGCTGAGTAGATCGTCGGTTTCACCCATGCCTTGATCAAACGTTCCAGCACTAGCACCAACGCCACGAAAATTAGGTCGCAAGACAACATGACCGAGATTGAGCAGCGTTTTCGCTAAGGTAGTGACAACCTTATTATCCTTGGTGCCACCTTGCATCGGATTGGGGTGGGCGATTAGCGCGATGCCGCGGCGCGTAGTGCCAGGATCGTGCAGATCTGTCTCGAGTGGGCCGACGGGGCCATCGATCAAGAGTTGTTCAGTTGTGTGAGTAGGCATTACAGGTCGCGCGTAATCGTTTTAGTCAATTCGCAATCGCTCTACGATCCGACCTTGTTGGAGGTGTTCACTGATAATTTCATCAATGTCTTCACGATCGACGTAGGTATACCAAACGGCTTCAGGGTATACCACGAGTACTGGCCCAAGATCGCAACGATCTAAACAACCGGCTTGATTGATCCGTACCCGACCAGGACCTGAGAGTTGAAGTGCTTTAACGCGTTGCTTGGCATATTCGCGCACGCCTTGTGCGTCGTGTGTCGCGCAGCATCGGGCATCACCTTCACGCTGATTGCAACAAAAAAATACATGATGGTTAAAGTAACTCATGATGATTCAATAGTATGGGCTATTTAAAATAAGAATAGCTAAGGATTATACCTGCCCCGCTTAGGGTGTGTAGGTTTTACGCGGCCAGCCTTGGGTTGAGTCTGGCGGATACTTTTGGGCATTCATTTTGATTTTTTGTTGTGCAGCTGCTATAGGATCGATGTCTAAGATATCGGCTAAGCGTAGTAAATAGAGTAGGACATCAGCAATCTCGGCGCTCACTGCGTGGTGCTCAGCCGCGCTCAGTGTCGCGCTTTGTTCTGGAGTGAGCCATTGGAAGCACTCGACTAATTCAGCCGCTTCGACGCTGAGCGCCATGACCAGATTTTTAGGGTTATGAAACGACTCCCATTGGCGTTCAGCAGCAAATTCACGTAGTTGTTGCTGTAATTCGGTAATGCTCGGTGTGTTTGGAGATGCTGTAGGAGTCATTGTTTGGGTGTCTTGTTAGGGTGATGGTCACAACCAATCGGGTTGAGGGCTAGATTAAAGGCAGCACAGATTAATGCGAGCCATGGCCATAGATCAGAGAGTGCTCGAACTATATTGCTAATGCTGAGAATATGGCTACTGCGACTGAGTAGTACAAAGGGCAGTGTTTGACGATAGGGATTGATCGGTACGCCATTAATAAAGGCAAGTGCTGCCCCTATGGTGAGTAGCGCTAGGGTGGCGCGAATGCTGCTGGAGAACTGGTTTAGCCACCATAACAAGGCGCTAGCACAGAGTAATCCCATGAATACGCCGGGGGTCAGCCACACCCAAATATCGTCCGAGCGAGGGATTAACCAGGCACTAAAGGTTTTGAGTAGGAGCCCGCCGATGACCAAGCTGCCTAATAGCCGCCAGTAGTAGGCATTGACCATGGTGACACTAGAAAGTAATAGACCAAGGCTGGTGATGCTGAGTGTAACTACAACCGTTTCTGCATATAAGTAAGCGCTGGGGGAAAAGTCAAAAAACGGCGATGTTTGTAGGCTGGTGCGAAAGTCACCGTTACCAAAAGCCATGGCGGGGGTATGCAGCTGGGTGAGTAGCCATAAACAGGCGAGTACTAAGACCGCATCGCCACGCAAGCCAGAGAGCGATAATTGCTGACGTATGCTAGATAACGCATTGCCTAAGCGTTGGTGGGGACCAAACAGTGGTGCAATGAGTGCACCGACAGCGCCACCAAAACTATTGACGAGTAAGTCTACGTTGGAGGCGATGCGTATGCTTAAGTATTGTTGGATCGACTCTAGTGACAGACTTAATAGTGAACACAATAGTGTGGCGAGTACAACTGCACCCAGAGTAGTGTACCTGCGGCGACTACTTAAGCTCACCAGAAAACCTAAGGGAGCATAAGCGCAAAGGTTAAATAATACGTCCTCCATCGTGACCCAGCGTGGCCAGGGGGCGAGAAGAAAGTCCCCAAAAGGCTCAATCGGCACGCGCCAACCACTAAATGGTTGCAGACTGGCATAAATGATCACCGCTGAGTAGGCCAGAGCGCTCACCCCGGCAAGACGAAAGCGTCGACCTGGGGGTGGGGGCTGTGGAGGTGATACAACGTTAGTCAAGTTTAAGCCTGCCGGAAGGATGTTGTGCCCAGGAGTGGCGGAGCAAGGTAAAATAATTGTTATAGAAGTTGTGAATAGCTACTGTTAATTGCAACAAGTAATAACATAAGTAATAGCAATAAATAATAGCAATAAATCAGAGCAACGGTTAATAGATTGAAAATGGATTGAACCCGCTAGCATGAAATTCTACGATATCTTTAATGGTGACGCTGATGGTATTTGCGCACTCCACCAGTTGCGGCTGGCTAACCCTCAGTCGTCCGAGCTCATTACTGGGGTTAAGCGTGACATTGCCTTGGTAGAGCGCGTATTGCCGAAGGTAGGCGATCAATTGACAGTGCTCGATATCTCCTTGCGGGCCAATGCCCGAGGGGTTGAGCGCGCTTTGCAGGTGGGTGCGCATATTCAGTATTTTGATCATCACGCAACCGGCGACCTACCGCGACATCCCAATTTTAAATCTCATATCGACACCGCTGACGAAGTTTGCACCAGTTTGCTGGTTGATCAATATTTGGCAGGCCGCTATCGACTGTGGGCAGTAGTAGCAGCTTTTGGTGATAACTTGATTGCGAGTGCCTTGCGCGCCGCGCAGCCTTTAGAGATTGACCGCAATGACTTAGCACGATTACACGAGCTTGGGGAGGCTTTGAACTATAACGCCTATGGTGAGACGGTTGATGATTTGTACTACCCACCCGCAGATTTATACCACTGCATTGCACCCTACGCCGACCCTAGAGATTTTCTGGTAGATGAGCCCGTATTCGAAGTCCTACAGCAAGCCGCTGCCGAGGATTTAGCGCGTGCGGAGGCGCTTGCGCCGGAATGGCAGAGTGAGGCAGTGGCAGTCTATCGCCTTCCCGATGCGGCCTGGAGTCGGCGGGTGAATGGCGTTTGGAGTAATCGTCTGGCGCAAGCAGAGCCTGAGCGTGCCCATGCGGTATTGGTGGCGCAAGCTGGTGGTTATCGCGTCAATGTGCGAGCCCCAAGGTCGCGGCCGCAATCGGCGGAGGTGGTCTGTAGTGGCTTTACTACGGGCGGCGGCCGTGCTGCAGCCGCAGGGATTAATCACTTGCCAGAGGCTGAAGTTTCTATTTTAGTAGCTGCTTTGGAGCGCACTTACGCGACACCCTAGGTGGATCAGAAAAATAATCAATATTTTCAATTAGTTAGATGATTATTTTAAAATGTGAGCGCTAGCTAACAAAATATAGCGCTGCCAATAAACCAGCAATCACTGCCAGCAAAACAGCAATGATCGTCAGTAGTTGATGCTGCCGCTCTTGTGTAGCGACTAAGGTTTGAGCGGCGCGGTCTATGGCGTGGCTAGGATCTTGTTTGAGATAGGTTTCCACTAAGCGGGGCAGTTGTGGCAGCAAAGTACTCCAGAACGGCAGTTCGGTGCGCAAGTGTTTCAGGAGGCCGCGCCAGCCGATTTGCTCAGACATCCAACGTTCAAGAAAGGGTTTGGCGGTCTGCCATAAGTCGAGTTCAGGATCGAGCTCGCGACCTAGGCCCTCAATATTGAGTAGGGTTTTTTGTAGCAACACCAACTGCGGTTGGATTTCAATATTAAAGCGGCGCGAGGTCTGAAACAACCGCAATAGAATCTTGCCAAAGGAGATGTCTTTGAGGGGTTTGTCAAAGATCGGTTCGCATACAGCGCGGATGGCCGCTTCAAAGTCATCGACTCGGGTATCGGCGGGTGCCCAGCCTGATTCGATATGCACTTCCGCGACCCGTCGGTAGTCGCGCTGGAAAAATGCCAAGAAATTACGCGCTAAATACTGTTTATCCGATACCGTTAAAGTGCCCATGATGCCGAAATCCAGAGCGATATAGTGACCTTCTGGAGCCACTAAAATATTCCCTGGGTGCATATCGGCATGGAAAAAACCGTCTCTGAACACTTGGGTAAAAAAGATCTCAACTCCACTGCGCGCCAGTTGCGGTAAGTTAATACCTTGGGCGCGGAGTTGCTCGATGGCTGAAATGGGTGTGCCATGCATGCGTTGCATGACCATCACCGGTGTTGCGCAGTAATCCCAATAGACTTCAGGAATTGCAAGCAGATTTGATTTTTGAAAGTTGCGGCGTAATTGATGAGCGTTGGCCGCCTCGCGCATCAAATCCAATTCATCCTCTAAATGGCGGGAAAACTCAGCAACCACTTCGTGCGGTTTCAGCCGTTTGCCATCAATAGATAAGCGCTCGAGTAGGCTTGCGCCCACCCGCATTAAAGCCACATCTTTGCGGATAGTGGTCGCAATATCGGGCCGTAGAATTTTGACGGCGACCTCCGTGCCATTATGGAGTCGGGCGAAATGCACTTGAGCGACCGATGCGCTAGCCACAGGCGTACGCTCAAAGTGCTGAAACACCTCGGCCGCAGGGCGGCCATACACCGAATGTAAGATGGCTAATGCCTGCTCGCTGGGGAACGGTGGAACTTGATCTTGGAGTTTGGCCAACTCGATCGCGATGTCTGCGGGTAACAAGTCGCGGCGTGTAGATAGAACTTGGCCGAATTTGACGAAAATCGGCCCCAGTGCTTCGAGCGCTAGTCGTAGTCGCTCAGCTCGCGGGCGCGACAGGTCGCGCCAAAACAGTAACAGACTGAGACTGTAGCGCAACGGTCGCGCGCGATCATATCCGAGCAAGAATTCATCGAGCCCGAAGTGAAGCGCTACACGGAGGATTTTGAATAAACGGAAGACACGCACCCGTGCATTCTAACCGTCATGGACTGT
>CAISJL010000065.1 GCA_903885665.1 uncultured beta proteobacterium | reverse complement strand
GTAACATCTTATATATTTGGTATATTAAAACATAATTATTTTTTTGTTGTAATATATATAATGTCCTTAGTAAGAGAAAAACGTATTATTAACCTTAACGCAGCAAATTGTACACAATACTTAAACGGCGATTATCTCTCGGATGTGGTATTTGATTTCCCAAATATTCTGTCTCCATCGGATAACGCCGAATACGTAGAAATTGGTGTTGGATCAGCCGAGATAGTTGCGTCGTTTTACAACATAGATACTTTCAATAATGTTTTCAATTATAGAGTTGCTTCTGTGGATTACTCAATTACAATTCCTCCAGGGTCGTACAACTATAATTCGTTAATAGCTCAAATGACCACATCATTTGCAGTTAACGGCCATACATTCACATTTACACTAAATAGAAATAGCAACGTGCTTACAATGACCCTTACCTCGCCGTTTACATGGAATACCATTAATGCCTCATCCATCTATTATATTTTAGGATTTAATGCTAACACCTCATACACGATTGTCGCAAATACCATCACTTTTCCGAATTTATTCAATTTAATTGGAATCAAAAACTTAAAAGTATACTCATCAAAAATATCGTTGGATAGTTATGATAGCAAGAATACATCAACTACAAATCTATTAGCAACTATTAGTGTTCCGGTTCCAAATTTCAATCTTATTATATATTCCAACTTGGATAGTTTGTATAGCCATTGCCGTAGTAATTACATATCAACAATAGATATTCAAATCAAGGACGATGTTGATAATTTTGTAAACTTTAATAGGGTTGCATGGAATATCACACTAAATCTTATATTGTATAGAAGGATTGATAAAATAATTGATGTATTAAAATTACCAAATAATACTATGGAGGACACCTCCATACCACCGGTTACTGAAGTAGTATAATGGGTTTTAAAGGGCTGGCCCTTTATGAGAATAAATTGAGTATAAAAAAATAAAAGTATAGATTATAATGTCTGCAGTATTACCCAAAGAGATTAATTATAAGAGTGCTATGTCTTTGCCGGATGGCACTTCAAGCAATTCCATCGTTTCATCTCCTATTAACGGAGCAACATTTGGAGCATCCCAAATCGTTCAGTTTGATTTGGTACAGAGGGGATATCTTGTTCCCGAGTCAATGTATATCCGTTATAAACTCACTACAACTGGTGGAACTGCTGGTGCGGTCGCTAACTATATCAGAGGCACTCCGGTGTATTCATTTTTAGCAAGATCCGAGGTTATTGTGGGGTCGCAAGTTGTTGAGTCAATCCAGAACTATAACCAACTGTGTAATATGCTTGTAAATTGTAAGATGAACTATGCGCAGAAGGTCGGCCTAGCCAACTCTTTTGGTTATACATCATCTGCTGGCGCAACTACTTTTGCCTTTGATTTTTCAACAAACGCAGCCAACGGTGGAAATCTTTCAACTTCTACCAACGCAGCTCCTCAATCCATTTTTTTGGCTGCTCCTCTTGGAAATCTGTTGTCTAACGCAGACCATCTCGTCCCTTTGAAGTTTATGCCTTCTTGCCGAATCCAACTTACAACTGAAACTCTTGCTAATGCTATCCAATCACCTGCTGGAGCAAACACTATTGCTAGTTATTCTATCAGCAATTTTGAACTTTGCTATGATATTATTGAATTTTCTCCTATGGTGGACCAAGCAATCACAACTATGGGTGCCGGATCTATTACTATTCGTTCGCAATCTTATTTATCATCTGGTACCACACTTGCCGGAGGATCTTCTGGAGCCCTTGAGTTCCTCTTTAACCAGCGGTTGGCAAGTATTAAATCGTTGTTTTGTCATTTATCCGGAACTGTTGCTACGGTTGCTTTGAATACTCTTTTTGATAGTCAAGATGTTACTGGTGCTCTTGGTGGGGATTACCAGTTTTTCGTGAGCGGGGTACCATACCCCCCAAGACCAATTTCTACGGTTCTTAATAAGGCTGGTGCTTCTATGGAATTGAGTGCGGCATTTGGACCGGCTCATGACCTATTGACTTCCAATTTTGCTATTACTCCTGCCGAGTTTGCTGCCAGTAATAACGTTGTCACTACCCAAAACCAAATGGGTAAGTTTTATATTGGAACTAATGTTGAGAAGTTGTCTACCAACGGAGCCCTTCTTACTGGAATCTCATCCCAAGGTTCTCCTATTTCTGTTAGAGTTAGTATTGGAACTGCTACTACCAACGCCCAAGTCATACAGCTTATTTGTTT
>CAISJL010000064.1 GCA_903885665.1 uncultured beta proteobacterium | reverse complement strand
TTATTATTTTAATATTAATTTTAATTTGTATTAACTTAATGAAATAAACTTTAAAAAGTATCATATTTAACAATGACCTATAAATTATCGAAGGCTTATTTTTATATCGATTTTTAGAATTTTATTGCATACAATAGATTCACTATTTATTATTTTTAAAATAAAGGTCAACTCAAAATGATTATTACCGATATCACTGAAATCTCTATCAATGATGACACTGAAAAAATGTCAACTTTTCAAGCTGCGAAAATGTTGGGCGTTTCGATTCGCACTGTTCAACAGTGGATGGAAAAGGGCTTGTTAAACGGTTGTAAAACACCTGGTGGCCATCGACGTGTCAACGCTAGCGAAGTGCGCGCCTTAGCGGAGAAACGTCAACGTGAAAAATCACCGAGCAAATTAGTAGCCTGCAAAGTCCTGATCATTGAAGATGACCCCGACATTTGTAGACTCTACGAAATGATGAGCAAAGTCTGGCGCACACCAACATCAATTCAATTTGCTCATGACGGTTTACAAGGTCTAATTGCAATGGGCGAATTCCAACCTAATTTCGTCATCGTTGACCTCAATATCCCGTTAGTAGATGGTTTTCATTTAATTAAAACACTCAGCGCCCAATTTAACGCCAATACACAACGGTATTGCGTAGTGACAGGATTGGGGCATGACGAAATCCATAAACGTGGCGAGCTACCAAAGAACTGCCCTATTTTTGGCAAACCCATCGATTTCCCAGAATTAGAAAAATTAATCGCCAAAGCTTATTCAGAGATCTTACAATCTCAACCAACCGCACAACAGGTTGGGCTGTCGAATGCCTAGGAAGCGCTATTTATGAATAACTCCGCATCTATACTCATCGTTGACGATCAAGACGACGTACGAAAGCTCATGCGCATGGTCCTAGAACCTGAAGGCTACCAACTAATCGAAGCCCATGACGGACAGAGCGCAATTAACCAAATCCAAAAGCACCAACCGGATCTAATTCTGTTAGATATTATGATGCCGGGATATCCAAACGGTCTGGAACTACTCGAGATGATTCGCAGAAATAAATCAATGACGGTCAAAATCGTCATGGTCTCAGCAAAGGGGCAATATGACGATGTCTTAGCTGCGGCTAAATTAAACTGCGACGCCTATATCGTTAAACCTTTTACCCTCCAACATCTTTTAGATACCATTAAAAACACCCTCAAATAACACTCTAAACCAGAGATCTATCGATGAATGACTCAAAAATTCTGGATGAATTAAAAAGTCCACTACAACAGTAGTTAAGCTTACAGATTCTTTGGAATGGGATAGACTAGGGATGTTATCTCGACAGTGCTGCGTTAATCACTCTAAACATCTCAAGTGCCTACTAATGATTTATAAAAAACCATCCGGCAATACTCAGTAGCGTGGTCAACGTGCGAATGACCATGTCGAATACGTTCACTAAAGTCTCACGTGCCATTTCTGCCTGGGTCATTGAGCAACTCCCAATTCTAATCATTACCTTTTCCAGCCTAATTCTGGCGTGCTTATCACTTATTGCAATTTACTCCACCACACTAGAGGTTCGTGCTGTAAACAATGCCAAAGGCGAGATGCACGTTAATACGATCCGTAGCGAATTAATCAGTGAGTTTAGCGGGATCCTAGGGGCACTAGAACAAATCTCTCCCCCTGGAAACGGTCACAAAGCCTCTACGAACGAAGAGGCTATCTTTAACAAGCACCTCAATGAATTGATAAAGCAACATCCGTTAATTACCACTGTAGATTGGAATCCCTTTAAAGAGATTCACAAAATAAACGACCCACATCAACGAGAGATTGCCAAAAAAAGCTTTGATGCCAAAACACCAACGCTCTATTTAGACCAAGGGCGCGCCTTATTAGCAATGCCCGGAACCCCGCACAATAGCGATGAGGCAACAGGTTTATTTAGCCTTGACATTAACCTAGCATCGATCGTCAACAACGCCACAACTAAACTCAATTCACAAAGCAATGGCCACCATACCAAAATCACACTCATCAATACCACAGCAAATGCCACGCAAGACAATAACCCCCTCATACCTACCGCTCAAGCCACTTACTACAGTGCGTTTAATCTACCGTCGCCACTGACGCAGAAACTAGAACTCGAACACACCATACCAACCCTTGAAGAACGGAAAGTGGTCATTCAACGCATTCTCACTTACGCCCTAGCCACCTTATTAGCATGGGTTGTTTTCATTACAATGGCCCAATGGGTGGAGACCCGCTACGTAGTCCCTTTGCGTAAGATTACTGCGATTGCCCATAAGATTAATGCACAAAACGAAGTGGACTCGAACAGCCCAAGCGATGTTGTGGACTACTCAGCGGCTATTGAAAAACTACAAATCTCATTACAAGGGTTTGTAGACGTATTAAACAATACAGAGGACTCGTATCAAGAAAAGATTCAAATCTCATTTGACGAACTGAATCAAACTAAAGAACGCTTAGAGCAAGTTGCTAATAGCGGAGGTATCATTGTGCTATCGGTTGATTTAGTCAATGGAAAACTCAATTACGCAACCAACTCGCTCACCCAATACCTCAGAGAAATTAACGCTCCAGCTTCACCTCAAAACTGGATAGAAATCTACAATCACTTTAAATCCGGAGATCGACGTCGCATTCGCGAAGCGATCCGCAATGCGCATAGAAATGGCAAATCGCAATTACAAGTTGGACTAGGGAATCAATATATTCATCGTATATTTGACTTGCGGTTCCAACTGACAGCCGCTACCGCAGGCAGACACCCTAAAATTGTTTGTATCGCAATTGACAATACAGAAAAAGCAGCGGTGGAACAAGCCCTGATGCGTAGTGAACAACGCAAGGCTGCAGTCATTAATGGCGCCCTTGACGGTTTTATTACAATGACAACCGATTTCATTATCACTGAAGTAAACCCTGCAGCAGAGCGCATGCATGGCTCTAAAAATATTGACCTGCTTGGCAAGCATTACTTGGATTTCTGCATTGCAGAACAATCGAAAAAACAGTTCTCAACCTACTATAACCATCTGCTTGACGATCATAGCAATTTAGACAATGAAGAAAAAACCATCTGGTGTCGCCAAGCCAATGGAACAGTTTTCCCAGTTGCCATGGGGGGGAGTGTTGTCCATACAGAAGGAGGCCAGCAAGTTTGCCTATATCTAAAAGATCTTACGAAAACATTTGCACAACAAAAATCCATTGAAAGCAAAACTGCTGAAATTGAAGCGATCTTATCAATGAGTCCCGGCGGCATTGCATCATTTCCAGAGGATGGGATTCTTTCATCTCACAACAAAGCCCTTTGGGATATGCTCGGACTAGACCCAAAGGATTTTACAAACTCCATTTCACATGACAAATTCTGGGAGCTCATTAAATTACTCTCTCACCAACCAGACAATAAAAAAGTTGAACAGCTATTAGATGAAGGTGAGCATGCCTTTATCGTCCACTCCCCAAAACAAAAGCTCATCAAATGTGCGCAACGTATTCCACCGGGCCATGAAGACGGTGAGTCACGAGTGTATTACTTCAGCGATATCACACAAGAGTTTCAACTCGATGCGATGAAGAGCAACTTCCTTGCAACTGCAGCGCATGAACTACGCACACCACTGACAACTATTCTCGGATTTACAGAACTACTGATTACCCAAAAAATTAATGAAAAAGACCAGAAAGATTTACTCAATAGTATTTTCCGTCAATCTAAAAATCTCAGCGCGTTAATTAATGATCTACTCGACCTCAGTAAAATCGAATCCGATACCGCCAATGTATTTAAATATGAGAATAGCAACATTCTTCACACTATTACCCGCTTATATCAGCAATCTTCAGCGCCTAAAAACGATAAACGCTTCATCAATAATCACGAATTCACATTAGAGATTGTTCAAAGCGAATCCTTAATGGTGTACATGGACGAGGAAAAGATTCGTCGAGCTATTGAGAATCTGATCTCTAATGCGGTCAAATACAGTCCAGAGAACGCGCCTATCGCATTAACCGTCGATACTACTACCGTCCATCAACAAGCATTCGTCAAAATATCTATAACCGATCAAGGTATTGGCATGACTCCAGATGAAGTAGAGCATGCATTTGTGCGCTTCTGGCGCGCCGACAGCTCCAGCGGTAAAATTCCAGGCACCGGCTTGGGCTTACCGCTTGTTAAAGAAATCATTGACATGCATAAGGGCTCGGTTCAACTTTACAGCGAATTTCAAGCAGGTACCACTGCCTGCATTTTATTGCCCATCACGCAAGAAATCAGCCCAGTCTCTCTGACTTAAATTGTTAAATCAGAACCAGAGGCATCCTAAAACCAACTATTTTCTCAAGTAATCAATAACTTGATTATTTTCTACTTCATGCACTTGAATTATGACTAATCATCCTCATATGTAAGTTTATGTACGTCAATTAAACAGATCCAACATTAAATAAACCTTAAATCAATCAACAGTAAAACTTGAAAAGTATCCCATGCTTTACACTTAAAAAGTAATTTAACCTCCACGCTTCTTGTGTGGCGCCCCTCCTTTAGGGTATGCCTGTTACTAAGTCATTCATATCTATATTATTCCTACTCCCAACACCATCAGCCAACCTTTAACCTAGAAAATAAACCGTAGAAGTCAACATGACACACGATACAAATCCGCCAGAAACACCCCAAACCACTCCGCCCAATACGGAAACTTCGAATGCAGCCCCTACCATCTCGATCGAAGAGCAACTGCAACAAGCACTAGATAGCGCTCAAGCCCACAAGGATGCATGGCTACGCGCAAAAGCTGAAGGCGATAACATTCGCAAGCGCGCAGTTCTTGATGTTGCCAATGCCCACAAATACGCGATTGACAGCTTTGCCACCGAACTACTGGCAGTGAAAGACAGCTTAGAAGCCGCACTCTCGATTGAACAAGTCTCTCTCGAAAATCTTAAAAGCGGTGTTGAATTAACTCTCAAGCAATTGAATTCAGCATTCGACAAGTTTCATTTAAACGAAATTAATCCTGCAGGCGATAAATTTGATCCACATCGCCACCAAGCTATAAGTGCCATACCAAGTGATGCCGCACCAAATACCGTGGTTCAGGTACTGCAAAAAGGCTACATACTCAATGATCGCGTCATCCGTCCGGCATTGGTCACAGTATCCAAAGAGCCTAATGCTTGAAAAATCGGCAATCACCCCAAGTTACTGATTGATGTAGAACATTAAGTCGCTATTCACTCTAGGTAGCCCTTAAATATTCTTTAAAATTCAATGGTTTATTTTAGATTTTCTTGATTTCAGAACGAGGTATTCATCATGAGTAAAATTATCGGAATCGACTTAGGCACCACTAATTCATGCGTGGCTGTTATGGAAAATGGCGTTCCCAAAGTTATTGAAAACTCTGAAGGCGCCCGCACCACACCTTCGATTGTTGCGTATATGGAAGATGGTGAAGTGCTGACCGGTGCCCCTGGCAAACGCCAAGCGGTGACGAATCCACGTAACACTTTGTATGCGGTCAAACGACTCATCGGCCGCCGCTTTGAAGAGAAAGAGGTGCAAAAAGATATCGATCTCATGCCCTACAAAATTGTCAAAGCCGAAAACGGAGACGCATGGGTAGAAGTACGTAACAAGAAAATTGCTTCACAAGAGGTATCCGCGCAAGTCTTAATTAAAATGAAAAAGACTGCTGAAGATTATTTGGGTGAGGCCGTAACTGAAGCGGTCATCACTGTGCCCGCCTACTTTAATGACTCCCAACGTCAAGCCACTAAGGATGCGGGACGCATCGCTGGCTTGGACGTAAAACGCATCATCAACGAACCTACCGCTGCAGCATTAGCTTTTGGTATGGACAAGAAAAAAGGCGATCGGAAGATCGCTGTCTATGACCTTGGCGGCGGCACATTTGACATCTCGATCATTGAAATTGCTGAAATCGATGGTGAGCATCAATTTGAAGTGCTTTCGACCAATGGTGACACCTTCTTGGGTGGCGAAGATTTTGACCAACGCCTAATGGACTTTCTGTGCGAAGAGTTCAAAAAAGAGTCTGGGGTTGACCTCAAGAAAGACATGCTGGCCTTACAACGCCTGAAAGACGCTGCTGAAAAAGCTAAAATAGAACTGTCCTCATCGCAACAAACCGAAATCAATCTGCCCTACATTACGGCTGATCAATCAGGGCCTAAGCACTTGGCCATCAAGATTACCCGCGCCAAGTTTGAGTCACTCGTTGAAGAACTTATTACACGTACCATTAAGCCTTGCGAAATCGCAGTCAAGGATGCAGGCGTTAAACTGGGCGATATCGAAGATGTCATATTAGTTGGTGGCCAAACTCGGATGCCTAAAGTACAAGAGCAGGTTAAGGCATTCTTTGGTAAAGAACCGCGCAAAGACGTCAATCCAGACGAAGCAGTTGCAGTAGGTGCAGCTATCCAAGCCGGCGTTCTCAAAGGTGATGTTAAAGACGTATTACTACTAGACGTCACCCCACTCTCACTCGGCATCGAAACCTTAGGTGGCGTACTCACTAAGTTAATTGCCAAAAACACAACAATCCCCACCAAAGCATCGCAAGTGTTCTCAACTGCCGAAGACAACCAAAACGCTGTGACGATTCACGTGCTGCAAGGCGAGCGTGAAATGGCCAAAGCCAATAAATCACTAGGACAATTTAATCTCACCGATATACCACCTGCGCCTCGCGGCCAACCTCAGGTCGAGGTTACTTTTGATATCGACGCTAACGGTATATTACACGTCTCTGCAAAAGACAAAGCTACTGGCAAAGAAAATAAAATCAAGATCCAAGCCTCAAGTGGATTGTCTGAGGAAGAAATTCAACGCATGGTTAAAGATGCCGAAGCCAACGCTGAGGACGATCGGAAGATGCGTGAGCTGATCGATGCGCGCAATCAATGCGACCAGATCATTCACAGCGTAAAGAAGTCACTATCTGAACAAGGTGATCAGATCGATGCCGCAGAGAAGACTAAAATCGAAGCTGCCATTAAAGATGCGGAAGAAGCTCTAAAGGCTGAAGATAAAGAAATTATCGAAACTAAAACACAAGAGCTCGGTAAAGCTGCGCAATCGTTGGCCGAACTGGCCATGAAGAATCAGCAAGCGCAAACCGATGCCGGTAATGCAAATGCTTCACAGCAAAATGCTGGTAGCGCCCCTAAGGATGACGGCAATGTGGTTGATGCTGAATTCGAAGAAGTTAAGGATCGCAAAAAGTAAACATTAACTGACTTCGGTCACTGAAGGCGTAGCGTGCTGAGTGGAACTTGGTGCGCTGCGCCTTAGGCGTATTAAAGGCAACAGAACGACATGGCAAAAAAAGACTATTACGAAGTATTAGGCGTATCACGCGATGCGTCTGAAGACGATCTTAAAAAGTCATATCGCAAACTAGCGATGAAATGGCATCCCGATCGCAACCCAGACAACCCCAAGGCAGAAGAGAACTTTAAAGAATGTAAGGAAGCTTATGAGGTGCTAAGCGACGCTCAGAAGCGAGCAGCCTATGACCAATTCGGTCATGCTGGCGTTAACTCCTCGGCTGCTGGTGGTGCAGGTGCTGGATTTGGTGGCTTCTCAGATGCCTTCGGTGATATTTTTGGAGACATCTTTGGCGGCGGCAATGGTGGCGGTCGTCAACGTTCCACAGTCTACCGTGGCGCTGATTTACGCTATAACTTAGAGATCACTCTAGAGGATGCAGCCAGAGGCTCAGAGACTCGCATCCGTATCCCAGCACTTGAAGAGTGCGAAACCTGTGATGGCAGCGGCGCCAAGCTCGGCACTGAACCCGTCACCTGCACCACCTGTAACGGTCATGGCCAGGTTCGAGTGCAGCAAGGTTTTTTCTCGATCCAACAAACATGTCAGCGTTGCCATGGCAACGGCAAAATGATCGCATCACCGTGTGGCACATGTAGTGGCACTGGGCGCATCAAAAAGAATAAAACACTAGCCGTTAAAATTCCTGCAGGTGTCAATGAAGGCGATCGCATCCGACTATCTGGCGAGGGTGAAGCTGGCACCAATGGTGGGCCACCAGGCGACCTCTATGTGGTGATGCAAATCAAACCGCACAATGTATTCACTCGCGAACAAAATGATTTGCATTGCGAAATGCCTGTAAGTTTTACTACCGCAGCTCTAGGTGGAGAAATCGAAATCCCTACACTAGATGGCTACGCAAAAATTAAAATTCCAGCAGAAACCCAAAGCGGGAAAGTGTTTCGACTACGTGGCAAAGGCATTAAAGGGATTCGTTCTACTGCCTATGGCGATTTGCTGTGTCACGTCGTAGTAGAAACACCAGTAAATCTCACTACTCGCCAACGAGAACTGCTGCAAGAGTTCGAAATGATCAGCAACAAAGACACTAGTCGACATAATCCGCGGGCACAATCCTGGATGGATAGAGTCAAAAGCTTCTTTGCAGAGTAACGTCATTGGTTTAGCTCTGGCCTTAGCACAATTCGCACAGGCCAGAGCTAACTATTCATATATAAAATCGTTAATCAACTCTAGAAAATTAAAAATTACTGCGCTTGTTGTAAATTGCCTTGCTTCACAACCCTAGTAAATTTGGCAATCTCCGATTTAATATAAGCATCAAACTCTCGAGCAGATCAGCCTAAAGGGTCTGCACCTAAACCCACTAAACGCTGCGTCACATCCGAGCGTAGCAAAGCTTGCTCAATGTTTGTATTGAGTAACTAAATAAATGCCAAACGCGCGCCCTTAGGCATCACAGCATCAAACCAATTAATCATGTCATAACCAGGTAAACTGGAATCAGCAACCGTTACCACCTCCTGCAAGGCGGAATTACGCTTAGCACTGGTGATCGCCAATGCTCGCATACGTCCAGCCTTATATTATTAATGGAATAAAAGATCTATGGCTGGCCCATGAGTCCGCCATTACTGATCACACGCTCACCAAACAGCCCAGATCAGATCAGCAACTAGCTTTGCTGAAGAATACGTAACACTACAGCTTGAGCAAATGTTTCAGTATTGCCCACACCACCCAAGTCGACAGTACGCACCATCGGATCAGCCAATGCATGATCTACAGCTTTTTGAATGGCATGATATGCCTCTTGAAAGGCTGGCTGCTGATGCTTAAGACCAAGCCATTCAATAAGCATAGCAGCTGACAATATCATGCCCGCAGGATTTGCAATCCCGCGCCCAGCAATATCCGGTGCAGAGCCATGTCCCGCATTAGCAATAGCATGATGATCACCCGCATTGATTGCAGCTGCTAAACCTAGGCCGCCCGATAAAGCGACAGCCGCATTGGATAAAATATCTCCAAACATATTGGTAATTAATATCACATCATGCCGTTGTGGTCGCGTGTAAATATCTGCTGCCATGGCATCAATATCCATCTCTCGTAGCGCAATATGCGGATGGGCTACAGCCTCCGCAAAGGCCTCTTGCATAAACAACCCGTCGGTCATTTGCAAGACATGCCGCTTACCTACTGCAGTTACACGCTGACTGCGGCGAGATGCATAATCAAATGCCACTTTAGCAATCCTGCGCGATCCTTGGCGTGTGATTTTACGTACCGACAATGCAATATCCTCTGTCGGCATAAACTCACCAATACCTTCGAACATTGTTCTATCTGCATAAAAACCTTCCGTATTCTCGCGCACGATTAACACGTCTAAACCGACCCTGGCATCAGGCATGCCGATACGGGTACGCGCGGGTCGCAAATTGGCATATAAGTCCAAGTGTTTTCTAATGGTTCCTGGAATATTAATCCCACCTTGCTCGCGCGAGGGGTAATTGGTCATACCGCACGGCCCAACAATCACAGCGTCAGCGTCTGTTGCTGCCTGTAACGCTTCATCAGTCAAGGTAGTGCCATGCCGACGATGACTATTCATGCCAACTTCTATATCGGTAAACTGTAAATCTAATTGATACACCTGATTGACTGCACGGACTACCGCCATCGCCGCCTTAATGATTTCAGGCCCAATATCATCTCCTGCCATGACTACAATATTCATTGATAAAGCCTTAGTTTAAATGATGAATAACCAGACTACTCTGTAACCAAACCATTCTCAATCAATTGACAGCCAGTTTGTAATCGATATTGTGATCCGTATTTGCAAACTATTTATGCAGCATATTTCTTCACTACTGCCCAATCAATTTCAAAACCAAAACCTGGCAAGCTGTTCATATGAACACGTCCATCCCGCACTTGAGCACGCTCTTTAAACAACTCAAACCATAGCGGATCTCGCTCTGGTCCGCCATGAGACTCCACCCCAAATGACCGCTGCGGAAAAGCAGAGACCAAGTGCGCGTGTATCTCCGGAACTAAATGTGGCGCGATAATTACGCCTTGCTGCTCCGCCAAGTAACTCACGCGCAATGATTCAGTAAATCCAGCAAAACGAGTTGCGTCAAATTGCATATATCGCAATGCGCCACTATCGATAAAATCGCGAGCAGTGAAGCGAGTCATTTCGCGCTCACCGTGGGCCAGTGGAATATTCGTTGCATGCGCTAAGCGGACAAAATCAGCCGGCTGCAAATGCCAATGCAGAGGCTCTTCCAACCAAGTAATATTAAAAGGCTCTACTTCATGTGCGAAATGAATGCAATCATCTAAATTATAGGCGGCATTCATATCCAACATTAACAAGGTATCAGGGCCGATTGCACTACGCGTAGCAGCAATCCGTTGTACCTCTTCGGCAATCGTCAACCCAGCAGTCTTTAACTTTACCGCTTGGTATCCACGCGCAACAAAGCCCGCTAACTCATCAGCACAAGCAGTCAACGGTGCATTTAAATCATAATAACCACCAGTCGCATAGGTAAAGACTGGATCTGCACTGCCACCTAATAAACGCCACACAGGAACACCTGCAGCCTTACCCTTGATGTCCCATAAGGCAATATCGATACCACCAATAGCAGCCATAATGAATGGACGATCGCTGCGTGGCAATGGTGGTGGCAAACCATCTCGCCCGCCCATGCCTAATGCTCTAGGGGAAGTTAAACTAAACAAATGCTCCCAGACTACAACTTGCGCCAATGCATCCATACCACGAACTAGGGCGCCTAGGCGCTCCACCCAATCACAAATCACTTTCAGCGGGGCACCATGGATTTGCCCAATACCAGTGAGGCCATCATCCGTTTGAATTTCAACCAAAATCACACTAGAACTATGTAACAACTCATGCGCCGTCCACAGCGGATGTTGTAGTGGTGCCGAGACGGCATAGGCTTTTACTGAAGCAATTCGAGTCACTAGATCCCCCCTGAAAAACTTAAAAAATATAAATAAATCATATAGTTAAAATAGTTAAGCAACGCTTATTGGCGGCGCCAACTCGTACCTTGAGCAGCATCTTCAAGAATAATCCCCGCCGTTTTGAGTTCATCGCGCAGGCGGTCCGCCTCGGCGTATTGCTTTGCCTGCTTGGCCGCTGCACGTTTTGCAATATGGGCCTCTATGTGCTCTACACTCCAAGTCTCAGCAAAGCCCTGCACGTGCACTCCTGGCATTGCCTGCAAATACACCTCGGGATCGCGTTGCAACAAACCTAATACACCAGCCAAGGACTTCAGCAAATTGGCATGATCCTGTGAACCACTACGATTCACTTCATTGGCCAAATCAAACAAAACGGCAACCGCCTCAGGAGTATTGAAATCATCATCCATTGCCAGCTTAAATCGTTGTGCCAATGGCTCTGTCCAATCAACAGTTTGCACTTCAGTTGTGATGCCACGTAATGCGGTATATAGACGGTTCAAGCCCAGTCGAGCATCATCAAGGTGCGCATCCGAATAATTTAATGGGCTTCGATATTGCGCTCGGATAATAAAGAATCGCACCACTTCTGGATCATATTGGGCCAAAATTTCACGCACCGTGAAAAAGTTACCCATTGACTTTGACATTTTCTCGGTCTCTGCGCCCTTAATCACCCGCACAAATCCATTATGCATCCAATAGTTCACAAAGACGCCCCCATGGGCACCCTCAGACTGAGCAATCTCATTCTCGTGATGAGGAAACTGCAAGTCCTGACCGCCACCATGGATATCAAAATGTTTTCCCAGCAGCGCACCAGACATTGCTGAGCATTCTATATGCCATCCCGGACGACCCTCTCCCCATGGAGATGGCCAGGAGGGCTCACCAGGCTTAGCTTGTTTCCACAATACAAAATCAAGCGGGTCATGCTTCGAAGTGTCCACGGCAATACGCTCACCAGCACGCAGATCCTCAAGCGACTTGCCCGAGAGTTTGCCGTAACCATGAAACTTCCTGACCGAATAGTTCACATCACCATCAGGTGCTTGGTAAGCAAAGCCTCGCGCCTCTAACTGTCCAATCAACTCCAACATTCCAGGGACATGAGCCGTCGCACGCGGTTCGGCCGTTGGCTTCTCTACCCCCAAGGCTGCAGCATCTTCATCCATAGCCTGAATAAAACGCTCGGTCAACGCTGCCACTGACTCCTTATTTTCATTGGCTCGTTTGATGATCTTGTCATCGATATCGGTAATATTACGGACATAAGTGACTGCATAGCCCGAATCACGCAACCAACGCTGAACAACATCAAAAATAACCATCACTCGAGCGTGCCCTAGGTGACAATAGTCATAGACCGTCATGCCACACACATACATACGTACTCGACCAGGCTCCAGGGGAACAAACTCTTGCTTATCGCGTGCCAACGTGTTGTAAATTTTAAGCATAAAATAGTTGATAAATTTAAATTAGATCATTTTAAGGCGCACCGCCACAACAACCATCCTAATTTAGGCTGATCAGGTGCAAAATAACCGCCAAAATTGTAAACAATGAATTTGAATTCATGGGCGATATTGGTAAAATCAGAACAATTGACAAATATAGGGGTTACAACCTAGATCCGCAACCCAGTGCAAGGCTAAAAATTACCATGACATTTCGGAACAGACCGGCAATCACAAAAATATAAATATAAATACTAGCGATAGTACTGATTATACTTATTTACTTATATTACCTTTTAATGATTACCCGTTACCTAATACTTACAAATACATCTGTTCAAAAAAACCTAAACAGAACAATTTTCATTATGGCTGTTAACTAACCGTCCAAACTGCGCTGATTGCACCGCCCCATTCAATCCACATCAATCGGACTCACTTGACAATACAGGAATCATAGCACGATGACCGTTCAAACCGCCGCCGCAAGACTGCTCAGTATAGTCATATTGATGGCTGTAGTTAATTTGGGTTTCGCACAAAGCGATGAGTTACAAGACGCTCAAAATCTACTCAAGCAAGGTCAATACGATCGCGCAATTGAGCGCATTGACCAATATTTAAAGTCTAAGCCTAAAGATGCACGTGGACGCTTCTTACGCGGCATCGTCCTTACAGAGCAGAGCAAAACAACAGATGCAATTCGCACCTTCACTGAGCTCACCCAAGACTATCCAGAACTACCCGAACCATATAACAATTTAGCTGTATTACAAGCCTCAGTTGGACAATATGAGCGTGCACGCGTTGCCCTAGAAATGGCGATTCGAACCCATCCTAGCTATGCAACTGCCCATGAAAATCTGGGCGATATTTATGCAAAAATGGCCAGTCAATCGTATGACAAAGCACTGCAGTTAGATAAAGCAAATCAGGCTGCACAAACCAAGCTGAATTTAATACGTGACTTATTCATCAATAACATTCGCAGCCCTAAAGTTGCCGTGATCCCCAGTAAGCCAATCACTACCGCTCCAACAGTTGCCGTCGTAACGCCGACACCTGTTGCGCCAACCACCACCAATCCGGCACCAACCAATACAAGCAAGTCAACTACAGCCGCACCAACTAAAGACGTTGCTAAGGAGTCCGCTAAAGATACTGCTAAAGAGTCGACAGCCGCAAAAGACAATGCCCGCACATCAAACAAAGTCACTGAGGATGCACTGATTAAGACAGTGAACAACTGGGCTCACGCTTGGTCAAGCAACGACGTTAAAGGCTATCTTGCTTATTACGCGCCGAGTTTTAAGCCCCCTAAAGGCGCAAGCCGCAAAGATTGGGAAAAAGAGCGCAAGGCGAGAATTGACAAGCCCAGAAAAATTGATGTGAAAGTTGACTCCTTCAAGGTCGTCCTGGTTGATCAAAACAAAGCCAAAGTCAGCTTCCGCCAACATTATCAGTCCCCTCCCCTCAACTCATCATCAACAAAAATACTGACTCTTATTCAAATCGGTGGCGCTTGGTTAATTCAGGAAGAATCTGTCGGCGGATGAAATTACCGATCTTCGCCTACACCCTCACGGCAATCATTTTTGTCACTGCACTCACACCTTCGTCAACTACACTTGCAATTGGCCAGTTTCCAAGCAAGCAGGACCTGGGCTCATCTGGTCTAACGACACATAAGGCTAAAATCGCAACTGAGGCGCTGCTGGCAAAGACCTTATTGGCAATCGCTAGCGCACAATTCGATGTGGCATTGGTTGAAATTGACAAGGTCATCTCTGGCCATCCTAACTTTCGCCTGGCTCATTTAATTAAGGGGGACTTGCTGATGGTACGCGCCCGCCCCTTCAGCGATATCGGCTCTGCTTCAAACGGCCCCTCTGACCGAATCGCCGACCTAGGGGATGAGGCGAAAGCACGTCTAATCAGGCATCAACAACAGCGCCCCCCGCATAGGGTCCCAAGTTATCTACTACAAATGTCTGATGAGCAGAAATATGCATTTATTGTAGACACCTCAAAATACACCCTCTATGTATATGCCAATGACAATGGGACACCACGCTATGTGGCTGATTACTACACCACTATTGGACGAAATGGTAGCGAAAAGTTTAGGGAGGGCGATAAAAGAACGCCGATTGGGGTGTATCAAATCATAGGAAAAAGAGCCCGCCCAGAACTAGATCGTATTTACGGCAATCAAAGTGCGCTTTATGGTAGCGGCGCATTACCTCTAAACTATCCTAACGCTTGGGATCAGCGACGCGGTCGAGATGGTCATGGCATTTGGATACACGGTGTACCTTTTGAAACCTTTAGTCGGCCACCTCGGGCTAGTGATGGTTGCGTTGCCTTATCCAATGAAGACTTAGAAATCATCACGCCGCTAGCCCAAATTGGCAAAACCACTGTCATTATCACTCCAAGTATCGATTGGGTTGAACCCCCGAACATCCAGTCCGTAAAGCAGTCTCTGCAGCAGTCCTTCGAGAGTTGGCGACTAGACTGGGAGAGTTTAAATGCTGACCAGTACCTTAAACACTACTCATCAACTTTTTCCAGCGGATCTGAGGACCTAAAATCTTGGTCGCTACAAAAACGTAGAGTCAACTCCATTAAATCTTGGATTAAAGTTAACGCCTCTGAGATGAGTATGTATCGTTATCCAGGTAATGACAATCTAGCGGTAGTAAACTTTACTCAAAACTACACTAGCAGCAACCTATCTAATGTGATGCGAAAAATTCAATACTGGCAACTTGAAAACAAACAATGGCGTATCGTTTACGAAGGTGAAGGCTGACATTCAAGATATTCAATATATCCAATCATAGGAACCTTGACGATTGACGTTCTTTTTTAAACTTACACCAACAACCGAATCGAGCCCACCAGAATGAAAACATCTATAATGATTCAACGTATTTACATATACCTATGCTTAGGGCTAGCGCTAATCGCCACCAACGTCCAGGCAGAACCCAATCCAAGCGTAGAGCTTAAAACATCTTTCGGTATTATTGTCATTGAACTCTACCCTGAGAACGCCCCCAAAACAGTGGCTAACTTTACGCAATATGTGAAAGATGGTTTCTATAATGGCACTATCTTTCACAGAGTCATCCCTGGGTTCATGGTTCAAGGTGGCGGCTTCACCGCTGCTCTTAAAGAGAAGCCCACGAGACCCGCAATCCAGAGCGAAGCGGGTAATGGACTGCGCAATGCGATTGGTACGGTTGCAATGGCACGCACTGCTGACCCACATTCAGCTACAGCTCAGTTCTTTATTAACGTGACCGAGAACGATTTCCTAGACTTTAAATCTGCAGATGAAAAAGGCTATGGTTACACTGTATTTGGACGAGTTCGTAGTGGCATGGATGTCGTTGAGAAAATCGTCAAAGTGCCGACTGCAACTAGAGGAAGCAATCAAAACGTTCCTGTTCAACCGATCACCATTGATCGGGTCCGAATGCTCGATTCACCCAAAAAAAAATCCGCCGCAAAAAAATAAACGCAACACTTTTTTAAGGATCAATCATGAATACAGTTAATCTTCACACTACACACGGTCTAATTACTCTCGAATTAGACACCGCTAACGCTCCAGAGACAGTTGCAAATTTTGTCTCCTACGTAAAAGACGGCCATTACAACAACACCATATTTCATCGAGTGATCGATGGCTTCATGATACAAGGTGGCGGATTCGAACCCGGAATGAAGCAAAAAAAAACCAAAGAGCCCATTAGCAATGAAGCTAATAATGGATTAAAAAATGATACCTACACCGTTGCAATGGCACGCACTTCAGACCCCCATTCTGCAAGCGCTCAGTTCTTTATTAATCTGACCAACAACGACTTCCTGAATCATACCGCGCCGACTAATCATGGCTGGGGATACTGTGTATTTGGAAAAGTCTCTGCAGGCACCGATGTAGTAGAACAAATTCGCAGTGTAAAAACCGGTAGCAAAGGTATGCATCAAGATGTTCCGGTTGAAGATGTGATCATCGAGAGTGCAGAAGTCATCTAAATCCGTTATCGTCTCGTGAGTAGCTTGTTTATTTCAGATCTACATTTGGCAGGCGAGCGACCTGCCATCACGGATCTATTCCTGCGTTTCACCAAAACAATTGCACCACGAGCTCAGGCCCTCTATATACTGGGTGACTTATTCGAATACTGGATTGGTGACGACAACACTGACGATACATTAGCCGCAGTAGTTGCTGATGCGCTTAAACGCTTATCCAGCAGCGGTGTGAAAGTCTTTTTGATGCAAGGCAACCGCGATGTCTTGCTCGGGCCAGGCTTTGCCGACCAAAGTGGCGCTGAATTAATTGACGATCCTACTTTGATTAATCTGTATGGCAGACCCACCTTGCTGACTCACGGTGATGCCCTATGTATTGAGGATATCGAATATCAAAAATTTCGTGAATATGCACGCTCACCAATGCATCAGCAACAATTCCTAACTCAAAGCCTAGAGACACGCCGCGAACGCATGCTACAAATGCGTGCCCAAAGTGAAATGAGCAAGCAACAAAAAGATCTAGAAATCATGGATGTAACCACAAGCGCAGTTGACCAACTATTACGTAATCATCACTATCCGAATATCATACATGGTCACACTCATAGACCTGCACGTCATGAGCACGACGTTGATGGTCATCGTTGTGAACGCTGGGTGCTGACCGACTGGTATCAAACAGGCGGTTATTTACTATGCGATGCCAGCGGGTGTTATTCGCATAAACTGTCGCAATAACAATCTCAATATCATTGCCCAGACTTGCGCAAGTTAAGACTTTAAGCCTTTGACAAGGTCGGCTTTAATATCATCGATATGCTCAAGACCAACGGCGATTCGTAACAATCCCTCACTAATGCCTGCTGCTTGTCGTGCCTCAGGCGAAATCCGACCATGGGTCGTTGATGCCGGATGAGTGATCGTTGATTTGGTATCACCCACATTAGCCGTAATTGATATCAAACGCGTTTGATCTATCACTCGCCACGCTACATCCTTACCGCCTTTAAGCTCAAAAGACAGAATAGCACCGCCTGTTTTTTGTTGACGCATGGCTAATGCATGCTGCTCATGTGACGGCAGTCCCGGATAATAAACTCTAGAAACCATCGGCTGGGTTTCTAGCCAGCGCGCTAGCGTTAACGCAGTCGCTGACTGTGCCATCACCCTCAAACTTAATGTCTCCAAGCCTTTTAAAATAACCCAGGCATTAAATGCACTCAAGGTTGGTCCTGCAGTACGCAAGAAACCTAACACCCCATCTTTAATCACAGCTGCACGACCAAGCACTGCTCCGCCCAAGACGCGGCCCTGACCATCGAGGAACTTAGTTGCAGAATGAATCACCACATCAGCACCCAACTCTAAAGGGCGTTGCAATGCGGGCGAGCAAAAACAATTGTCTACCACCAACAAAGCGTCACTACCATGCGCAAGATTAGCGAGCGCTGTAATATCATAGACCTCAGTCAAGGGATTAGACGGCGTCTCGATAAAAAACAAGCGGGTTGATGGTGTGATCGCGGCCTGCCAAGCGGTCACATCGGTGCCTTGCACAAAAGTGGTGTTAATACCGAAACGCTGCAATATGTTGCTAAAGAGCTGCACCGTTGCGCCAAACACTCCGGCTGCACAAAGCACGTGATCCCCAGATTTCAACAACCCCATGACCGTCGACAAAATCGCTGACATACCAGAAGCTGTCGCAATACAACACTCAGCGCCCTCCAGCGCTGCCAAACGTTGCTCGAACATGGTGACTGTTGGATTGGTAAACCGAGAGTAAATATTTCCTGGAGTTTGATTACTAAAACGGGCGGCCGCTTCAGCCGCCGTATTAAAGACGAAACTTGAAGTCATGTATAAAGCCTCTGAGTGCTCGCCGAACTGGCTACGCTCTATACCTGCCCGCACTGCCAAAGTGTCTGCGTGCAATGCTGACAAGTCAAGCTTCCGATCCATTACATACACTCCTTCGATGACATAACAATCATGATAAATACTAATTAAAAACCAACACTAACTCACTCTGTAGACTCTAGCGCAAGATCCAGCTGGGTAGCGGCCGAAGTAGCGCCCGCTTTATCACTATCCCGACGCTGCGCCTCCACACCATCTAGATAATCTTGCGTGACATCACCAGTAATATATTCACCGCTAAAACAAGATGTTTCAAATTGCGTCACTGCAGGATTTACACTGCGCACGGCATTAATCAACTCGCCAATATCTTGATAAATTAGTGCATCGCAACCAATTTCACGGGCAATTTGCTCGTCGCTACGACCGCTTGCTATCAGTTCATCGCGGGTTGGCATGTCAATGCCGTAGACATTAGCAAAGCGCACTGGCGGAGCTGCTGATGCAAAATAGACTTTATTAGCTCCTGCATCACGTGCCATCTGCACAATCTCTCGACTGGTCGTGCCGCGCACAATAGAATCATCTACTAACATTACATTTTTACCACGAAACTCCATACCGATTGCATTGAGTTTTTGGCGAACCGATTTACGTCGAATCGCCTGCCCTGGCATAATAAAAGTCCGACCGATATAACGATTCTTAATAAACCCCTCACGATATGGCAGGTTCAAATGATTTGACAACTGCATCGCAGAAGGTCGACTAGAGTCTGGAATCGGTATAACAACATCAATATCTAAATGCGAAAAATCTCTCTGCATTTTGCGAGCCAAACTCTCACCCATGCGCAAACGGGTCTCATACACAGAAATACCATCAATCACCGAATCAGGACGCGCCAAATATACAAATTCAAAAATGCATGGATTTAGCGAAGTATGGGTAGCGCACTGATGACTATAAAAATTACCATCTAAATCAATAAAGATCGCCTCACCGGGTGCAACATCGCGGATCAACTCAAAACCCAAGCCATCGAGTGCAACACTCTCAGAAGCCACCATATATTCCACACCATTAGGCCCTTGAATTTTACCAAACACCAACGGGCGAATTCCAAACGGATCACGAAATGCGAGTAATCCATATCCAGCAATCATGGCTACTACTGCATAAGCGCCACGACAACGCCTGTGGACACCAGAGACTGCAGCGAAAATAGTTGCAGGATCAAGCTTATATTGATTGGCATTAGCTGCCATCTCGTGCGCTAGCACATTTAACAAGACTTCCGAATCCGATTCGGTATTTACATGCCTCAAGTCGAGTCGAAACAAATCATTCTTTAGCTGTTCGGCGTTAGTTAAATTACCGTTATGCCCCAACACAATCCCGAAGGGAGAGTTCACGTAAAAAGGTTGTGACTCTGCTGCAGACCAAGCAGACCCGGCTGTTGGATATCGAATGTGGCCTATGCCTGCATGCCCCACTAAAGCACGCATGTTTCGGGTGCGGAAAACATCACGAACCATGCCTCCACCCTTGTGCATGTGAAAACTAGAACCATCTGCTGTAACAATACCAGCAGCATCCTGACCGCGATGCTGCAACACCAGTAGCCCATCATAGAGCACTTGGTTGACCGAATTACGGGAGACAACCCCTACTATTCCACACATTGAAATTCCTCAACCGTAATTAATATGTCGCGCTAATTCAGGCGGTAGACAATCCCTGACTAACAACGCCCCTTGCTCTAGAACCGAATGAAATAGCGAGCTCTGCCACAAAACATGCTTTGGCAATACTGTCGCTCCAACCATAAGAACCAATATTGACAAAATAACACCACCACGAAGTAATCCAAATATCGCACCCAGTAAGCGATCTTCCACACTCAATCCGGCACTACTGAGCAACTTAGATAAAAGCATAGCCACTAGACTCATCAACACCATCGCTACGAAAAAAATTAACGCGAAATTAACCAACCAACGTAGCGACTCATTGCTAATATCTAGGGACATTAAATAATCTAATTTGGCCGCGAAAAAATAAGCGCTACTGATTGCAACCACCCATGATGCAAAGGCAAGAATCTCACGCAATAGACCACGCTTTACACCAAGCAAAACCGACAACGCCAAAATAACAATCACCACATAATCAATCAGATTCATCGATGTAATGGCACAACCTTACCCTCGAGTTGCAAACGTTTCAGCTGTTGAATCGCCTTATCAGCAGCCTCACGGCTTGCATATGGACCAACTCTGACCCGAGTAATCGTTCCTTTTTCAACATTAACCGTTTCTGTATAGGATTTCATACCAGCATTAATAATTTTAGAGTTTATTGACTTAGCCTTTGCAGCATCACCCAATGCCGCCACTTGCACTACATAACCTGTAGGCTTGGATTTTTCTTTTTCTTTATCCTTAGTATCGCCCTTCACTGCCGCCTTAGGCGCACCATCTGCCTTAGCCAACTCAGCGGACTCAATAACTACAGGAGTCGACTCTATTTTAGGTGCAACCTTCGTCTCAGCAATCACTTCGCTAGCCGACTCAGAACCAGCTTTGTCAGTTTTATCTTTTGACTTATCATCCTGAGCTTCAATATCAACGGGGCTGACTGCAGAGAGGCGTGATAGATCTGCCTTGCGCTCCGTAGGCTTTAGTTGTAAAGACTCGACAATCGTACCACCATTGGGATTGGGAATTTGAATGCTGATTTCCTGATTTAGCGTCTCAGGCTCCGCATCTAGAATCATTGGTAATATTGCGATAACAACAATCACTAACACAATGGCGCCCACCAAACGTCGACGCGCACGCTTCTTTAGCAACAGTTCCTCATCGCTCACGCTATTTATCATGAATGGTCGGCCAAAAGTAATCTACATTTTAGTGGTAATGGTATTTAACAATTACAAATCTAGGCTCTATTGTACAGCGTTCATCGCAGCCGCCACGGTCAGAAACGATCCAAATATTAAAATTCTATCATTTTCCCCGGCAATCTGATACGCGCGATCACAAGCATCATGAATATTTACACAGCAAATCGGGGGCTCAACAACACCGCCTTCTGCCAAAATTCGAACAAGATCAGCTGTAGGCGTAGCCCTAACGCCCTCTAAGGGTGCAACTAACCACTGGTCAATATGTCCACGTACAATCTGCACCACACTAGGAATATTCTTGTCATTGAGCATAGAAAAGATTGCTATGGTCCGATCGTAACCGGTCATCTGGATTAAATTAGCTACCAAGGCTTTAGCTGCGTGTGGATTATGTGCGACATCCAAAATCACTGTTGGTCGACCAGCCATGACCTGAAATCGGCCTGGATTACTCACTTGTAACAAACCAGTCCGCACATTCTCAGCACTCACAGGCAGGCGCGAGCGCAAAGCATCTAGCGCAGCAATGCATGCACTCGCATTAGCCAATTGCACCCGCCCCAATAACGCAGGTAGCGGTAGGCCATAACGTCGACTGTTGGGGCCCTGGTATTGCCATTGCTGGGCTTGCACCTGGTAATCAAAATCACGGTCTATACACAAGAGCTGCACATCAATTTTTGCAGCGTACTCTAATACCGATGCAGGAGGGTTCGAGTCTGCGCAGACAGCTGTTTTACCACCTCGAAAAATACAAGCTTTCTCAGCTCCAATCGCTTCACGCGTCGCCCCCAAATACTCCATGTGGTCCAAGTCTACACTCATGAGCACAGCGACATCTGCGTCAAATATATTGACGGCATCAAGTCGACCACCCAAACCCACTTCAAAAATTACCGCATCCATCCCTTGGCACTTGAATAAATATGCAGCGGCTAATGTCGTAAATTCAAAATAAGTCAAAGCAACATCGAGACGCGATCTGGCTTGCTCAACTACAGACAAGGCCTCTATGAGATCCTCATCGCTAGCCTCCACGCTACTTAGACGAACTCTCTCGTTATAACGCAATAAATGCGGCGAGGTATAAGTGCCTACTCGATAATGGGCTTGGCTTAGAATAGCTTCCAACATCATGCATGCAGAGCCCTTACCATTGGTGCCGCCAACAATAATGATCGGGCAAGACAACTCCAGATTCAGCGCTAATCGCACCGCATTAACACGATCTAATCCAAACGCAATGGCTTGTGGATGCTGCCTAGAAATAAACTCTAACCAATCAGTTAGTGTGGCCAGCTCTGTCATTTAACCTAAATCCTCATCCACACTCAAATATATCTCACCCTGTTGATTAAATAGCCTCCAAAAACCCTACTTTGAGTTTACGGCCATTACACTGGAGCCGGTAATTTAAGCATCAGTGCCAGTAATCTAGATAATGTAGCTCGCATCTGTCGACGGTCAACGATCAAATCTAGCGCACCTTTTTCCATTAAAAATTCAGCGCGCTGAAAACCTGCCGGCAGTGTTTCGCGTACGGTCTGCTCAATGACTCGCGGTCCCGCAAAACCAATTAATGCATTTGGCTCAGCAATAACAACATCACCAATCATTGCAAAACTTGCCGAAACGCCGCCCATAGTTGGATCTGTCAAAACCGAAATAAAAGGCAATCTTTCATCTGCCAAGCGCGTTAACGCAGCGCAAGTCTTAGCCATTTGCAATAACGAAAAAACACCCTCTTGCATACGCGCCCCACCTGTGGCAGTAAAACAAATGAATGGCAAGCGTTGCTCTAAGCACACCTGGACTCCGCGCACAAATCGCTCACCAACAACCGAACCCATAGAACCACCCAAGAATCCAAACTCAAAAGCCGCAGCAACTGCAGGGATCTCACAAATCGCACCCTGCATCACCACAAGCGCATCCTCCTCACCAGTGTCTTCACGCGCGCTCGCCAAACGATCAACATAGCGTTTGCTGTCGCGAAACTTCAAACCATCAATTGCGGTAACTTCAGTGCCAATTTCAAACCGACCTTCTTGATCAAACAACCAATCCAAACGCTCGCGCGCTGAAATACGATTGTGATGATTGCACTTAGGACAAACACATAAATTCTTTTCAAGGTCTGTACGATAGAGAACGGATTCACACGAATCACATTTACTCCAAAGCCCCTCAGGCACAGCCTTGCGTATAACTGCAGTATCACGATTAATTCGTGGTGGCAGTAACTTTTGCAACCAACTCACTTAAGCACCTGCTGATCCATAGCTAGCCTAATCTCTGTCATTAACGCATTAGCGCTATCCACTGCATTTAATGGTGCACGCTCCAAGTCCTGCACCAAGCGACTACCGATAACCACTGCATCAGCAATTTTAGCAATCCGGCCAGCAGTCTCGCCATCACGAATTCCAAAACCTACACCCAGTGGCAGTGATGTAAATTGGCGAATATGTGTCAGACGTTGCGCAACATCAGCAACATCAATATTCGCAGCACCTGTCACGCCTTTGAGCGATACGTAATACAAGTAACCACGACCCAATGTCACCACTTGTGCTAAGCGTGCATCCGATGTGGTCGGAGAAATTAAAAATACTGTATCTATTGCTTCCGCATCCATAGTCTCAACTAAGGTCGTTGCCTCCTCTAATGGATAATCAACAACCAAAACGCCATCGACACCAGCAGCTTTAGCCAACTTCGCAAACTGCTGAAGCCCCATGGACTCAATGGGGTTTGCATAACCAAACAATACAATTGGCGTATGGGTATTCGTGCACCTGAAATCCGCAACATAGCCAATCACATCGCGCAATGTTACACCATGCTTTAAAGCTCTTTCACTGGAACGCTGAATTACCGGACCATCTGCCATAGGATCTGAAAAAGGCACACCAAGCTCAATGATGTTAGCCCCTCCTGCCACTAGCGCATGCATAATAGGGACGCAATCACTCGGATTAGGGTCTCCCGCAGTAAAGAATGGGATCAAGGCCTTGCGACCTTGTTGTTGTAAGTGGCTAAACGTATTCGATATTCGTGACATTATTAAATCTCTGACTGAGTAGATCTATTGGGCATTGAAGAGACCACGGCATGAATTACTTAAACATAACGCAGCATATGACATTGCATTATCCAAATAAACCAGTAAATCTTTTTAATCAAATTTCAAACCTGATTTTAATGCGACGGTGTGCATATCCTTATCACCGCGACCAGAAAGATTCACCAACAGTATTTGTGATTTATCCATCTGAGGCGCCATTTTTGCTGCGTAGGCTAATGCATGACTAGACTCTAGCGCAGGAATAATACCCTCTAAGCGGCACAATGAATGAAACGCAGCGAGCGCTTCATCGTCGGTTACTGCCACATACTCTGCTCGCCCAATATCTTTTAACCAAGCATGCTCAGGGCCGACCCCAGGGTAATCCAAGCCCGCAGATATTGAATGCGTCTCAATCACCTGACCATTTTCATCTTGTAATAAGTATGTTCGATTGCCATGCAACACGCCTGGGCGTCCCGCAGTCAATGTCGCCGAGTGCTTACCAGTATCTAAGCCCTCACCCGCAGCTTCAACCCCAATTAATCGCACCCCAGCCACGTCAATATACGGATGAAAAATTCCGATCGCATTGGAGCCACCGCCAACACAGGCCAATACAGCATCTGGTTGTCGACCCACCATTTCCAACATTTGCTCTTTAGACTCACGTCCGATAATGCACTGAAAATCACGAACCATCATCGGATACGGATGAGGTCCCGCCACAGTTCCAATAATATAAAAAGTATTTTCGACATTGGTTACCCAGTCGCGCATAGCCTCATTGAGTGCATCTTTCAAGGTCTTAGAGCCTGACTCGACAGGCACCACAGTAGCTCCCAACAATTTCATCCGATACACGTTTTGCGCCTGTCGCTTAACATCTTCAGAGCCCATGTAAACAACACACTCCATACCGTAGCGGGCGGCAATCGTCGCGGTAGCAACACCATGCTGACCAGCGCCAGTCTCAGCAATCACCCTTGGCTTACCTAAGTGCCGTGCTAACAATGCCTGACCAATCACATTATTAATTTTATGCGCACCCGTATGATTCAAGTCCTCACGCTTCAAATAAACTTGGGCCCCACCAAAGTGCTCAGACCAGCGACGAGCGTGATAAATTGGGCTAGGACGACCCACATAATGCTTTAATTCGTAGGCGTACTCAGCCAAAAACGCCGGATCATCTTTAAACCGCGCGTATGCGCTTTTCAATTCTTCTAGCGCATCAATCAAGGTTTCAGATACAAATATTCCACCGTATGGCCCAAAATGGCCCACTTTATTGGGTAGATCATAAACACGCATTACGCACTCCCTGTATGAAATTTGCCATCTTTATTGGGTCCTTAATGCCTTTGCCGCGCTCTACACCACTAGAAACGTCCACTGCCCAAGGCCTCACCAGCTGCACAGCCTTTGTCACAATCTGCGCATTTAAGCCGCCAGAGAGAATAATCGGCAAGGGCAAATTATGTGGAATTAAGCCCCAATCAAACTGCTCGCCGGTTCCACCAGGCACTCCATCAACCCAAGTATCCAACAATAAAGCTTTAGCGCCCCTGAATTCAGTCGCATATTGTAACAAATCAGTGTCCGACTTGATGCGAATTGCACGTAAATAAGGCAATCCGAACTGCTCGCAGTATGCCGCCGACTCATCACCATGAAACTGCAGCAGGTTAACCGGTGCAACTTCCAAGGTTGCCCTAACAGCCTCAGGTGTGGCGTTGACAAACAAACCAACCGACACAACAAAAGGTGGCAAAGCCGCAATCATCTCTTGCGCTTGCTCTGGACTGAGCGCGCGCGGACTGGATGGGTAGAATACAAAACCAAGGGCATGCGCGCCTAATTGCGCAGCCAATAGCGCATCTTCTAACCGCGTAATGCCGCAAATCTTAATCCGTGTATTCATCTCATTCCTCTACAACCCAATATTGAGCGCCTTATGGCCATAAGCTAAACGGTCTAGGATTAGGCAGTTGCCAATGCTCCGCATAATCAACTTGTGTCAAATATAACCCAGAGGCATCAAACGTAGGCGCTGCCTGTGCCCGTTGCCGATCTTGCAAGACCTGTCTGAGCCATTGCGGCGGGTGTTTGTTCATGCCTACATAAATTAAACTGCCAATTATATTACGCACCATATGATGCAGAAATGCATTCGCCCGCAAATCAAAAATCACATAAGGTCCGGTGCGTTCAATCCGTAAATGATGCAATACCCTAATCGGCGTCTTGGCCTGGCAGTGCGATGCTCGAAAAGCCGTAAAATCATGCTCTCCAATCAAGTATTCAGCCGCTAATTGCATGCGCTCAAGGGCTAAGGGTTGATGACACCAACCGATTCGAGCATTCTCTAGCGCGGGTCTGACCGCCGTATTTAACACCACATAGCGATAACACCGAGCAAGTGCCGAGTAACGCGCATGAAAATCATCGGTCACTGGATGCGCCCAATTGACCGCAATCATCGGTGGCAGTAATGCATTGACCCCACGTACCCACGCACTCAAGGGGCGCTCAACCAACGTATCAAAATGTACCACCTGGCCCACTGCATGCACACCAGCATCGGTGCGTCCTGCACAGACCACCTTAATCGTTTGCTGCGCTATTTGGCCACAAGCAGCCTCGATTCGATCCTGTACCGCACCAGCACCGGGCTGAGTCTGCCATCCACAAAACCCACTTCCATTGTATTCTACGCCTAGCGCAATTCGCACGCAGTCCGCCTTCCCAATCCTAATTACTGATGAGTGACACTAAACGCCATTCTACTGCACCATCAAGCACAAATGCCGCATAAAAAAAACCGCGGCAAACTAACGTCTACCGCGGTTGATATTGCCTGAAGATTACATTAAGTTAGCGTTGACAGTAACTTATCTGCTTGATTTTTTTGGGTTTTATCACCGTCTCGCAAGACTTCCTGTAAAACGCCTATAGCACCCTCATTATCCCCCATCTCATGATAAGCCTTTGCTAAATCAAATTTTTGTTGTACGTCATACCAATTTGCATCTTTTTTCTCATTGCCGTCTTTATCTTCAGGCAGCTGCTTGTCCCCACCCAGATCCAATCGCAAATCATCGAGGTCAATTTTAAAGGTTTGCTCTGGTTTTGCCGACGCGCTCTGCACTGGTTGTGCCGCCGACTGAGGACTCACCCGCGCCACATTTTCTGCAATCGTTTTAGCAGGCTGATCTGCCCCTTCAAAATTAAAGTCAAACTCCACTTTTTGTAATTTTTCAGCAACCGTTTCTTTAGTAGCTGATTTACCCATAACGGCTGGAATTGCCTCGCCATTCATTACTCGTCTTAGATTCTGACAAATATCTAAATACAACTGATCATCAGGAGCAAACACTTTCAAACTTTCCAGCAATGATAAAGCCAAACGAGCGGCCTCGCGCTGCGATCCTTTTTGCGAGATGGTCGCTACCCGCAAGTTTTGACAAACTGATCGATACAATTCTTCATCGTCAGTAATGACATCAACGCTCTCCAACAAGTCTAGCGCGGCGACCATTACAGCTTGACCTGCTGCAGTAGCGTCAGTTGCCAGCACTCCAGCAGATTGCAAACTGGCTAGCCAAATTTCTGCCTCTGTGAGCGCCTCATTACGACCTTGATTGCTAGCAGCACCAGTCAGTCTGTCCTTATTAAAACGAGCGCCAAATTCTCTAGCGTTACCTTGACTATCTCCACTAAACTCTAAATCACCACCTAAATCGCCGTCTTGGGATTGAGCGCGTTGCCGCTGCAACCGTTTGCGAAAAAGAATTGCCAATCCGACAATTGACATCAATAAAGACGAGACTATCGCGCCTGCGATTGCTTGATTCGCCATAGCCCAAGCAATCACTTGCTCACCTGTTGAGCGCTCTAGGGCAATCATCCTTTCCTTGGCTTGCTGCTGAGCTAGTGCAAAATTTTCATTATTTAGCGCCATCAACTTTTTTGTATCTTCTAGGGTCTTTTCAAGCTCAGCAATACGCGACCTAGCCTCCGCCAACTCGTTGGCTACCGCTTGCGCATCTTCTTGGTCAGCTTGCTGGCTCCTACCTTTTTTCTTTCCACCTTTTGTATCATCGGTTTTTGATAACCGAACCACATCGCGCTTATCGGCTACATCAGCATCGTCTACCTTTGTGGCAATCTTTCCGCGTACAGCACTACCACTAGTCGTTACCTCAAGTGCCGTGTTCGATAAGTTCTTAAGATAAGCACGCCAGTCATTCACCTGAGCTTGATAGACTTTTGTAGCCTCCTCATGAGGCAAATTGGTCACTTGTTTCGCATCAGGAAGTCGCAAAATCTGGCCTGCCTTCATTGCGTTCATATTACCCGTTGGAAACGCTTCCAAATTATTACGATACAAGGCAATCAACATTTGCTCTAACGTTGCTCCTTGGACCTTGTGCGTATTAGCAATATTAATTAATGTATCACCACTTTTCACCCGCACTGTTTGCGTAGCATCGCTGGAGCTGATCGTTTCTTTGGCTTTAGATTTAGATAACGCGACATCGGGAGTTCGGGTAACATCTGCTACGGGATTACTTTGCAGTTCAGCGGGGGCGCGAGCCGCAGTCTCATCGACCGCCTCAGACTCCACTACCTGCTCCGCATTAGCAGTAGGGGCCGGCTTGATTGCTTGTGGCAGGACAACGACTGGCGGTGCCACAGTCAGCGCTTGCTGAACATACCCAGGCGGATCAATTAAAGCCGTGTAGTCACGCACTATGCGCCCACCAGTCCAAGACAATTCAATGGGTAGGTCTAAGAAAGTATCATTAAATGGTCTATTACCTAGGATTTTGATATAAAACTGACCTTTCTCACGCCTCTCAATACTCATCTTTAGTCCCGCTAAATCAACCCCGCTTTTAGCATTACGCGATTTCACATCACCACTACTAAAGCGTACAGCAAGACTAGCAGACTCCTCTGGCGTCACTCCAACCAAATCCAACTCCGCTAAGAGCGGTTGCCCTAAGCTCGAGCGTACAGACAAACGACCCAAGCCGGCAGCGCCAACCATGGCGGAATAGTGCAGTTGCAGCACTACAATACTCAGTAACATTAGCTTCAATCCACGCACAAAAGCCCCGCTTTCCGAATCCATTTCGATCAATTCATTCACATACGAATTCATTAGTTTCGAGCATCATTCATTATTTAAGTTATTGAGATCTGATAAGCTCGATTAGCACCCTGTTTTACATACCTTCAACCAACGCTAGCGATTGATTGCATTGCCTCATGAACATTTATATCGAATAACATCAGATACTTTTTTCATCTAACCAGCAACAACTTGCGGCAAAGAACCTCAAGAATATCATTATTTGAACATTTTTTGAACTGTATTTTTTTGAATTTTATTAAAAATCATATGTTTAACATAGATTCAAAACAAGCAATCTAAAATAGAGGCCACATGAAAAACTCATAAAATGAATTAATCAAGCATGTTTATGATCAATTGAGCAAAATCCGCAACATCCGACGCAAAGGTTCAGCCGCGCCCCAAAGCAGCTGATCACCGACCGTAAAGGCTGACAAATACTGTTTCCCCATTGGCAATTGCCGTAAGCGGCCAACCGGCACCGTCAGGCGCCCAGTGACCGCTGCCGGCGTTAAATCGGCCAGCGAGCGCTCACGGGTATTCGGGATCACTTGCACCCATTGATTAGCTTGCGCCAACAAACCTTCTATATCAGCAAGCGGCACATCACGGGTCAACTTTACAGTCAGCGCCTGACTATGGCAGCGCATCGCACCAATCCTCACACAAACACCATCCACGGGTATTGGCTGGGCATCGAGCCCGAGTATCTTATTGGTCTCAGCCATCCCCTTCCATTCCTCACGACTTTGCCCCTGTCCTAAATCTTTATCAATCCAAGGCAACAAGCTACCTGCAAGTGGATAGCCAAACTCAGCAGTCGGCAGCGTGCCATCGCGTAAACTGCGCGCCACTACCCGATCAATTTCCAAGATAGAACTCGCAGGGTTATCCAATAAAGGTTGGGCTGCGGCATGCAGTGCACCCATTTGCGCGATCAGTTCCCGCATATTGGCAGCACCAGCACCTGAGGCTGCTTGATAAGTCATCGCAGTCACCCACTCCACCAGACCCGCCTTGAACAATCCCCCCATCGCCATCAGCATCAGGCTGACCGTGCAATTGCCCCCAATAAAGTTTTTCACTCCAGCGGCAATTGCAGTATCAATACGCTCACGATTGACAGGATCCAAAATAATTAGGGCATCATCTGCCATCCGCAGGCTAGAGGCAGCATCAATCCAATAGCCAGTCCAACCGGCTGCGCGAAGCTTGGGGAATATGTCTAAGGTGTAGTCACCCCCTTGGCAGGAAATCAAGATATCCATGGCCATCAAGGCCGGGATATCTAAGGCGTTTGCGATTGGCGGCAGGTCACGACCGATCTCTGGCGCGCGACCACCCGCCTGTGAGGTTGAGAAGAAAATCGGATCAATCTGTGCGAAGTCTTGCTCCTCTAGCATACGCTCTACCAATACCGAGCCGACCATACCGCGCCACCCAATAATTCCCACCTTCTTCATAAAAATACCTTTAAAATCAAATATTTAAAAATTACACTTACTTACAGTGCAGCAACTACCGCGTCGCCCATCTCAACCGTGCCCACCCGCCGCGCTCCCGGCTCATCGATATCAGCGGTCCGATACCCAGCCGCCAACACCTGTTTGACAGCAGCCTCAATCCGCCCGGCCCACTCAGGCTGAGAGAAGGTATATCGCAACATCATCGCTACAGAAAGAATGGTCGCTAAGGGATTGGCTATATTTTTACCAGCAATATCTGGGGCCGAACCGTGAATCGGCTCATACAAGCCAGCGCCTGCCGAATTCATAGACGCCGAGGGCAGCATCCCAATTGAGCCGGTTAACATCGAGGCTTCATCGGACAAAATATCACCAAATAAATTACCCGTCACAATTACATCGAATTGCTTAGGATTGCGAATCAACTGCATCGCCGCGTTATCCACATACATATGCGAGAGCGCAACTTGGGGATATTGGCGGCCGACATCCGTGACAATTTCACGCCAGAACCGACTGGTTTCGAGAACGTTTTCTTTGTCTACTGAGCACAGCTTATTGCCGCGCTTGAGTGCGGTTTGGAAGCCAACCTCAGCAATGCGTCGAATCTCAGACTCGGCATAGTGCATGGTGTCATAGCCCTCGCGCTCGCCTTGGGCATTATCGCGGCGACCGCGCGGCTCACCAAAGTAAATGTCACCTGTGAGTTCACGAATAATCATCAAGTCCAAGCCTGAAACCACTTCTGGCTTGAGAGTAGAGGCTTGCACCAACTCCGGATAAAGCACAGCAGGGCGCAAGTTAGCAAACAGACCCAAGGACTTACGAATCCGCAAAATGCCTTGCTCAGGACGCTGGGGACGCGGCAGCGCATCGTATTTAGGGCCACCCACGGCACCACACAATACTGCATCAGCTTGTTGCGCTAACGCCAAGGTCGATGCAGGCAGCGGGTCGCCGCCAGCATCAACACCCGCGCCACCAAACGGTGCCGACTCTAACTCTACAGACAAGCCATCAGTCGCCAAACATTCCAATACTCTAACCGCTTGCGAGACAATTTCCGGACCAATACCATCACCAGCAAGTACTGCAATCTTCATGAGAAGGACTCCCTTTTATTCAATACGCACAAGCGCTGCACCCGCACTCAACCAAACAACCACGGCTGGCGCGCCCGATGCGCCGCTTCAAAGGTCTTAATCTGATCGGCATGCGCAAGTGTTAATCCAATATCATCCAAGCCATTCATCATGCAGTGTTTGCGATGCGGATCAATCTCAAAGGAGAAGCTCTCGCCAGAGGGCGTGGTCACGCTTTGATGCTCTAAATCTACCGCTAATCGATATCCTTCTTGCGATTCGGTCTCACGAAACAACTGATCGATAGTCGCGGCGTCTAGGGTAATCAACAACAAACCGTTTTTAAGGCTGTTATTATAAAAAATATCAGCAAAGCTAGTGGCGATAATGGTCTGTATACCGAACTGCAACAAAGCCCAGGGCGCATGCTCACGCGACGAGCCACAACCAAAATTCTCGCGCGCTAACATCACAGTTGCACCCTCGTAGCGCTGCCGATTCAGCACAAACTCCGCATTCAATGGTCGGCCCGTATTATCTGAATCAGGCTCACCCCGATCTAAATATCGCCACTCATCAAACAAATTAGGACCAAAGCCAGTGCGTTTAATCGACTTTAAAAATTGCTTGGGAATAATGGCATCGGTATCCACGTTAGAACGATCTAAGGGTGCAACTAAGCCTTCCTTACGAACAAACTTATCCATCTCAAGCCTCCAACACGGGCAATTGACGCACATCGATAAAATGACCGGTAACAGCTGCTGCTGCTGCCATCGCGGGGCTCACCAAGTGGGTGCGGCCACCCGCACCTTGGCGACCTTCAAAGTTTCGGTTGGAAGTCGATGCACAACGCTCACCAGGACTTAACTGATCTTCATTCATCCCCAGGCACATCGAGCAACCAGGCTCCCGCCACTCAAAACCGGCAGCCTTAAAAATTTGATCCAAGCCTTCTTCCTCGGCTTGGGCTTTAACTAGACCTGAACCAGGCACCACCAGCGCTTGAAGGATATTGGCTGCAACCTTACGCCCGCGCGCCACTGCTGCAGCAGCGCGTAAGTCCTCAATCCGTGAGTTCGTACAAGAGCCGATAAAGACCTTATCGATTTGAATGTCTGTTAAGGCCGTGCCTGCGCTCAAATTCATGTATTGCAGCGCCCGGGCATAACCTTCGCGTTTAACCGGGTTAGATTCTTTTTCTGGATCAGGCACTTGAGCATCAACACCGGCCACCATTTCAGGTGAGGTGCCCCACGTCACCTGCGGCACAATATCCTCAGCACGCAGGCGCACGACTTGATCAAACTGCGCATCAGCATCACTGGTAAGCGTCCGCCAATAAGTCACAGCCTGGTCCCAAGTCGCACCAGTGGGCGAGAACATCCGACCTTGAACGTAATCAATGGTTTTCTGGTCCACTGCAACCATACCCGCACGCGCACCCGCTTCAATCGCCATATTGCACAAAGTCATCCGGCCTTCCATCGACAAGCTACGAATTGCGCTACCCGCAAATTCCACTGCATGTCCGGTGCCACCCGCAGTACCGATCTGACCAATAATCGCTAGCGCCACATCTTTAGCAGTGACCCCTAAGCCTAAATCACCATCGACCACAATCTGCATCGCTTTGGATTTTTTGATCACCATACATTGGGTCGCCAACACATGCTCCACTTCGCTAGTGCCAATACCAAAGGCTAGGGCGGCAAACGCGCCATGGGTGGAGGTGTGAGAGTCCCCACACACGACGGTCATACCTGGCAAGGTCGCACCATTCTCAGGCCCAATCACATGCACAATACCTTGGCGTTTATCCAGAAAAGGGAAATAGACTTTCGCTTTGAATTCATTGATATTTTTATCTAAGGTCTCAACCTGCAAACGGGAGACTTGATCTGTAATACCGTCCAAACCCAAATGCCAATTACGGGTTGGGGTATTGTGATCAGCGGTGGCTACCACAGAATCAGTACGCCACACTGGACGTCCAGCGAGCTTTAAGCCTTCATAGGCTTGCGGACTGGTCACCTCATGCACCAAATGACGATCAATATAAATCATTGCCGTGCCGTCCGTTTCGGAGCGCACCAAATGACTCTCCCACAACTTATCGTAGAGCGTTTTACCCGCCATGATAGTCCTCGTAATGTATGCTAAAGAGATCTAAATTCGAGCTGAACTCAAACTACGATTATCGCACAGGGCGCTTTGTCACTCCAGCCGCAAACCACGCCACAACACCAATGCAGCTAATAGCGCGCAAGCAGATGCCATACTAAAGGTCAGACCTGCGCCCCACTGCCCCCATACATAACCACTCACAAAGCCGCCAATACCGCCGCCTAGGCCATAGGCAAGACTGCCGTAAATGGCCTGACCTTGGGCTTGATGGCAACCACGAAACACCCGATGCACCACGCCGATCGCAGCCGCATGGAAGGCACCAAAGCTCGCGGCATGTAGCGCCTGTGCTGACAATAACAACAACCACTGATCAGCGCACCAACCAATCCACAAGAAACGTAACGCTGCCAACAAAGCGCTCGCAATCAGAATTTGGCGCAGACTAAAAGCTTGATACAGACGCGACATCCAGACAAAAATACCGATTTCACACACTACGCCCAAAGCCCATAACCAACCAGCCACAGCCTTGGTATAACCCATGGCGACCAAGTGCAAAGTATAAAATGTGTAATACGGACCATGGGCTGCTGCCATCAGCGCTGAGGCCAGAATCAGTGCTATCACCTCGCGGCGACGAATGATTGCCCATACCGGCAGATGATCGCTATCCGCACTGCGACTGGGAACATCCTGTAATTGCCATGCTAAGAACAACATACTCACCATCAAACTTAGAATCACCCACAACACAGCACGCGGATGGGTGCGATCTAACAGATAGCCAACACCCACCACTGCCACAATAAAACCAACGGAACCCCACACACGAATTCGACCATAACGTGCAGTCTCCTCACCCAAATGCGCTAGGGTTGTCGCCTCCACCAGTGGCAGAGCGGCACTCCAGAAAAAGGTCATCGCGAACAACGCCAGTCCAAGACCCAGCACCTGCTCGCTCAAGAACACACCCAAAAATGCCACAGTGCCAGCACCACCTGCAAGTCGCACTACTGTCATGCGCTCACCTCGACGATCAGCCAACCACCCCCATAAATGGGGTGCCAAAATACGGGTTAACTGCGGTAAGGCCATTAGGCAGCCAATTTCAAAGGCGCCCAAACCTAAAGCGCTTAAATACACGGCAAAGAAGGGCGCAAAAGCGCCTAAATAAGCAAAATAAAAGCCATAAAAAGCAGGTAGCTGTAGAGGTACAGCAGGAGGGACGCGCACAGTGTCAACAGACTCAGGTTATTCAGTTAAACAGCAAACAAAGCCGGGGCAGATCGACTGCAAGCACCACCAGGACCGTTACAAGGTGCCTTTTAGACACCCAAAATTTAATTAACCACCTGATAAATATAGGTTTTTATTCGTCAGTTTGTGGTGCTTGGGCCGCGAGTATAGGGGTGCCAGAGCGCACATCAGCATTTTGAGCACGGTGGCGTAACGCATGATCCATCAGCGTTAAAGCCAACATCGCCTCGCAAATTGGTGTGGCGCGAATCCCTACGCAAGGATCATGGCGACCATGCGTCTCGATGGTTGCCGCAGCTCCCTGCAGATCAACGGTTTGGCGCGCCAGCCGAATACTCGAGGTTGGCTTCACCGCGACATGCACAATGATGTCTTGGCCGGTAGAAATCCCACCCAGCATGCCGCCTGAATGATTACTTAAAAAACCAGCGGGCGACATCTCATCTGAATGTTCAGTTCCCCGCTGAGAGACTGCCGCAAACCCCGCGCCAATCTCAACGCCCTTCACTGCGTTAATACTCATCATATTGTAGGCAATATCGGCATCGAGCTTATCGTAGACGGGCTCACCTAAACCGACCGGCACCCGCTCGGCAATCGTGGTTATTTTGGCGCCTACTGAGTCACCAGACTTACGCAGTTTATCCATGTAATCCTCTAACTCTGCGACGATGCCAGGGTTGGGCGCAAAGAACGGATTGTCGCCTACGGAATCCCAAGTCTCAAAGGGAATCGCAATGGGACCGAGCTGTGACATATAGCCGCGGATCACCGTTCCATACTGTTCGCGCAACCACTTGCGGGCAATCGCACCCGCAGCCACGCGTACCGCAGTCTCGCGCGCCGATTGGCGGCCACCGCCGCGGTAATCACGAATCCCATATTTTTGCCAATAAGTGTAATCGGCATGGCCAGGGCGAAATAACTCCTTGATTTTACTGTAGTCTTTACTGCGCTGATCGGTATTCCGAATCAATAATCCAATCGGTGTGCCGGTAGTTTTACCCTCAAACACCCCAGAGAGAATCTCGACTACATCATCCTCGCGGCGCTGGGTGACATGACGTGAAGTGCCAGGCTTACGGCGGTCTAATTCCAATTGAATATCCTCAGCGCACAAGCGCATCCCAGGAGGACAGCCATCGACTACACAACCAATCGCAGGGCCGTGCGATTCACCAAACGAAGTTACTGTAAACAAAGTCCCTAAGGTGTTGCCAGACATGGCGAAAAACTCCAATAAAATCAAGATAATAATGAGTAAACAATTCTAGCACAGCAGACCCGCAGGCCACACCTGCATCTCAGACGATACCCGCACCCCACGCGAATTACAGCGCCAGATACACTAGCCGATCAGCACTGGGCTGATATGCGCTCCTGCAACCAAGCCATACCCCAAGCCACACCAAAACCCGTGGTATCACTGGCCACCGCGCCCAAACCACCCTTACAACTTTGGGCCGACAAATCCATGTGCACCCACGGATGATCTGCGGTAAAGCGACGGAGCAGGCGAGCCGCTAAAATATGATCGGCATCGCCATCCATGGTGCATTGCTTCACATCCGCCACCGCACTATCGAGCGCGCTATCGTAGTCCTCATCCATAGGGAATGCACACAAACGTTCACCCGCAAGCACGCCCGCACGCAATACTTCTTGCGCCAAGACTTCGCTAGTCGCAAAGATGCCGCTATAGCGATTGCCAAGCGCCACATGCATAGTGCCAGTGAGCGTTGCAAAATCCACAATCACCGCTGGGTTGTCTCGCGCCGCCAGGGTCAAAGTGTCCGCCAACACCATACGACCTTCAGCATCGGTATGCACCACTTCGATCGTCGTACCGTTGAGCGCAGTCACCACATCATTTTGTTTATACGCACGGGGACTGAGATGATTCTGCGCCAAGGCCAACCAACAATCGATGTTCACTTTAAGCTTGGCGCGGGTTGCTGCCGTCAAAATACCCAAGGCGACTGCTGAACCGTTCATATCCTCATGCATGCCCTGCATATAACGTGCTGGCTTTAGATTATGCCCACCCGTATCAAAACAAATCCCTTTACCGACCAAAGCAATAGTCTGCTTGGCGCCGCGCGCACGATAACGCAGATGGACGATCGCCGCATCAGGCGTATCACTACCCTGAGCAACTGCACAAAATGCCCCAGCGCCCATACGCAGCAAACGCTTAAAGTCATATTCGGTATGCTGCCAACCACGAGCACGCGCTAACCCCCGCAAGCGCTGCCGATAAATACCGGGCGTTAATAAATTGGGTGGCAAAACCGTTAACTCCCGGCACAGTAGATTACCTTCGGCTACGGCTTGAACCCGAGCAAAACCATCGACAAGGTCCGCACCATATAACTCAATCCGCTCTAAGGCCGCCCCCGGAGACTTGGACTTGTTATGAGGCATCGCTGCGCCGTTGACTTGCGCCACATAGACCGCATACTCAGCCAACTTGCGACGCACACCCGCCCCGCCCAACACCACAATTGTTACTACGGTTGGATGCTCGGCCAATAACGTCATTAAAGCTTGACGAATTAAGGCCTGCTGCGCAAACGCGCTATGTTGCGGGTCTGGCGTCACCCAGACCGCCAAACCACCTTCTGGTGTTTGACTGCTGATCGGGCTACTGACTAGCTTGTCAAGCTTGCTATCGCGCCGCAACAACGCTTGTTGCAATACGCAATGCAAGGGCAAATCATCAAGTCTTGAACCAGTCGGCGCAATGCACAACAAGTGGCGAGCACGCACCAGCACAGTCGCGCTAGGCGCTTTGGCTTGAACTTGCAAACGAGGTAAGATCATTATTTATCCATTCTACGCAAAGGGTGTCATTATAACGATGCGCCTGAGTCTGCCTGCTAAAATCAAAAAATGAAGCCAGCGAAGCGCGGGAAAATCGACATCTACTCATCCCAAATGGCTTAAAATGGAGTTTATTAGCCCATTATTTCAAAATTACTCTCAATTTCATTAAATTTTCGGCATTTCTTAAGCTTTTCTTAGGTTTTTTTAGGTTTTTTTGGTGTTTTTGGTGTTTTTTAGGTTTTCTTAATTATCTTTCCTGTATTTCACATATATTTGCGATACGTTCTTTAATTTTTATCAGATATTTCCCTTTTTTGATAATGACGACTATTTTCTATAAATCTGCTTCGATTTGATCAATGTCTATAGCGACAATGAGTAACTTTTTGGCATAAGCATTGATGACACATGAGCATTGATTAGAATTACTGATTACAACCAACACCTCAAACCCCTCATTCGCTAGACACTCAATATGCGCCCCTACCTTGACCTTCTGCGCCACGTCCTCGAGCACGGCACCCGCAAATCCGATCGTACAGGCACCGGCACGCTATCCGTATTTGGCGCGCAGCTGCGCTTCGACCTAAATCAAGGCTTTCCCCTTGTCACCACCAAAAAAGTGCATCTCAAATCAATTGTTCATGAATTACTGTGGTTTCTTAAGGGAGACACCAATATCCGTTACCTCAAAGAAAACGGGGTCAGCATTTGGGACGAATGGGCTAACTCCAGCGGCGAACTGGGCCCGGTCTACGGGCATCAATGGCGCTCCTGGCCTTCCGCCTCAGGCCAACACATAGACCAAATCAGTCAAGTACTACAGCAAATCCGCACCACGCCAGACTCGCGCCGCATGATTGTATCGGCGTGGAATGTTGCCGACCTCGATCAGATGGCGCTAATGCCTTGTCATGCATTTTTTCAGTTCTATGTAGCAAATGACCGCCTATCCTGCCAACTGTATCAGCGCAGTGCTGATATGTTCTTGGGCGTGCCTTTTAATATTGCCTCATACGCTCTACTCACCATGATGATTGCCCAAGTCTGCAACTTAAAATTAGGCGACTTTGTGCACACTTTTGGCGATACACACTTGTATTTAAATCACCTAGATCAAGCCCGCGAACAATTAGGCCGCACCCCACGAGACTTACCAGTGATGCGCTTAAACCCTGCAGTGACCGATCTGTTTGCCTTCGAATACAGCGACTTCACTCTAGAACAATACGATCCACATCCCGCTATCCGTGCAGTCGTTGCGGTATAAGTGAGCGTCTAAACCAATGCCTACCAACACCCAACCCAAGCTCTCGCTCATTGTTGCCATGGCTCGCAATCGAGTCATCGGTCTAGATGGCAAAATTCCCTGGCACTTACCTAACGAATTAAAACTCTTTAAGTCACTGACTATGGGGCACCCCATCATCATGGGTCGCAAAACCTATGAATCAATTAACCGCCTACTCCCCGGACGCACCACACATATTGTCAGCCGCCAAACCGATTACAGCGTTGCGGGTGCGCATGTCAGCCACAGCCTCAGTGCTGCGATAGCTAACGCTGCTGCACAAGAACCTGAGAATCAAGAAACATTTGTGATTGGCGGTGGCGAACTCTACCGTGCGGCACTGCCCCTTGCCGATCGCTTATATCTGACGGTCGTTGCAGCGGAGCCGGCGGGCGATACGCTAATGCCTGAACTCGATCTCAGCGACTGGCAACTACAAAGCGCTCAGGAATATGCACCCGATGATCGCCATGCCTATGCCTATCGCTTTGAGTTATACGAGCGCCAGCGGTCGCCAGCATCTAGCTTTTAAAAGGTTTCGGCATCGCGCGCCACGCAGTCCACAAAGTATCGCAACTCATCGCCATGGCGCTCGGTAACCAAGCCATGAATATCCGTATCAAAGCCTGGAAACTGCTGGTTAAACATTCGGGCAAATTGTAAGTAACGCATGATAGTGCTGTTAAAGCGCTCGCCGGGGATCAGCAAGGGAATACCTGGTGGATATGGCGTCAATAACACGCTCGCAACTCGCCCCTCGAGCTGATCAATCGCCACGCGCTCTATCCGCCGATGCGCCATCCGTGCCCATGCCACGCCAGGCGGCATCGCTGGTTGCATGTCCGACAAATACATCTCGGTCGTCAAGCGGGCCACATCATTGGCGCGATAGACACCATGGATTTGCTCGCAGAGATCCTTGAGACCAATTTTTTCGTAATGCGGTTGCTTTGCCAAAAAGCTTGGCATCACCCGCCACAAAGGACGATTATTGTCATAGTCATCCTTAAACTGTTGCAACTCGGTTACCATGGTATTCCAACGACCTTTAGTAATCCCGATTGTGAACATAATAAAGAACGAATACAGACCGGTTTTTTCTACAATAACGCCATGCTCAGCAAGGTAACGGGTCACTACAGCAGCAGGAATACCACTCTTGGCAAACCGACCTGTGACATCAAGACCTGGGGTGATCACCGTTGCTTTAATCGGGTCAAGCATGTTAAATCCAGGCGCTAGATCACCAAAGCCATGCCAGCGCTCAGAGGTGCGTAACATCCAATCGTCACGATTACCCACACCTTCAGCAGCTAGTCCCTCTGGCCCCCAAACCTTAAACCACCAATCCTTACCAAACTCATCATCCACCTTGCGCATTGCACGCCGAAAGTCCAAGGCTTCCATGATGGACTCTTCGACCAAAGCCGTGCCGCCTGGTGGCTCCATCATCGCCGCGGCCACATCGCAAGACGCAATAATCGCGTATTGCGGCGAGGTCGAAGTGTGCATTAAATACGCTTCATTAAAAGTGTCGTAATCGAGCTTACGGGTCTCGCTATCCTGGACCAAAATCTGTGAAGCCTGTGATAAGCCGGCTAATAGTTTGTGAGTGGACTGGGTAGAAAACACCATAGACTCTTTACAGCGTGCGCGATCGCGACCAATCGCATGCATGCCGTGATAAAAATCATGAAAAGTTGCGTGTGGCAACCATGCTTCATCAAAGTGCAAAGTATCAATCTTGCCATCTAGCAACTCTTTAATCGTATCCACGTTGTAGAGAATACCGTCATAAGTACTCTGCGTAATCGTTAATACGCGTGGCTTAGTCTCCGACTTGGATGCAAAGGGATTGGCGCGAATTTTCTTCTCGATGTTCTCCCATTTAAACTCTTCTAGTGGAATCGGCCCAATAATGCCAAAGTGATTACGAGTTGGCATCAAAAATACCGGCACTGCACCTGTCATGGTAATGGCATGCAAAATCGAGACATGGCAATTTCTATCAACAATGACCACATCGCCCGGTGCTACAGTCGAGTGCCATACCATCTTATTTGAAGTCGAAGTGCCGTTAGTGACAAAGAACAAATGATCGCAATTAAAAATTCGGGCAGCGTTACGCTCAGATGCAGCTACCGGCCCAGAATGATCAAGCAACTGCCCTAGCTCATCAACCGCATTGCAGACATCGGCGCGTAGTAAATTTTCACCAAAAAATTGGTGGAACATCTGACCCACCGGACTTTTCAAAAAAGCCACGCCTCCCGAGTGTCCTGGGCAATGCCAAGAATAAGAACCATCTTGCGCGTAATGCGTTAACGCCCTAAAGAATGGCGGGGCCAAACTCTCTGTATAAGCTCTAGATTCACGCACGATATAGCGAGCCACAAATTCTGGCGTATCCTCAAACATATGAATAAAGCCATGCAACTCACGCAATACATCGTTTGGAATGTGCCTAGAGGTTTGCGTCTCTCCATATAGAAATATCGGAATATCAGCATTGCGAAAGCGAATCGCTTTAACAAAGGTGCGCAACTCTTGAATGGTCGAATCTAGCTCGGTAGGCGTGAAATCATCATCATCAACCGATAAAATAAACCCCGAAGCACGAGATTGTTGTTGAGCGAAAGAGGACAAATCACCGTAACTAGTCACCCCCAATACATCTAAACCTTCAGCCTCGATAGCCTTGACTAGGGCGCGAATTCCAAACCCGCTGGTATTTTCAGAACGGAAATCTTCATCAATAATAATGACTGGGAAACGAAAACGCATGGTTAACCTATCCTAAAAAGTCGCACACAAAGTATTTCAGCAAAACGCTGGGCTATCGCATAAACTACTATCTCCACAACTACCTTAACAACCACCTTAACCACTAGCACAATAAATCTGTTATGTATTTTGCACTACAATTTTCGGAAACACTGCTGAATGATCTTGTTGAATATCGGCAATTTTTACTGCCAGGCGACGTGCAATTTGACGATAAATATCAGCGACTCGACCTTGAGGATCGGCAGCTACTGTGGGCTTGCCGGCATCGCCTTGCAAACGAATATTGATATCTAGTGGCAAAGAGCCGAGTAGCTCAACTTTGTAATCTTCACCCATGCGCAGACCACCACCAGCACCAAATATCGGTTCTTCATGTCCGCATTTCGAACAGATATGCAAGCTCATGTTCTCAACAATACCGAGAATCGGTATACCCACCTTCTCAAACATTTTCAGCCCCTTACGCGCATCAATAAGTGCGATGTCTTGGGGAGTAGTGACAATCACTGCACCAGTCACGGGCACGCGCTGTGCCAAGGTCAGTTGAATATCCCCAGTTCCAGGAGGCAAATCGACGACCAAATAATCAATATCCTGCCATTTAGTCTCATTAAGTAACTGCTCCAAAGCCTGAGTCACCATCGGACCTCGCCATACCATAGGGGTTTCGGTGTCAATTAAAAAACCAATCGACATCGCTTGAATACCATGACCCATCATGGGCTCGAGCTTTTTACCATCTTTAGACTCGGGCCTGCCGCTAATACCGAGCATCATGGGTTGCGATGGGCCATAAATATCCGCATCCAGCACCCCAACTGACGCACCCTCAGCGGCCAAGGCCAACGCCAAATTGACAGCTGTAGTGCTTTTACCCACACCGCCCTTACCTGAGGCCACAGCGATAATATTCTTAACCCCGGGGATCAACTTCACCCCCCGCTGCACCGCATGGGAGACGATCTTAATCCCGACCACCACTTCAACCTGACCTACACCTGGAATCTGCTGGAGATGGGCAATAATGGCCTCGCGCAATGGGGCAACCTGTGTTTTGGCTGGATAACCCAACACAATCTCAACCTTCACTTGGTTACCATCGACCTTAATCTGCTTCACCGACTTACTCGATACGTAGTCGGTCTGGGTGTTGGGGTCCACCAAATGGCGCAAAGCAGTTTGTATATCTTGTTCAGTGATCATTTAACTTGTCCCATTCTTTATTGTTGCAATCCATTAACATCAGCGCTAACCGTCTATAACTTAAATGCCAGGCCGCGATTGTAGCGATAACGCTCCCTCTAAACCACCCTCTGCCTGAACTTCTCGCCTTAGCGCTATCGTTCCAAACAGGTGGGCAAAGACTACACCAAAAACCCCGCAATCCTAGTTTGTACATAGAGTTTGTTACAATTCAAGCTATTAGCCGATATTTTCTAGCCTCTTCTGATTGATTTGGAAAGATTAACCGCTCTATGATCTAAGCTAGAACGTCCAGCCCGCCCACCTTACTGATTGAGTTACCGACCACTGCCATGCCTCAACGCCGTATTTTTGTCACCTCCGCCCTCCCTTATGCCAATGGTGCTATTCACTTAGGGCATCTTGTTGAATATATCCAAACCGATATCTGGGTGCGGTTCCAACGCCTACAAGGTCATGAAGTTCACTATATTGGCGCTGACGACACTCACGGCACGCCAGTCATGCTACGCGCCAAGGACGAAGGCATCTCACCAGAAGCGCTTATAGACCGCGTGTGGCGCGAGCACAAACACGACTTTGACCAGTTTGGCGTAGGTTTTGATCATTACTACAGCACTCACTCTCCCGAGAACCGAACGCTATGCGAAGAAATTTACCAACAATTACAAGCTCAGGGCCTGATTAGCCAACGCGCAGTCGAGCAATACTACGATCCGGTTGAGGGCATGTTTTTACCAGATCGATTTATAAAAGGCGAATGCCCCAAGTGCGGTGCTCAGGATCAATATGGGGACTCCTGCGAGTCTTGCGGCGCCACCTACAGCCCAACCGACTTAGTAAACCCACGCTCTACAGTCTCTGGTGCTACCCCCGTTCGCAAAGCCTCTGAGCACCATTTTTTTAAACTATCAGACCCGCGCTGCGAAATGTTTCTGCGACAGTTTACCCAAGACCCAGAGCGCCTACAGATCGAAGCGGCCAACAAGATGCAAGAATGGCTAGGCGAAGTTGGCGCCGGCAAACTCTCCGATTGGGACATCTCGCGCGATGCACCCTATTTTGGCTTCTCTATTCCTGGCACCCAAGACCAGAAATTTTTCTATGTATGGCTCGATGCCCCTGTAGGCTATTTTGCGAGCTTTACGCATTACGTACACACTCACAAACTACCTGAATCCCTACTCAAAGATTTTCTGCGGCCCGGTGGTAATACTGAGATGATTCACTTTATTGGTAAAGATATACTGTATTTTCATGCACTATTTTGGCCAGCAATGCTCGAGCATGCGGGCTTTCGCACGCCCTCACATATATTTGCACATGGGTTCCTAACAGTAAACGGCGAGAAGATGTCTAAGTCTCGTGGCACCTTCATTACTGCGCGTAGCTATATCGAACAGGGGCTCAATCCCGAATGGTTGCGTTACTACTATGCCGCAAAACTAGGTCCGACCATGGAAGACTTAGATCTTAATTTGGAGGACTTTGTAGCCAGAGTAAATAGTGACTTAGTGGGTAAATTTATCAATATTGCCAGTCGTTGCGCTGGTTTTATTCATAAGCGCTTCGAAGGTCGCCTCAGCGCTACCGCATCAAGCCCAATACTGACGCAATTGCAACATGCGGCTATTGATATTGGCAAGCATTACGATGCTCGAGAATATGGTAAGGCAATACGCGAAATCATGTCACTCGCAGATCGCGCTAATGCGCATATCGATCAAATTAAACCCTGGGCATTAGCTAAAATAGCCGGTCAAGAAGCCCTGCTACATCACAGTTGCAGCGAAGCCATCAATATTTTCCGAATTCTCACACTGTATCTCAAACCAGTGTTACCCGAGCTGGCGAAGGCGGTTGAGAATTTACTCAACATCCCTGCGCTCAAATGGAGGGATGCAGCCCAAACGCTACCCGAGGGGCATCAAATAAAACAATATCAGCATTTAATGACCCGCATTGAGGAGCAACAAATCGCGGCACTGATTCAAGCCAATCAAAGCAACTTACAACCTTCCACTGCAAAAGTATCCAAGATGACCAATCCAGACATCCCAGTCACTAACGTGCCTATCACAGACACTGCAACACCAACCATTAACATCGATGATTTCAATAAAATTGATTTAAGGGTTGCCCGCATCATCAATGCTCAACACGTCACCGGTGCTGATAAATTACTGCAATTGACACTAGACGTCGGCGCACTGGGCGAGCGCCAAGTCTTTGCCGGGATCAAATCTGCTTATGATCCAGCACCCCTTATTGGTCGCCTAACAGTGATGGTTGCCAACCTTGCACCTCGCAAAATGAAATTTGGTGTATCTGAAGGCATGGTGCTGGCTGCCAGTGGCGAAGAACCTGGCCTCTATATACTGACCCCAGACTCTGGCGCCACGCCTGGCATGCGCATCAAATAACTTTAACCAAACATTCACTAGATAGAGGAGCCTATTATGCGCATCAGCCACATTGAAGCGATAGCTATTGACATTCCTTTAACCAAAAACTTTGGCGGATCCACTTACAACGTATTAAAACGTTCGACAGTCATTACTCGCATACACACCAGTGATGGACTCGTCAGTAATGTGTTCAATGGTGATAATCGTGCACATGGCTTAGAAATTGCTCATCTGATTGAAAATGACTTATTTTATGTCATCAAAGACTCCAATATTTTCGAACGTGAGCGCATTTGGGAGAAAATGTTTCAACTCACACACACCGCGAGCGACAAGAAATTATTACTAGAAGCCATTGCCTGTGTCGATTGCGCCATCTGGGATTTGACAGGCAAAGCGCTAGGACGCAGCGTGCGCGAACTACTCGGTGGCTACACGAATCAATTGCCCATTATCTCGATTGGTGGGTATTACATGGCCGGCAAAACTCATGACGACATTGCTCGTGAAATCTCCTCCTACCGCGATGCTGGCATGTCTGGCTGTAAATTTAAAGTTGGTGGCCTAAGCCCGGAAGATGATGCAGCACGTGTTGCTGTTGCTCGTACAGCTGTAGGTGACGATTTTATGATTTGCGTAGATGCCAATCGCGGCTGGAATGCACCGGACGCTATTCGGTTTGGGCGACTCATTGAGCCTCTCAATATTTCATGGTTTGAAGAGCCGTGCCAGTGGCAAGATGATGTTGCACAAATGGCGCAGGTGCGCCGCGCCATTCACATCCCCATCAATGCTGGTCAATGTGAATACACCAGCCTTGGCGTGCGTAGACTGTTAGATGCGCAGGCTGTAGACTTTGTCAATTACGATGTCTCCGAAGGTGGTGGCGTCAGTGACTGGATACGCGCTGCCAACCTGTGCCGTGCCTCCGGCGTATCAATGGCGCATCACGAAGAAGCACAAATTGCCAGCCATCTATTAGCCGCAGTACCACACGGCACTTATGCTGAATGTTTTGCCGATCCAGCACGCGACCCTATCTGGCAATCCATGTGGACTAACCGCCCTGAGGTCAGGTCTGGCAAGATTACTATTTCTGACGCACCGGGTTTTGGAATTGAACTCGATGAGAAACAAGTACAAAAATTCCGCACTAATTAGTCACAACAATAATGCCTCAGGTAGCCAGTCGCACAACGCCATCAATTTCGCGACTGGCACACGCATTGCATACAACTAGAAAACATCATGCCAAACGTGCCACGTTTTCGTCCTAAACTCATCGAGATACTGTCACAATACACACCTGCTCGGCTACGCAATGACATTCTCGCAGGCATCACCGTTGGCATTCTTGCACTACCTTTAGCGATTGCTTTTGCAATCGCCTCTGGCATGACTCCAGAGTCAGGCATCTACACTGCGATTATTGCAGGCTTTATCATTTCCACTCTAGGCGGATCACGGGTTCAAATCGGCGGCCCTACAGGTGCATTTATTGTCATCGTTTATGGGATTGTCATTAACTATGGCGTGCCTAATTTAATTATTTGCACGATGATGGCAGGGCTTATGCTGCTCGCCATGGGGCTATTGGGCCTAGGTAGTTGGATACGCTTCATCCCCGTCTCTGTAGTCAGCGGATTCACCAAAGGCATTGCTCTACTCATTTTACTGTCGCAAGTGCGCGATTTTTTAGGTCTTAAGATCGAAAGACTTCCTGCTGAATTTTTTTCACAAATAACGACTTTATGGGCAGGTCTACCGAGCGCTAACACCCCAACCATAATACTTGGCTTAGCGTGTATCTGCACACTACTGGCATGGCCACAACGCTGGCGCAGCCTACCCAGCCCTATTGCAGTATTAATACTCGCGACTGCCGGTGTGGCATTACTTAATATTCCGGTAGAAACCATAGGTTCTCGCTATGGCGGCATACCGCAATCACTACCAAGCTTTTCCAGCCCCCTAATTACCATTGAAACGCTGCGGCACTTAATCTCTCCGGCAATTGCAATCGCATTACTAGGCGCGATTGAATCCTTGCTCTCAGCAACAGTCGCAGATCATCAAATCGATGACCGGCACGACCCTAATCAAGAGCTGATGGCACAAGGGATCGCCAATATTGTAGCCCCTCTGTTTGGCGGCTTCTGTGCAACAGGTGCAATCGCACGCACTAACACCAACGTTCGAATGGGTGCATTTGGCCCGATCTCTGGGATCGTGCATGCGCTCACCTTGCTACTGATTATTTTAGTCGCCGCACCGCTGGCAAAGTTTATTCCCTTAGTGGCACTTTCTGCCATTCTTATTATGGTTGCTTGGCACATGGGCGAGTGGCGTCAATTAAAAGAAATGAAACGCTACAGCCTAAATTATCGAGCCATATTAATGGCGAGCTTCTTACTGACAGTCATTTTTGATCTAACTGTTGCTGTTGAGATCGGCATGGTGATGGCCGCTATATTTTTTATTACTCGAATCACATCTCTGACTACCATCCAAGATTGCACAACCGATGAAGCTGATAGCGCTCACATCAAACACTATCAATTTTACGGCTCTCTTTTTTTCGGGTCAGCGCAAAAGCTAGAGCCCTTGCTTGATCACGGCGAGCCAATCGACACCACCAAAATCATCATCCTCGATCTGGAACATACTTTAAATATTGATACTACTGGCTTAGATCTACTGGAGGCTATACAACGCAAACTTCTTAAGCACAACAAGACTTTGATATTGTGTAATGCGAATACTCAGGCCTTGTCCTTAATTCAACGCTCGGGATTTGCCAACGCACTTGGCGCAAACCTATACACTACAACCCAAAGTGCTATGGACGCAGCACTAATCATCAATCAGAAAAAACCTAGAGTTACCGTATGACAACGAATAGTTTAATGACTAGACACTTAAATATTTACGGTCTCGTACAAGCCGTTGGCTTTCGTAATTACCTAGAATACAAAGCGCGTGAATTAGGCATATGCGGCTGGATTCGCAATCGCCCAGATCATAGTGTAGAAACCTGCATTCAAGGTCACCCCCATGCAATTCACGAATTTATTGCCTGCGCTCAACGCGGCCCTCGAAAATCACGGGTCACCTTAGTCACTGTCAATCTAGGCGCAGGGACCTTTTCAGCCTATGAAAGACACCCTACTGCTTGAGCTAAGCTAGGCACTCAATCGCCTCCCAAGTAGCACACTTCTCAAACATTCTCAAGCCTCAAGCGAGATCGGCAACGTTTGTAGCTGTAGCTGTAGCTGCAGATAACATTGAAACTATCAACGGTGATGCTATTAACTAGAATCTCAATATGCCTGGGTGACTGGTTTTGATGACTTCACTCTGCAAGTGGCGTTGTTAGGATATTTGTACCAATCGATCAATACGCAGCTTAATGCATGCATTGTTAATAAACTACAGCGTCCGTTTTTATCCAAAATTAAAAATTAGACTATTTTTTATTAGGATTATTAGGATCACATCTATGCGACCCCTTTTTTAATACTGTTTGATTAAGAACAGGCAAATTGGTTGAATGCAATAGCTATCAACTTGTGCGCTCACTCCATAATACACCACCAGTGGCCCAATCTGTACGTTTGATATCGAAGAAAACCACATCAACACTTTCAGGAGAACCCCCTAAGGTATTTACAGTCGCGTCGGTCAGTGCTTTTGCATATTGTCGCTTTTGCTCAAGAGTTCGCCCCTCTAATAATTCAACTCGTATGGTTGGCATGTCACGGTCCTTTCTATAGTTTCAATAATTTTATCAAAATAAATCGAGCTAATGCGATATCACTACAAAGCGGTATCAAGCACTATAAATTACTTGCACGTTCTCAGGTTGCAGCCACTCGCCAAGGGATTGAATTAAATCATCATTTAAATTAACCCGCCATTGCTCACCTAACTTAACCGCACAACGCGCACCATGACTCATATAATCGACAACAATCGGACAAGAGCCATTTAAATGTGGCGTGAGCATGGCTTTTAACTGGGCACCGGATGACTGGCTATCGCATGTAATACGCAACCCACGCGCATAAAAATTTCTGGCCTCATTTAAATCATAAATATTCACCGCTTCAAGACGCAAAGAATTATCCTGTCCTGAATCGCCATCTGCATCTTGGCTACGGTAGCGTTGCCGCCCTTTAACTTCTAACACCAATAACTCATCCTCTCGTAGCTTATGTCGATGACGATCAAAAACTTCGCGATAAACGACTACTTCATGTTTTGCAGTGTCATCAGCAAGAGTTACGATCCCCATACGACCACTAGCAGTATTTTGAACCCGCATCGACAAAACCACGCCAGCAATTGTTACTGAGCGGCCAGCAACATCACTAGCCGTTCTGATATCCGCCAATTCTTTAGTGACCATATGCCTAACTTCATCTCGATAGACATTAAATAAATGATCGCTACGGTAATAGCCTAGTGCCAGCTTTTCATTTTGTAGCAGAACTTTTTTTGTCCATCGCGCAATATTTGGTGGTACAACAGCTCGTGGTGCATCACTCATCTCACCAAACAAATTGGTCTGAGATGCAGTGCGACTGGCCTGCTCTGCACTCTCCATAGCTATGCCAACGCAAGCCAATAACTCTGCACGGTGATCATTGATCCCGTCAAAAGCGCCGCAGCGTACTAAGGATTCAACCACACGACGATTGACCACGCGCTTGTCAACACGATGACAGAAGTCAAACAAATCACGAAACGCCCCTCCCGTGCAACGCGCCTCTACAATTTGCTGAATTGCGCCTTCGCCAGACCCTTTAATTGCACCCAAACCATAACGGATACTACGTTGATCTATTGGCAAGAATCGGTACTCGCTACTGTTCACGTCAGGCGCCAGAACTTCTAATTGATTATCGTGCGCATCATCAACAAGCGCTTGCACCTTATCCGTATCATCCATGACAGCGGACATGTTTGCTGCCATAAAAGCTGCCGGATAATGCGACTTCATATAGGCTGTTTGATAGGCTACCAAGGCGTAAGCTGCGGCATGCGATTTATTAAAACCATAACCAGCAAACTTTTCCATCAAGTCAAACAACTCATCCGCCTTAGATTTGCTCAATCCGTTGGATGCCGCACCGGTTTGAAATAACCCACGCTGCTCGGCCATTTCCTCTGGTTTTTTCTTTCCCATTGCACGTCGCAACAAGTCCGCGCCACCCAGGCTGTATCCACCAATAATCTGCGCCATCTGCATCACTTGCTCTTGATAGACCATAATGCCATAGGTCTCTGCAAGCACTGACTCCACCCTGGGATCTGGGTAATTAAAACGCTTACCATGCTTACGTGCACAAAACTCAGGGATCAACTCCATTGGACCAGGTCGATACAATGAAACCAAAGCAATCAAATCACCAAAGCGATCAGGTCTTGCGCTGATCAACAAATCACGCATGCCGCGGGATTCAAACTGAAATACAGCGGTAGTATTGGCTTTTTGAAAAATAGTGTATGCGGCCACATCATCTAATGGGATCTTCTCTAACCTAACTTGCGAACTAGGATCTAGCAGTCGTATGTAGCGCAATGTCCAATCTAAGATGGTTAATGTGGTCAAACCCAAAAAGTCAAATTTCACCAAACCAATTGATTCGACATCATCCTTATCAAACTGACTCACAGCTGCATTTGAATTGTTAGCCACATAGAGTGGACAAAAATCCGTTAATTTACCAGGCGCAATTAATACTCCACCTGCATGCATCCCAACATTTCGGGTCAACCCCTCAAGTGGCCCTGCCAATTCAAATAAATTAGCAACCTCTTCCTCGTTTTTTTCACGCTCAATCAATTGCGGTTCGGCACGGCGCGCTTCAGCCAAAGTAATACCTACTTGTAATGGAATCAACTTAGCCAACGAGTCGCAAAACAAATAGCCCAAATCTAGTGCTCGGCCAACATCTTTAACCACTGCTTTAGCAGCCATAGTACCAAAGGTTGCAATTTGCGATACTGAATCTGCCCCATAACGCATCTTGACATAATCAATCACGCGATCTCGACCATCCTGACAAAAATCAATATCAAAATCAGGCATAGACACACGTTCCGGGTTAAGAAAACGCTCAAACAACAAGTTATAACGTAGGGGATCTAAGTCTGTAATTCCCAAACTATAGGCAACTAGAGAGCCTGCGCCAGAACCACGTCCAGGGCCTACAGGCACCCCATTGTTTTTAGCCCAATTAATAAAATCAGCAACAATTAAAAAATAACCTGGGAAACCCATTTGCACGATAGTTTTGATCTCAAACTCTAAGCGCTCCCGATATGCAGATTCTTGAGCAAGCCTCTCATCAGCATCAGGATACAACTCTAGCAAGCGTGTTTGTAATCCCGCACTGGCGCAATCACGCAAATGCGCTTCTAGTGTCACATTCTCAGGGGTTGGAAAGTGCGGCAGACGACTTTTACCTAAAGTTAAATTCAAGGTGCATCGCTTAGCAATTTCAACGGTATTAGCTAAGACTTCCGGCACATCAGAAAACAAAGCAACCATTTCGCTTTGCGATTTAAAATATTGGTCTGGTCCGAACAATCGCGGTCGACGTTGGTCTGACAATATAAAACCACCAGAGATACACACTCGAGCTTCATGCGCACGAAAGTCATCTGGTTTCAAAAACTGTACAGGGTGGGTTGCCACTGCCGGCAACCCTAATTTTGATGCCAACTGTAAGGCGCGAGTCACATGCACCTCCACTGGCACAACTGCCGCGCCTGCGGTCATCACTTGCGGCCCTAGTCGTTGCACTTCTAGGTAATAACGATCCGGAAACAATCCCGCCCACTCTTGTGCCAAGCGCATCGCCTGAGCAGTCTGTTCAGCAATTAAAGCCTGACCTACGTCACCATGATGCGCACCGGACAACGCTATCAGACCATCGGTTCCTAATTCAACAAACCAAGACTGCAGAACCTCCGCTCTACCACGATATTGATTGCCACGGTAAGCACGCGTGAGCAACTCACACAAGCGTAAATAGCCCTCATGACTTTGCACTAACAATAACAAGCGATAAGGCTGATCGCGATCGGATAAATTACTCACCCAGACATCACAGCCAACAATTGGCTTTATCCCTTTATTTCTTGCCTCTTGATAGAACTTAACCATTCCGAAGACATTGCTAAGATCAGTCAAAGCCACTGCCGGCATTGCATCGGCAACTGCCGCAGCCACTGCATCAGCAACGCGCACAATGCCATCTACAATCGAATACTCGCTGTGTAGTCTTAAATGGATGAAATTAGGTGGCATAGGAGGGTATTTTAGTCGATCGAATCAAGACTACCAGCACATGCTTGCGAATTTAGCGATAATGCTGAAAAATCCGATACATAGCACACCCTGTAGGCATCGCATTATGGAATAGCGCATAGCGATTAGCCCAGATCATGCCAAAATATCGCTCATTTCTCAATTAACTCTGACGCTTGCGGGGATTTTTAGATGTCGAATACTGGACGCTCAACGTTTCACCAATGTAATGGTCTACGCTATCACGTGCGTGAATGGGGGCCAGATGGAGCTCCAATGTTATTTTTACTACATGGTTGGATGGATGTTTCAGCGTCATTTCAATTTGTAGTTGAAGAGTTGCAAAAAGAATGGCACATCATTGCACCTGATTGGCGCGGTTGCGGCTTGAGCGCGTGGTCAGAAGGCGGTTATTGGTTTCCTGATTATTATGCAGACTTGGAAGCACTGCTAGATATTTACTCACCAAATCATCCTGCACTATTAGTTGGCCACAGCATGGGTGGTGTTATCGCCTGCACTTACTCTGGCATTCGTCCTGAACGCGTCTCCAAACTAATTTCCTTGGAAGGCTTTGGACTAGCACGGACCACACCGACAGATGCGCCTACACGCTATCGCCGCTGGCTCGATGAACTGATCACTGAACAGCGCTTCCGAGTCTATAATTCTTTTGATGTACTAGCCGCACGCTTGATACGCGAAAACCCCCGACTCAACGATGAAAAAGCGCAGTTTATTGCTCGCGCTTGGGCCCAGGAAACCAACCCGGGCCACATTGAAATGTATAGCGACCCACGCCACAAACGGGCCAACCCAATCTTGTTTAGGCTCGATGAGATTTTGGCCTGTTGGCGCGAGGTTAGCGCCCCCACGTTATGGGTCTTCGGTCGAGACTCTAAAGGCACAGGCTACCTCAAAGATAATCCAGAACAACTAAAAGAGCGTAAAAGTGCCTTCAAACACTTACAAGAGTCTTGGGTAGAAGATGCAGGGCATATGATGCATCACGACCAACCCGCCGTTGTCGCAAAGCTCATTGAATCTTTTCTGGCGCAGTCATGAGACCCTTACTGGGCATTCTAGGCGGTATGGGCCCTTTAGCAACAGCAGATTTTTTAACCAAACTAGTCCAAGAGACGCCAGCAAACCACGATCAAGAGCACATTCCTTATCTAGCATATTGCGTCCCGCAAATACCGGACCGGCCAGCGGCCATTCTCCATAACGGGGAATCCCCTCTACCCTACATGCTAAAAGGAATTACTACTTTGCGCCAAGGTGGTGCTACCGCTATTGCAATTGCCTGTAATACAGCACATCACTGGTTTGATGATTTAGAGCGTCTAGGTGAATTGCCGATTATTCACATCGCAGATGCCGCATGCGCAGAGTTGGCGCGTTTAAACATTACCACGGGCGCAGTCGGTTTATTGAGCACCGACGGTACGGTTGCTGCAGGCTTTTTCCAGCAACGCCTTAGCGCCAGAGGGCTGAAATGTGTGATCAGCACGCCCGAGGCTCAAACCACATTGGTAAAACCGGCGATTGACGCTGTTAAAGCTGGTCAGCTTGCCCACGCTCATACACTTGCCATTGCAGCCGTACAACAATTAGCGTCTGCCGGTGCGCAGGCGATCATTCTCGCTTGTACTGAAACACCTCTGGCTATCGAGTTTGCCGACCATTCGTTGCATGCGCATTGTATTGATGCCACTCGCGCTTTAGCACGAGCCTGTGTAGCATGGCATCAAAAACATTCCTAACTAACTGAATTTAAACTATTTTATTTTCAGTTATCGCATCACATGTTAGCGCAGATTAGAATGCTGGACAAAGTGCAAGCAGTGCCTTAAATTGAGCATCTGCAGTTTACAAACACCCTCAACACTTTGATACATCCAACGTAACAACCTAAGGAGATGATTTATGTCGCGTCTAATCCGCTTGCTTCTGACACTTACAATAGCTGGCCTGTGCATTAATCCTACTTTTGCCGCCGAAATCACTGGCACACTTAAAAAAATTAAAGACACTGGCATCGTCAAAATTGGTCATCGCGATGCGTCTTCACCATTCTCATACTTGGACGACAATCAACATCCCATAGGTTACGGCGTTGATATCTGCTTAAAAATTGTTGATAGTATTAAAGCTGAACTCAAAATGCCTAATCTCAAGCACGAGTTTGTACCCGTGACTTCCCAAACTCGTATCCCCATCTTGACAGGCGGCAATATCGATTTGGAATGCGGCTCGACTACGAATTCGATTGAACGTCAACAACAGGTCGCTTTTGCACCAACTTACTTTGTGACAGGCACAAAGATCTTAGTCAAAAAATCTTCGGGAATTAAAAACTACGACGATCTCAAAGGTAAAACCGTTGTATTTACCTCTGGCACCACCAACGAACGGGCGATGAAAGCTTATAACGATGAGAAAAAGCTTGGCATTAATTTCATTCCCTCAAAAGATCATGCAGAATCATTCCTTGCAGTAGAAACAGGCCGTGCGGTTGCATTCCCCATGGATGACATCTTACTCTACAGCCTCAAAGCCAATGCCAAGAATCCCAATGACTACGAAGTCATCGGTGCATTCCTGTCAGATGACCCTTATGCAATCATGATGCGTAAGGACGATCCAAGCTTTAAAAAGTTAGTAACCGATACAGTTGCAGGCTTATATAAAAGTGGCGAGATCAACAAAATCTACACAAAATGGTTCCAATCGCCCATACGACCAAAAAATATCAATCTCAACTTCCCAATGTCTGATGGTTTAAAAGATGCCATTAAAAACCCTAACGACAAAGGTGTAGGTTCTTGCGGCAAAATGAGTTGCTAAGATTTTGATCTGTATATTAGCCGGGATGCGTAGCTATCCCAGCTAATATTTTGTGACTCTGTTACCTACGATTTAGGCCTACGCATGGATTTTTCATTCCTTAGTCAACCCGCATTCTCTGGTGGCGGCACGTATCTCAACTGGGTCATCTCCGGCGTGCAATGGACCTTGCTGGTCGGACTCAGTGCTTGGGTGATTGCCCTTAGCCTTGGATCTATATTAGGTGTTTTCAGAACTACTCATATCGCATGGCTGTATTACCCAGCTACTGCTTATGTGGAACTGTTTCGCAATATCCCACTCTTAGTACAAATGTTTATTTGGTATTTTGTAGTACCAGAAATCGTTCCTAGCGCATTAGGCAGCTGGATGAAACAAGGTATGCCAATGCCAGAATTCTGGAGCGCTGTATTGGCACTCGGTTTTTTCACTGCCGCCCGGGTAGCCGAGCAAGTGCGCTCTGGAATACAGTCTATTCCGTCTGGCCAAACCTATGCTGCATTAGCAATAGGCTTAACCCCACCCCAAACTTATCGCCATGTTCTACTACCCATAGGCTTTAGAATTATTTTGCCACCACTGACCTCAGAGTTCCTGAACATCATCAAGAACTCCTCAGTGGCGCTCACTATTGGCGTGTTAGAACTCACTGCGCAAGCACGGTCAATCTCTGAATATACGTTCCGTACTTTTGAAATTTTCTCTTTGGCCACTTTGGTCTATGTGGTGATCACTTTAACTGTGACACTGCTGATGAGCCAATTAGAGCAACGCGTGCGCATGCCTGGCTACATTGGCGGTGGAAAGTAAACATGTTCAGCGACCTCGATTACGATGTCATACAACGTAGCCTGCCTTACTTAGGTAAGGGCATGCTGTTCTCGCTGGGTTTAACGCTATTAGCAATGCTTGGCGGCATAGTACTCGGCACTTTGCTTGCGCTCATGCGCTTATCAAGCTTCCGCATCTTACGCCTGCCTGCCAGCGGCTATGTTAACCTACTGCGCTCAACACCATTAATCTTAGTGATCTTCTGGTTTTATTTTTTAGTTCCTATTGCAGTTAAATATTTTAGCGGTAATTCTTACGCACAAGGCATAGGCCCATTTCATTCAGCACTAATAGCATTTACTTTATTTGAAGCCGCTTATTATTGCGAGATTATTCGAGCGGGTATCCAAAGTGTACCTGCGGGCCAAAGCCAAGCGGCATTTGCATTAGGCCTTACTTACCCCCAAGCCATGATCAAAGTCGTGTTGCCGCAAGCATTTCGCAACATGATCCCTATCCTGCTGACTCAAGGTATTATCTTGTTCCAAGACACATCCCTTGTCTATGTGGTTGGACTGACAGACTTTATGGGGGCGGCGAGCAAAATTGCTCAGCGCGATGGGCGCTTAGTCGAGATGTATTTATTTGCAGCACTGATTTACTTTATCTTGTGCTTTTCAACCTCGTATTGTGTGAAGCGGCTGCAAAGTCGCATTTCACCGCCGCGTTAACAAGGTACTTAATGATGACAATGATTGAATTACAAAATATCAGCAAATGGTATGGCAAATTTCAGGTGCTTAAGAATTGCTCAACGCAAATTGCCAAAGGCGAAGTCGTTGTAGTGTGCGGCCCTTCCGGCTCTGGTAAGTCAACACTCATCAAGTGTGTCAATGGCCTAGAACCGATTCAAAAAGGCACCTTAATTGTCAATGGCCAGTCCGTAAGTGACCCTCAAACCAGCCTACCTCAGTTACGTGCCAAAATTGGCATGGTGTTTCAAAACTTCGAATTGTTTCCACACATGAGCGTCACGACTAATCTCAATCTGGCTCAAATTTATGTCTTAGGCCGCAGCCAAGACGAAGCCACTGAGAAGTCCCGCAGTTTACTACAGCGCGTCGGCATGATTGATCATGCCGAAAAATTTCCAGGCCAACTCTCTGGTGGTCAACAACAACGGGTAGCGATTGCGAGAGGACTAGCAATGGACCCTATTGCCATGCTGTTTGATGAGCCCACCTCTGCATTAGACCCTGAAATGATTAACGAAGTATTAGATGTGATGGTGGAACTCGCTCAAGAAGGCATGACAATGATGTGCGTGACCCATGAAATGGAGTTTGCACGAAAGGTTGCGCACCGAGTGATTTTTATGGATCAGGGTGAAATCGTCGAAGATGCCACAAAAGACGACTTTTTTGGTACGCCTCGTTCAGAACGTGCGCAACACTTCCTCTCAAAAATATTACATCATTAACAGTGTAACGTTGACAAAGTCATCACCTAATTTAGCAAGGCGCCTATAATGCGGGCTTACTAATTACACTATTCTAAATATCATGCCCACCTCGTCAATACCTGCAGCCAACCCAGAACACAACAAATCAACCACCCCCCCAAAAGAACTGGCAATCAATACGATTGCAGCAAATGTCCGGGATACTGCTGTAGCTATCCGTTGATTGAAATTGGTAAGCGTGACATTCAACGCTTAGCAAAGCACTTCGGTATTACTTATGATCAAGCTGAAGCACGCTATACTGTTTTCCGTAAAGCTGAAAAAGTACGTGCCTTACGCAAGCAAAACGATCCTAATTTCGGAAAAATTTGCAAATTATTTGATACCATCAAACGGCAGTGCACCGTATACGCAGCTCGCCCAACTGTTTGCAAAAGCTACCCCGATGGCAAACGCTGTGGGTATTATGATTTTCTAAAGTTTGAACGCTCACACCAAAACGAGCCCGACTACGTCGCCACTACACAGCATCATCTATAACTCTTCAACACTTCGTTTTCGTAGTTAAAGATCTCCGCTTACCAGCTTGCCGAACAAACGGTGCAAAAAGCGCTCACACTTTGCGACTTGCTCTAAGGTTACAAACTCATTGGGCTTATGCGCCTCTCGAATTGAACCTGGACCACAAACGACTGTCGGGATACCGGATACCTGAAACAATGAGGCCTCAGTACCAAAAGATACTTTACCGATATCAGATTCTCCACCCAATGATTGCACCAGAGCAGTAATTGCAGTCTCTGCGCCAGTATTGAGCGCGGGGATTGTTGATAGGGGACTGATAGTAAAACCACAACTCGGGTCAACAGCTTTCATTTCAGGCTCTAGCATTTCTTGAATATAGCGCTCAAACTCAGCTTTTAATGCGCTGGGATTGTCACCAGGCAAATGACGAAACTCAAAATCAAACACGCAATCCTGGGGTACTATATTTAATGCGGTACCGCCACGAATAATGCCTGTGTGAACCGTGGTATAGGCCACATCAAAACCACGGTCATAAGGCCCGCAATCACGATGGCGGCGCGCCATTTTTTTTAGAAACGCTACCGCCTCTGATGCCGCCTCTACAGCATTCACACCATAAGGCGCATAAGCAGAATGTGAAGCGAGACCGCGCACCGTGCAGCGATATGCTTGCTTACCCTTGTGAGCGATGATTGGCCGCATCAGCGTAGGTTCACCCACAATGCAGGAGTGAGGGCGAATACCAGCGGCAGACAAATCCGCCAATAAGCCTGGCACTCCAAGGCATCCCACCTCTTCATCATAACTCAATGCCAAATGCACAGGGCTGCGGAAGCCTTGAACAGCATATTGCGGTATTAGGGATAAAATACAGGCAATAAAGCTCTTCATATCAGAGGTGCCGCGGCCAAAAAGACATCCATTACGCTCTACCAACTTATAAGGATCACTACTCCAATCCTGACCGTCAACTGGCACAACATCGGTATGGCCTGATAATACGATGCCAGACGCTCCCAGAGAACCCAAAGTGACAAATAAATTAGCCTTACTTCTATCTTCGTTATAAGTGATCCGAAAATCTGGGGATAAAGGACTCAATAAATCTTGCACAAACTCAATCAATTTCCAATTAGAATCTCGGCTAACCGTGGGAAATGCAATCAATTGACGAATAAGTTCCACGGTTTGTGAACTGGGTTGTAGATTCGCTGACTCGTTTAATGGTGTCATCAGAAGCTTCAATATAAAAAGTCTTAGCATAAGCAGTCCTAGTTATCGCTGTCAATCTAAGACTTACTCGAGTAACAAGAAAACCAACGATAACGACAACGCTAACAACGGTATCATGCTGCGGTATGCTATACGTTCAGAATACTTTTAGAATCGATTATGAAAATAATTTCACAGATTTCGCAACAACTGACTGGAATTGTCACAATATCCTTATCCTTATCCTTATGCTTATGCTTATGCTTAACCTCTTTGAGTTTAAGTGCTGCAACTGAATTACGTATTGGTTTATCTGGTGAGGTCACTTCGCTAGACCCGCACCATTTAGCAAGCCAACCCAATTTAACAGTGGCACGGCACGTCTTCGAATCCTTAGTAGATGTAGACACTCAAAATCGTCTGATACCAGGTCTTGCACTGAGTTGGCGCGCTATCGATCCCCACACCTGGGAATTCAAACTCCGGAAAGGTGTTGCATTCCATGACGGCAGCCCTTTTACTGCTCAGGATGCAGAATTCTCTCTACAGCGCCCATTACAACTGAAAAGTCCTAGCGGAGGTTTCGCTGCCTATGTGCGCGCTATTGCCAGCATCCGCATCATCGATACCCATACTCTACAAATTAAAACCAAGAGCCCTTATGGAGCGCTACCAGAGGATTTAAACTCTATCCTCATTGTCTCTAAAAAGCATGCCGTCAACGCCAACACCGATGATTTTGATAGTGGTCGCGCAATGGTTGGCACTGGGCCTTACCAGTTTGTACGCTATCAACGAGGAGATCGGCTCGAGCTTTCACGTTTCTTGGGATGGTGGGGTAACCCCCCAGCGCACGACAAAGTCACACTCCGAATTGTCCCATCAGATCCGTCGCGCACAGCGGGCTTACTTGCGGCTGAGTTGGACATGATAGAACACGTCCCCTCAGCTGACATTAAAAAACTCAGTAAAAACAATCAACTCAAAGTCATTCAAGCCACCTCTTGGCGCACGATACTGCTACATCTTGATCAGTATCGTAGTCCATCACCCTATATTACAGATCTGAACGGCTCATTATTATCCAAAAATCCCTTGCAAGATAAACGAGTGCGGCAAGCCCTATCACTTGCAATCAACCGTCTAGCAATCACCGAACGCATTATGGAGGGGCTAGGCATGCCGGCAATTAATTTCGTTTCACCACCTAGCTTTGGTTACCAAACCATTCTCAAACCAGAAACATTTGATCCTAGCGCTGCCAAACAATTATTGACCGAGGCTGGATACCCCAATGGCTTTCAACTTACTCTGTCCGGCCCAAATAATCGCTATATTAATGATGATCAGATCTTACAAGCGGTAGCTCAATTCTGGACTCGGGTTGGTGTGCGCACAACTGTAGAGGCGCTTCCGATGTCCACCTTACTTAATAAAGTTCGCAAAGAAGAGACTACAATCACCCTTCTCGGTTGGGGATCCTTTGCAGCCGACCTATCAATTCGCTCACTCATAGCAACGACTAACAGTGAAAAAGGTTATGGCGCTTGGAACTGGGGACGCTACTCCAACAGTAAAGTTGATCAATTGATGACTACCGCATTAAGCACTATAGACCGAACAAAACGCGAAGCGCTAGCACGCGAAGCAAGCATATTAGCTATTCAAGACGTTGCGATCATACCCTTGCATCATCAAGTTGTAAGCTGGGGAATGCGCTCGGGATTGAGCTACACTCCTCGTACTGATGAGTTCACCTTAGCACAACACGTATCCATACGATAACTCTATCGATAGCCAAAAACGTAAGTCCTCTATTGATCAAACAACAATGCTGCGCTCTCCGATCCTAATACGTATTAGCCATAGCATCATCACACTGTTCGCGATGTCTATAGCAGTGTTCCTTGGCGTGTACGCCTTAGGCAACCCAGTAGACCTACTGATCAACCCTCAGGCCAATCAGATTGAACGCGCACAAATGATCACCCAGCTCGGAATTGATCAGTCCTTGTGGGTACAATACCAACGGTTTCTCAGCGCAGCACTTCATGGTAATTGGGGCACATCTTTTGTCAGCAACACTTCAGCTTGGTCACTAATTATCGAGCGACTGCCGGCTACGGTAGAACTTGCGCTATGCGCCATGTGCATCGCGATCATTATCGGCTTGCCGCTAGGCTTGATTGCCGGTCTACACCCAAGCCGCTGGTATAGTCGACTGATCATGAATGGTTCAATACTCGGATTTTCCTTACCAACATTTTGGGTCGGCCTCATGTTAATTATGATGTTTTCTGTATGGTTGGGATGGTTACCGAGTAGCGGACGAGGTACCACCACGAATACACTGGGTATCCCATTGAGCATAACCACTATTGACGGACTGATGCACTTAATATTACCGGCAATCAATCTGGCGCTATTTAAATTATCATTACTCGTGCGACTAACGCAATCGAGCACAACATTAGCAATGCTTGAAGACTATGTGCGCTATGCCCGCGCCAAGGGTCTGACAGAGCGCACGATAATCTTCAAACATGTATTACCGAATATTGCACCACCAATCATAACGATCATCGGGCTAGAACTCGGCGGCCTAATTGCATTTGCAATCGTTACCGAGAGCGTATTTTCTTGGCCGGGCATGGGTAAACTCTTAATCGAATCAATTAACATGCTAGACAGGCCTGTAATTGTTGCTTACCTCATGATGATTGTCAGTCTCTTTATTGCTATAAATCTAATTGTCGATACTGTATTAATTATGATTAACCCTAGACTTCGCAAACAAGCGCCAAGCTTACAATCGAGTTTAGCTTGAATATGTTCAATGACGAGCAACATTATTTACTGAAACTATATCGCGATCGAGTGGCGCGTCGATCTGGACTCATGCTGCTGTTACTCCTTGCACTGGCATTAGCCGCGCCAATATATACGCCACAAAACCCCTATGATCTTGCGCAATTAAACTTACTCGATGCAAAGTTACCACCCTTGCATCACAGTCCAGACGGGGCGATCTATTGGTTAGGCACTGATGACCAAGGAAGAGATATGCTCTCCGCACTGTGCTATGGATTACGTACAAGCTTAGGCGTTGGACTGATTACCACCCTATTGTCATTAAGTTTAGGGCTACTCGCCGGCCTCGTTGCAGCATACTCAGGTAACTACATAGACAGCATGCTCATGCGTCTCGTCGACTTACAATTAGCATTTCCTGCGATTTTAATAGCCCTCATCCTACTCGCATTAGTTGGTCAAGGTATCGACAAAGTCATCATCGCATTAGTCATTGTACAGTGGGCGTATTACGCACGCACTGTACGTAGTGCGGCGCTGACTGAAATGCGTAAAGACTATATCACTGCTGCAATTTGTGCAGGATATAGCCCCATGAGAATCGTGCTCATTCATATCCTACCAAACATCATCCCAACCCTACTAGTTGTTGCAAGCGCCCAGATTGCGCAAGCAATCGCCTTAGAGGCAACACTTTCTTTTTTAGGTTTAGGCCTGCCGATTACCGCACCATCTTTAGGGCTACTTATTGCAAACGGTTACACTTACATGCTGTCAGGAACCTACTGGATCAGCCTTTTTCCTGGAGTAGTGCTGCTCATTACAATCTTCATCATTAACATTACTGGCGATCGCATCTCGGCCTTATTGAATCCTCGGCTCCAATAGTTATTAAAATTGAATTATCATCATCAACGCTATTTAATTTGGCATCTGTCATAGATACGACTGGGGACTTATTTTGAACGACATTGCACAAAAAAACACGACCGCCTACCTTGCTCATTGGGCTTATCAATTCAAGCTTGAAGATGCACCTCTGCCAGTAATCGAACGCATGAAAACATTAATCCTTGACTTGCTCAGAGTTGTGAGCGTTGGATCTACATTACCATGGAGTCAATCTGCTCGACGTGTAGCGCTGTCCCTTGGCGGCACGCCTACTAGCTCGGTTCTACTGCACAATGATCAACTCGATGCAGCGCGCGCTGCTTTTGTGAATGGTGCTTTCGCCCACGCTTGCGATCTGGATGACACTCATGTCGGGTCCATGCACCACCCGGGCGCCTCCATCCTACCAGCAGTGATTGCGATTGCCGAGCGCGATCAATTGTGCGGACGTCAACTACTTGAGGCAGCCATTGTCGGATACGAGGCCTCTCTGCGCATAGGACTCGCCGTTCAGCCTTATATGTTTCAAAGAGGATTCATGGCTACACCGACATGTGGCACATTAGGAGCTGCGCTAGCAGTGGGGAAGCTATTAAAATTTGCGCCCACTGAACTCTGTGGCGCCTTGGGTGCTGCATCAACATATGCCGGCGGACTTGCACAGTTTTATCATTCAGGATCAGTGATTAAACGCATCAACGGCGGCAAAGCTGCTGAATGTGGTGTGCTTGCTGCTCTACTTACACAATCTGGCATTTGGGGCCCCCGCGACATCTTAGAAGGAGAAGCCGCCGGATTCTTTACCGCATTTGCCAGCCAATCTGACTATACAAAAATTACAGGAGACTTAGGCCTTGCTTATCGCCTCATGGAAGTCAGCACTAAAGCGCACGCTGGCGCTGGCCGTCTGCAAGCTTCAAATGATGCCGGACTCGAATTGGCGAGCACCTATCAACTCCAAGCAGAGCGTATTGTGAGCGTAGAAGTCGGCATACCCAAGGTCATCCAAGGAATGCTCACACGAAACGACCCGCCTGACTTACAAAGCGCGCAATTGAGCGTGCCGTTTAGTCTCGCGATTGCGCTAGCAATAGGACACACTAGGGGTGCTAGCGCAGGGCTAAGACGTGACGATTACGAAAGCGCCTTACGCTCACCCATTATTTGCGCACTATCTTCAAGAGTGAAGTGTGTGCTTGATGCTGAAATTGAAGCGATGACTAACACAGAAGAAGTGCCCTCCAGAGTCACCATACAGCTCGATGACGGACGTGAGTTGACTGCAAAGGTAGCTCACCCGAGAGGTAGTCCACATCGCCCTATGACTTGGCAAGAGCTTAGCGCGCTATTTCGTGATACCGTATCCAGCACACATTCACCAGAAGCTATTGAACATATTTTAAAAACAGTTGCAGCGCTCGACTACAGCAGCACCACTCGCCAGCTTGTCGACGCCTTTAAACAAGATCTACATTAACCACAATACTTACTTGATCATCAGTTCCTTAATTGTCTATTGATTTTTTTATTTATTAATCTTTTTATTTATTAATCTTTTAACTTATTAATCTTTTTATTGGTTTTTATTTATCTACTCTCAACTCAACACCCAATGCCTATACAACTAAATTACCGCATAGCCACACTCACATTGATTACAATGTTTATACAAGCGCTTTGCACTTCTCAAAGTCTTGCCCAACCCTATCCGTCACGAGCTATACGTATCGTAGTGCCATTCACACCTGGTGGCACAACAGATATTATTGCCCGTGTTGTTAGCTCCAGACTCAATGAAGTCTTAGGTGTACAAATAATTATTGATAATCGACCGGAGGCTGCTGGCAACATTGGCGCTGAGATTGTCGCTAAAGCAAAGCCGGATGGCTACACGCTACTCATGGGACATGTTGGAACGCTCGCAGTTAATCCTGCCCTATATCTAAAAATGCCTTACGACCCACAGCGCGACTTTTCACCGATCAGCTTAGTCACCCTAGTCCCAAGCTTGCTCGTTGTACATCCTGCGCTACCAGTACGCAGTGTCAAAGATTTAGTGACGCTAGCCAAATCACGGCCTAACGAATTAGCCTATGGCTCTACCGGTAGTGGCGGCACTCCGTTTCTTGCCGTAGAGTACTTTAAGGTCTTGACGAAAACTAAAATTCTAGAAGTACCTTATAAAGGTGCGGCGCCATTAACGACTGGCCTACTTGCCGGAGAGAACCAATTAACTATTACTGGCATTCCAGCGCTCATTACACAGTTCAGATCAAATCGCTTAAGAGGGATAGCGGTATCCTCAGCCAAACGGTCTTCAGCAATACCAGAGTTGCCGACAATTGCAGAGTCAGGCGTCACCGGTTATGAAGCTACTTCATGGTATGGGATTGTGGCACCCGCCCATACGCCGAATGATATTATCAATCGTTTACACACAGAAATTGTTAACGGCATGAAGCACCCAAATGCTAGCGATCACCTCAAGTCACAGGGGGCGGAACCCGAAACCAACTCCCCCACGCAATTTCTTACCTTAATTAAAGACGAAACAACCCGCTGGGCAAAGGTGATACAAGCCACTGGCGTTAAGCCTCAATAACTGTATGTAGCTATAGCTTTACAGCGATCACTTAAAGTCCTATCGCTATAGCTCAAGCAAGTCTGCTATTGCGGTTCAATACCAAACCACTTTGCAATCTCCTTATAAGGCGCTACGTCAACACGCACACAATGGGCGCCCCCTATTAGGACATATCAAGACTTTAACACCCGCAAGACTCTTAAATCATTTAGCCGCTAAATGATTTATCGATCCTGTGCCACGCAGTGCAAATGTCCATTGCCTAGTTTTCGCTTTTAGTCTAGTGAAAAATCTTTCAGCGTATTAGATAATGACTGAGTTTTGACAACAACCAACACCGGCACATCACTAATCATAATGATCGGCATCAATTATCGGTCAAAATCATCAGGCGATTTCGCCTAGAGCGTGGGGGTGACTGCGAACTCGCCATTGGGCGCAACAAGCAATGCGTGTTCATCCGCGATAGCCATCGCCGTAATCGAAACGATAATCGCAACACAGGTCTCCGGTCTGTGATCAACCACAGACCGCTAAACTTTTTCTTTGGCAATTTTGTGAGTCAAGATACGTTTTGACTTACCACTATGCACAAGACGAACCCCAAAATTCCACGAGTTGGCATAGCGTTTCTTAATCGCAACCACATTACGCTCAACGCGGAGCATCGGCCAATAATTCGCTATTGAGCTTTATTATGCCCCCCTTATTATCTGAGCGATTTTAATGACCCATCTTAATATCGTAAAACTATTCTCAAAAAAAACCCGCATTCTCAAGTGTGCGGGTTTTTTAAAAACAAATTATTTAACTATTAATCTGCGTAAGTACCAGCCTTCTTAATAATTGGCCCCCATTTTTCAATTTCCGCTTTCAAATGTTTAGCGAGCGAGTCTGGAGTCGCACGGTCCACAGTCACTGCAGCGCCGCCCAGCTTAATTAAAGACTGCTTAAACTGTTCATCGGTTACCGCAGCAACCAGGGCCGCGTTAATTTTATCTAGTATTGGCTTTGGTGTACCTTTAGCCAAATACAAACCATGCCATACCGCTACCTCAAAATCTTTCAAGCCCTGCTCATGCAAAGTAGGTACATAGGGGATAGAGGCAACACGAGTTTTGCTAGTCACTCCAAATACGTTCACTCGACCTGCAAGTATCGGGGCAACTGTATTCGTAGTCTGATCACACATCAAATCAATTTGTCCGCCCATTAAAGCGGTCATAGCAGGACCAGTGCCGTTATAAGGAATAGTCTGAATATCCACGCCAATACGCGACATAAAAAGCAATCCGCAAAGATGAGAGGCCGCACCCAAACCGGCATTACCCAAATTTAACTTCTCTCGATTTGCCTTGATGTAAGTCACCAACTCTTTGTAGTTGGCTGCCGGCAGTCCTGCGCGAGAGATCAAAGTCATCGGTACATCAGCAACTTGGCCAATATATTCAAAATCAGTCAATGGATTAAATGGTAACTTTCGATATAAAGCTGGTGCTGTAGCCATGCCAATATGAGCAATCAACACGCTGTATCCATCTGGCTTAGATTTTGCAACCACATTGGCCGCTAGAGTACCGCCAGCCCCCGCACGGTTTTCTACAATCACCTGCTGCTTCAGTGTTTTCGACATATGTTGCGCAAGGTTACGCGCTAAGGTGTCAGTAGGACCACCAGCGGCAAAAGGCACAATCAATGAAACTGGGCGAGTGGGATAGTCTTGAGCATAAACCGCTATACAAGCAACCAGCCCTACCAACACTCCAAAAAAGGTGCGCATAATAGACGTTTGCTTCCATAAATTAGCCATGTAAACTCCTAGGTATTTGATTTTAATAATTTAATTTATCGTCGATTAAGCGGCAATCAAAATAAGATGAGTGCCGCCGAATCTTGGCAATCCATATTGTAACCGAGAATGGTCAGCAATCGCACCAAACCTAAACCAGGTTACCGGTTATGAATAACCGGCACCTTGAGGGACATCAAAAACTAGTGATGACTAGCGGGAACGACCGGCGCTGGCATTACGACGACTATCACCTCTAAAGTTACCACGTGCAGGCGGCGCACCACGACGCGCACCCGGAGGTGGGCGACGATCGGTACGCTTAGGCGCATCCGTACGAACTTGCACTTTAGCTTCGAAGCCTGGAACTGACCAACGTTCAATCGCGCGGCCGATATACCGTTCAATCTGCTTCAGCTGGCGAACGTCCTCTGAGGTCACAAAGGAGATTGCGGTGCCGCTTGCGCCGGCGCGGCCTGTACGACCAATGCGGTGCACATAGTCTTCCGCCACCTTAGGCAAATCAAAGTTAATGACATGCGAGATGCTCGCTACATCGATACCGCGAGCAGCCACATCCGTGGCCACCAACACCCGAACTGAGCCGCTACGCAAACGAGCTAAGGTGCGATTACGTTGCGATTGATTCATATTGCCGTGCAAAGCTGCTGCTTCATAACCACCGTGGAATAATTTATCAGCCAGACGGTCAGCGCCATGCTTAGTTGCAGTAAATACGATCACTTGCGCTTGACCATCCTCGCTCAGCACGTGCTCGAGCAAACGATGTTTATGACCACCGTCATCGACAAAATGTAATAACTGAGAAATATGCTCGTTCTTCTCTTCGGGTGCAGCAACTTCGATTCGACGTGGATCACGTAACAACTCACGGGCCAACTTTGAAATGTTGCCATCCAAGGTTGCAGAGAACAACATGGTTTGGCGATTTGCTGGGGTTTTTGCCGCAATCCGCTTTACAGGTTCAATAAAGCCCATGTCGAGCATGCGATCGGCCTCATCCAAGATAAGCAACTCAAGACGCGAAAAATCAACGCGGCCTTGATCAATAAAGTCAATCAAACGTCCGGGCGTCGCAACCAACACGTCCAAGGACTGTTCTAACAAACGACGCTGCTTTGGGTAAGGCATACCACCCAAAATAGTGCCGGTACGCATATGACGCGTAAACTTACAATACTTATCAACCGCCGATGTCACCTGCATCGCCAACTCTCGAGTAGGGGTCAGGACGAGCACGCGAGGGCCACGACCATTTTTAGCGGGGGCTAGAGCTAAACGTTGCAATGCCGGCAACACAAAAGCTGCAGTCTTACCAGTACCTGTAGGTGCTGAGACCATCAAATCAAAACCACTCAAGGCCAAAGGTATTGCTTGTTTTTGCACAGGCGTAGGCTGGGTATAACCAGCAGCCTCTAATGCTTGAACCAATGCGGGGTTTAACTGTAGCGCTGCAAAGCTGTCCTGAGATTTTAAGGGGTCATGCAAGGGCGGGTGATTAATGACTGAACCTTGTTGGGTTTCAGCATGCGAAGAACTACTAGATTGCAATATAGACATGAATATTTCCTGAAAAACGAACGTCAAAAACGCGCAGGACTAACCACTGCTGTCAGACGAGTGACTAAAGAGTCACTGCTGCGGCCACCGGCGCACGGGTATCGTCGCTAACCGTGGCGGAAGCAGCTATTCAAGGAAGGGAGCTGAAATCGAAGGGGTCAGGGACAGATGCATCTTGCAACGCAACATCACATTAAAACGAAATAAAATTCTGAAATCGCTACAAGGTGCCGGTATCATACCCGCAAATTGTTGAAATAGCTAACTTTTTCCATTAAACACAGAATTTCATGGTCAAAACTGAAAAGTCATTCGCTTAACAAGCACCTTCGCAACCCTCCGAGCATTGCACTGCAACAATACAATGTTAAAAATACCCTCCAAATTAAAAAAATAGCTAAAAAGTCTAAATATTCAAGGTAATAGCGGGCATCGACTGCGAAGCATGCTACAATTCGCCCCTTTTTTAAGGTCCTCTCCCGTGTCAGTCACTCAGCAACGTCCCCTACGCAATATCGCGATCATCGCTCACGTTGATCATGGCAAAACCACTCTTGTCGACAAATTGCTTCGCCAATCCGGCACATTTGCGGCTCATGAACAAGTCACCGAACGCGTCATGGATTCTAATGATCTAGAGCGCGAACGAGGCATTACAATTTTGTCGAAAAATTGTGCAGTGCAATGGCAAGGCACTCATATCAATATTGTTGACACCCCTGGACATGCTGATTTTGGGGGCGAAGTTGAGCGTGTCTTATCAATGGTTGACGGGGTATTGCTATTAGTGGATGCAGTTGAAGGCCCAATGCCGCAAACTCGCTTTGTGACCCGTAAAGCATTAGCGCTAGGACTCAAACCCATTGTCGTGATTAATAAAATTGACCGTGACGGTGCGCGTCCTGACTGGGTAGTCAATCAAACATTTGATCTATTTGACAAGCTCGGAGCGACCGAGGAGCAACTTGATTTCCCTGTCGTCTATGCCTCAGCTTTAAACGGGTATGCTAGCTTAGACCCTAATACACGCGAAGGCACGCTAGATCCTTTATTTGAAGCAGTTGTTCGCTATGTGCCAAGGCGGGAAGATGACCCCAATGGTCCGCTACAGTTACAAATTTGCTCACTCGACTATTCTAGTTATGTAGGCAGAATTGGTATTGGCCGGATCAATCGCGGACGTATTCGCCCAGGCCAGCAAGTTGCAGTGCTCAAAGGACCGGGCTCTGCACCTGTAATTGCAAAGATTAACCAAGTATTAAGCTTTCGCGGTCTTGAACGCGTCATCGTGCAAGAAGCTATTGCTGGCGACATTGTATTAATCAATGGTGTAGAAGAGGTCAGTATTGGCGTCACGATCTGTGCAACCGATAGCCTAGATGCACTACCAATGCTTAAGGTCGACGAGCCAACCTTAACCATGAACTTTCAAGTGAATACTTCACCCTTAGCTGGACGTGAGGGGAAGTTTGTCACCAGCCGTCAACTCCGTGAACGCTTGCATCGCGAGATCATGAGTAATGTTGCGCTTAAAGTCGTCGAAACCGAAGACGCTGACGTATTTGAAGTATCTGGACGTGGCGAGTTACATCTCACTATTCTTTTGGAGAATATGCGTCGCGAAGGCTACGAGCTCGCAGTATCCAGACCCCGGGTTGTGCTACGTGAAGTAGCCGGTGAGAAGCAAGAGCCGTATGAGATGTTGACAGTTGATGTCGACGAAACCAACCAAGGCGCAGTCATGGAAGCGCTTGGCGCCCGCCGCGGTGATTTACAAGACATGCAATCCGATGGCAAAGGTAGAGTGCGCCTAGATTATCGCATCCCTGCGCGCGGCTTGATTGGCTTTCAGTCAGATTTCATGACGATGACTCGCGGCACTGGCATTATGAGTCATGTATTTGATGACTACGGACCAATCAAACCAGACATGGAAGAGCGTCGCAATGGTGTGTTAATTTCTGCTGAAGATGGTGCTGCAGTTGCCTATGCATTATGGAAACTACAAGAGCGCGGCCGCATGTTTGTCAGCCCTGGCGACCCCCTCTACGAGGGTATCGTGATTGGCATTCATAGTCGCGATAATGACTTAGTGGTTAATCCGATCAAAGGTAAGCAATTAACCAACGTTCGGGCATCAGGAACCGATGAGGCAGTGCGCCTAGTGCCGCCATTACAGGTCACATTAGAGTCTGCGATCGAATTTATCACTGATGACGAACTCGTTGAAATTACACCAAAATCGATTCGCATTCGTAAACGCTTTCTCAAAGAACACGAACGCAAGCGTTCCGCTCGCGCTGAATAAACCACTCTTTTAAGCTACAAAGCGACACGAGCGGTGTCGCTGCTCCAAAAGCACAGACCACTATGCAAGAGCCTAACAATCTTAACAAAGCCGCTCCAGACCCCAATAGCCCCTTTGCTCTACTGGGAGGAGCAGTAGGTGTGCAAGCGATTGTTGAATCGTTCTACAGCATTATGGATAGCGATCAACAATACCTACCCATTCGTAAGCTCCACCCAAAAGACCTTACCCCATCCAAAGAAAAGCTCTACCTGTTTTTATCAGGCTGGCTGGGTGGCCCTGCACTGTATATTGAACGCTATGGCCATCCAATGCTCAGAGCACGTCATCTGCCCTACGCCATTGGTATCACTGAACGTGACTTGTGGTTGGACTGCATGAAGCGAGCCATGGTTCAATTACAAACGCCACCAGAACTACAAACTGGGCTGCTACAAACATTCTTTGGCACTGCAGATTGGATGCGCAATCAATCTGAAGCCATCATCCCCTAAAGCAATTAGGCCTTGCAAAAGTCCTCATTTATAGCGAAATACAGCTAAACTGTATACATCTAGCATTAAGTCACCTAAAATAATGCCAGCTCGGAGTCGTAATACATAGTAACAATTATTAGCAATTGCTTCATAGTAATTACTTCTTAATAAGTATTTGTTAAAAAGTATTTCTTAATAATTACTCCACAATAATTAATTCAAACAATAATAACCTTTTATTCTTAGTGTTCTCAGAAGTTTCAGCATAATCAAAACAATGCACATACAGGAGGTCGCCATGACAACAGTTAACACGCATCACTCCAAAAACTATATCGCCACCACCAAACGATCTAAAGGTCTACCTGGTCTCTCTAGTTGGAGGCTATGCGCAGCACTAAGCCTTCTTTCACTGATGCAAGCCGAACCAGTGCTCGCACAGGCGAATTGGCCAACGCGCGCTATCAAAATAATAAATCCCTTCCCGGCAGGTGGTGGCACAGACGCATTTGCACGCCCCCTTGCTGCCAAGCTGCCAGCAGAACTAGGGCAACAAGTACTGATTGAAAACATTGGCGGTGCAGGCGGCACCTTGGGTGCAGGTAATGCATCTCGCGCTACGGGTGATGGTTATACCTGGTTCATGGGCGCTGTTCATCACACCATTGCTGAAACCCTTTATCGCAAATTGAGTTATAGCTTAACGCGTGACTTCATTCCTCTCACAGTTGCCGCTTACGTACCGAGCGCGGTTGTGATTCACCCTTCAATTCCCGCTCGTAATATCAAAGAGTTCATTGCTATTGAAAAAAAACGCACCGGAAAAATTAATTATGGCTCTGCTGGTTACGGCACAACACACCATATGAACGGTGAACTATTTAATTTGATAACCGGCACCAAATTAATTCATGTGCCTTACAAAGGCGCAGGTCCACTGACACAGGCATTAATGTCTGGCGAAGTCGATATGGCGTTCGATGCTATGGGCACTGCTGCACCCAATATCAAATCCGGACGCTTGCGCGCGCTTGCAGTCACCACAGCAAAACGCTCCGAACTGCTTCCTGACGTCCCCACATTACTAGAGTCAGGAATCAACGTCGATGTCACCACTTGGTATGGCCTATGGGCAATCAAAGGCACTCCCAAACCCATCATGGACCGCATGCATTTAGCAACTACCAAAGTGCTTGCTCTACCTGAAATCAAAACCATCTGGTCGTCTCTTGGCGCCACTGCCGGCGGACAGTCACCTGCTGAGTTTGAAAAATTCATTGCCAGTGAAATTGAAAGTTGGGGAAAAGTCGTGAAAGCTTCAGGTGCCAAAGTCGAAAATTGATGCATTAAAAGCTGATACATCAAACCCTGATGCGCAAGACTCAAATCAGTCGCAGACTGGCATTCTCTCGCGTCTGTGGCAAGGGCTCGCCAAACACGGTCATCATTTAAACGAGCGACGCCAACAACAATGGTTGGCCCAAGCCTGCGAAACACTCTACTCGGAAATCGGGGAAGCTGCAGGCGTTGTTCTTGCCCGTCGCATACTAGAGTGTTACGCCAAGCTCACCCCCGCAGCAAAACTTGACTTCCTCACCACCCTCGAAAAACGTTTTTCAACAGAACCATCCCGCATTAATCTTGCAATCAGTGAATATCAACAATCACCGAATGCCAAGACTTCGCAACAGCTCCATCAAGCCACTCAGTCTAGACGTCAAGAAGTCATACGCAGACTCAATTTCGCCCCCAGTGGTATATCCGCACTATTACTGATGCGCGAAGATATTATTAATCTGCTGGCTACGCATCCTGAGCTCAATCCTGTCGATGCTGATTTTGAACATTTATTTCGTTCCTGGTTTAATCGCGGATTTCTACAAATGCAAACGATTGACTGGAATACACCAGCAGTCATTTTAGAGAAGATTATTCGCTATGAAGCAGTGCACGCGATCTCAGACTGGCATGATCTTCGACGCCGACTCGACCCGCCAGATCGCAAATGTTTTGCTTTTTTCCACCCCATGCTTGCCAATGACCCACTAATTTTTGTAGAAGTGGCACTGACTGAACACACACCGAATGCAATCGCACCACTACTGGCTGAAGAACGAACCCCGATCGATCCTAGCGCTGCCCGCACTGCTGTGTTCTACTCTATTTCAAATTGCCAAAAAGGACTCAAAGGCGTTTCATTTGGTAACTTCCTCATCAAACAAGTTGCCGCAGAACTGCAGCGCGATTTTCCACAGTTACGCACCTTTGTCACTTTATCCCCCATCCCTGGATTTACACGATGGTTACACCAGCAACATGGGAATTCAGTTGCTGCACACGCTTTAAATGAAATTGATTGGCAAGATCCAAATTGTAAGAACCATCCGATGCGACCTATTCTTGAGCGGTATATCAGCACCTACTTGCTAGAAAAAAAATTAGATCGCTTGCGCCCCGCCGACCCGGTTGCTCGTTTTCACTTAGGTAATGGCGCCAGCATTGAAAATATTCACTGGCTTGGTGACATATCAACCAAAGGTATCAACCAAGGGGCGAGCTTTATGGTCAATTACCTCTACGATCTAGATCATGTCATTGCCAACCATGAAGCCCACATCAAACATGGCACTATTATCGCTTCACGCCAAGTGCGCGCGCTCAGCGAATCAAAAAACAATCAGTAATTCTGTATGAATACTTCAGTTGAACTGCTTTAACAACAATAATACGCTAATGTTTTTTTCCTAATAAAGTACCGCGACAATCGGCAGTACCACAATAACAAGGGTGCGCACGTTTACGCTGCGGGCTATGCCGCTCTTCGAGTATCAAATTGTAATCATAGGACAATTCCTGACCCGCTCTGATTGGTCGAATAGCCTCTATAAAGATACGCCCGTCTTCAGCTACCGTTTCACAGTTGGGCTTACAAGAGTGATTAATCCAGCGTGCCCGACCACCTATCTGGGTAGCATCAATGACCGTATTGGCGTCGACTGCAAATAACATGGTGTGTGCTGAAGTCTCGTGCTGTTTACTGTAGCGGCGATCAGCCTTGGCGTGGGAAATTCGCTCGCCAGTGTATTCAATAATCCGAGACCCTTTAGGTATTGCATGCACTGCAAATACACCACGACCGTGAACAACCGATCGACGCACTACAACTGCAGGCAACAACACAGCAGGCTTAATCCGACTTGAGCGACTGGTCACCGATTGAGCAGACGGCTGATCAATACCTAATCGTTGCTTTTTTATGCTCATCGCGCACGCGGTGCTTGAGTAGTAATCGGTGGCTGTAAAAACTGAAAATCACAACCCTCATCAGCTTGGGTAATTTGATCCATATATAACTTACGATAGCCACGCGTATCCGCGCTACGTATCGCTGGCGCAACCCACTTCGCGCGACGCGCCTCAAGTTCAGAGTCGCTCACTAAAAGCATTAAGCTACGCGCAGCCACATCCAATTGAATGCGATCACCAGTGCACACTAACGCTAAATTACCCCCTAAGGCTGATTCAGGAGTCACATGCAAGACAATTGCACCAAACGCCGTACCGCTCATTCGGGCGTCAGAGATGCGAACCATATCCTTCACCCCTTGCGCCGCAAGCTTCTTAGGAATTGGCAGATAACCGGCCTCGGGCATACCAGGACCACCTTGCGGGCCAGCATTTTTAAGCACCAAAATATCATCGGCCATTACATCAAGATTTGGATCATCCACACGATCAGCTAAGTCGGCCAGCGACTCAAAGACCACTGCACGTCCCTCATGTTTTAATAAGCGTGGATCCATAGCTGCTTGCTTAATAATGGCGCCACCAGGTGCCAAGTTACCGCGCAACACTGCAATACTACCGCCGGCAAACACTGGATCATTAAACGTACGCACCACTTGCTGCGGCCATGCCGCTGGGGCTTGCGCTAACTCCTCACCGAGCGTGCGACCGGTTACCGTCATGGCATCAAGGTGTAATTGATGCTTTATTTCACGCAAAATAACCGCCAAGCCACCAGCGCGATCCAAATCTTCCATATAACCCTGACCTGTCGGCTTGAGATCAACCAAAACTGGCGTCTCACGGCCCATTTGATCAAAAGCCTCTAGGTCCAACTTAATACCCAGGCGGCCAGCCATTGCAGCCAAATGCACAATCGCATTGGTAGAGCCGCCTACAGCAAACAATACACGCAAGGCATTTTCAAAGGCATCAACCGTCATGATTTTGTCTGGCGTTAAACGCGCCGCAGCCAATGCTACAGCGCGCGCACCACTAGCCTCAGCATGACGGAGTCGTTCAGCCATGACCGCAGGCACGCAAGCACCACCAGGCAACATCATCCCTAAAGCCTCACTACATAATGCCATCGTACTCGCAGTACCCATGACCATACATGTGCCGGCAGAAGGCGCTAGCTTGTTATTCACCTCGCCAATTTCCTGCTCGGAAATCTCGCCAGCTCTAAACTTACCCCAGAAACGCCGGCAGTCGGTACACGCTCCCAAGCGCTCACCTTTATGATCACCTGTAATCATCGGGCCGGTCACTAACAATATTGAAGGCACATTAGTACTAGCAGCCCCCATCAATAGCGCGGGTACTGTCTTATCACAACCGCCAATTAATACGACTGAATCAACCGGTTGCGCACGTAACATTTCTTCAGTATCTATGGCCATCAAGTTACGCAAATACATGCTGGTGGGATGCGCAAACGACTCATGCAAAGTAATTACCGGAAACTCTACGGGCAAGCCACCAGCCAACATGACCCCTCGCTTCACTGCCTCAATGAGTTCGGGCACATTGCGATGGCAAGCATTAAACCCACTAAAGGTATTGGTAATACCAACGATTGGACGATCAAGCGCATCATCGGTATAACCCATCGCTTTAATAAACGCTTTGCGTAAAAACAATGAAAATCCTTCATCACCGTATGCGGTTAATCCTTTACGCATCCCCGTTTTAACTTGCGCCATGTGCCTCGTTCTCGTTCTGAAGTTTTAAAAATCCCATCATGGGTATGTATGATTCTCAGCAGCTGCTAAAAAAACCACCTACTCGCCGCGAAATACGGGCGGGCGTTTTTCAATAAATGCACGCAAGGCCTCGGCTGTATCAGCAGTAGTACGCAATTTTAGATTCATATTATTTTGCATTTCCAAATGCGGGCCAACGCCATGATCAAAAGCGCGCCGCAAAGCCATTTTAGTCATACGCACAGCTAGTGGTGCTTTAGTATTAATACGCCTTGCCAGAGCCATGGCTTCATCCATCAGCTTTGCATGAGGCACTACTGCATTCACCAAACCCCAAGCTTTAGCTTGAGCCGCATCAAAAGGCTCGCCTAACAAACAAATCTCTGCGGCAATTGCTTGTCCAACGAGGCGCGGTAAAAACCAACTTGATGTCTCACCCATCAACCCACGCTCAACAAAATTACAACCAAAGTTTGCTTGCTCACTGGCGATCCTGAAATCTGCAGCAAATGCCATATTACAACCAGCGCCACGCGTTACACCATTCACCGCCGCAATCACTGGTTTATTCATCTCACTAAAAGCAATCGCGTAGTAGTAGCGCGCGTCCATTAATGGCTGAGGTGGTGCAGTCATCGGGCCATTTTTTTCAGCCTCATGGCGAGCTTTCAAATCAGCACCCGAACAAAAACCACGGCCATTGCCAGTCACCACCACAGTCCATACTGCATCATCATTTTCAGCGCCGCGCAACACTGCCTCTAGTTCGGCGCGCATGACATTATCAATTGCATTTAATCGCTCTGGACGATTGAGCGTTAACACCCCGATATGATCCTGCACGTCCCACTGTATAGTTTGATACATGATGCTGTCCTTTCTAATTAGTTCATTAAGATTAAATAAATACGCAACGTATCTTAATAAATCATTCCAGCGCGATCGTCAATGCGAATCACAGGCTAGCTCGTATGAAATATCGCAAGTTGATTCAGCATCTGCACGCCCAATACCGCATAATGGATTTGTCAAGATCAAATTACTGATTTGTTTATCTGCAGGTCGCAAACAGAAGTTCAAATAAAACAAGATGTTGCAAAATCCAAATCGATAAAATTAACAACACTTTGCGCGTTATTTAGAGCTGGCGCATACTCACGGTTATCGTAGCCTTCGTGAGCGCAGCCCAAGCCCGCTCCCCAAATCCTACTACGCACAGTATTAGCCCTATTCCGATCACATCCATTCATCTAAAAGGTCTGCCATGCTAGATGCCGCTATTACCGCAACGCCAGTCGATTTATCCACGCAAGAAATCAGTCGAGACATCCTCATTGAAAAATACGCTAAAGGCACTGAATCTAGCATCAGTGATGTACGTCAACGCGTAGCCCGCGCCTTAGCACAAGCCGAACCTGAAGAGCAGCGCGCGGCATGGGAGAAACGTTTCCTCAAAGCACAAGAAGATGGTTTCATTCCAGCAGGTCGAATCAACTCTGCCGCAGGTGTTGCACTGCAAGCCACATTAATTAATTGCTTTGTTCAACCCGTTGGTGATTCAATCTCCGAAGTCGTCGATGGCAGACCAGGCATCTATATTGCGTTACAAGAAGCTGCCGAGACTATGCGACGCGGTGGCGGCGTAGGCTACGACTTCTCCTCGATTCGACCAAGAGGGGCTGCGGTCAAAGGCACGCAATCGAGCGCAAGCGGTCCGGTCTCTTATATGCGGGTCTTTGACCGCTCTTGCGAAACCGTTGAATCTGCCGGATCCAGACGAGGCGCACAAATGGCGGTATTGCGCTGCGACCATCCGGATATCGAGGAGTTCATTCACGCTAAAGACAAGGGCGAACTCACCAACTTCAATATCTCTGTCGGTGTGACCGACGTCTTCATGGAAGCTGTGTCCAAAAATTTAGACGTTGAACTCGTGCATCGCGCCAAACCCAATGCACAACAGTTAGGCAATGGCGCGTGGCAACGCGACGATGGGCAATGGGTCTATCGCAAACTCCCCGCCAGCGAGCTTTGGGAGCAAATTATGCGTTCAACCTATGATCATGCAGAACCTGGCATATTGTTCTTAGATCGCATGAATCGTGATAACAACCTTAACTACTGCGAAAGCATCGAAGCTACCAATCCTTGCGCAGAACAACCACTGCCACCTTACGGCTGCTGCTGCTTAGGTTCGGTTGACCTCACTCGCTTTGTACGCAATCCGTTTGCTGAGAACGCAAGCTTTGACTACAAACACTTCGAGCAAGTGGTGACAGTTGCCGTTCGTATGCTCGACAACGTACTGGATGTGACTGCTTGGCCGCTGCCACAACAGCTCGCTGAGGCAAATGCAAAACGCCGCGTAGGCTTGGGATTCACCGGGCTTGGTGACGCATTAATCATGCTACGCAAACGCTACGATACCGAAGAGGCCCGCCAAATGGCAGCAGACATCTCCGCTGCACTACGCGATCACGCTTACATCGCTTCAGCCAACCTCGCGCGCGAACGCGGTGCATTTCCTTTATTTAATGCCGATCTCTACTTATCCGGTTCGAGCTTTGCTGCACGCCTACCCGACGAGGTCAAGCAACAAATCCGCAAACATGGTATTCGTAATAGCCATCTACTATCCATCGCACCGACTGGCACCATCAGCCTGGCCTTTGCCGATAATGCCTCCAACGGTATCGAGCCGCCTTTTTCTTGGACCTACACACGCAAGAAACGTATGCCTGACAATACCATGCGTGAATTTGCTGTAGAGGATCACGCATGGCGTCTATGGCGTGCCATGGGCGGCAATACCACCCAGTTACCAGAATGGTTCGTCACGGCACTTGAAATCTCAGCTCACGCGCATGAATCAATGGTTGCTGCTGTTGCACCGTTTGTCGATACCAGCATTTCTAAAACCGTTAATGTTCCTGAAGATTACCCCTATGCCGATTTTCAAGATCTCTATTTCAGGGCTTGGCAATCTGGCCTCAAAGGTCTAGCCACCTACCGCCCTAATGGCATCTTAGGCTCGGTATTATCAGTCACCCCTTCCGGCTCTGAAAAAGACAAAGCGCCGCAAGATTTTCGGATTGATGATGTGAATCGTCGCATACGCATACAAACCCTACCAGCCCCAGTCTTATCCAGCCTCCGTTGGCCTAGTCGCCCGGCCATGACTGCTGGCAACCCTGCATGGACTTATATGATTGAACACCCCCACGGCGCGTTTGCGGTATTTGTGGGGCATGTTGAACACCTTCAACCCCATGCGTTTGAAGTATGGGTGAATGGCAGCGAACAACCGCGCGGCTTAGGTGCAGTGGCTAAAACTTTATCTATGGATATGCGGGCAAGCGACCCGAGTTGGCTACAATTAAAACTGGATACTCTCGCAAAAGCTGGCGGTGACGAGCCCTTTGATATGGCCTTCCCACCGAATGGCGAGACCAAACGTATGCCCTCAGTGGTAGCCGCATTCGCCCAAGTGGTGCGCTGGCGCGTTGATCAACTCGGCGGCCTCACCAACCCCGGCACCCCTTTATTTGGGCAATCTGAAACCCCGGTTTTAGATGCCATGTTCTCACTTAAAGAACCTAAGACTGGAACCGATGGCACGATGTCTTGGACTGTCGACATTCTTAATCCGCGTACTGGTGATGATTTTGTTTTAGGTCTTAAAGAAATCACTCTCCCCAATTCAGAACAACATCCCAGCGTCACACGCCCCTACTCGATGTGGCTATCTGGTGAGTATCCACGCGCACTCGATGGCTTGAGTAAAATTTTATCTCTCGACATGCGAGTCATGGATCCGGCATGGATAGGCATGAAGTTGAAAAAGCTTTTAGACTTTCCCGAGCCACTGGGCGACTTCATGGCGTTTGTGCCTGGCATCAGACAACAATCGACCTTCCCCTCGACAATTGCTTATTTAGCCAGATTGATTCTGCATCGCTATCAAATGCTGGGTATTCTAGACGCTGATGGTGCACCCCTAACGCAAATGGGCATTCTCGAGACCCCACAAAACAATGACAATCAAGGTCCACGCGTGATGAAAGGTGGGCGCTGCCCTGAGTGCGGCAATCTAACCATGATCCGTAAAGACGGTTGTGATTATTGCACCGCTTGCGGCTATACCGGCACTTGCGGCTAACCATGATTCATTGAGATGCTTAATCCTAAAAACGCTCAACTCTAAAATATCTCAATCCTAAAATATCTCAACCGTAATGACGCGCAACCCTAAATTTACTATTTTTACTATTTTATTTTTCGCAAAAGGACAAGACAATGGCTAAAACAACCCTAGGTCGGCTACCACGTGAAGCGATTCGCACCCTTGAAATCCCCCGCGTTCCGACAGCCATTTTAGATAGCCTCCGTAATCTCATCGACTTAACCGGTACGCTCTCAGATGCCTGCGATGAGCTAGGCATTGTGGCGCTCATTCCTGGCTATGTGTTGCCACCAGTGAATTTAGGCAAGCGCATCGTTGGCCCTGCAGTAACCGTGCGTAATATTGCCCGTGACGTCCAGACTCACAAAGCTGCACAAGATAAAATCAACACTCAAGGCGAGACTGAAGCGCACAACCTCGCCGAACACGGCGATGTTCTAGTCATCGAAGGGGTCATGGGCTGCTCCAACATGGGCGGTCAATCAGCAACCATTGCCAAACGCCAAGGATTTATCGGTGCTATTGTCGATGCAACAGTGCGCGACCCCGATCAATACCGCACCATGGATTGGCCAGTGTGGTGCAAAGGCTTCACCCCGATCACCGGCAAGTGGCGCATGCAAACAGTCGAAGTCAACGGCACAGTGCAAATATGTGGTGTTGCTGTCAGACCCGGTGATATTGTGTGTGCAGATGATGCTGGCGTTGCGATCATTCCCCATGATAAAGCTGCGCAGGTATTAGAAGTCGCACTCAAAATCGATGCTGGCGACTCCAAACGTAAAGCAGATATCGACGCTGGCATCAGCGTCGCCGATCTGATGACCAAGAAATACAAATAAACTGCGTCAAACCGTTCTTCATCGTCTACTAGCGCACTGTTATGACACTCACTGAACTTCGCTATATTATTGCCGTGGCACGAGAGCGGCATTTTGGTCGTGCTGCAGATGCTTGTTTTGTCAGTCAGCCTACGCTGTCAATTGCCGTTAAAAAACTAGAAGATGAACTCGGCATCGCCTTATTTGAACGTGGCAACCCAGACATCACCGTCACGCCAGCAGGGCAATTAGTCATTCAACAAGCTGAAATAACCCTAGCTGAAGCCCAAAAAATAAAAACCATTGCGCGCGCCGCGCGCGACCCACTGGATGGACCACTCCGCTTAGGTATTATCTTCACCATCGCACCTTATTTATTACCGCGACTAGTCCCCATATTGCATCAACGCGCCCCTGCCATGCCGCTTATTCTCGAAGAGAATTACACACATGTCCTGATCGACCTATTAAAGAGCGGAGACATTGATGTAGCTATTCTCGCACTGCCCTTTGATAGCACTGGCATCAAAACCATTGCGCTCTACGACGAGCCGTTTGTGGTCACTTTGGCAAAGACTCATGCTTGGGCCAAACGCAAGACCATTGCAGCCGAAGAGCTCGCCAATGAACAATTACTACTACTGGGCACCGGACATTGCTTCCGAGATCACATTCTCGATGCTTGTCCGGCATTAAATCGGGCAGTTGGCAGCCCTGGCTCACTTCAGAAAACCGTAGCAGGGTCCTCCCTGGAAACCATTCGCTTAATGGTTGCCTCTGGCATGGGGCTTACCGTATTGCCATCTTCTGCGGTGCCCGCCACCCGCCATACCAATGACTTGCTACGTTACATCCCCTTCTCGGCACCCGCACCTGATCGACAAGTCGTGCTGGCCTACCGCTCGGGTTTTCCACACGCCTTGATTTTAGATACATTACGTGCAGCGGTAGCTGCATGCGAAATGAAAAGCGCTCCCTATAGCGCCAATAAAAGTATTTAATAATTTAAAATCATATAAAATTATTTAAAATCATATAGTTATTTAATATGCACTGCCACTGGCAGCGCAATAGCCTAGGGCTATCACTGCGCTAGTGACAATCAATTAGATTCACACCCTCCTCATCTCTATCATTGCCTTCACGCGTTACCCAATGCGTTGTGTAAATCAACTAGGAGATGATGATGAAACCCGAATCAATCACGATCAAAAATATCGAAGCAGCGTTCGCCGGAGAGTCGATGGCGCATATTAAGTATTTGTATTTCGCGCGCATCAGTCGCGCCCACGGCGACGAAGAAACCGCCAAGGTGTTTGAAGAGACTGCAGCCCAAGAAGTGCAACATGCACTAGGACACCTGGACTTGCTCTACCCTGCGAGCGAGTTAAATCCCGCTAAAGTGCTTGATATGGCCATTGCCGGTGAAACCTACGAATACACCGAAATGTATCCACAGTTTCGCCACTTGGCTGAAAAGGAAGGCAACCAAATCGCGGTCAAAGAGTTAGACGAGCAAATTGCTGAGTCTAGAGCGCACGCTGATCGCTTTCAACAAACACTGGCTAAAGCTGCCAAACGCTTTGCGGCCCTAGCAAAAGTAGAAGAACGTCATGCCAACCACTACCGTGCCACTTTGGCGCGGGTCAACGCCTAGGAGCATTCACATGAATTCATCATTACAAGTATGGGAATGTATTGTCTGTGGTTACATCTACAATGAAGCCATCGGCGATCCAGAGCATGGGATTGCCGCTGGTATACGTTGGTCTGATATCCCTGACAACTGGACTTGCCCAGATTGTGGTGTCGCCAAGGCTGATTTTGAAATGACTCTCAAAGTCGCTTAATGGTGGCGATCTGTGATGCTGTAGTCGCTCCAAACTACAGCATCACACTAGAGTGCCACACTACAGCGCCACAATGATTTTGTCTGACCGCCGGACTTTGATACCATACGCGTCTTATTGACTTCGAGCACACCATGAACTCTATCATCATTATTGGCGCAGGTTTAGCCGGCTATAACACTGCTAAAGAATTACGGAAATTAAATCCTGAAATAGCGATAACCATTATTGCAACGGATAGCGGCCGCTTCTACTCAAAGCCCATGCTATCAAATGCCTTATCTGCAAAAAAAGAGCCCGCAGCCATCGCGCTCAATAGCCCCGAGCAAATGGCAATCCAACTCAACGCCACCGTGCGTCCCCACACCACAGTCGAACATATCGATACCGCCACGCAAACATTGCATATTGGCGAGGAGCGTCTGGCCTATTCCAAATTAGTATTGGCCCTCGGTGCAGATCAAATTCAGTTGCCGCTTACCGGCGATGGTGCCGCCGATGTATTCACCGTCAATGATTTAGATGAATACACAGAATTTCGGCAACGCATTGAACAGAAAAAACGCATTGCCATTATTGGTGCTGGCTTAATTGGTTGTGAGTTTGCCAACGACTTAGCCGTTGCTGGTTATCAAGTCGACCTAATCGACTTAGCACCCCAAGCTCTGGGTCGACTACTCCCTCCAGCGGGTAGCAGCCACCTCCAAGAAAAGTTGAGCGGCCTCGGCGTCAATTTCCACTTAGGCACAAGCGTTGCCAGCATCAACAACAACGCGTCTGGATATACCGTCACCCTTGCCAATCAACACACCTTAGAGACAGACCTCGTGCTATCAGCCGTAGGCTTAAAGCCTCGCACTGCACTAGCTGCTCAATCAGGCATCACTGTAAACCGTGGGATTGTCGTGAACCGACACTTAGAGACCAATGCGCCAAACGTCTACGCACTAGGCGATTGCGCTGAAATAGAAGGCTTGGTCTTGCCCTATGTCATGCCGATCATGAATGCAATGCGTGCGCTAGCACAAACACTCAATGACAAGCACACAGCAACAGTATTTCCAGCCATGCCCGTGATGGTCAAAACACCCGCATGCCCCACCATCGTCTCACCACCGGCCGCAGGTGCAGTTGGCGAATGGCAAATCGAGGCCTCCAGCGAAGGGGTTAAATCCTTGTTTATGGGGGCTGACGGCAAGCTTCTCGGTTACGCACTCAATGGCAGCGCAACTGCAGAGCGCAGCAAGCTCACGCCTCTACTACCGCCGGTGTTAAGCGCCCTCTAGTATTCATCAGCCAGCACGCCTCACCTGGCATTCCTCAGAATGCTTTTCAGCGCATGATTCTAAAAATCACTGTGCGAAACCACTGTCTTGGTACGCGGCATGCCACAGCACGCTCAATGATGAGGATTTTCGGGTATATGTGGGTATATGGGGTTATATATGTAATATGGGTGTATATCGATATATATGGACACCTATAGGCATATCGGGTGCTGTGATGCCACGTTCGCACACTGGTCAATTCGTAGTACTATGCGGCCATGCTTAATTCTGTCACCCGCATCCTGCTATTTGCCAACATTTGCGGCTTTGCACTGCAATGGATAGCAGGCGATGCCCTTATCCGCTGGCTAGCCTTATGGCCACTCGAAACACCCATCGAATACGATGTGCGGTTCTGGCCTTGGCAAGTCGTTACCTATGGGTTCTTACACGGCGACATCTTTCACCTTGCGTTTAATATGTTCGCTTTGTATATGTTTGGCGAACACTTGGAACGAGTCTTTGGCGAGCGCCGCTTTCTGCTGTATTACATAGGGTGCGTATTCTCGGCCGCCATCGTGCAACTGCTATTTGCACTCGTCACCCAAGGCCCTGCCATTCCTACAGTTGGCGCATCGGGTGGGGTCTTTGGATTGCTGCTCGCCTACGGCATGCTGTTTCCCCACCATAAAATCATTCCGCTGTTTCCACCGATCCCCATGCCGGCATGGGTTTTTGTATCCTTGTATGGTGCTGCAGAATTATTCTTTGGTGTCACAGGCACCATGGCCGGCGTTGCTCACTTTGCGCACTTAGGCGGGATGGTCGGTGGCTACTTACTGATTCGGGCGTGGACAGGGCGACGCAACTAGTCGAGCTCGCCAGTTTTGTACAATCTAAATCATTCAATCCAAATCATTCAATCCAAATCATTCAATCCAAATAGTTCAGTCTAAATCCTTCAATCTGATTCTTTTAATCCGATTCTTTTAATCTGATTCGTTCAATCTAAAAACCGAGCGTATTCCTCAACCGCAATCCGTTGCGGCTGAAACTGATTCACCACTGCAGTTTCATCTGCATACCCCATGGCCATACCCGCGACCACAACCTGATCATGCGTGATCGCCAACTCACGCCGCACAATATCAGGAAAACTAGCAATCGATGCTTCAGCACAAGTGTGCAGCCCGCGCGCCCGTGCTGCCAACATCAATGTCTGCATGAACATGCCGTAATCTAACCAACTACCCCGCTCTAAGTCACGATCGATCGTAAATACTAGACCAACTGGCGCGCCAAAAAAATTATAGTTCCGCGCCCGATAAGCGCGCGACTTCTCATGGTCGCCGCGACCTATGCCCAACGTCTGATACAAACCCCAGCCACACGCACGGCGACGTGAGAGATAGGGTTCAACAATTTGCTCGGTGTAGTACGCATAGTCGCGCTGATGCCCGGGCTCCTCTGATAAAAAAGCCCGTTGAATCGCAGCACTCACGCGTTGCAGGGTTTGCCCCGTTAACACATACACTTGCCAGGGCTGTAAGTTAGAACCACTGGGCGCGTGACGTCCGGCATCAATCACCTCTAGCAATACTTCTGGTGACACCAATTGTGGTGTATATGCGCGGACTGAACGTCGCGTCTGAATTGCCAAAAATACATCTGTTGCTGCTTGCGCATGATTACTATCAAACATCAAATCACCTCAGTTATGGTTACACACTGCTCATTACAGGCAGCACTTACAGGTATTGAACGGCATTCAACTCTCGAGCAATCAGATTTAAACAGCTTTAAAAATATTTAAATATAAGCTTAAAAAAATACAAAAAAACAAAAAATATAATCGAATTTAATCTAAATTAATCAGCCTTGATACCGGCCTCCACAATCACTTTACGCCAAGTCTCAATTTCGCGCGCAAGGTGTGCACGTAAGTCCTGCGCACTACCAGGCTGCGGCTCGGCACCTTGCGCCAGTAGACGATCGCGAACCGCCGATTCACGCAATAAGCCCGAGACCTCTAGATTGAGTCGGTCAACAATGGGTTGCGGCGTTTTAGCTTGGGTAAACAAACCAAACCAGCCCACCGCATTAAAGTTGGGCACACCCGTCTCCGCCAGCGTGGGCAATTCAGGAAATACCACTGAGCGCTTAATACTAGTTACACCAATCCCACGCAACTGTCCTTTGCGAATAAACGGCGCCATCACCAATACATTATCAATCGCCGCATCCAAACGCCCACCCAATAAATCAGGAATCACCGCGCCAGTGCCTTTATAAGGTACATACAACATATCAATGCCGCTATTACGTTTGAGTAACTCACCGGCTAGTCGTTGTAATGAACCCGGGGTCGATGCCGCATAATTTAATTGACCTGGATGCGCCTTAGCATAAGCAACGAGTTCTGCCATGTTTTTGACTGGCAACACCGACTGCACCACCAACACATAAGGTGAGGTGCCCACAAACGCCACAGCAGCTAAATCCCGCTGCAAATCAAACGGTAATTTATAAAGGGTGCCAATCGTGCCCCAAGAACCAGCAGCCATCACCAAGGTATGCCCATCGGGCTGCGACTGCACAGCCACCGTAATCCCAATAATCCCATTCGCACCCGGCCGATTATCGACCACCACTGGCTGACCCAAGCGCTCACCTAAACGAGTAGCAACAATCCGCCCCATCACATCCGTGCTACCCCCAGCCGGCAAACCAACCACCATCCGGATCGGTCGTTGCGGATAGCCACTAGCGCTATAGCCCACATGCGTATAGCACAACGCACCGCAAATAAGCCCCGCTCGCCACCACAGTTGCCGCCACCATACTGACATAGGCTCACCCCTCAATTATTTCGTCTGACTGACTGGTGCATCAGCCTCGATCAATTGTAATTTTTGCGCTCTATTGAGCTGTTTTATTTGATACTCACGGCGGCTGGCCGTAGAACGGTCGCTCACCGACTCTTGGTACACCAACACCACGGGCTGACGCGAACGCGTATACTGCGCAGCACGCTTGCCACTGCCATTATGCTCGCCAACTCGCCGTGCCACATCACGCGCAATACCTGTATACAAACTACCATCACTACAGCGCACCATATAAACCCACCACATGCACTCTGCCGTAGTCACCACGCACGGCCCATCCCAACACCCTCAGCCACCGATGACACTGCCATGATCAAACCCTTACGCGCCATAACACTCCCATTCAATACCCACTCAAACCCTCATCAGCGCCCATACTGGCACTGCATTGTCATTACTTTAATGTTAATAATCAGAAACTTAGGAACAACCTATGCAGCCGACCCGGCAACCACTTTCTTTGGTGTAGAACTCAACACCCGCTTTCAAGCGCCGGCATGCGGTCGCGGTGAAGATACCATGACTCAGCGCGTTTGTTACGATCGCAACCTCAGCCATAGCCTCAGCGAAGGCGTGATGGGCTATCACGTGTTCTACCCCAGCTCCTCCAGCACGCCCTGGGCCCGCGGCGAGATGTCGGTGACCACCATCCAAGGCGTGATCGAAGCCATTCTGGTCAATACCTGGGGCATAGAAGCACAAGTCACCGCCCTCAAAATGCTAGAGGCCAAATACGGCCCGCCCATCCGCAGTCGCTCCGAAAAAATCAAAGCACTGCGGGCGCGGCTGCCGTCTAAATTTGCCGATTGGACGTTTAAAACCCATGAGGTCCAATTTTTAGGCACCACCAACGCTGTGGATTGGGGCTCTATTACCCTCAGCACCCCCCGCTACCAACAATGGCTACAAACGCAAACCCAAAATCAAATCACACGCCCGCCCCAGACGCGGTAACGCGGCAGTTTCCCCCGATGGCGACTCACGGCATAATGCTAAACTTTTAAACTCACTGAAAACGGAACCCCTCATGACCAGCATCACCACCCCTAGCGGCCTCATTATCGAAGACCTCGTCATTGGCGACGGCGCAGAAGCAGCTGCCGGCATGGAAGTGACTGTGCATTACACTGGCTTACTTACCGACGGTAGCAAATTCGACTCGAGCAAAGATCGCAACGACCCTTTTGTGTTTCCATTGGGCGAAGGGCGCGTGATCAAGGGTTGGGACGAAGGCGTGCAAGGCATGAAAGTCGGCGGCACCCGCAACCTAACGATTCCACCCGAACTTGGCTATGGTGCGCGCGGCGCCGGCGGCGTAATCCCCCCCAACGCCACCTTAGTATTTGAAGTTGAACTGCTGGCGATTGATTAATCATTCAACCATCATTTAAAACAAGCATTAAAAACAAGGAGCAATCATGAACGGAACAACCATTCAGATTCAATCGACTGAGCCCGGCGCCAGCACTGCGTTTGATTGCTACCTCAGCTTGCCTGCCCAAGCCACTAAAACCCCAGCGATTGTGCTCGCCTGCGCGATTCACGGGGTCACCAAAGAAATCCGCGACATCGCTGACGCCTTTGCCAGTGCCGGCTATATTGCTGCCGCCCCTGATCTATTTTGGCGTACCGTGCCCGGCCCCTTATCGCGAGACGACCCACGTAACCCCGGGCGTGGTCAGCCACGTCTGCCGGTGCTAAAGACTGGCGAATACGATATGCGCGACACCTTAAGCAGGGTGCAGCAACTGCCACAGCACAATGGCAGAGCGATGACTATGGGTTTTTGCTTCGGCGGCCCCTACGCGATTATTGGCCCCAAGCGCTTGGGTTATGACGCGGGCATGTCCTGCCACGGCACGCAATTTAAAGATTTCATCGAAGAACTCGACGGTCTAAACAAACCCGTGTGTATCATCTGGGGCGATCAAGATTATGCAGCACCGCCTGAAGTGCAAGCCGCTTATGTCGCTAAAACTGCTAACCTAGCGCATATTAACGTGCATATTTTCCCTGGGGTGTTGCACGGCTTTATGATGCGCGATAACGAAAAAGCCTGGAGTGCGTCAACTTATCAGTTTGCAATGGATCAAGCTTTGGGCTTGCTGAAGGGTCTAGGTCATTAAAGTCACTGAATAAGGTCAGGCAACTAATAGAATAATTATTAAAGTAATTAATCGATCTCAATGACCACTGCTGTTGTATGAATCCCTACAAGATGTAATTCTAAATATCAGCGTATGCAGCATCACTGCATGTTGTATCACAGTATTTAGTTGTAACTTAATTAATATCAAGGTATTTACGCCCACTGAGCAGCATCGCTAATACTGCTCAGTTCAACGCCACGCTTACTCTGCGCGGATATTGGCCTCTTTGATCACCCGCGCCCACTTGTCTGACTCATCACGCCAGAATTTAGCAAACTGCTCTGGCGAGTCGGCAATGACATCTGCCCCCATCGCGCCAATTTTTTCGCGTATTTCATTCTCTTGCAGGACCTTCACCAAATCAGAATTAATTTTAGCAATCAGGTTTTTAGGCGTTGCTGCAGGCACTGCCATGCCAAACCAATTGGTTAATTCGTAACCGGTGACGCCTTGCTCCGCAATGGTCGGCACATCGGGCAAGGCTGCAGCGCGACGCGCGCCTAGCAAGCCCAAGGGGATCAATTTTTTCGATTGGATGTAGGGCAGCGATTGCAACACGCTATCGCAAGTCAAGGACACATGACCACCAAGCAAATCAGCAAAGCTCGGACCGCTCCCCTTGTAGGCCACATGCGTCATCTTCACCCCAGCGAGGCGATTAAACAACTCACCGCCCAAATGCGGCGCACCACCCGCCCCCGAAGATGCAAAAATAATCTGACCAGGGCGCAGTTTAGCGAAGGCAATTAATTGCTTAATATTTTTAGCCGGTAAAGACGGATGCGCCACCATCACAAAATGCACATCCACGACATGAGTGACTGATGCCAAATCACGCAGTGGGTCTACCGTCATACTGGCATACAGATGTTTGTTCACCGCTAAATTACCCAACGTTGCCAACACCCAGGTATAGCCATCAGGGGCTGCGCGCGCCGCAAACTCAGTGCCGATAATACCGGAGGCTCCTGCCCGATTTTCAACAATCAGTTGTTGTCCATACTGTGCCGCCAGTTTCGGGCCTATTAAACGCGCCACGATGTCTACCCCACCTCCTGGCGGAAACGGCACCACCACACGGATCGGTTTGGTTGGAAACGCCAAATTAACAGTCTGGGCCGATACCCCTTTCACGGCCAACATGGCCACCACGCCCAGCGCAAACAGCACACGCATCATCCATGAATACATTGCCCACTCCTTGGTTGTAACTTCTTGATTTTTTTTGAAATATATTTTTTTATTGTATGGTATTGAACTGACAATCTTTTACTGCATGCGCTCTTTTACTGCACAGATCTTTTACTCCAAAGCTCTTTCGCTCCAAAAACTCTTTCACTTCACACACTCTTTCATCCGCACAAACTCTTTTACCGCAAATGCTATTTACAGCCGATCTGAAAAAAAATGCCGACTATCCTGCACTCAGCACACGTTGAGCATGCCAAGCTGTGGCTTTAATTGACGACCATACGGGCACGCCAAAGGCACTAGCCAATTCTGCCACAATGTCGTGGGTGGGCAGCTGTGAGCACGCAATAAACAAGGCCTCGGCACTCTCAGTCATGGTGGTGTGTGCCAAGGCCTTAATTTGCGCGGGTGTAATCGCTGCTAACTCATCAACAGTCTGCGCTTTAAAACTAGCTAAATGCTCGACATGAATCCCTGACGCCGCCAAATACCCACACAAGCGCTCATTGACTAAGTCTAAATAAGGGGTGACTACCGCAATTCGACGCACACCAATATCTTGCAATACGGCAATCATGGCGCTGGCAGTAGTGACTACTGGTCGCCCAGTCATCTGCACCAAGCGGGCCTGAATCGCTGCATCCTGTGCAGGCCCACCGATAAACCCCGCCGCGGTGCAGCCATAGGCCACAATGTCTGTGTGTTGCGGATCGTAGTCACGGGCTAGCTGAATTGCCTGCTCTATGTAAGCAGGAATCTCAGCCGGCCCAAGCAAGCCCTTGCCACGCGGTATGCGTAGCGTTCGGCAACTCGCTCCTGGTAACCATTGTAATAACTCTGGCTCCATGGTGGTATTGTTTTCTGGCACCATTAACCCTAAGCGTATGGCCATCTCAAGCCCTTATTTGATTTGATAATCTGTATTTAATTAAATATATTCGGCCACACCAACTGACCAAAACTGAATCACTAAAATTGAATCACTAAAATTAATTCGCTGATACTCAATCAGCAATACTGACTGACATTGACCCAGTGCTATGGGCCCAGCACTACGGACCCACTCCGATTAACCATTGACGCTACTCACGCGCTTGCCGCTGCGCCAACAAGCACTGCACAAGACTACGCTGCTCCGCAGAGAGTGGCTGCAGTTGATCCGCATCGACGACCAAAGTAGCCAACCAATGACGTCGAAAAGCAGCACGCGCTGCAGGCAAGCGCGACACATCGTAACCTAAGGCTGCCAATAATAAACCATCCTCAATTGCGTCAGCAGGTGGCGGTGGTAGCAACTCTGTATTGCACCACAAACCGAAACCAGCGCTGGCTAAATGCCTCCACGGAAACCGAGCACTGGGGTCCACCTTTCGCCCTGGCGCAATATCACCGTGCCCCAGGATATTTGATCTCGGTATATTCCAACGCTGCACGACATCGTCCAATAGCCCTAACAACGCATCGATTTGAGCTTTGGCATAAGGCTCTCGACCGTTATTATCGAGTTCAATCCCAATCGAGGCTGAATTTAAATCGCGATGCCCACCCCAATAACCATCACCCGCATGCCAAGCCCGCTTTAGTTCATCAACCAAATAAAACACCCGACCATCACGCGCTATTAAGTAATGGGCGCTGACTTCGCGCAGAGGATGGGTCAATGTGAGCAAGGCCTCCTCTACCGTATTGTTGGTGGTGTGGTGCAAAATTACAAAGCTCGGACGACGCTCCCCCACATTCGGCGAAGCCTGCTCTATCATTGGCAACGCGCTATAGGATGGGAGCGTCGGACGCGCCACTAGCGACACGCAGCCTTGCAACAGGAGTAGCCCCGCTGCCGCTATCCAGATCCACGCGCATTGCTTAGCAAGCTTTTGTCTTGACAACAATACACTCCTTAACAAAATTCAAAAAAATGAAACCCTGTAAAATCATTTGAAATCATTTGAACTCATTTAAAAAAATTAGAAGAATTAGAAAAATTTGAAACCATTTTAAAAAATATCAAAATTATCCACTTATGCGGTAGCATGTGAACCCATGCCTACCCCATCATCTGCCGACCTAAGCACAACCACCACTGAGCCGCGCGCCATCAGTCGCGAGCAGCTCGCTACCTTACCGCTAGGCCGCTACGAAGGCCCTATCTTATGGGTAGATGACGCCGCTAGCTTATCCCGTGCCGCGACCGACCTACAACAAGAGCGTATCGTGGGCTTTGACACCGAAACGCGACCCGCGTTTCGCAAAGGCGAGTTCTATCACCCCAGCCTAGTGCAAGTCGCAACCCAACAACAAGTGTATCTGTTTCCATTGCGCCTGACCGCCTGCTATCCTGTTCTTACCGCGCTGCTCCAAAACCCATGCATCATTAAAACTGGGGTGGCCCTCGCCCACGACTTGCGCATGCTCAACGGCGTATTCCCGGTAGTGCCCACCCACATCCTCGATCTAGGCACTATTGCCAAACGCCACGACTACGCCCAAACCGGCGTTAGAAATCTGGCCGGGCTATTTCTTGACCTGCGCATTCCTAAAGGTGAGAAAACCACCAACTGGTCCAAACCAGAGCTCACCCCCGCCCAACATATTTACGCTGCAACCGATGCCTGGATCTGCCGCCAACTCTATCTGGAGTTTGCCAAACGCGGTCTAGTGGCAGCAATTGCAGACCCACAATAAATAACACCACAAATTAAAATAAATTAAAAAATTAATTAAAATCAAATAGTTAAATGATTTTTAAGGTGCTTGCCTCACGGACGCTTTTTGGCTATTGTTGTTCGCAACTGTTATAGCCATTCAGGGGCACTCGCCACAATCACAACAATATGCCTCCTTCTAAAAAAAGAACAACCCACCAAAACTGAACTTAACAATTCACCTTAATAATTATCCCCAATAACTCCCCCTAACAATTCTCCCCAATAATTCTCCCTAATACCTCCTCATAACATATTGTCCCCAACAATTTTCTCTAACAACTCTCAATAAACTCTCAATAATATTTCTCACTAATCATTCTACTAATAACCCTCCTGAACAATGACTCTCAACTCACTCCACCGACCCCAACACGCCTACGACCATGACACCTAGCCTACTCATTACACGATGCGCCAGCCCGCTACTCCATTTCAGCCTACCACTCATACTCTGCCTTGGCGTAATCAGCACCACGACACAAGCCCGCGTCACCAAGATTGTCATCGACCAAACCATCTCCCCAGCTTTCTGTAAAGCAGGGCAATGCCCGCCCAACGGCAGCGTTGGCGCCTACGAACAGCTTTCAGGACGCGCGTTTGGCGAACTCGACCCCAAAGACCCCCTCAACGCCATCGTCCAAGACATTAACCTCTCCCGCGATAGCGATGGCAAAGTACGCTATGTCGCCAGCTTTGTGATCACTAAGCCAGTCGATCTCAATAAGGCCAGCGGCTTACTTTGGCACGACGTTCCGAATCGCGGTCGCCCAGTCGGCATTGCCAGTCAAGAAATTGCTGCAGGTGATATCGGTCTAGCCAGTGCCTGGCAAGGCGATAACGCCGGCCTCAGCAATACGCTGGGCACCACCGTACGCAGCACCATGCAAGTCAATGCCAACCACTGGCTACAACTACCCGTTGCCAAACAAGCCGATGGCAGCAGTATTACTGGCTCTGTATTTGCACGCATCATCAATCGAAGCGGACTGGACGCACAACCATTAATCGTCCAAACCAACCCCGTACCTTACTTCCCGGCAACGCTCGACACCTCTGCGGCACAGCTCGTATCACGTGACCACGAATCAACCGCCGGTGTCATCAGCGGTGAGGTCAAGATTGCAGCCAGCGACTGGGCGTTCTGTGGTGGCGGTACTTTTGAACAACCACAGGCACTCACACAACTACCCGTCAAGATTTGCCTCAAAGGTGGCTTTAATCCAAACAAACTCTATCAAGTGGTCTACACCGCACGCGACCCCTATCCATTAGGGGTCGGCTTTGCGGCGTGGCGGGATGTTGCAAGCTTTTTTAAACACGCAAACAGCGATGACTTTGGCACCGCTAACCCAATCGCCGGTCGAGTCACCCACAGCATCGCACGCGGCCGCTCCCAATCGGGGAACTACTTACGTGGTTGGCTACACTTAGGCTTTAATCAAGATGAAGCACGACGCATCGTACACGATGGTATGTGGCCGATTATTGCAGGCCGCCGCATTGCGCTAAATTTCCGGTGGGCGCAACCTGATGGTGTGTTAGAACTGTATCAAGCCGGCAGCGAAGGGCCGCAATGGTGGAGCCCTTACCCCGACACTGCACGTAGCCTACCTACCCGCAGCATTCAAGACCGCTGTCTCGCCACCCAGACTTGCCCCAAAATTATTGAGCATTTTGGTGCCGCTGAAATCTGGGGTCTAAAACTAGGCCCAGAGTGGGTTGGCACCTCTGCGACCCAAGACATTCCCATACCCAACAATGTGCGCCGCTACTACATCGGCAGCAGCAGCCATGGTGGCGGTGTTGGTGGATTTGACACCAGCCTCGCCCTTACTCATCAAACTGCCAAGCCAGTCAGTTGCTCTGGCAATCAATGGGGACATGCAATTCTGCCTGCCAACCCACTACCCCACGATGAAACCATCAATGCAATTCGACATCACTTTCGTCAATGGGTAACGCGCAACATCGAACCGCCCGCTAACCGTTACCCCACACTCGCTGCTGGCTTATTGGTTGCACCGAACAAAACCGCTATGGGCTTTCCAGTATTACCAGGACTTCGCCCAACAATACCGGAAGCCGACTTCATCAACCCACTACTTGACTATGATTGGGGGCCGCAATTCGACCCTAACGAAGCCAGTGGCATACCCACTCAAATTCCGCCACACATCAAACAAACCCTACCGATGTTAGTGCCGAAAGTCGACGCCGACGGCAATGAACTGGGCGGCGTTCCAGTGGTTTTAAGAGATGCGCCCTTAGGCACCTATTTAGGATGGAACGTCACTGCAAGTGGCCAGCAACCCTTCCACCAAGGACAAATCTGCAGCTATACCGGCGGCATGGTACCCTTTGCAGTCACGCGTGCCGAACGCGAAGCGAAGGCTGACACCCGACTCTCGCTAGAGGAGCGCTATGGCAATGGTGCTGGTTATCTGGCGGCGGTTAAAAAAGCAGCAGCACGCGCAATGGCCGAGGGATTTTTATTGGCAGAAGATGCAGCCGCACTGATACGCGCTGCCGAATCAAGCCAAGTAATGCGCTTACTCAAATAAGTGAATGCTGAAACGATGAAAGGTCAATAACGGTTTTACGGTTTTAATTTTAAGCAGCCATACCTGCAACATAACCGGACGACCATGCCCATTGAAAATTGTACCCCCCGAGCCAACCCGTCACGTCAACTACTTCACCAATAAAATACAGGCCTGGCGCGCGCCGCGCCATCATGGTTTGCTGAGCCAGTTCTTGGGTATCGACTCCGCCCAGAGTCACCTCGGCTTTCGAATAGCCTAGACTTCCCGAAGGTTGGATACGCCAAGCTTTGAGGGTCTGCGCAATCGTAGCGACAGTGGTGTTGGATAACTGCGCCATCGACTGCGTCCAACCATACACCTCGGCAAAACTCGTGGCAAAGCGGCGCGGCAAATGCTCACTCAATAGCGCACTAAATAGTTGTGCATCGCGCCTATGCAAGGCTAACCAAGCCTCGACATCACAATCGGGTAATAAGTCGATCAGAATCGAACCGCGGCCGCCCGCCTGTTGCCAATAGGACGAGATCTGCAAAATCGAAGGTCCTGACAACCCACGATGGGTAATTAAGGCTGCCTCTCGAAACCGCGGTGCTAGCCTATCCTCAGCACAAGCAGTGCGCGCGGTAAACGATGATCCGGCCAACACACCAAAGCGCGCCAACCATTCAGGATCTGCTGCCAAAGGCACTAAAGCCGGCTTCGGTGGCACAATCGCCAACCCAAACTGCTCGGCAATCCGCAAACCCAGAGGCGTTGCCCCCACTTTAGGAATCGATAAGCCGCCCGTTGCCACCACCAGCGACTGCGCAGTATAAGTCCCCTGAGCCGTGGTCACCTGGTATCCATCTTGGCCATCCGCTGAATAATGCTCGACCGCAACAATCGCAGCAGGCATTAACCACTGCACTGCTGCCGCATCACATTCAGCACGCAACATCGTAATAATTTGTTGGGCACTGTCATTACAAAATAACTGCCCTAACTCACGCTCATGGTACGCAATGCCGTGACGTTCAACTAACTCAATAAAATCTTGAGCGCTATACCGCGACAAGGCTGATCGGCAAAAATGTGGGTTGCGCGACAAAAACGCCTCGGGCCGAATATCGCGATTGGTAAAGTTACACCGACCGCCGCCCGAGATCCGAATTTTCTCGGCCAATCGCGGCGCATGATCAACTAATAGCACTCGCCGACCACGTTGGCCCGCAGTTGCTGCGCACATCATGCCAGCAGCACCGGCACCCATCACAATGACATCGACATCCATAATTGTTTAACCATAGTAATGACTTCGGATAATCCCTTGCGGAATCCTAATAAAAATCTATAACCTATTGATTCATTTGATTCATTTGATTCATTTTAATCATTTGATTCATGTGAATCATTAATTAATCACTGCAAGCGCCACAAGGCGCAACAGGTCAGCAAAAATGCAAACTCCTATGATGACACGGCAGGGTCAGATTTTGATGAAAACCGCATGCAAACACAATGACATTCGATTTGTAACTGAACGCCTTAACATGACTACTATTTAATGTTCACTATTTAATTTTAAATTTTAATTTTTCCCAGGAGAAGCACCACATCGACACCACATCCAACGACCCGGGTCAGCATTTTTTACAACCAAAGCAACACTACAAATCAGGATCTTGGCTACCTGTTGCAGTACCGCTATCAGCAATGATTGAGGCCTGTGTGAGCAATGGGGTTGCCACACCTAAGCGCTGAGCAAGTGCAGCCACCAAATGTAAATCTTTACGTAAATTCGGAAGCGGCATGCCCTCATCCAAGGGTTGCAACATGCCCTTCCAACGCGGCCCGAGATCTGGCCATGCTTGCAATACCGCGCTATTGGCCAAACCCTGACCCAACACCTGACGCATGATTGCGGGCTTCACGCCACCAGCAGCAGCGACAGCTAAGCCCTCGAGCAAAGCAACGACCTGCACACCAAATACGAGTTGATGCGCTAATTTTGCGGCCTGGCCAGTGCCTACCCCACCAGTGTGAGTAATGTCGCTTGCAAAGACTGTCAATATTGGACGCAAACGCTCTACAGTCTCAGCTGCACCCCCCACCATTAAACTCAATTGTCCAGCGCGCGCGGCGACAATACCCCCTGAGATGGGCATGTCCAGTAACTCGCTACCCTGTGTAGCCAGCATCTGCGCACACTGCCGTACCGAGTCGATACCAAGGGTGCTACCGGTGGCAAACACAGTGCCCGCACGGAGGTGATTTAAAATGCCAGACTCACCTGCTATCACCCTCTGCGTTTGAGCGGCATCGGTCACAAAAGAAAAAATAAGCTCACTGCACTGTGCCAGCTGAGCGGGATGAGCGCACGCTGTCGCGCCAAGCGCCTGCAACTTTTGCATCGGCTCTGCGCGCACGTCATATACCGCTATAGAGTACCCCGCTTGCAGTAATAAGGCGCTGATCGGCTCACCTAATGCACCCAGACCAATCACACCAATGCGCGGCTTTGCGACAGAATGATTCACTTATTCTGCCTTAATATCCGCATCTTTAATGACTTTGCTATAACGCACCAACTCGCCACGCAGATACTCACGAAACTGCTCGGGGGTATTTAATACCAAATCAACACCCATGCCCGTTAATTTGTCTTTAGTCGCCTGCACATTAAATAGTCTAGCGGTATCACGTTGAATACGCATAGTGAGCACAGGTGACATATTGGCTGGCCCTAACAAACCAAACCAGGTAGCAATGGCGTAGTCCTTAAAACCAGATTCAGCAACTGTTGGAATATTAGGTGCCAAGGGTGAGCGCACACTCCAAGTATTCGCTAAACCCCGCAATCGACCGCTATTGGTTTGCGGCAACGCGACCGGCAGATTACCAAACATCATCGGAATTTGCCCACCTACCGTATCGGCTAGCGCTGGATTTTCACCCTTATAAGGTATATGAGTGATGCGAATGCCAAGCTGTGCTCGCATCAATTCACCAGCCATGTGCGGCGACGAACCGACCCCACCCGAACCAAAGGTCAAAGGCTCTTTACTGCGTTTTGCAAGCGCAATAAATTCCTTAAATGTTCTAGCTGGTAGCGATGGATGCACCACCATTAGCAATGGCGTATAACCAGTCAAGGTAATGGTGGTGAAATCACGCAAACTATCATAAGGCGCTTTACCATAGAGCGCAGGGGCAACCGCAAGACTAGTTTGTGGCGTGATCATCAAGGTGTAACCGTCGGCTGGCGCCTTGGCAACCATTTCTGCTGCAATCATTCCACTTGCCCCTGGACGATTATCAACCAAAACATTTTGTTTCCAATCGGCTGCTAGGCTTTGTGCCAAAGTGCGTGCCACAATGTCTGTGGCCCCACCGATACCAAAGCCGACGATGATCCGCACAGGTTTTGTTGGAAAGTGTTGTGCGGATACGCTGTTCATGAGAATGCCGCTACACAAGACCGCTGCAAGCATCATCGCAAAACGGCGACATACGCTAGTAACCTGCATAAACCAGACACAGATTAGTGGATTCATTAGCATTTCCTTTGATTGACCAGCACCCATCACAACACGATCTGAATACGGCTAGATCGGATCCCAACTAAACACATCTTGATTGCGCTCCAGCGCAAAGAAAGATGGCCTTAATGCCGGTAGCGCATGATCAGCAATCGCCTGTGGCGTCCAGCCATCGCTACGATGCACACCACGAATCGGCCTGGACTGGCTCGCTAAAAATATTTCATTCATGCGCGAGTAAAAAATTTGTCCATTCACCTCATGTGCTGCATCGCTGGCCAAAAATACTGCCAAAGGTGCATTTTTATCTGGGGTTACTAACTGCCGTTGCGCAACGCGAGCTGCTTTATCTGGTGTATTGGCAGGAATTGATCCAGTCATCCGCGTCCAAGCAGACGGTGCAATACAATTCGAACGCACGTTATAGCGTTGCATATCCAAAGCAATAGTCTTTGACAACATCACCATACCTGCTTTGGCAGCCCCATAATTAGCCTGTCCTACATTACCTGCCAAGCCAGAGTTTGAAATCATTTGCACTAGGCTACCGCTATTCTGATTACGAAAATGCGTAGCAGCGGCACGACTCATATTAAATGCGCCATATAAAATTACCTTAATCACTTGATCCCAATCTTCAAATGACATTTTATGGAAAATAATATCGCGCAAAATACCGGCATTATTGACTACGCTGTCAATCCGACCATAGGTATCTACTGCTGCTTGCACAATGCGCTGCGCACTATCCCAATCTGCAACGCTGTCATAGCTTGCAATCGCCTCACCACCTGTAGCACGAATCTCAGCAACCACTTGATCAGCTGGTGTTGCATCCAGACCCGCACCCTCTAGCGAAGCACCAATGTCGTTCACAATAACCTTGGCACCCTCTTTACCCATCAGTTTAGCAATATCACGACCAATACCACGACCTGCACCCGTCACAATAACAACCTTGCCTTCTACAATTCCAGCACTCATAACAACTCTCTCTCATTAAAAATAAATCACTATAAAAAATCACTGCTACTTCTGCAATCGACATATTAAAATCGACTGCAGTTCGCTCAAATCACTAGGTCTGGGGCCAGTCAAATAATTCTTGGCTATCACGCATCTGGTCGAAATTCCATATTGCCTCTAATAGGCGTTGGCCTCTGACAGCACCTATCAAGGGGGTGCAATTTACCAAAAACTTTTGCTCCAAATCTGCATCTGTCATGGGGTTATCCCCTTCACCTTTAGGATCAAGTATTCTCATCTGAACAGTTTGCCCATTTTGCAAAGTCACACTGACTGCACCAGAGCGCCGTTGCGGATATATACGTTCACATTCAGGATCTATGTTCACCGCTGCGAGATCGATCAGTCGACTCACTGCAGGTCGCTGTACGCTATCCGGTAAAAATTGATGTGCGGCCAAGCCACCATCGACTATAGCAAGCGCAGCAGCACAAGGCGCGCTCATTTGCGAATCTAATAAATTTTCACAATGCTTGTGATCATGGCCATGCACACCAACCGCGTACAAACCAATTTCCATACGCTTCACATCTGCAGCATTAAAGCCATGCTGCTCGCGCAGCGTCAATAGCGCCTGAACTACGGAATGATAATGGCGACAACATGGGTAGGGCTTGAAATAGACTTGATTGATTTCGTAGCGCTCACCTAGACCTTCAAATAAACGGTCCCATTTAACCTGACCACCAACAAAAACATTGAACAATCCATAGCGACCCTCTAACACCTTGCTCGAGCCCGTAATACCACGTGCGGCGAACTCTGCACACAGCAAACCATCGCGTGCCGCCTTGCCTGGGTGCAAGCGTTTAATTTCCGCACCTTCTTCTAAATACTCTCGAATACCCCCAGCAAACCCCCCTGCCAAACCGAGCGCATGTTGGCTGGCGGCAGCGTCCAATTGCAAAATGGAGGCCACGGCAGCAGTCGCACCAAAGACGCCAGATACGGGTGTGTTATGCCAACCGCGTTGCGCGCTCACTGGGTGCATTGCCGAGGCAATTCTAGTCATGACATCGTAGCCAATCACTGCAGCAAGCAAAATCGCCTGCGGAGAGGATTGATGCTGCTCGGCAGCAGCTAGAACTGCAGGAAAAATAGCACCGGATGGATGCGCTGAACCATGAGTATGGCCGTCATCAAAGTCTAGGCCATGGGTATTCGCACCATTGACTAGCGCGGCATTAGCAGCCGAGAGTCGCTCGCCACTACCGATCACGGTTGCAATCCGCGTCGCATCGCTCTCCTGAAAATACGCTAACAATGCCTTCGAGACTGGCATCGCAGACCCTGATACGGCGCACGTCATAAAATCAAGTAATGCACGCTTAGCCGCATGTATTACCAAAGGCGATAGCTGTGAAAATTTTGTTTCAGCAATATGCTGTGCAAAACGTCTAGTCGCACCCAGTCCAAGCCCCTCTTCGGGCATTACGCTCAAAGCTGATCTTTCTTGATATTAGCGGCTCGAATCACCTTAGCCCATTTGGCATGCTCTGAACGAATATAACTCGCAAACTCCTCGGGCGTACTACTCTGAGGCTCTGCACCATCAGCAACCATATAATCAATCATCTCTCGCATCGCCAAAATTTTTATCAATGCCGCATTTAAACGGTTAATGATTGGGCGAGGGGTTCCGGCAGGTGCTACCAACCCATTCCAGCTATTGGCTTCATAACCGGGATAACCAGACTCTGCAATCGTCGGCACATCGGGTAGCGCTCTGGCACGCCGATCACCCGCAACTGCCAAGGCGCGTAATCGACCTGACTTGACTTGTGGTGTAGTGACAATCGAACCGCCAAACATGGCTTGCACTTCGCCACTTAACATTGCAGTGATCGAAGGCCCTGTACCTTTGTAGGGCACATGAGTCATCTCAAACTTTGCCAACTGCTTGAACATCTCCATGGGCAAAAACGTCGCTGATGAGCTAGCGCCATAGTTCATCGGCTTAGACTTCATCAAAGCCACAAACTCTTTAACAGTGCGCACGCCCATCGTGGGCAATACTACCAATACCGTAGACGATGCCGTAGTTTGGGTAATCGGCGCAAAATCACGTAATGGATCAAATGCAACTTGACGCAAATTCGGGTTTATCGCGAGCGTCCCTAAATTAGCCACTAAAATCGTATAACCATCAGCAGGCGATCGCGCCCCCAACTCAGTACCAATACTGCCTTCAGCACCAGGGCGATTATCGACAATCACCGGCTTTCCAATTAACTCAGCCAAGCGAGCCGCTAGCGCACGTCCAACAGTATCCGTGCCACCACCCGGTGAAAACGGCGAAATAAAACGAATCGGCTTCACCGGATAGTCTGCACTGAAGACCACTTCACTCAAACCGAACAAACACCATCCAATTAAAACGCTCAGATAGCAATGCAATCTCATATAGTTTCCTTATTAAGCGCCGCAGTCACCAACAACGCATCGACAGCAAGCACGCCATCAGACTTCACGAGTAAGGGATTAATCTCTGCCTCCGTAACTACACATGTGTCTACACAAGCCAGTAACGACAACTGATGAATCACCTGTGCCAAGGCTGTTAAATCGCCTTTAGGTTGATTGCGGTAACCCCGTAACAAGGCAAAACCCGGCACCTCATCAATCATCTTGTGCGCTTCTGCCAAGGTCACTGGCGCCAAGCGCACGGCATGTCCACCACCCAACTCGGCCATTACGCCACCGACCCCAACCATCACCACTGGCCCCACATCAGGATCACGGCGATAGCCAACAATCACTTCAGCAATACCGCGCGCCATCGATTGTACAAGCACGCCTTCGATATGGGCCTGCGGATTAGATTGAGCAATGCGCGCCAACATGGCGTCTACCGTCGTGCGTAACTCAATGGCATCAACGATATTTAATACCACTCCACCAACCTCTGTCTTGTGCGGAATATCAGCCGATAGAATTTTAGCGACCACTGGAAACTGTAGCGCTACAGACTCGACACCACCCGCAATCACTTGGCTTGGCGCAAAGGGAATCCCTAAAACAGAAAGCGCTGATGCCGCTGCTTGCTCATGCATAGGCGCACCGACAATTGACTGGAGTGTTGTGTTTAGTGACTTCAATACCTGAGGATCGATTCCAGGGTGATCTGTGGGTACTTGCCATTCGCAGTAAGCCCGCACTGCATCCGCACAAGCCTCTGGCGTACGAAATGCAGCAACATTGCTATCTTGCAAAATTCGCAACGCCGTATCGGCCTGCGGTGCCAAGAAAATCGCTAATGGCTTTGCTCCCAATGTTGCCGCTAACATCCGTTGCCGCACTGACTCTGGATTTTGCGTTGCCGTTGAACCTTGCACAGCCACAACCGCATCACAATGCTCTGAATCCATTAGCGCGTTAATAATGGTTGAATACACCTTGCCTTCGCCTCTGCCCATAGGCATATCAATCAGTGGTGCATCTGAGACTTGAATGTTTTGCAATGCCAAATCAGCCATGATTTTCGGCGTAGGCCCTACTACATCAATCCCCGTCAAACCCAAACGATCGACCACCATTGCAGCGGCACCACCGGTTCCGGTCAGCACCGAAACCCGCTTACCCTTGGGCGGTTTAAAACCAGTGACTAATTGTGCGGTTTCATACAGCGCCTCGAATGTTTCAACCCGAATGATGCCGTTATCCTTAAAAAAAGCATTGGCTACATCATCCGCACCCACAATGGCACCGGTGTGGGTAGTGGCTATCTGACGACCCACTGCTGAGCGTCCAAGCTTAAAGGCAATCACTGGCTTACCTAGCGCATACGCTCTGCGCGCCGCCAGTCCTAAGCGTGGCGCATCCCTAAAGGTCTCCAAGAACAACATAATGCAACGCGTTGCGGGGTCATCTACCATGCAATCCACAATCTCCCCCACGCCCACATCACACTCATTGCCTACTGACACTAGCTTTGAAAACCCTAAACCACGGGTCTGCGCGCGTGACACAATCGCGCCCATCATCGAACCGCTTTGCGACACTAAGCTTAAATGGCCAGAGTGTAAGGTTTCACTCTCCAACACTGCATTTGCAGACAATACGGTATGGCCACTGACATTCACCACACCCAAGCAATTAGGGCCAATTAAACGCACTCCACCTTGACGTGCTTTTTCAACCATAGCGTCTTGCACACGTCGGCCTGCCTCACCTAATTCTGCAAAACCTGCAGTAAATATTGTGGCAACTTTGGCCCCTGCTTCTACACAATCATCAATCACCCCGGGTACTGCCGCAGAAGGCACCATAATAAATGCGTGATCAATTTTTTCTGGCACGCTCGCCAGGCTCGGATAAGCACGATCACCGTTTATCTCAGTGCGTGCCGGATTAATTGGAATAATTGTTCCGGTGAAACCGTGTTTACGCAACACGCGCTGCGGACGAGAGGCGAGTTTAGATGGGTCTGCAGAGGCCCCAACCAATGCAACGCTACGCGGGGTAAATAAAGCACTGCCGAGTTGATCACGGTCGGCGGCAAATGGGTCTTCATGCTTAGTCATAGTGATTTGTTTCTAATTGATAAAAATTACAATATTACAATTATTTAATGCAAAAACTACTCAATACGAATATTAGCCATGCGTATCACTTTACTCCATTTGGCTTGTTCAATCTTAATAAATGCTGTGAATTCCTCAGGCGTATTACCCACCGGAATTGGACCATCATTAATTAATCGCTCCAAAACCTTTGGGTCACGAATGATTTTGACTAACTCCGTATGTAGGCGATCGATGATAGGACGCGGCGTGCCAGCAGGCACCAATATGCCATTCCATGAACTGGCATCATATTGCGGATAGCCTTGCTCTGTAAACGTAGGAACATCTGGCAACGCAATAGAGCGCTTTGATCCGGTAATCGCTAGAGCGCGCACCTTACCATTACGGACTACCGGTACGGTTGCCAACATTGTTCCAAACATCGACTGCACTTGTCCTGCAACCAAATCTTGTAATGCAGGGGGCGCCCCTTTGTAAGGCACATGCACTAATTTAATTTGCATGACATAGTTAAATAACTCACCACCAAGATGTCCCGAACCAGCGGGCCCAGAGCTTGCGTAATTAATTTCACCTGGTCGCTTTTTGGCAATGGCAATATATTCTTTCACTGATCTTGCCGGGAACGAAGGGTGTGTTGTTAGTAACAAGGGTTGCAATGTGGCCTGCGTCACCGTATGAAAGTCTTTGAGTGGGTCGTAGGGCAATGCTTTATGAATAAACGGCCCCGAACCTAATGTCGTAATTCCCCCCAAAAACAAAGTATAACCATCGGGAGCTGAACGCGCGGCAGCAACACCACCAATGGCACCCCCGCCACCCGCACGATTATCCACCATCACATTCTGCCCTAAGGCTTCACCCAAACGTTGCGCTAATAATCGACCTAATATATCGGTAGGTCCACCTGGGGGAAACGGCATAATCATCCTGAGCGCACGCGTCGGATAGACTGCAGTATTGGTTGCAACTGTTTGCCCCCAAATAGCGGTAGCAAACATGAATAATCCACCGATCACGCACCATCGCATTAATCTCATATCAACCCTCTTAGCTGTATTAAACAAAAAATTAGCGCTTAAATACTTATGCAGTACGCGGCGGGCGTTGCGAGAACCTTCTGTCAAATACAATTTCAGCCAATCGATTTTTCATCATCTCAATTGAACCACCGGCGATCATCCAACCACGAGAGCGCCGCAAACAATACTCAACCAAAGTCTCTTGGGTGTAACCCAAACCACCCATGACTTGCATTGCCTCATTGGCAACCTCAAAGCCCGATATATTGCACATCAACTTAGCAACAGTCGTCTCATCAGCCGAAGGGAAACCACGGTCCGCATTGCTGGCAGCGCGATATAACAACAACTGTGCAGCGTCGAGCTTCATTTTCATATCTGCAAATTTCCATTGCAGACCTTGAAACTCACATAATGGTCGGCCAAATTGGGTGCGGGTCATGGCATAAGTGCGGGCTGCTTCATAACAGTAGCGGCCATAGGCTAACGACCGCGATGCATTACCCACACGCTCCACATTAAATCCCGCAATTTGTTTTTTGAAACCACCAGGGCCCAACAATACATCCTCAGGGGGTACATAGACATTATCAAAATACAATGTTGCCCAATCATTACCCGACATGAATTTAGAGGGCTTACCGGTGCTAAATCCTGGCGCTGTACGTCTCAGCATTACCGAACCAATCCCACCAACCCCAGGTCCATAACGCACATAGACTAAATATTGGTCAGCATGCGGATTAGGAAATACCTTACTACCATTGATTCGGTAGCCAGCACCCTCTGGTGTGGCACTGGTCACCAAGTCTGTGGTTGCTGAACCCGCACCGGGTTCAGTCATTGCAACGGCAATGACTTCCTCGCCACGTAACAATGGCGCTAAATAACGCTGTTTTTGATCGGCATTAGCAAAATGTGCCAATACCCGTATCGCGCCAAAATTACCCTCTTGAATCACATCCGCACTACGTGGACAATGTTTTGCAATTTCTTCGATCGCTAACACTGCATCCATTACAGTGCCACCTGCACCACCATCGGCTTCAGGCAATGTAATGCCTAAGAGACCTGCAGCTGCCATCTTGTGGGCAATTTCATGGGGGAAGTGTGGATTATGCGCACGCTCCAAAGCGCCTTCGCTTAACTCTTTACGCGCAAAAGCCGCAACCGAATCACGAAACATTTGTTGCGCTTCGCTCAAGTGAAAATTCATAAACTCTCCAAACGGTCATTCAACACATCATTCATTACAACTTTGATCTTGGCGCTGAACATGCAGTGATACATTGACATAGTTAAACAGCCATACAGTCAGCCATACGATTTGTATTTTTAACGATACCGCTCGAATAATTGCAACAATAGTTGATGTACTGACACACTAATGCACTAATGCATAAACGTAAATACAAGCCATTGCTGCTCGAGATCGCTATCTGGTATTCATTTCTCTAGTAAATACTAGATATTTTGCTATTTTAAGCATCCTAGCCACGATTATCATGCCGCCGCTCATGATGCGAACTATTGGAGACTGTCATCTCTGATGTTCGCCCAAGCATTGCACACTGTCAATCCATAACCAAGGATCTAAGCGTACCGTGCATTAATATGGAATTTTCGATTGCGAGTGCTGCGCCAGTCACCTAATATCTAGATGCATTCATAGAACCTCCTCTCGATACACTAAACTGAGTATATTCAATGTTCATAATCTGGAAACTACTGCCGCTTTCATTGTTATTCCTTGCCTGCACGAGTTACGCACAATCCCCTAACACCGCCTTTAGCGGTCGCCCGATCCGAGTCATTGCGCCCTTTCCTCCAGGAAGTGCCGGCGACATTATTCCTCGTGCGATTAGCCCAGCTGCCAATGAAGCACTCAAGCAAATGATGATTATCGACAATCGCGCAGGCGCTGCCGGTAGTATTGCCGCTGAAATAGTCGCTCGCGCCGCACCTGACGGCCTCACCCTTTTGTTTGGCACTACTGGAGTGCTAGCAATTAACCCTGCCCTCTACTCCAAGCTCCCTTACGACCCGGTTCGTGACTTCGCACCTGTGGCCCGTGTAGCTACCAGTCAGTATGCTGTGCTTGCCGCACCAACCTTACCGATTAAAACACTCAAAGACTACATCGACTATGCGCGCGCGCGTCCCGGCGAACTCAATGTTGCCTCCTCTGGTGTGGGCACAGCGGTGCATTTATCTGGTGAACTATTTCACAGCATGACTGGCATTAAAGTTGTACATGTTGCCTACAAAGGGGCTACTGAGGCAATCACCGATTTAATGGTCGGTCGAGTGCATATTATGTTTGCTAGCTTATCGTCTGCTATTCCGTTTGTTCGCTCCGGCAAAGTCAAAGTGCTGGCACTCACAGGCGCGCAACGTCACCCCAGCGCACCCGACATCCCAACCGTCAAAGAAGCTGCTGTGCCTGAGTATGAAGCCAGTGGGTTCTTTGGTTATCTGGCGCCTGTTGGCACGCCGCCTGCGATCATCAAGCGCCTCAACGAACATATTAATTCCGCGCTGCGTCAAACCGAAGTCAAAGACAAGCTGGCTAGTTTTGGCGCCGATGTCGCTACAGGCACACCTGAACAATTTGCAGCCATTATTCGCACCGAATTAGCCAAATGGACACGTGCGGTAAAGGCTGCAGGCATACAAGCACAATAGCGTATTGCTATCAACAATTTACGCAACACATTACGATAAGCAACTCAGTATTTTTTTAAGAAATTTTCAAGGAGTATTTATAATGAGTAACGGTGGACAATTTGATGTGTTATGGCCATTAGCTAAACGGGCAGTCAACGCAACGGGTGCAGCCCCTGCAATCCCCGACTTATCTGGTAAGGTTGTTGCAGAACTATGGGATTTAATCTTTCGCGGCGATGAGATGTATGCCATCCTGCGCGAGCATTTGCAACAACGCTACCCTGGCATTCGCTTTGTCGATCATACCCATTTTGGCAACACCCATGGCAATCAAGATCGTGAGATTGTTGCAGGCTTAGCGGATAAATTACGCTCGCTCGGCTGCGATGCAGTGATCTCTGGTATTGGTGCTTGAGGCAGCTGTACGCCCGCCGTGTTGCGGGCTAGTGCAGCAGCAGAAAAAGCCGGCATCCCCAGTGTCACCATTATTGGCTCTAGTTTTATGCGTCAAGCCGCCTTGGTGAGCAAAGGACTAGGTTTGACATTACCAGTCGCCGAATATCCAGGCGCCCCTATGGTAGATAGCGATGCCGAGCTGCGGCGCAAAGTTGAAGCGCATTTACTGCCAGCTGTTATTACTGGCCTGACTCAGCCAAGAATCGCTGAGACAACCATCCATCAACCACCCGCAGATCCGCTACCGGGCAGCGTTGTGTTCTCAGGCACACTGCCCGAAGTAGAAGAATATTTTCATCATCAGTTGTGGAGTGATGGCCTACCTATCATTCCTCCAACCCAAGAGGCAGTCGCTGCATTTCTCGCCTTTACTGCGCGTGACCGCAATGATCTCCTAGGCACGTTACCGCAAGAAGGCCGCGAAGCCACTATTCTCAGTATCGCCATTAATGGCGTAATGGCTGGTTGCCGCCCCGAATATATGCCGGTTTTAATTGCGATTGTCGAGGTTATTGCAGATCCTCAATTTAGAATCGAAGACGCTGGTTCCACGCCGGCTTGGGAGCCCTTGGTGATTATCAGCGGCCCTATTATTAAAACATTAGATATCAATCATGGCGCTGGCGTCATGCGGATTGGTCGCCAAGCTAATTCCAGCATTGGTCGCTTCTTACGCTTATATATGCGCAATATATGTGGCTATCGTATTGCACCTGGTGATGGCGACAAAGGTAGCATTGGCTATACCTTCAATGTCGCTCTTGCAGAAGATGAGGAATGGTCACGCGATATTGGTTGGCCAACCTTCGGTGAAGATCTGGGATTTGCCGCTGATGACAATGTGGTCACCATCCAAAGCGTGGTGTGTATCTCACCACCCACCTATAGTTCAGGCACTACTGCAGCCGGTCATGCACAACAGTTTGTCGATGCGATCTATGGTGCATTTTCATATTGGGCATATTCCGGGTTGAAGCGTGGCTATTGGCACTCTGTTTTGGTCATAGGCCCAAGCATTGCCAAGGTGATCGCAAAAGAATGGAGCAAAGATCAATTGCGCGACTTTTTGGTACAGCAAGCAACGATGCCTGCCTCTACAATGAAGCATTACGCAACTAAAACCGGAGGTCTTGCACTTGACTTTGAGGGCTTGGTGAAAGAAGGTTTGCTGCAACCCGATTACATCGCGTCCAGCGACCCTGATCGACTAGTTCGTATGATCGTCGCTGCCAAACATATTGGTATAGTGGTGGCCGGTGACCCCGGTCGCAATCAATCACGCGGCTATATGGCCAACCATTCGCAAGGCACACGCACTAGCAAACGCATCGAACTACCCAAAGACTGGTCGCAACGCTTAGCAGCTCTACAACACCCTAAATCATAGGACTATCCATGCCAGGTATTGCACTCAGATACACCCACCACCAGCAACTCCGTAGTATCGTCACATCGCTCGCGCTTGCACTGAGCCAAAGCTTGGCCTTAGCAGCGGGTGATGCAGCTTACCCCAGTCGACCAGTTCGATTCTTGGTGCCTGCACCACCTGGAGGCACAGTCGATATGACAGCAAGACTGCTCGGACCGCGCTTTACCGAACAAATGGGAAAACCCTTTGTTGTCGATAACCGTGGCGGAGCTGGTGGCGTGATTGCTGCAGAGATGATTGCAGCTGCAAAACCCGATGGGCATACCATTAGCATGGTCTACACCTCCTATACCACCAATGCGGCAATGCGCACTCAATCGTCTTATTCACCTGTTACTGATAACACTGCAATCACCCAAGTGAGCTGGTCACCACTAGTATTGGCCGCGCACAATGGCTTGCCTGTCAAAACATTGCCTGAGTTAATTCAATTAGCAAAATCAAAAACAATACTCTATGGCTCTGCCGGCAATGGCAGTGGTGGCCATATGTCTGGCGCTTTATTCACCATCATGGCTGGCATTTCTGCCACCCATGTACCGTATAAAGGGGCTGCTCTTGCCACTAGCGAGGTGCTATCAGGTCAGGTCGCATTTCAATTTGCAGGCCCCATTACCGTGTTAAGTCTAGGGCGTGCGAACAAACTCAAACTACTCGCTGTCACCAGTCTAAAGCGAGCAAGCCATCTGCCTGAAATACCCACAGTAGACGAGTCGGGGGTGACTGGCTTTGAAGTGATTAACTGGTTTGGTATTGTTGCACCACCACTCACACCTAAATTCATTACCCATCGATTGCACCGAGAAGCGCAAACCGCTCTGGCTCGCACTGAAGTAAGAACCAGACTAATCAATGAAGCTGCTGAAATTACTGCCTCTACACCTGCAGAGTTTCAAATTTTTCTCAAACAAGATCTGCAAAAATGGGCGCGGATTGTACAACTCACCGGCATACGTGCTGAATAACTACACAAAAATACTCTCCGTGATAGGCAAACGAAGTTATGCAACACAAACTTGCTAACACAGACTATTCTAAGGCCCTAGATAACAAAAAATACTAACGCATTAAACTCTATTTTATTCACCACGTATTCCAGCAATCTTTGCGACTTTAATCCATTTGTCCATCTCAGCATTCACGAACACTCCAAGCTCTGCTGGCGTCTTGGTCGCCGGTTCTGCACCTTCATTAATCATTCGCTTTGCGGTATCAGGGTGATCGAGAACCACTTTAATTTCAGCATTGATTCGTTGAATAATCGCTGTTGGCGTACCCTTAGGCGTTGCTACACCCCACCAATTAGCGGTGTCATAGCCAGGCACACCAGCCTCAGCAATTGTGGGCATATCAGGTAAGGTCACACTGCGCTTGGCACCGCTCGTCGCTAAGCCACGCAACTTACCAGAACGCAAATGCCCAATGGCTTGGATTAAAGATGATAAACAAATATTGGCTTCACCTGCCACTGTAGCTAGCAACGCAGGACCGCCTCCTTTATAAGGCACATGATGCATTTTAGTGCCGGTTAAATGCTTCAATAATTCAGTGCCAAAGTGGGCGTTGCTACCAACACCAGTCGATGCATAAATAATTGCATCGGGTTTAGCCTTAGCCATTGCAATGAGCTCGGCGACAGATTTTGCAGGAAAACTTGGGTTTACAGCCAAGACATTCGGGCCTACACCTAACATCGCTACCCAGTCCAATGATTTACGCGAATCGTAAGGCAGTTTGTGAATAATTGGGTTGGTCGTAAATGAGGTTGAAATCACCAGCAAGGTATATCCATCGGGCTGCGCTAGGGTTGCCATTTCTGTGCCTATAATCGAATTACCACCAGCACGATTATCAATCACGACTTGCTTGCCTAAACGTTCACCCAGACCAGCGCCCACCAGACGACCAACAATATCATTACTGCCACCCGGTGGAAACGGCACAATCAGACGCACCGGCCGACTAGGGTAGCTAGCAGCATGCGCTGCAAGTGCTACCGTACCTGTCACACACTGGATGATACCAAGCACCACTAAGGTCAACATCTGCCCAGACCATAAACTACTACAATTGATGCTCGGTATCATCGTCTTCTCCTATAGAGTCATTATCATTATTCTAAAATTATTTTAAAAATTATTCTCAATACGGCACTACGATCAACTGTTGCAAACAATTAATGTAATTCCATCTTAGCGGCTTTTGCTAACTTTTTCCATTTCGCCATTTCAGAACGAATATGATTAGTGAATTGCTCCGGAGTTGAACCCACAGCAGTTGAACCTTCAGCGGCTAAGCGTTTAGCAATCTCCGGGTCTTTAAGTGCCTCAACAATAGTATTGCGCAACTTATACACAATCGGCTTAGGCACTCGTACCCCTGTAATCACACCATACCATTGATCAACCTCATAGCCAGGAATACCTGACTCAGCAACCGTTGGTAATTCAGGTATCGCTGGTGAACGCTTCGCTGCTGTGATTGCCAACACCCGCAAACGGCCCGTTTGCATGTGCGCACGCACACCAAACAATGTACCAAAACCAACTTGCACATCACCGGCCAGATTAGCAACCACACCAGATGCAGTGCCTTTATACGGCACGTGAATCATCTGCACTTTGGCCATGTAATTAAACATCTCACCAGCAAAATGTTGTAAGCCACCAGTGCCCGAAGAACTGAACATCAACTTGCCTGGGTTAGCTTTAGCGTGAGCAATCAATTCATTAATTGATTTAACTGGCACCTTAGGGTTGACATACACTGAATAAAATAAAGAGGTTGCTTGCGAGACGCCTTGCAAATCTTTACCGAGGTTATAACTTAAGTTTGGGTTAGTGCCAGAATTCACGCTATGCGATGCCGATATCAAACAAATCGTGTAACCATCCGCAGGCGCTTGCGCAGTCATTTCAACACCAATAGAACCAGATGCCCCCGTTCGGTTATCAACGACAAATTGATGCTGCAAAGTATCGCCCATGTATTTTGCCAAAGTACGCGCTGTCGCATCCGTTCCCGCTCCCGGCGTAAACGGCGAAATAAAACGCACTGGTTTACTGGGGTAATCTTTAGCCATATCAGTTTGCGCAAAGCTGTGGCCAGAGAACATCAGAACATTCCACAAAACGACTAAAACCTGCTGCACACGAAACATCTGCATAATCCATCCTATTCAAAAAGTGATACTACAATTCACCAAACTATACGCCATCAGATAGCAGACAGCACTAAAACCACCAGATCCGACCAATTCGAAAACTATAAGCAACTGATTATATTACAATTTGGCTAACAACTAGCCTATAGTTGCTGAGCCCGTCACTATTACGATTAGCCGACACTTCTATATACACGTGCTATACATATTATTTTACAATCCCGCATCAGCAACCGTATTCAAAGGATCTCCGATTGACTTCGCACTCATCACAAACGCCAATCAGTTTTGCAAATGGCCGCTATTGTATCACCCTATTGATTGCTATCTGTTGCTTCTTATGGATACAGTCGCCTGTCTTTGCGGCCGATTACCCTACACGGCCTATTCGCATGATTATTCCTAGTGGTGCCGGTGGCATTACGGACATTATTGGCCGCACCATCACGCCGAAGATTTCCGAGAGCCTAGGGCAACAAGTCGTTATCGATAATCGCCCAGGCGCCAGCGGCATCGTCGGTTCTGCCATCGTGGCAAAAGCAGTGCCTGATGGCTATACCCTGCTGATGGTTATCCCCTCCCACCCAGTGAATCCCAGCCTCTATCCAGACATCCCCTACAACACGGCTGAGGCCTTTGCCCCGATCACATTGGTGAGTGCGGTTGCGCCTGTGCTGATTGTTGGACAACAATCTCCTGCGCGTAGCGTCAAAGAACTAATCGATCTGGCAAAAGCCAAGCCTAAGCAGTTAAATCACAGCTCGGTTGGTGCTGGCAGCATGGGCTCACTCGCCGCTGAACTACTACGCGTCATGGCTGGCATTCAATTTACGCAAGTCGCCTATAAAGGTGCGCCACAAGCCCTCACTGCAGTGATCTCGGGCGAAGTAGATTTTTATTTAATCGGCTCTGCTGGCACTGTTTCCCCGCAAGTAAAAGCAGGTCGGATTCGCGCACTCGGTGTAGGTGCCAAACAACGTCTCAGCGTATTACCCGATGTCCCAGCAATTGCCGAGACACTACCCGGTTACGAAGCGCGTGGTTGGAATGGCATACTCACCACCCGCGGCACTCCCAAAGCAATCATTGACCGGCTTAATCAAGAGATTGTCAAAGTTGTGCGTACAGCAGAATTCTCACATATGCTGAATTCAGAAGGCGCTACTGCCGTAGGCAATACACCTGCTGAGTTCGAAGCAATTATTCGTAATGATTTACAAAAGTGGGCAAAAATCATCAAAGAAAATGGCATCCAGTCTGGCAGTCATTAACACTAAATTGCCACACCATTCATCTACTTTATTACTCTCTATTACCTATTCATTCTTCAAGATATCAATCACTTACTAATCTCATCAATCGCTTACCAAACTCACCAATCCCTAAGGAATTGTATGCCAACTCTTGATCTACCTGATTGCAAACTTAATTACATTATTGATGATCATACCGACGCCTGGACCAATCCAGAAACAGTCTTATTTGTGCACGGCTTTACTGAGTGCACCGAAGCTTGGCGAGCTTGGGTGCCCCACTTTTCCAGACGCTACCGCATGATTCGTATTGATCAACGCGGGTTTGGTCAATCCACCCCAGTACCTAAAGATTACCCTCTAGACACTGCCCGCTATGTTGCTGATCTAGTTGCTATTATTAAATCGATTGGCAATGGTCGCGTGCACGTGGTTGGCGGTAAAAGTGGGGGCATTAGTGTGCTATCGCTCGCTGCTCAGCATCCCGAACTCGTGAACACGATCACTGTATCTTGCTCACCGGTCACACCACCGAATGCTGACGGTTGGATTCCCGAGATGGAACGAGATGGCGTGCGCAGTTGGGCACTACGCACACAACGCGAGCGTATGGGTAGCAGCATGCCCCAAGCCGGCATTGATTGGTGGTCTGACATGATGGGTCGCACCCCAATGTCTACTGTATATGCCTACATGCGCTGGGTCAGCGGTATTGATATTCGGGAAGACATCAAAAAAATCCAATGCCCTGTATTAGTCATTGGCACTGATACTGCACGCCGTGGTCGTGGCATATTTGAAAGTTGGCAAAAAACCATACCCCATTCAGAATTAGCTATTCTACCGATCGATGGCTATCACGCAGCCGGCACTGATCCTGATCGCACTGCCGCAGTCGCTTTGGACTTCATTGCACGTCGCAGCACTTAAAGTTTTTAAGCCTTAGCACTCCTCAGACACGGCTAGCCCACGCAGTCGTGTCTACTTGGTTACCACCGACTGCACCATCGTCTGCCACAACTTATCCAAACGCTTGTACGATACCGGATAAGGGGTGCGCAGCTCTTGCGCGTATAACGAAACACGCAATTCCTCAATCTGCCAGCGATACTCGATCATCCGCGGATCCTCAATGCCAGCACGCGCTTGCTGGTCGCGACGCATATCATAACGATTCCATACTTCCGCAATACTCGCCGTATGCTTGGCGTCGCGCTCGATATTTGCCGGATATTTAGACAAGCGCATACGCATCGCCTGCAGATAACGCGTGATATGACTGAGCTGTGGCCAGGGTGTTTGAGTGAGAAACCCCGGATAAATTAAATGCTGTAATTGTTGCCGAATATTATTCGCGGGACGCGCCAGCGACCCTGTAGCCGCACCCAAGGCCAGCGCTAGTTGATGCTGTACATCGGCAACACTGCTCACGATTCGGCATGCTGCTTCACTAACCGCCGGCAAGCGCGTACGCGCACGCTTGATTTGCGCTTCAAACGATTTAGCCTCACGGGGTAGCGGATCCTCACCAATGAATGCGCGGTCACAAATCGCTGCAATTAAATCCGCACGCAATACATCCGGATTGATCAAGGCCCGTAATTGCAAAGCAGCTTGATCGATACCTTTGAGTGATTTATCTAATTGCCGCATCTGTTCTTTTAGTGCTAAGCGCATCAAGCGCAATACCCCTGAACGCATGGCCTGATCAGCGCTGATCAAGACATCAAATAATCGAATCTCAACACTGTCTTCTGCATCGACCAACGCAGGATAACCAATGACCTGACGACCAGCACGGGTAAACGTTATGCTCTCGGGCAAATCGCCAAAATCCCAAGCGCGAATGTTTTGGCGCTCAAGACCTGTACTCGTATCACTAAAGGTGAGTTGTGCAGCCTCTCCTAACTGCTGCTGCAGAGCATACAAATCTCGTCCTGCCGCCAACTCTGCACCTGCTTCATCAACGACCTGATAATGGCAACGCAAATGTAATGGATAATCAATCGCTGCAGCTTGCGCAGGGACAAGTGGCGTTGCTGACGCACGTGATGCATAACGGGCAATCGCTTCACTGAGCAATCCGTGAGCAGCACCCTCTGTCTCTAAGAATCGTGTGACATGTTCTGTGCCAGGCGTTAGATGACGACGCCATTGCTTAGGTAGCGACTTAAACGCATAGGCCACTTTATCGCGAATCATCCCAGGCACTAACCACTCTAGTGGGGCTGCCGGTAATTTATTCAGCAAGGCGAGGGGGATGGTAGCAGTAATGCCATCGAGCACATGACCTGGATCGAAGCGATAACGTAGCCGTACATCAAACTCACCCACCCGCAGCACATCTGGAAACTGCGTCTCTGTGATTGTTTCGGCGGCATGAAGCATCAAATACTCACGCGTCAATTTCAAATGCGCCGCATCACGTGCCTCTACCTCACGGCGCCAACGCTCAAAGCCCGCGCCATTGACAATATCCTGCGGCACCAACGCATCATAGAAGGCAAATATTACTTCATCACTGACCAAAACATCACGCTTACGCGCTTTGTGCTCTAACTCTTGAACCGCTGTAATTAATTGCTGATTGTATTGAATAAATTCGGCACTGGTTTTATAGTCGCCTGCAACTAATGCACTTCGAATAAATATCTCCCGAGCCTGCTGTGGATTGACAGCACCAAAGTGCACTCGACGTTTAGCGATAATCGTCAACCCGTAGAGGGTGACTCGCTCAAACGCGGTGACCATCGCACGTTCAGACTCCCAGTGCGGATCAAAGTAATGACGATCCACTAAGTCGCGCGCCAATGGCTCTATCCACTCGGGTTCAATCCGCGCAGCAACCCGCGCATACAAACGTGTAGTCTCTACTAGTTCACCAGCCATCACCCACTTGGGTTGGGCGCGGCGTAAACCTGAGCCTGGAAAAACAATAAAATGAATACCCCGCGCCCCGAGATAATCACCTTCTTCACTTTTTAACCCAATATTCCCTAACAAGCCCGCCAATAGTGCGCGATGGATTTGCTCTGGCTTGGCCGCAAGCGTATTCACCGTCATATCCATCTCTGCGATCAGCGTTTGCAATTGCGAATGCACATCACGCCACTCCCGCAAGCGGCGTTGCGACAAAAACGCCGAAGCCAGCACTTGTGACAACTGACGCTGAGATTGGCGCTCGGCATTGGCTTGATTAAAAAATTGCCATATTTTCAAATAGCTTAAAAAATCAGACTTATCCTCCGCAAACTGGGCATGCGCACGATCAGCCGCTTCGGTGTGCTCATAGGGGCGCTCTCGCGGATCTTGAATCGACAACGCTGCGGTAATTACCAAAACTTCTGCCAAGCACGACTCTTTGTGAGCCGCAATAATCATCCGCGCTAACCGCGGGTCAATCGGAAACTTCGCTAATTGCCAACCTACGGCGGTCAGTTTCTGTGCTTTATTAATCGCACCTAACTCAGCTAACAGCTGATAACCATCGGCTATCATTCGCGGCGTTGGCGCCTCTAGAAATGGGAAGCTCTCTACCTCACCTATGCCTAGCGCCTTCATTCTTAAAATCACATGCGCAAGAGAGGATCGCAGTATCTCCGGATCCGTGTACTGCGGACGCGCTAAATAATCAGCCTCAGCATATAAACGAATCGCAATCCCTGCACCCAGACGACCGCAACGTCCTGCGCGTTGGTCTGCGGAAGCGCGCGCAATTTTTTCAATTTGTAACTGCTCAACCTTATTACGATAACTATAGCGATTCACACGCGCCAGACCGGCATCGACCACATAACGAATACCTGGCACTGTAAGCGATGTTTCAGCCACATTAGTGGCTAATACGATGCGCCGCGCACCGCTAGATTTAAATACTCGAGATTGCTGCTCAAACGATAACCGAGCGTAGAGTGGCAAAATCTCCGCGCCTTTAAGCGTTAAGCCTTGATTCACCACAATGCGCAAGGCTTCAGCCAAATCCCGAATCTCACGTTCACCAGGCAAGAACACCAATACATCGCCATCACTACGCTCGCGCCACAAACCACACACTGCTGCTACCGTAGCACTCTCTAAATCCTCGTCCTCGTCCTCTTCTTTATCTTTATCTTTATCTTTCTCCTTATCTTTACTCTGATCATCACCCAAGGGCTGATAGCGAACCTCCACTGGATAGGTACGGCCTGAGACTTCAATCACGGGCGCAGGTTTGCCTTGGTGCGAGAAGTGTTGCGCAAAGCGGCTCGCATCAATGGTGGCTGAGGTGACAATCACTTTCAAATCATCGCGCTGAGCTAATACTCTTTGCAAGTAGCCCAACAGAAAGTCAATATTTAAACTGCGCTCATGCGCCTCATCAATAATTAAGGTGTCGTAGGCTTGTAACAGTGGATCACCTTGGGTCTCTGCCAACAAGATCCCATCAGTCATCAACTTAATGTAGGTCTGCACCGATAGCTGATCGGCAAAGCGCACTTTATATCCAACGGCTTGCCCCAAAGGACTGTTTAATTCTTGGGCAATCCGCGCCGCCACTGTGCGCGCTGCTATGCGTCGCGGTTGCGTATGCCCAATCAGGCCTCGCACACCCCGCCCCAACTCCAGACAAATTTTGGGCAACTGCGTGGTCTTACCCGAACCAGTCTCACCACACACGATCACTACCGGATGAGTCCGAATGGCCTCCGCAATATCTTGGCGCCGCGCCACCACAGGCAGTTCATCGGGGTAGACAATCGGCGGTCGATTCCGCAGACGCTGTTCGATATCTAGAGCGCTGCGCTGAGTCGGTGCTCTAGGGCGTGAGTTTCTACTCATGGTGTTGCTCACGCAATGCGGTGAGGCGCTGCAAACGTTCCCCTAGTGGCAATTGGGCGAGCTCGCGTACTGCTTGATAAAAGCGTTCCAAATCCCCTTGGTGATTCACCAGCAAGGCATTGAAGGCCGAGACTTGTTGATGATACATCGTGACTGCCACAAAATGCGCGTTGCCCAGCGGTTGTCTAAACCAATGCTCGGCATTCGGTCTGGCCGCTACTACCTGTTGAAGGCGATAGCGCTCTTGCACAGCCTTGAGCACTTGTGCTTTTTGCGTTAATTGCTCACTGTCAGCTGCGGTGCTTGTATAAATTTGCTCTAGTAGGATGCGGGTATTGGTCATTTCATCTTGAAAACGACGACGCGCTTGGGTCAACGCTAGCGCTTGCGCCTCGAGCTGAGGATTGGCTTGATCCGCTAACCACCGCGCCACACCCACGGTCTCAACCACAGTCGCAAACGATTCATTAAAACCAGAGTCATCTCGAAGGTAAATCAACTGATGCGCTAGCTCATGGAATAACAAACGCGCTAACTCTGACTTTGGATAATCAATAAACGTGTTTAATAACGGATCAGCCAACCAACCCAATGTTGAATAGGCCGGCACCCCCGCGACATACACATCATCACCTGCTTGCCGCAATTCTTCGGCAAAGGCACGCGCGCTATCCGCCGTAAAGAAACCGCGGTAACCGACACAACCGGCAATCGGATAACACCACTGGCGCGGGCTTAGGGATAAGGGAGGGGCCGCAAACACTGTCCACACCACAAAGGGTCGACCTAGATCAGCATAACGCCGATAACTTTGATTGTCTGGCAAACCGAGTTCACGTACAGCAAAATCCCGAATCTGCTGAGCCTGTTGCAGACGCGCCCGCAAGGCGGGCGAAGTTTGCGGGTCGCGCATCACCGTAGCAATCGGTGATTGACGTTGCCATAACTCGGCTTGACCCACTACGGCCTGACCGTAATAAGACCAGGAAGCGCAGCCCCATTGACTAGCAAACACTAGCACTAGGGCTATTCTACGGATTGCGTGGATCAAGCAGTCACGCATCAAGTCACTACCGGGGCAAACACCCCATGCTCTAGAAAATTAGCGCATTGCTGAGCCACAGGTGCTGAAAATATTAAACTCATATGACTCGATGCATGCTGAAACGTATCCTGAGCGCCCACTACACGTGTCTCCTCTAAGCTCACCACACCATCATGGGGTTGACTCAAGTTCGGCGCCAACAGACGGCCTAGACCAACGCCCCATACGCCACTAATCACACCAAGCTGCGTCTGACTGCGGAGTAGCGGCGGAGTCTGCGATAGCCACTCGCGAATACTGCGCCCCAAACACCAACCCCCACCCGGCCATTGCATCAAGGCCTGAGCTGAACAACTACCCCCATAGGGTGAGCCGATCATCACCAATCGCGGGCACTGAATACTGGGGTGTTTGGCAAGCATGGTCACGGCCACTAAGCCACCCAAGCTATGGCCAACGATATGCACTGCAGGCACGCCTAACTCTTGGCAATACGCCGCCAACTGTGCAGCACTATCGTCTAAACGAGCACGCCAACTTTGATATCGCCATAAATGCACAACCAAACCACGACAACGCAGACGCCACGCTAATACACCCAGCCACCAGGTGCGCATCCACAGACCGTGAATCAACACCACGGGAATCGATTGAGTCGCGTTCATCGTCAAGCGTTGTTAGCGCAATCCGTATAAGAGTTCATAACTACCTGATATTAAATGGTTTTTTAAACGGCACACCCAGACCTTTGCAGCCCCGCCAGACGACCTGCCTCGACAGTTCATCTCAGCCATTAAGCCTCCCGCATAAAACTACCTGGCTGATGAATAGTCACACCGTCTGGCCCCAAATGATCAGCGTCGCCCCAGCGACCAGCGTGCCACCGCTCGCCATCCCAGTCGAACCAATTCAAGCTGGCATTCACTAGAGGCACGGGTCGCTCTGCAACCAAATCTAGGCCTTGCGCCACGCGGTAAGCAATATCCAGCACCAAACCATGAGTGACAATTGCAACGGTTTGCTCAGGGTGACGCGCGCCAATCTCCTCCAAGGTGGCGCGAATACGCTGATCAAAAGCTGCCGGGCTCTCACCACCGGGCACAGCGTAATTGGGGTCGCGCGCCTTAAACTGTTGATAAATCTGCGGATGGGTTGTCACCATGTCAGCATACGTCATCCCCTCAAACACGCCAAAGTGCCGCTCACGCAAACGCTCATCCATCACAATCGCATGTCCTGTCACATCAGCAATGGCTTGCGCCGTGCGATAAGCACGCGGCAGATCACTGGCGTAGAGGGCATGAATCGACTCCTGCTGCAAGCGCAAACCCAATTGCTCGGCCTGCCATAGCCCGCGTGGAGTCAACGGACTGTCCTGCTGACCTTGCATCCGCCGCTCGGTATTCCATACGGTTTCGCCATGGCGAATTAAAATAAATTGGGTCATACACGACTCCTAGTTAAACCCTTAAACAAAATCAGACTGCTCGATGACGCCAGCCTGACTTGAGACTGGCGTATTGTACTGGTTATACTCGAGACCATGCCGATCTCCGAACTGCTGCAACCACAAATTCTGCTGTGCGCGCCTTTAATTGTCTTTATGGGTTATGTGGTCTATGGCCTGACCGGCTTCGGTTCCACATTGATTACCATGCCATTACTCGCGCATTTCTTACCCATCCAGTTTGTAGTGCCCTTTGTGGTCATGATTGAATGCGTAGCCGCCTTCAGCATGGGCATTCAGTTACGTCTCGAAGGTATGCGCAGCGAAATCCTGCCTCTACTGCCGTTCATAGCGATCGGCACTCTCAGTGGCGTCTATGTCCTTGTCTATATCCCCGCTGAATTATTGATGGGCAGCCTCGGTATATTGGTATTAGTGTTTGGCGGCTATTATTTAATTTTTCGCGGCCAAGGCATCCGTGTGCCGCGCTGGGTAAGCGCTCCAATCGGACTGTGCGCAGGTGCGGTATCAGCGACCTTCGGGATTGGAGGGCCAATATACGTGTTCTACCTCAATGGCCGCGGCGCTAACCCCGACCAAATTCGCGCCACCATGCCCATGTTATTTATGTTTACCACAGTGCCACGTATCATTTTGTTTGCGATTGCCGGCCTATATTCACCTGCCTCCGTCTTAGCTGCCGTAGCCTTGCTGCCCTTCATGGTGCTCGGCTTGCGCACCGGAAGCCGCCTCCACCTCAACCTCAGCCGCGAACACATTATTCGCATCATTGGTTGCATACTGATTCTGACTGGGACATCCTTGCTGATGCGAGCAAGTCACTAAAGCACTCTATTGAATATATTCAATACATTCAAACTATTAGATCAGCTAGGGCAAACCAAACGGCTGCCCTAGGCACATAGTTTCTAATCAATTAAGCTCTAGTCTGATCAGACTCTACTCAATCAAACACCATGCTTCTTAAACCACTCGGTCGCTCGCCGCCAGCCATCTTCTGCTTCTGACCGGCGATAGCTCGGACGATAGTCTGCATGAAATGCGTGAGGCGCGTCAGGATAAACATGAATGCCTGAAGGCTTAGCTTGCGCCTTGAGTGCGGCATTCATTTGATCCACAGATGTGAGTGGGATACCGGCATCTGCACCACCATACAAACCAAGCACCGGGGCGTTAATTTGCGCCACCACATCGAGTGGATGCTTAGGCGTCATTGCACTGACCGGCCCCGCGAGTCGCCCATACCAAGCCACACCCGCTTTCACATGCTTATTGTGTGCCACATATAACCACACCACGCGACCGCCCCAACAAAAACCCGTAATCCCTAAGCGCTTGCCATCGCCGCCGTTTTGCCCAGCCCAGGCCACAGTAGCATCCAAATCAGCCAGTACTTGCTGATCGGATACTTTACTCACGACCTGATCAAAAATCTCTTTATTGTCTTTTAGTGTTGAGACATCACCTTGACGATAGAACATCTCGGGCGAGATTGCCTGATAGCCTAATTTCGCAAAGCGCCGACACACATCACGCAAATGTTCATGCACGCCAAAAATCTCTTGCACCACAAGCACCGTAGCCAAGCTGCTACCGTTGGCGGGCTGCGCTCTATAAGCGGGAATATCTCCAGCGCTGGTGGGAATGCTGACCATACCGGCAGTCAGACCTGTGGCGTCAGTCACCAGCATGGTCTGGGCGGCAACCGGTTGCACGGCCAAAGCAAAACCCGCTGCCATAGTGCCGGCCACAAACTCGCGCCGACTCAGGGTTTGACGATTCGATGCTAAGGCGAGTAAATCTTCTTGCAACATTTGATTCATGACTCCTCCAAACGATGACGCTAATATTAAAAAATAATTAAAAATCAATTAGTTAAATCTAAAGTTTCGTGCCGGCCTAGCGGATCAGCCCTTCTTCTCGCAATGCGGCCTGCACATGAGGGCGCGCCGCGACCCGAGCGACAAACGCCTGAATATGTGGCCACTGCGCCAAATCCATCTGATGCCGCGGCGCCCAGTTAATCACATTAAACAAATACGCATCCGCAACGCTGAAATGATCGCCCATGATGAACAACCGATCTGCCAAATATTGTTCTAGCGGCTTGAGCCGACGCTCAATCAAAGCGATTTGAACCAGCTTCATCTCTGGCGTCATTTTAGGATTAAACAGCGCACCAATCGACTTATGCACCTCGGTGGCAATAAAGTTTAACCATTCCAGCAAATGATAACGCGCCATGGTGCCGGCCGCAGGCGCTAAGGCGGCCGCAGGATTGTGATCTGCCAAATACTGACAAATCACCGACACCTCACTCAATACGTCGCCGTTATCTAATTGCAGGGCTGGAACATAACCATTAGGGTTAATCGCCCAAAAGTCCTCGCCATTGGCAGTCTTTTTGGCTGCCAGATCAACCCGAATCAATTCGAAGATACAACCTGCTTCACGCAACACAATATGCGGGGTTAATGAGCAGGCACCAGGTGAATAGTACAGTTTCATACAAGCTCCTTATGAGTAAACCGCGAATATCGCATCCTGACTGATCTGGATAGTCCTTGCAAATAGAACTCAGCAAGCCCATACTGCGCGCCGGCAGTTGGATGTCAGTCTACTCTTCGTGCCCTTCGCTGGGCGTCTCTGTTTGGTCTTCTCCAATTGGTCTGGTGACCCCGTCCAATCTCGGACAAATCACCCCCACACTGCGGAGAGTACATCATATGGCCACTACCACCGGCACAGTCAAATTTTTCAACGCCACCAAAGGCTTCGGCTTCATCCAACCCCAAGATCAATCCAAGGATGTGTTCGTACATATCTCAGCGGTTGAACGCGCGGGCATGAAAACACTCCTTGAGAATCAACAAGTTACATTCGACATTGAACATGGCGCCGACGGTCGAGCTGCTGCAGTCAACTTGGCGGCAGTATAAGTCTGCTTAGGGCGAAACGCCCACAATCTACGATGGGGAGCCGCTAATGTCTAAAGAAGAAATGGTCGAATATGAAGGGGTGATTGATGAAGTGCTCCCCAACACCATGTTTCGCGTATTGCTAGAAAACGGCCATCCAGTCACGGCCTACGCCTCGGGCAAAATTCGCAAACACCGGATTCGAATTCTGGCAGGCGATCGGGTCACCATCGAAATTTCACCCTACGACTTAAATAAAGGCCGGATCAGCTTTCGTCATAAAGACGAGCGGGCTGGCCCACCCCAAGCCGCACGCCCCGCTTTCGCCAAACGGCGCTAGGCACCCAGTCCGCTATACGCGGACTGATTGGGCAAGGGTAGGGCAGTTTGATATTTCACCTGCTTGAGGGCAAAGCTCGACTTCAAATTGCCCACGCCCGGGATCTTAGCCAAGCATTCGATAATAAAACGCTGTAACGCCTGCACATCAGCCACCACCACCCGCAACATATAGTCAGCATCCCCCGTCATTAAATAGCACTCCATGACTTCGGGGCGCTCGGCAATCGCCTGCTCAAAAGCATCTAACGCCAACTCGACTTGGCGTTCCAGCCGCACTTGAATAAACACCGATACCGTCAAACCAAGCGCTAGTGGATTGAGTAGCGTGGCATAGCGACTAATTAAACCAGCCTCTTCCAATCGCCGCACCCGTGCCAAACAAGGTGAAGGCGACAAATGGACGGCTCGCGCCAAATCAACGTTAGAGACCCGCGCATCGGCTTGCAACAGCGCCAAAATATGCCAATCAATCGCGTCTAATTCGAGGCGGGTCGGCGGCAGGCCAGAGACGCCAGAATTAGAATTCTTTACTTTCAGTTTTTTAAGCATTTTATATTGTTAAAATTATTTAAAGAAACATAATATGCTAAAAATAACCAAAATAACAAACATATACGAAACCCTATTCTGAGCACTTCGGCGTAGCATAGCTACACGACTACCCGCACCACCCATAACCGCCATAACCCGCATAAGTCCCATAAGTCCCGTGATTCCCGTAATTCCCGTAATTCCCAAAACACGCTATAGCCTCATCACCACGAACAGCAAAGGGACTGACCATGTCTGACGCTCACGCTGCCGCCACGTTCTGGCGTGCCATACCCGCTGACCCTGATCCCACAGAAACGCAAGATTGGCTGCAAGCCTTTGACTCCCTGATCCGCACCAGCGGCAGCGATCGCGCCACCTTCATGCTACGCAAGCTCCTGGACACTGCCCGCACCAAAGGTGTGGCGATGCCACCAGTGCTCAATACGCCCTATTGCAACAGCATTCCACTGGCAGCCCAAACCCCATTCCCGGGCAACCTCGAATTAGAGACGCGAATCTCCGCTCTAGTGCGCTGGAACGCACTTGCCATGGTGGTTCGCGCCAATCGCGGCCAGGCTGAATTAGGCGGTCATATCGCCACCTATGCCTCCATCGCCGACTTATTCGAAGTGGGCTTTAATCACTACTTCAAAGCCGGTCAGCACGGGGACGCGGTATTCTTTCAGCCGCACGCCGCCCCTGGGGTCTACGCTCGTGCGTGGTTAGAAGGACGTTTAAGTGACGCCCAACTCGAAAACTACAGGCGCGAAACACAAGGCCCAGGCACCGGCTTATCTTCGTATTGCCATCCCTATTTGATGCCAGACTTTTGGCAATTTCCTAACGCCTCTATGGGCCTGGGCCCAGTCAATGCAATTTATCAAGCGCGCTTTATGCGCTACCTTGAACATCGCGACATCCAACCCACCAGCGGCCGCAAAGTCTGGGCCTTTATTGGTGACGGCGAAATGGATGAACCCGAATCACTCAGCGGTTTATCAATTGCCGCACGCGAAGGCTTAGATAACTTAATCTTTGTCATCAACTGCAATCTACAACGCCTAGACGGACCCGTGCGTGGCAATGGCTCGGTTATCCAAGAGCTCGAAGGTCTATTTAGCGGCGCTGGCTGGCACGTGATTAAATTACTGTGGGGCTCAGAATGGGATCCCTTGTTTGCCCGCGATAGCGAAAACTTGATTTTGCGGCGCTTGCACGAAACTGTGGATGGCGAGTTTCAAAAATACGCGGCCACTGACGGCCGTTTTAATCGCGAGCACTTCTTTAACAAAGATCCCGAACTACAAGCACTCGTCGCACACCTCTCCGACGAAGACATTGATCGCTTACGCCGTGGTGGTCATGACCCAATTAAAATCAACGCCGCCTATCAAGCCGCCATACGGCACCAAGGTCGCCCCACCGTTATTTTGGCGCAAACTAAAAAAGGCTATGGGATGGGACACTGGGGGCAAGGCAAGATGGGCGCTCATCAACAAAAAAAATTGGAGGATGATGCACTGCTTGCCTTTCGCGATCGCTTCGCGTTGCCGATACCAGACGCCGATGTCTGCGCACTCAAATTCTGGAAACCTGCCGCAGACAGCCCCGAAATGCGCTACCTACACGCTCGCCGCACCGCTCTGGGTGGCTATCTACCACAGCGTGTGACTACGGCTACGCGACTCCAAACGCCGAGCTTAGCGCAACTACATCGCAGCACTGAAGGCTCGCATGAGCGCGATGAATCCACCACCATGAGCTTTGTCAAAATCTTAGCGCAGCTTCTCAAGGATTCGCATATCGGCAAACAAATTGTACCCATTGTTGCCGACGAAGCACGCACCTTTGGCATGCAATCTCTATTTCGGCAAGTGGCTATTTACTCACCGTTTGGGCAACTCTACGAACCCGAGGACCGCGACGAATTACTCTATTACAAGGAAGCCAAAGATGGTCAGATTCTAGAAGAAGGTATTCACGAAGCCGCCGCCATGTCGTCATGGATTGCCGCTGCCACGAGCTACAGCGTACACGGCACCGCCATGCTGCCGTTCTATATTTTTTATTCGATGTTTGGCTTCCAACGCGTTGGTGATCTAATTTGGCAAGCCGGTGACTGTCGCTCTAGAGGCTTTTTAATTGGCGCCACCGCGGGTCGCACCACGCTCTCCGGGGAGGGTTTACAACACCAAGATGGGTCCTCGCAATTAATTGCCGCCACCGTCCCGAACTGTCGCGCTTGGGATCCGGCCTTTGGCTATGAAGTGGCGACTATCATCGCCGATGGCAGTCGTCGCATGCTAGACGCACAAGAGGACGTGTTCTATTACATCACTGTCATGAATGAAAGCTATGTGCAACCACCAATGCCTGCTGATTGCGCCGCTGACATTCTCAAAGGTTTGTACCTGTACCAAGCACACCCTGAGGCACAAATTCAACTCATGGGTAGTGGCGCCCTGTTACGCGAAGCAATTGCAGCAGCCGCATTATTAACCCAAGACTGGGCGATTACAGCGAACGTCTGGAGTGTCACGAGCTGGAGTGAGTTACGACGTGATGGTATGGACTGCACTAGAACACAGCGCCTCAATCCCAATGCCAAACCAACGCAGAGTCACATCGCACAACAACTCCAGCAACATACAGGGCCTGTGATTGCCGTATCTGATTATGTGAGTGCTGTGCCTGAATTGATACGCGCCTTTATCAAACAACCCTATATCACCTTGGGCACTGATGGCTACGGCCGCAGTGACAGCCGCGAGAGTCTGCGTCGTCACTTCGAAGTCGATCGCCACCATATCGTCATTGCAGCCTTGAGCGCGTTGCAAGAAGCAGGGGCTGTGGCCACCAACAGCGTAGAGAAGGCACTCATACAATATGCAATCACGGTGAACCCCACACCACCGTGGGCGCAATAAATCATAAGGCCGCATGTGCTAGGATAGATGCTCATTCTACTCATGCGGAGTGTTCCCCATGTCAGCCTTCGATCATCACATACAGCGTCTTAGCGTGCTTTGCCTTGTAATTATTGGGGGTTTACTCTACGGCTTGAGTTGCTCCACACCAATTTCCGCCCAAGCCTACCCGACCAAACCTATACGCTTAGTAGTGCCCTATACCCCGGGCGGGCCGACCGACTATGTAGCCCGCGCAATCGCGCAGCGCCTGCAAAAACGCTATATCCAACAAGTGATCGTCGACAATCGCGCCGGTGGCGCAGGTGTCATCGGCACCGATATTGTGGCCAAGTCCAACCCCGATGGACACACCTTATTTGTTGGCACGCCTGGACAATTGGTGATCCTACCCTTGTTGATGACTAACTTACCCTACCAACCATTAATCGACTTTATGCCGATTAGCAAAGTGGTGGATAGTCCTCAAGTGTTAATTATCAACGCCAAACTCCCCATAAACACAGTGAGCGAATTAGTGACTTACGCCAAACAACGGCCAGGACAACTCAACTACGCCTCGGTTCAAACAGGGGGCACTGGTCATCTCGGCATGGAACTACTCAAACAACTCGGCGGCATTGATCTCTTGCATGTCACTTACAAAGGCACTGCACCTGCATTAACCGATTTAATTTCGGGACGCGTACATGCCATGTTCTCAAGCCTGCCCACTGTGCAACCTCATGTACAAGGTGGTCGCTTACGGTTATTGGCCACCGGTGCCAAGCAACGCACAGACGCCATCAAAGATACGCCGACCCTAAACGAGACTTACCCTGGATTTGATTTAGGCACATGGTATGGTCTGTTCGCGCCACGCCGCACGCCAACACCGATAGTCACACAATTACACCGCGCAATCGTCGAGATTGTCTCCAGCAGTGACATCGCTCAACTCTACGCTAGCCAAGGTGTAGAACCGGCACATACGACGCCACAGGAATTAGAAGCCATCATCCGTAACGAAACTAATCGCTGGCGTAAAGTCATACAAACTGCGGGTATTAAACTCGAGTAATCAATCCGCTTAAGCGACATAAAATGAACTGAATTAAATTAGTAAATACCCAACTGATTTAAAACCTACGCCCCTAAAACCTAAGCCTCTGAAAGATTTATTAACTTATTTAGCCGCAGTAGCTTAAGACCCAAGCTTGCTAGTCATTGCTAAACAGCCTTATAGTTTTAATGATGCGCCCCACTGACCACCAAAGAAGCGCTCCGCGAGCGGCTTACGGCCCCGAGGCTTTAATTCTTTATGACGTATATCCATATCAGTGAGAGACTCGGCAGGTGCTTGATAACCCACCGCAATCATGGTCATGGGTAAAAAATCTTCTGGCACTGCAAAAGCCGCACGCGCACGCGCCGCATCAAAACCACCCATTTGATGGGTCGCCAAACCTTGATGCACTGCCTCTAGCGACAAGGACAATGCCGCCATACCCGCATCATATTGAGCCCAACGATTCGGCTGACCATTGTGCTCAAAAGTGGCGCCAGTGCACACTAACATCAACACCGGAACGCGATCCGCCCATTTGCGATTGTTCTCTGAGAGCGTATCAAACGCTTGCTGCCAACCCGCTGCATCAGTCGCACGATTCCATACTAAAAAACGCCACGGCTCTGCACCCACACATGAAGGCGCCCACCGCGCTGCCTCTAGCAACGCGGATAATTGTGCGCCACTCACCCCACGGGTTGCATCAAATGCGCGCGGGCTCCAGCGTGTTGCAACAAGCTCATTAATCGCAACACTCGTCTCTGCGCGTCTATCATTCATCGTTGAACACCCTCATCCAGTTAAATATAATCAAACCATATCATAAAGAATTTTCTTGAACACGTGTCACAGACATTAGCTTGAATGATTGGGACGCCATAATTAAGCTGTAATCGCAAAGGTAGAATCGCTAAGCAGCAAACATAAAGTTGCAATCATCAAACTTCGGCTACAGCGCGCTCACCCATAATAAACGTATAGGCCACGGGAATCATAAATAAGGTAAATAAAGTACCCACTGACATCCCACCCACAATCACCCAACCAATTGCAGCTCTAGACTCGGAGCCCGCGCCTACTGCCAAGGCGAGTGGTACCGCGCCCAATACAGTCGCAGCAGTTGTCATCAGAATTGGCCGCAAGCGCAATGCGCTAGCTTCTACTAAAGCCTCAATCTTGCTTCTACCTTGATCGCGCAACTGATTGGCAAACTCAACAATTAAAATACCATTTTTAGTAATCAAGCCAATCAACATAACCAAACCAATCTGGCTGTACACATTGATGGTCCCGCCGGATAGTTTAATCGTTAGCAAAGCACCCGTCATGGCCAATGGGACAGTCAACATAATCACTAATGGGCCTCTGAAGCTCTCAAACTGCGCCGCCAATACCAGATAAATAAAACCCAAAGCTAATATGAAAATTAAATACAACTGCTTACCCGACTCTCGAAATTCACGCGACTGTCCATCAAGCGCAGTTTGATATTCTGGCGTTAACACTTCTGCGGCAGCGCTTTCCATAAAGGTCAAAGCCTCCGACAAGGTATAACCTGGTGCAATATTGGCAGAAATAATTGCAGCCCTAAGGCGATTAAAGTGATTGAGCTCTTTAGGCGCTACCGTCTCCTTTACTGACACCACGTTTGACAACTGCGTAATACTACCGTTTTGACCACGCACATAAATAGACGTTAAATCAGTGGGTTGACGCCGATCTTTATCTTCGAGCTTCACAATCACATCGTATTGCTTGCCTTCACGCTTAAAGCGCGTGACTTGACGGCCTCCTAACAGTGTCTCAAGCGTGCGGCCAATAGTCTCGACTTGAACACCTAAAGATGACGCTTTCTCTCGATCAATAGTCACCGATAATTGTGGTTTATTTAACTTCAAGTCACTATCAATATTAACCAGATAAGGGCCGCTACGCGCTTTGGCCATCAAGGCATTGACTCTCTGATCTAGTTGCTCGTAAGAATTACCTTGCACCACAAATTGAATCGGTGGATTACGAAAACTCTGCCCTAAGGACGGGGGATTTACCGGAAATGCTAACACTCCAGGCATAGTTGCAAACATCTTCGGACCAATCGACGCGGTAATCTCTTGCGTCTTACGACTACGCGCAGTCCAGTCTTTTAGTCCAACAAAAGAGAGCGCAAAGTTTACTGGATTGGGACGCTCTAGACCTGGTGCAACCACCACAAAATAAGAATCAATCTCAGGTACGTCTTTATAAATATCCTCCCATACGCGCGCATACGCATCGGTATATTCTTTAGTCGCACCCTCAGGGCCAACCATAATGCCCAAGAAAAATCCTCTATCCTCAAGCGGAGAGAGTTCCGATTTGATCGTCGTAAACAATACTGCACCACCAGCAGCCACTCCAATGAACACCAAAACCACCGTGAGCCGATGCGATAGGCACCACCGTAACAGTCGTTCATAAGCACCTGAGAGCGCTTTAAAAAACACCTCTAGCGCATTATAAAAACGGCCATGATCGGTTTCATGACGCAGTAGTTTCGCGCACATCATCGGGGTCAGGGTTAGTGCGACAAAGCCCGAGACCACCACGGCAGCAGCCACTGTTAGCGCAAACTCTAGAAATAAACGCCCTGTATTACCGGTAGCAAAGGCCAGGGGAGCAAACACTGCAGCCAAGGTCACTGTCATCGCTACCACAGCAAATGCGATCTCGCGCCCACCTTGCAAGGCTGCAGCAGTCGGCGACATCCCATCTTCAATATGGCGGTGAATATTCTCGAGCACCACAATAGCATCATCCACCACCAAACCGACTGCTAGCACGATACCTAACAAAGTGAGCACATTAATCGAAAATCCCATGATCCAAATCAAGAAACAGGCGCCAATCAAAGACACGGGGATTGTGATAAAAGGAATCAAAGTAGCGCGCGCCGAGCGTAGAAATATAAAGATGACCAACACTACCAACAACAACGACTCTGCCATCACTGAATAGACTGATTTAATCGACTTATCAATAAATATTGAGGTATCAAATGCCACACCAATTTGCATACCAGGCGGGAGTGCGGCAGCAATTTTTGGCAACTCATTTTTAACCGCTTGCGCAACCCCCAGAGTATTCGCAGTCGACTGCTTGACAATACCCAAGCCCACCGCAGGGTTACCATTCACACGTAAAATGTTACGCTCATCTTGAGCGCCTAACTCCGCACTCCCCACATCACCGAGCCGCACTGGATAGCCCTTAACGTCACGAATAATCAGTTGTTTAAACTGCTCCGGTGAGCGCAAATCACTCTCCGAGAGCACTGTAAACTCACGTTGTTGACTCTCGATACGGCCAGAGGGCACTTCTATGTTTTGGCGCCGCAAAGCATCCTCTACATCTTGCGGAGTCAACGCATAGGCCGCCAGGCGTTGCCGATCTAACCATATACGCATGGCATAGCGACGCTCACCACCAATAATGACCGATGCCACACCGGGCAAAGTCTTTAGGCGATCCGCGACAAAGCGGTCTGCATAATCAGAGATTTCAATCGCACTGTGTTGATCAGAGAATAAGCGCAACCACAAAATCGCTTGTGCATCGGCCTCAATCTTGGCAATGATGGGTTCATCGACTTCATCAGGCAATCGTCCGCGAGCACGCGAGACACGATCACGCACATCATTAGCGGCCAAATCTGGATCACGGTCATTGGTAAACTCAACTGTGATTTGACTCACCTCTTCGCGGCTGACTGACTTTAGGGTTTTGACCCCCTCAATCCCCGAAATACTATCCTCTAGGGGTTGTGTGACTTGCGACTCAATGACTTGCGGGCTGGCACCAGTATATACCGTACGCACAGACACAACAGGGGCGTCTATTTTCGGATACTCACGCACAGTTAATCGGTCAAATGAGATGATCCCAATCAAGGTGATCATCAAACTCATCACCGTAGCCAGTACGGGACGCTTCACAGAGATTTCTGGTAAAAACATGATTAAGGCTTACGTGTCGCGGGCTGAGTCGCTTGTGGTTGATGAGCTAACGCTGTAGCTGCGGCTGGGGAGGTAGCAGGGGTGCCGCTAGCCGCACCATTAGCTGCTTTGGCTGCTTTGGCTTCATTGGACGTATGAACTGTATTGACCGTGTTAGCTACATGAGCCGCAACCGCTGGCAAGACCATCACCGGTGCACCATCTTGCAACTTCAATTGACCGTCAATCACAATCGACTGACCTGCAGTCAAGCCCTTGACAATTTCAACCTCGCCCGGACGCCGTAAACCTAATTCAACTGGCACCAAGCGCACCTTACCCTCTTCAATCACATATACAAAACATTCGCTGCCACGCGGCATAATGGCTTGCTCGGAAATGATCAAAGCCTGCTCACGCCGCGCCAAAGTCAATTCGACCCGTGCAAATAGCCCAGGCTTTAAGCGTCCGGTAGGATTGGCCACACGCGCCCGAATCAATACCGTGCGGGTTGCCTCATCAATACCCGGTTCAATCGCATTAATCACTCCGCTAAACGACTCTTGCGGGAAAGCATCCATCGTAATCGCTACATGAAGACCTACTCTGATTTTTCGTAGATACAGTTCCGGGATACGGAAGTCTAACTTCAAACTACCGATGCCTTCTAGGCGTGCCATATCCTGACCAGCTTTAACATAAGCACCCGGACTGACTTGACGCAAACCCGTCACACCATCAAAAGGGGCGCGGATAGTACTTTTGAGTAGCTTGGCTCTGAGTTCAGATTCACGCGCAGCAGTTTGATTCAAGTTCTCGCGCGCCTCATCTAAAGCTTGGGCGCTAATAAAGTTTTTTGCTTGCAGCTCTTCAGAACGCTTGAGGCGGCTACGATTTAAATTGGCTGCAGCAATTGCCGAAGCCAACTGCGCCTCGGACTCGGCTGCATCTAATGTGACTAATAAATCACCTTTGTGCACCAACTGACCTTCTTGAAAATGAATGCTCACAATACGCGAATCAATTTCCGGACGAATCATCACCGACTCTTGTGCCAGCATGGTGCCCACTGCACTAATCGAGTCGACGATAGCACCCTTGCGCACCATTTCCGCCTTCACCGGTAAACCACGTGGCGGACCACCTACTGCTGGTGCAGAAGCCGCTGAAGATGATTTAGATTTAGAGAAATGCTGCCAAGTAAACCCAGCAGCAACACATAAGGCCAACACAATCAAACTATAAAATAAACGCTTCATGAGAATATCTAAGCAATCGTTAAAATATTAAGGGGGTAGGCATTAAGGAAATCAGGGAGTAAAGGAATAAAGGAATAAAGGAATAAGGTATCAAGATAAAATCGATATCAATCAACAAGTCGGTGTGAGTGCGCGCCATCTCGATGCACCAATTTCTCAATGCAATGCCGGTACTGTGCACACAACGCTTTGGCGTCATCACAAACCCGCTCTACACTGAGCAGTCTGGGGTCGCATAGTCTAACGCGAATCACCACCTAGCGGTTTAATCAGCGCTAGCGTAATCGCCGCGCACAGCGCAGACCAGCCGGCAGCAATTAATAACTATTTGATTTTATTGGGTTTTTAAGCCGGCACTATGGCACAAAGCAGAACCTCAAGCTGAATCGAAGCTTACTGCTGAGACTGCGTTTGTTGTTGAGCGGCCTCTTGCGCAGCCACATCACGACGCACTTCGTCCATATCCAAGGCCGCTACTTGATCGAGCACCGCATCGAGTTGCGCTGGCATTAATGCGCCCGCTTGCATAAACACAATAATTTTTTCACGAAAAATCATCAAAGTTGGAATGGAGCGAATGGCAAAATGCGAGGACAACGCTGACTCTGCATCAGAGTCGACCTTAGCAAAGATCATGTCTGGATACCGCTCAGAGGCCGCTTCAAACACCGGTGCAAACTGCATACACGGACCACACCAAGACGCCCAAAAGTCAATGACTACAATACGATCGCCCTCTATCGTACGAGGAAAAGACTCTACAGTTAAATTAATCACAGACATGGCTAAATCCTTATTTGATAACAATCAAGATTCATGCCAAACATCTTAAATGATGTGCAAACCACGCGTAGCAGAGATTTAGCAGATTCAGAAGCCTGATATTATGCCGCAAAATCAGCTCAACAATCGATACATTATCTTAGTGCTGAGCGCAGCAACACGCTGCTCGCCTAGCGAACCAATACTTCTGATACCGATACAGGTGCAGTTTTGGAAATAGCGCCAGTATCGACCAAGCGCTGATCAAATTCATTTTCAACTACCGCCGACTCCAAATGTCTGGCATACGCACTGTGATCCAGAATTTCTAACCGTCCATCATAATGCTCTACCAAGGCGGTCATGCTCTCTACCCAATCTCCATCATTGCAATACAACATACCATCGATCTGTCTGATCTCAGCATGGTGAATATGGCCGCAAACCACACCATGTACATTGCGTTTACGCGCTTCATGCGCAACCGCCTCTTCAAAATTACCCACGTAGTTAACAGCACCTTTCACTTTGAATTTTAAGAATTTAGATAAGCTCCAATACGGCATACCCAAGCGTGCGCGCAAAGAATTAAAACGCTGGTTCACTTTCAAAGTGAATTCGTAAGCCATATCGCCAAGATACGCCAACCATTTGGCATATTGCGCCACGCAATCGAATAAATCTCCATGCGTAACCCATAAGCGTCGACCATCAACTGTCTGATGTATACAATCTTCAAGCACATCGACGCCACCAAAATTATGCGCAACATACTTACGGGCAAATTCATCGTGGTTACCTGGCACAAAAATCACTTTTGTGCCTTTACGTGCTTTACGTAATATTTTTTGAATGACATCGTTATGGGCCTGAGGCCAATACCAATTGCGTCGCAATTGCCAGCCATCAATAATATCGCCAACCAAATACAACGTTTCGCATTCGGTGACTCTTAAGAAATGTAACAATGCATCTGCTTGACAACCAGGAGTGCCTAAATGCAAATCTGAAATCCAGATTGTGCGCACAACGATCGATGGTTCAAGCTCTGCACTGGCCGCAGTTTCAGATGACGCGGTTTCGGATGGGTTAACTTTGGATAATACTGTTTCAGAAGGCATGTATCGATGATAAATACATTGCATGACAATGATATGACATTGATATCACATTGACATCATTGTCATCATTGTCATCATTGTCATGCAACAAATACATAACACAGGCATAACACAGATACTGATTAAAAAATTTAATTTTTATTTTATTTTATTTTTAATTTAAGCCCCTAGTGCAATTAGATTTGCACTACTCACCCGATGCGCGTACTGAGCGACTGAAGACAAAATCAAACGACTGATCCGGTTATTCTGTGATGGAGCGCGCAGCATGGTATATTCCAACACCGCTTGAGCACCGCGCTTGCGCTTAAAATCTCCAGCACCAGAGCTATAGTTTAACAATAACTGATGCGACTCTACATGGTTCATAATCGCGGCAAATAACATGCGATACAAACCCTTAACCAGCACCTCATACCCTAATGCCGGCACTGTGAGCGTGCTCTCCACTTGATACATTAATGCAAATGCCATGACCACGCCATTGACATCCTGCAGCAACAAACACTGCATAAGACCCGAATTCACCATATCCATAAAAAACTGCTCAGTGTATTGCGGATTAAGCGCACTGTGCTTTTCTACATAAATACTTCTGTATAGCGCACATAGTTGCCGTGCCTGATACACGTTGAGTGTTGTTTGAATCGACACTTCCAGCGCACACTTACGCAACAAGGTGCGATCACGTTGCAGATGAGACGCCCTATTTTTCAGAGCAGATCGACAATCAAATTCATAAATCACCCGCGCCGGAAGCCGATAAAACCCCATCGCACTCAGTGCATCCATTAGTTCTGCGTGATATTTAGGTACCAGGTTGCGCACGCCAATGTATTGCTGAGGGCATTGCCCTAATAACAATCTACATAATTGAGCAATATGCAATTGGGTGCTTGCATCCCATATATTTGTAGATATCGGGTCATTACCGACAAGCACCACCTGATCTAGCCCTAATTGCTTTGCCAACCAACCCATCGTCCGCATGCTCATCGCTAAAAACTGTCGATCTGCCAACTCATGCGCCGCATAATCAAACCATGCACTCCGTAAAGAATGAATATAGGTTGCAAATTTAATGCGTGGCGTTTGGGTGCGAGTGACGGCAATTCGCGCAACCCCTAGCCGTTCAATCTCAGCGCCAGCATTACCAATCCAGCTCGACAATTGTGCATCTGGCCAATGCGTCATTACTGCGCCTGCAAGCGATATAAATGAAATCCACCATAGATCCCTGAGCGATCTTTTAAGCTCGCCTCAGCAGATACATCAATGTCTTTTACCCAACGCCCCTCCAGGCCGCCAGTCAAGCAAGCATCCACTGGGGAGGCTATCCCTGCAGTTCTAAAAATCACCCGTGCACCCGGTTTTGCGGTACGGGTAATCTCTTGCCATAGCAAAGTAATCTCTGTTGGCGACATCCAATCTTGCGCATCTAGCAACACCACTGCATCTACAGATTGCTCGGCGCAAGCCGTTAATGCTTGACGAATATTGCTCTGCGTAATGGATAGACGATTAATTGAATCTCGCAATTGGAAATAATTCTCTCGCATCAAATACGGTGGCAATGCACTATTGCCCGTCACATCATAGCGGCGTCCGTAGGCTTGCCATGCGAAATAATTCTCTCTAACCGGAGTCACAGTTGCAATCCGTCGAGCACGTTCTTTCAAAACCTCTGCCATTTGTAGTGGCTGGTCCTCGCACAACGCTTGATGCTGGCTCGGGGGAATGCCTAGGTTATAAAGTGCCAAAGGACTGGTACATAAACGCTTCACTAGTTTGGAGTCAAAAATTGCTGCTACTTTTTCATCAAACCATTTCTCCTGGCTCGCTAAATCCGGCTGCTGCAACAATTCCTCTAATTTTACGCCTTTAATTCTTGCGGCCAAATGTAAAATCCCAATAATTTGCCCCAGCAAACCATACTTATAAAACCCTTTTGCAAACATTCGAATACGCTTAAAGCCCAGCGGGCCACCCTCCCAATACTCACGCGCATCATCGTCCAGCAGATGTGCTATTTTTTGCTGATATAGGCGTGTATTGGCGGCAGTATTTGCCATTCCAAATAGTTGAAAAAAATCTGCATGATTAGTTAATCCCTCCACCGCCGCAATCTTCAGCTTCACTAAACACACGTGGGCGTGATTTAAGTCCACCGCCGTAACCTGTGCAGCGCCTCCGGTTAAATACGACAACGCGTTACAACCACCAGATGCAATGGTTACGATATGGTCACTGGGTTGCACATTCAATGCAGCCATATCCACCACAGGATCCTCCCAAATCTGGGTGTATACCAAGCGCCTAAACCAATACGCAAAAATACGCTCTGTGATTGTCACCTCTTCTTTATGACCAAACACTGCATGATTGAGCAACTCTCTGGAGCGCCCTTCATTCACACGGTTCGGATTGTTTTGAATAGGATGACTGCCTTGATCAATAGCCGTTTGCATATTATTTTCCCGATAAAAATGATGGGTTGATGCTAGCCCTCTCCAATGAAGTAACGATGAAATTTTTACGACAATTTGATGAACGCTTTACGAATCAGATTATTTGACTGATCAGCACTATACTTACGCATGAAAAACGGCAAACAGTCACCACCTGTTTGCCGTTTTCACAACCCATTCCCAAAAAAATGCAGGGAAATAAAGGATGTCGATTAAATACCTACTTAGACAATGACATTACTAGGTACCGATGACGCCACCATCGCGCTTGCGTATCAGCACAGTAGCTGATCGCGGGCGCCCACCCGCCTCGCCTTCAGGCCAAGCGCTGACCGCTTTGGGGTGTTTAGGATCACTGCGCTCGTTACTGGGTTCACCTGGGTGCTGTATATTGATAAACATAGTGCGGGCATCAGGAGTGGTAATAACCCCCGTTATTTCGCAGCCTTTGGGTCCTGTTAAAAAGCGCCGAATCTCACGTGTTTTAATATCGGCTGCCAACATCATATTATTGCCTAATCGCTCATAATGCCCGCGATTCAAAGTTGAAGTGGAGACGTCGGTTTGTATCCATAATACGCCGCGCGGATCAAACCATAAGCCATCAGGGCTGCCAAATGAATCGCCATTAATGTTGCCTTGTCGTGCCGCTTCGGGATGCTGTGCATCGCCTGCCATCACAAATAAATCCCAATTGAGGGCTAATGCTGCAGGATCATTACCCGCCTCTCGCCAGCGTACAATCTGACCGAACGCATTATTGACTCGTGGGTTGGCGGCATCTACTCCTGGCATGCTAGTTGCACCACGTCCAGCATTGTTGGTGAGCGTGCAATACACTTCATTGGTGTTCGGGTGCACTGCAATCCACTCTGGCCTATCCATCTTGGTTGCACCCACCACATCGCCAGCGGATCGAGTACGTATCAAAATATCAGCCTGACTCTGAAAGCCTGCTTCTGTGGTGAGTCCATTAGCACCATGGGTCAAGGCAATCCAACGTCCCGATCCATCAGCATCAAATTGCGCCACGTACAAAGTGCCATGATCCAGTAAATTCATGTTAGCGCGTCTATCGCGCGGGTTGTAACGATCACGCGAGACAAATTTATAAATATATTCAAATGCTCGGTCATCACCCAAATACACCACTACGCGGCCATCTTTTGCCAATACGGTTTTTGCCCCTTCGTGACCAAACCGACCTAGGGTTGTCCGTTTCACCGGCTTCGATTGCGGGTCGAAGGGATCAATCTCGACTACCCAACCAAAGCGATTCGCTTCATTCGGATGGCGCGCCACATTAAAACGCTCATCGAACTTATCCCAACCAATGCTGCGACCCTTGGCATTAATACCATTGCGCTTTTGATCAGCGGTAATGGTGCCGCCATTCACAAAATAGCCATCCCAGTTTTCCTCACAAGTCAAATAAGTACCCCATGGCGTAAAGCCATGCGCACAATTATTCATCGTGCCGAATACTTCAAGCCCTTGCGGATCAGCCTGCGTGCGCATCGCTTGATCACTGGCTGCCGGCCCTGCAATACGCATTGGCGTCACTGCTGTAATGCGCCGCGCATACTTTGAAGGCCGCACCACAACCCATTGACCTGCCTGCTGTCGCACCTCAATCACTGAGACGCCGTGCGCATGTTGTGATTTCAACACTTTTTCAGCGCTCAGCGGCTCCATGCCGTCGGTGTGTAACAAACCTTCATCGGTATACTCATGATTTAACACCAGCAAACCGTGGTCTGAGCGTTGACTACCCAAGGGCAACGGGAAGAAATGAATGCCATCGTGATGCATACCGGCTTGTAACGCTTGGTCTTGGGCGCTATTGCTGGCATCAGGCTTAAATTCAGGATTGCCTTGGACATGACCAATGGCATCTCCCCAGCGATAGAACACTTCGGCGATATAACCCTCTGGCACTTGAATGTGATCAGCAGTAGATACCGCAACACTACGGAAGCCCAAGGTTGAACCCACTGCGCTGGGCGTGGCGGCCTCGACAAACGCCATCGGCATCATCTGAATTGCAGCACCCGCAGCAACAGTGCTTAACCACTGACGTCGCGAAAGACGCTGCTCTAAAACATCAAAAAAACTCGGGTTATTCGATTGATTTACAATCGGCTCTAGATCTTCACTCGACATTGCAATTCCATTCTCAAAAGTCTAGTCATATGACGCACCCCAGCCATCAGTATCCATGCTGACCATGACGCATCGTCCAAAGCGTGTGAATGTTGGTCTAAATACTGTAGTTGACTAAGGTCTTGCAGTACGCAACTCAATCACGCTAAGTGAAGGATAGTCGCAGTTTGTTGCAGTTTGAAGACAATACCCATTTAGCTACCGCCAGCAATAGCCACCTCTGTGCTTTGCTGTAAAACTGCCAGCAAAGCGGCAGCCTTATCAAAGGTCTCTTGATACTCGTCCTGACATTGTGAATCCGCCACAATTCCGCCCCCGGCCCATAGGCGCACCTGGCCATGAGAATTCACCAAGGTACGAATAGCGATATTTGTATCCATATTGCCATCAAAGCCCAGGTAACCAATCGCACCACAATAGACCCCGCGCCGATGAGGCTCTAAAGACTCGATAATTTGCATAGCCCGCACTTTAGGCGCTCCGGTAATCGAGCCCCCTGGAAACGCACCACGCAACAAATCAATCGCATCGTATTGCGCACTGAGCGTACCCGTCACCGTACTGACTAAGTGATGCACGGTCGCAAAACTCTCTATTTCAAACAAGCGCGGCACCCGCACCGAGCCTAATTGACAGTGCTTAGATAAATCATTGCGCAACAAGTCAACAATCATTAAATTCTCAGCCCGATCTTTAGGGCTTGCCAATAACTCTGCAATGCGCTCCGCGTCCAAACGCACATGACCCACTCGCGCTCGGGTGCCTTTAATCGGTTTAGTCTCTACTGCGCCCTGCTTGACTCGTAAAAACCGTTCCGGTGAGGCGGACAAAATCTGCGCATATGGAGTCGACAGATACGCCGAATAAGGCGCAGGATTCAACATTCGTAGCCGCTGATAAGCAAACCATGGATCACCGCTGGCCTGCGCAACAAAGCGTTGCGCCAGATTCACTTGATAACAATCGCCTGCTTGAATAAAACCTTGAATACGCGCAAAGGCCTCGGCATATTGTTGAGGGGTTAAATTAGAGACCACTGAAGAGGTCACGCAAAACGGTTGACGCTGCCGCTCTGCGACGGAATTGCTAAAGCGTTGCACCAACTGATCCCACTGCCGATCTGTTTCTGGATCACGACCTTGTGCGACTATCCAGGTCCGCTGTTCGGCATGGTCAACGACTACTGCCCAATCGTAGATGCCGATCGCCATATCAGGAATTGCTTCGGCATCCAGTGCGGTCTGCGGAAGTCGCTCTATGGTGCGCGCTAAATCATAACCAAAATAACCGATCGCTCCACCACTAAAAGGTAGATCACTCTGCAAGCTAGGGTCAATCGCCAAATATTGGCGCAACAAACTAAATGGATCCGCACGCGATAACTCAATACCCTCGGCATGCACCTCGGTCAGCGCACCGCGGGTAACTAATCGAATAAAGGGTGCGGCGGCAATAATGTCGTAACGGGCCTGACCTGGCGTATGTTGACCGCTATCTAAAAATACCGCCCATGGCCAATCCGCGACCGCCTCAAACAAAGCGACCGAATCACTGCGGTAAGGCAACTCTACACGCCACGGAATAGTCATAAGTTAAAAAATAACAATAAAATCAGATAGTTAAATCATTTGGCAAGTCTCTACGCCACTAATGACTTCGGGCGACTCCACACCCTCTCAGCACCCTCTCAACGCGTTGCCAACTATTGTAACGCCTGTCACGCTAACCGCTCATACAATCCATGGTTAGCCCAAGCGCGCAACGCAGACCGAGTCAGGCTACACTTTCAATATGACTCACCCAATTTATCATGGTCGTTATGCACCCTCGCCTACTGGCCGATTACACTTTGGCTCTTTGGTAGCGGCAGTAGGCAGCTATCTCGACGCCAAAGCCCATCATGGCAGTTGGCAATTACGTATTGACGATCTCGATCGCCCACGCATCCTAGCGGGTGCGGCATCTGACATCTTAAAGACCTTAGACGCGTTTGGTCTGCATTGGGACGGCCCCGTGGTATATCAAAGTACGCGTGATGACGCCTATCGTGCCGCCCTCGCCCAACTCCAAGCTCAACACTTCATCTACCCCTGCACCTGCTCGCGCCGGGAAATTGCCGATTCAGCAACAACAGGTCGCGATGGACTCATCTACCCAGGCACCTGTCGTGACAAACCCCACCACCAACACCACCACACTCGCAATACGCACAGTGCGGCCTTACGCCTGCGCACGGGGCATGCCCATATTCAATTTGAAGACGGTCTGTTTGGCCCTCAGCATTGCCAACTTGAGCACGAATACGGTGATTTCATTGTGCAACGTGCCGATGGTATGTATGCCTATCAATTAGCCGTTGTAGTGGACGATCACGCCCAATGCATTACCGACATTGTACGCGGTGCCGATCTGCTCGACTCGACGCCGCGCCAATGTTATCTCCAACACTGCTTGGGTTACCCACAAGCACGCTATATGCATTTACCAGTAGCAGTAAATTCGCAAGGTGAAAAACTCTCCAAACAAACACTCGCTATCGCTGTAAGCGCTAGGCAACCAGTTACCCTACTCAATACTGCGCTGACATTTTTAGGACAATCTGCTATTGAGACTAACGATGTTGACGATCTCACAAACTTCTGGCCACAAGCCATACATCAATGGCAGCGCACCCGCATCCCCAAAGTGCGCACTCAATCCGCACCCGCATTGGTTTGAGTTGAGCCTAGCCTAGACCACCTGCTGCGCGCGTAAGGCTTCAATCCGACTAGCACTCAAGCCTAGCTCTTCTAAAATAGCCAGCGTATCTGCACCCACCGCACGCGGCGGTGTATCTGCACGCGGTCCATTGTGCGCAAAACCGAACGGGGCGAGCGGGACTTGCAAATCACGCGCAAAACCAGTCACCGATGGCGGGAAGGTATGAAACATATGACGCGAGGCCATTTGTGCATCGCCCATACAATCGGGGATAGTGCGTACGCGACCTGCTGGCACACCAGCCGCATTCATAGCCAACTCCCACTCCAAGGCAGTGCGCGTCATCAGTCGGGCTTGCAATAGCGCACGCAAGGCCGGCACCGCTTGCTTGCGCGCAGCACTCGTTGCAAAGCGCGTATCGCTATTTAATTGCGTCAACTCCAAGACCTGCAACATATGCTGATACTGATGCTCCTCGTTCACCGCAAAAGCGAGTAAACCATCACTAGTATTAAAAGTTGTTGATGCTGGCGATTGACTAGCCGCATCATTACCCACTTGCTGAGGTGCCGCCCCAGTATTCAGGTAAGCGGTGACCACTGAAGACATCAAAATCATTGTCGTGTCTAACATCGACATATCAATGTATTGACCCTCACCAGTACGCTGACGTTGAAACAGCGCCGCTGATGCTGCGTACGCTGCAGCTAGCCCTGTTGCATAATCAATAATGGGTGGCCCGGCTTTAATCGGACCAGTCTCGGTTGTGCCATTCACACTCATTAAACCAGACCACGCTTGAATCACGCTGTCGTAGGCTGCATGCTGCGCTTTAGGCCCAGTATTACCATAGGCTGTAATCGACATAAACACCACTTCAGGATTGACCGCACGCACCGCCTCATAGCCAATACCCCGCTTATCACCAGAACCGGTGCGGATGTTTTGCACCACCAAATCGCAGTCTGCGGCCAACTGTAAAAAAATATCTCTACCCTCAGGTTTATTTAAATCTAGGGTCATAAATCGTTTATTAGACGACTGCGTCATGAACCCTAACGACATCCCTTGCTCACCAAAACTCGGGTCAGCTTCAGTACGCCAACGCACGCTCTCGCCGCGACCGGGCGGCTCAATCTTAATCACCTCAGCACCGAGCAGCGCCAATTGATACGAACAAAATGGACCAGCCAAGACACGGGTCAAATCTAATACTTTAACTCCAGCAAATGCTCTTTGATCAGCAACCATAAATACCCCTTCATGAATAAATACTCAGGCGACCCCACATATCCCTACTCATACCGATATTCATACCGATACCCATAACACCACTCAGGATACAACTCTAGACTAAATCAATATACATTTTAACTGCACACTGCGGCAGTATTATCCGCTGGGTTTAGATCTTACATATCGCATGAGCGTCGCGCAAAGTGATTTCTTCGCTATGGATGAATTGTGTTGAACGTTAAGAATCCACGATCTCTGTCATTCGATGACCTGCATGCTGCACTGACCGCACAGCCCACTGGCGATATGTCGTGCAGTCCAACCATCACTGAACGCTGCGATGGATTTTAATTTAAACTTTTTGATATTGCGCATGGTGCTGTGCAGCACACCACCACACAAAGGCTGCGTTACAATGCGAGCCACCACTCAAAGCCAGCCTGACTCCAGCTGGCCACAACATCACTACTTAATCTTTATCAAGGACCACAACGTGCAAGCCTTAATCGTTAAAACTCATGGCCCCTTAGAAAACTTACTCCTCGAAGAAGTCCCCACGCCACAGCCTGGTCCAGGCGAAGTCTTAATCGATGTCTACGCGGCAAGCGTCAACTTTCCGGATCTCTTAGTCATTGCCGGCACATATCAAATACTGCCCGCTCGGCCCTTTAGCCCAGGCAAAGACTTAGCCGGAATTGTCAGTGCAGTTGGCGCTGGTGTGACCTGCTGCAAGCCCGGTGACCGCGTTGCGGCCCAACACGAATATGGCGCATACGCCCAAGCCTGTGTCGTGCCCGAACAAAACTGCTACCCGCTACCGCCTGAAATCAGCTTTATCGATGCGGCGGCAATGGGCATCGCCTACCCTACTGCACACTTCGCACTGGTCGAACGCGCGCAATATCAAGCCGGAGAAACTGTCCTCATCAATGGTGCGGCCGGTGGCGTTGGGATTGCCACCATTCAAGTCGCTAAAGCCTTAGGCGCCACAGTCGTCGCCAGTGTCAGCAGCGCTGCAAAAGCAGCCCTCGCCAAGGACAATGGTGCTGATCATGTCATTCGCACCGATGTGCCTAACCTACGCGATGACTTCCGCGATCAAGTCATCAAGGCGGTAGGCAAGCGCGGGGTCGATATCATTGTTGATCCGGTAGGCGGCGCCGTATTTGATGCAAGCCTGCGCGTGATTGCCTGGTCTGGACGCCTGATCGTAGTGGGATTTGCTGAAGGACGCATCCCTGAAATCAAAGCCGGTCATCTGCTAGTGAAAAATATCTCCTTGATTGGTCTGCAATACAGCGCTTACCGCGACCGCCAAGCTCATAAAGTGCAAGCAGTGCAAGCTCAACTGTTTGACTGGCATCGCGCCGGTAAAATCAAACCCCACGTCATGGCGGCCTACCCCCTGGCCCAATACCAAGAAGCACTGCGCGTAGTGCGTGACCGCGAGGTGGTTGGTAAAGTAGTTATTTGTCCCAGATTAGAAATCCATTAAAAAAATAACTTATTGAAAATATTGAATAAAATTAATTATTTTAAAGTGAATTAAATTATCTATTTGAACCGACTTTGAACCGATTTATACTGCTGCAGGCTTTCATAGCTATACCTACTGATCGATGATTTGAGCTTGAACTGTCACAATCTCACATGAATGATCACCTTTTAATGACCACCTTTTAATGACCACCAATTAATCATGCCAAGCAAACCCGATCACACAAACACCGCTGCAACAAACCTCTTACGCCCCCTACCGCGCTGGATTTTTATGAGTCGCTGGTTGCAGGCTCCCCTCTACATTGGCTTGATCGCCGCCCAAGGTATTTATGTCTGGCAGTTCTGGGGGGAGTTGGTGCACCTCATTCAACTCATTATGGTCAAAGACATCACCGAGACGGCAATCATGTTAATCGTCTTGGGTTTAATTGACGTGGTGATGATCTCCAACTTACTGGTCATGGTGATTGTTGGCGGTTGGGAGACCTTTGTATCACGCCTTGAGCTCGAAAACCACCCTGATCAACCCGAATGGCTATCCCACGTCAATGCTGGCGTACTTAAAGTTAAGCTCGCTACTGCCATCATTGGCATCTCATCGATTCACTTACTTAAAACATTTATCAATGCTGCCCAATACGATGAGAAAGTACTCATCTGGCAGACGCTCATTCACTTAACCTTTGTATTCTCAGCCGTTGCTATTGCCTTCACCGAAAAAATCACCCGGGACAACGAACAGCATTAATCAACCCGAATCGGTGGCACAAAACCAAGTACTACGCTGAGAACAAGGGGCGCAGCATTAAGGGCAAACCACTGGCAATCAATAGCCCGCACACTACCCGCCTAAAGGTGAGCTCACTCATTTGATGATGTACGCGGTCCCCTAAATACAAACCCAGCAACATCAATGGAAGTGCGGCGGCAAATAAAATCAACGCGCTTGAGGTAAACTCGCCCACAGCAAAATAACCCAAACCGCGAATCACCCCTAGGGTAAACATCATCGCTGAGAGCGTGCCGCGGAATTGATCTTTGGTGATGCGAATCGCATCTAAATGCACCGCGAAAAACAAGCTCGCCATGGTGCCAAAAATAGTACCGACCGCGCCTGCCAAAAAACTCATCACGTGCGCCAACCGTGAAGAGCGCGGTGCAGTAGAGTAACCGTGACGCGTCTGCCACCACGCATACACACCATAAGCGCTCACCCATGCACCTAGTAATTGCGCTAACACCGTGGTATTTAAACGACTAAATAAAAACAATCCGCAAGCAATCCCGATCACACACATTGGCAACATCTGCAGAATATGACGCATAGACACATGACGACGGTCTTTACCAAACAAGGTTGCAGAAGAACTCACCGTCAACAAAGTCCAGACTGGCACCAGCACCTTAAGCGGCACCACCAAAGCGAGTAATGGCATTGCCGCAAACCCCCCAAACCCCGTACTACCGCGCAAGGCATAGCTCGCCACCAACACCACAGCAGCGTAGAGCATTGCTGCCGGGGATAAATCAATCCCCAAGCCAGTGCTCACCTAAGCACCTGCGTAGCGGCACCCGCAACTGACAAACCCATTCAGCGTAACCCTGCCGCCACCGCGCTAATCACCGCCAACAACGCACGCACGACCAGTGTCTTATTGGAGGCGTTCGCCACCAAACCCTCGGCTTCCATTTGGCGTAAGACCTCACCGTTGGCGGTGTGCCTCACCTTGGGGATCTCGCGCTCCATCACCTGCGAGCCCGGAGCCAAGCGGCCATCGATAATTGCACTGCGCAAGCCACCCAAGACCTAAGCCCACAGTAGCCCTGCAAGACTATGAATCTTATAAATTTTTTGATTTTCAATGCGTGCCCTTTGTGTATAGCCTTTATGCATACCCTTTGAAGCCCAACGATGAACCCGGAACGCGCGTTAACCGCTACGGCGAAAAAATTTCACTGACTTTAATCGCAATCTTCACTTTGTACATCATACCGTAATACAATGCGGCAAAATGGTTAGAAGCCCAATGAATGAGATATGCATGGCCTATTCATAGCCAAATGCCGGCGCGTTAGGCCACAAGCCATCAGGATGGCGCAAAACATTGAGTCTATCTCTTATTATACGAACCACTATCGATCGCACCACGCACCTGTGATACGAGTGGTGCATTAGCGAATGTCATTTTAAACTCAATGGTTAATCACGAAATAGCACATTATGGTATTGCTGTTATGTCCTTTGAATAGGGGAATAATAGCAATGGCTTGCTCACTGAATTCGCTAAACAGCCCCTGTTTTATTCAACACATAATCAAACAGCGCGTAACTATTTAAATCAGCATTATGTGCATTATTCAGAAATTCTGGCCTGAGTGGCGCACTGATTATAAATGGCACTACTGCCTCCGAAATGCCACCATGAGTTCTTAATCGATCGCCATGTAGACCTGAGAGATCGTGTTTCAGTGCTGACGAACCAATACAATATTGTTTCTGCGCAACAACGACAATATCAGCCTCACGATCGATTGGCAGATCAAATATGCGACACGCATCTACTTTTGAATAACAAGACTCTACCCCTTCAATCTGTGCAATCAGGGCTAGCACCAGCGCAAGATCAAAGGACTCGCGAAACCACACGCGTACAAAACCACCTAAGGAGCCATGATGACCGACATAGGCATCGGTAATAGGACATATCACTTGCGCTACACCAGCACCTAGCTGCGCATCTAGCATGTCTTGCAACCAAATGACATTAGGCGCACCGTGGGCATCGGATTTATCACTCATGCCATGATCAGCAGTCAGTGCCAATACTGCGCCTGACTCTAGAAACCGTCCAAAGTAATGGTCTAATTTTATATAAAAATCAATAGCTTGAGCATCTTCAGGCGCATATTTATGCTGCACCCAGTCAGTCAGCGATAAATACATCACATCCGGCGAGTACATTTGCAATAATTTCAATCCGGCTTCCAGTACAAACAGCGAGAGCTGTTGTGAATAGATCTCTGGTTGAGGCATCCCAACCAGCTCTAAAACATGTTCAATCCCATTGTCGGCAATCGTACATTGACCAGCAAACTCCGAAGAGAATGAAATTTGACGCGCCCCCGGAGTCAAGCCTTTACCCAGTTGTTTTCTGAGTTTATCTTTAGCAGTAATAGAGACGACAAACGCACCAGCTTTAGCAAAATTCCCTAAGATAGTGTCACCTCGCAACAAATCCGCACCTGTCATCACAACCGGTTGCCAAGTGTGAGTATCTAAGTAGTAATTGCCTGAAATACCGTGCTGGGATGCAGGGGTGCCGGTAATAATTGACATATTATTCGGACAAGTAAAGCTAGGCATTGTGCCCTTAGCTGTTGCAGAGAAGCCTTGCTGGATTATGTTTGCAAGATTGGGCAGCAACCCCTGGCTTAAATACAAATCAAAATATTCTGGGTCGCCGCCATCAATACAAATCACCACTGTGGGCTTCAGTGGCCATCGATACGAATGACCATTCACAATTACATCTGGTTTGATACCATTCATGAACTATACCTTTTTAAAAATATCGACTATTTCAAGGCACTACAATCACGTCGTCGAACGCAACCAATCATCCAAGTTATCTGAAGCCAAGCCAAAAGCTGTGCTCGCGCCCGTGCCGCTACTGACTACAGCAACTCTTAATGTGGGCGAGACCGCTTCAATGATGGCATCCTCTACGTCCGAGCTTAAGTACACCCCGGACCACCGCTCCACAATGTCGCAACGCGTGATCCGCAAGGTCTGCTGCAGTAATTGAATAATCAATCTATCAATATGCTCACTACTAAAGACCTGTTCAGATCTACCGTAGCGATGAGAGTCTCCCACAACCAGAGAACCATCGGCACTTTGCACAGCAATCAAATGAATACCCTCAGCAATATACTCGGGCATTTCATTGCGTATTACCTGCTTCAAGGCAACCGCCTCTGGCAACTCTGACCAGCCTAAATATCGAGCTAAACTATTATCTGTCATGACGCTACCGGGCAATACAAATTGTGCATCAGGTCGAATGCGCAACATTTGTAGTGTGCATAATTTCAAATCATGATGACTTAAATAGGGTTTTGCGATCCCATGAATAGCTGCACCTGGGCAAATCACGACTCGCTGCGCTAAAAATTGCTGAGCTGGCGTATTGACCCGCATGCCATCGATCGACAAAACCTCCATACCCCAAAAAAAATCAACATCACAAGCAGAGGCTAACCATGCAGCTAATTGCGGTATAGCCTCTCGCGATTCCACTCTAAATTCATGCGGGCTATAGAGCAAACCTAATGACGAGCCTAAATTCAAGTTATCCGTGTTTGCATGTCCTAAAGCAGGCAATTCTGGATATTGATCTTTTGAAAAAAACTGACAGTCTCGACCCATGGTGGTTTTCAGAAAAGCCTGAGCAACACAGACTGCCTCGGGCCTTTGGCAAACAACCCAGCTGCCGCGATGAATAATATCAATGCCAGCTTGAGGTGCAATTAAAGCCCACTGCTCACTGGCATACACTGCACGGCGCCAAGTGTCTTTGGCAGACTGTCCTGACACCGTCACAAACCCAAAGTTCCGAATAGAAGCCCCTACGCACTGCGCATCTTTCTCAACCACAGCCACCTTGAGGCCACGCTTTGAGGCTTCATAAGCATGCGCAAGCCCGACAATACCTGCACCGACCACTAATAAATCATACATCTGAGTCATACAACAAACCCTGCAAAGTTTCTACCTCGCACAGAACACTTGATCTGAGCAATGCGATTTATAGTTTCATTATCTACTCGACTTGGATCAACAGATTGCACGCCCAAGCGCGTCAGCCATGCATGCATTTGAAAAGGGCTCTTAAAATAATTCTCTAATGCTAACGCTACGGTTTGCTTAATGCTTGGATCACATTCACTATTGATAAATATCTGCCAAACATAAGGCAACCAATAGGCGCAAGACTCGCCGTGACTTTTATGATGCTCTAAGGTATCTTGGTAAGAGAGCGCATGCACCAAAGCAGTTTGTGTCTTGGCCATTGCCAAACCAGCATTTAATGCAGCCTCACTCAATTGCAAGCGCCATTCAATATTATTTAAGTCATTCTGAATTAAAGGCAAGTATTTGCAAATACTACAAATTGCTTTAAACGATAATGTCGTGGAATAATTATTGTGATGGACATTCCAAATAGACTCTAGAGCATGCGATAAAGCATCCAGTGCAGAATCACGTGTAATCTGCCAAGATGCGCCCAGGCACAACGCTGGGTCGATTATCGCGTGATTTGCCATGACAGCATCGCCAAAGAGAGCGTGTTTTTTCTTTTGTGAAAAGTCCCAAATCGTTGCAGTTGGAGTAACTTCACTCCCCGTGCCCGCGGTTGTCGGCATAAGGATCAATGGGATAGCCACCTCACAATCTAGCGAAATCTCACGATCTAAATGATTGACAAGCCATTGAGCAGTATTGGGCTTAAAGCGAAGAACTTTTGCCAAATCCATCACGCTACCGCCGCCAATCGCCAATAACACATCTTCCCTCACCCTATCGTCTTGCCAGAACTCTGATTGCATGACTTGAGTGGGTATTACCGATGGCATACCAGAGCGGTATGACCTCGTTGATGCTAGCCTAGAACCCAACAAATCTCTGATTAAACAATGAACGTCATTGGTAAGCTCCGGAATATGTATCAAATGGATATGATGATCAGGGTATAAATTTTCTATGTGTTTAATGGCGTTATAGCCTATCCGGATTTGCTGTTGCTGTGCCACTTAAACAACCCACTTTCTAAGATAGGATGAAGTAATATCTATTAACGTGACGGTAAACACTAATATGATTAACACTGCACAAGCTTGGGCATACTGAAAGCCGCGAATAACCTCGTATAAAATCACCCCAATACCACCCGCACCCACCATACCCACTACCGATGCAGACCGCACATTGGATTCGAAACGATAGAGTGCATATGAAATCCATAACGGCATGACCTGTGGCAAGATACCGAAAACAATTTCAGCCATTGAATGGCTGCCAGTTGCACGAATACCTTCAACCGGTTTAGGGTCTATTGTTTCAACGGCTTCAGAGAACAGCTTAGCCAAGGTGCCTGTTGTATGGACAAAAATAGCCATAACTCCAGCAAATGGGCCCAACCCCACAGCAACAATAAACAGCATAGCAAATACCATTTCATTAATTGCACGTAACGCATCCATGCAACGCCGAAGAGGTTGATACACCCATGGTTTGACTACGTTTGAAGCGCATAATAAACCCAGTGGTACAGCACATAATATCGCTAGAAATGTTCCCCAAATTGCTATTTGCAAAGTGACAATCATTTCTGAGACATATAATTTCCATTCTTTGAAGTTTGGCGGAAAGAACTCCCTAGCATATTTCACCATATTGCCCGAATCAGCCCACAAATCCAGTGGCCTTACCTCTGCACCCCGCCAAGCCCAACTTAAAATAACAATAGCAACAGCCCATGCTACGTAGTAGCTTAGGCTGCGCCGGTCCTCTATGGATTTATTTTTTACTCTAGCCAGAGATTCGCTAGATACCTCAAACTTCATCTCTATGTGGTTTTTCAATTACTTGATTTTTTCTAATGCGCCATCAATCTCAGCAATTTTCTTACTCTTCTCAGCATCACTCAGTGTAGTGTCAGACTCCACCTTGCGGCGATCTTTAAATAATTCTAATTGACGAATAGGATTTAACTGCGCATTGGTTGACGGTCTGAATCCACCATAATTATAGATGTTCTTAAGAATATCTTTTTCTGACTGATTTGTTTTTGCATAGTTATATACAAATTTCTTTAACTTCTCTTTGATGTCATTATCTAAATCCTTACGCCAGACAAAAGGATCACTAGGAATCAAAGGGCTCTTCCATAAAATTTTAATTTCTTTTGCGGCCTCAGGCTTAGTCGCAGTAAGCCTATCTATTTCTTCGGTATTGTTAGTCGCTACATCTAACTGCTTTGCGAGAATGGCTTGGATATTTGCACCATGACCAGCATTTCTAACCACCTTAAAAGTATCTCTGGCTTCAATCTTACGCATCGCAAATACGTAATACGAAGGCACCAAGAAGCCAGATGTTGAATTAGGATCTCCAATACCAAAATTTAAAGTTTTACCATTCTTAATGACTTCATCTAGAGAGTTGTAAGGTAAATCTTTATGTGCAATCACTAATGAATGATACCCAACACCACCATCTGCAAACACCACCTGTGCAAACACCTCGCCATTGGCACGATCTACAGCCTCCATGGCAGCCTTGTTACCATACCATGCAACTTGTACTTTATTAAAGCGCATCGCCTCAATCACGCCTGCATAATCAGTTGCATAAAAGGCCTTCACCGTCAAGCCAGTTTGCTTTTCCATGTCTCTAAAGAATGGCTCCCAGCGTTCTTTTTGAGCCGAAGCCGAGTCGGTTGAAATAACCCCGAAGTTGATTTCTTTAGCCATAGACAGGCTAATGACTAGTGCCATGATGAACCCTAATCCCAAACTGAATACTTTAACCAATCTCATTTCTGACTCCTTATTGAATACGACATTGTTTACAGTGCATTAATACTGCTTGAAATAACTAAAAATAGCTTTTCACTAGTAATATCAATATTAGTCGTGTAAATCATTATTAACAGACCCATAAAGGCAAGCGATTGACGCGGCATCAAGTGACGCAGTAGCACCATCAAAATACAATTTTCCTGCATTCAATGCGATGGTTCTTTGGCAATATTTTTTTGCAATGGACAATTGATGCAGGCTAGCAATTAAGGTCAGATCAAATTTTTCACACAATCCAACCAGTGTATCCATCACCTTTCGAGACGACTCAGGATCCAGCGATGCAACCGGTTCATCAGCCAGAATCACCTTGGTATCACGCACCAAAGCTCTTGCGATTGCCACTCTTTGTTGCTGCCCACCCGATAGAGTTGAGGCGCGCTGATAGGCGATGTCAATTAAACCCACTTTATCTAAAGCATCTAAAGCCTTAGCTTTTTCTTCGTCGCTAAATTTTCTCATCAGCAACTGCAATATATTTTTATGCGGACATAATCCGATTAAAACATTAGATATGACGTCCAACTGCCCCACTAAATTAAACTGTTGAAATATGACCCCAATATGGTTTCTGACTTGCCTGATGTTTTTTGAAAGATTACCGTTAGACTGCACAACTTTTTGATTTAACAGCAACTCTCCACTACCTGCATCCAAAATCTCAAGTCCACATATCGCCCGAATTAATGTTGACTTACCTGAGCCAGATGAACCTAGCAAAGCAACCCTCTCGCCTGCTTGCACTGCAAATGACACTCCGGATAGCGCAAGTTGTGAGGCGCCATTATTTCTAAATGTTTTTGTTGCCGAGTCGATTTTAATCATTGTTGTTTTGTAGGCAGTCATACGCCAACGCTTGCATATCATTTAAAACTGCATTTTTATTGGCAAACTTAATGCTCTCACTTTTACCAATATCATCCCAACGGCGTAGCACAATCGCATTGCCTGCCTCTGGCATTTGCTGAAATTGGTCGCATTCTGCGGTGCTCATCAAACCGCCTTGCAACTGCAGACTGCGCACCGAATCCTTAGATAATGTTTTTTTGTAAGATTCGTCTGTGCTCACCAAATACCGCTTTGCAAGCACATGCAAAGCGATCGGCTCGGTAACTGATTTGTTAAATATTTTTGATAAAAACTGACTCCCAACTAACTCATGCCGATCATCTATCCCAAACAGAGTTGGCGTCCCTTCAAACTTACTCAATAAATGACCTATATCGTGGAGCCATGCTGCCAATTGCAACTCTTTTGGCGCATGATTCTTCTTCGCTTGCATTCCGCACTGCCATGCATGCTCTAACTGGGTAATTCTTTCACCTTGGTAACGCAAATCACCACTGGTTTCGAATAGATTAATGATAAATGGGATGGTTTTCATCCTCAAATTTTATTTTATTAGTATGACAGCAATGTTTTATTTTTATTTCATTTTGTTTAACGACTTCAAATCGGTAGCACCTTAACAATTTTTCTGATCAATATTTCTTGTGAATCATATTTTTTTCATTAAATATTGCTACGATATCAAAATATGAAAATTGCAATTGTTACTGATGCGTGGGAACCCCAAGTCAATGGCGTAGTACGCACCCTCAAAATGACTGCCCAAGAGCTAACGCACTTAGGACATACCGTCAAAGTGATATCGCCTAGTCAATTTTATTCAATACCTTGTCCCAGTTATCCTGAAATTCGTTTGGCTTTAGTTTGGCCCAGTGAGTTATCTAAAATATTCCATGATTTTTCACCTCACTGTATTCATATTGCCACTGAAGGCACGCTAGGATGGCTGGCACGATCCTTTTGTTTGAAACATAAAATCCCTTTTACCAGTGCATTTCACACACGTTTTCCAGAGTATATGTATGCTCGATTCCATATCCCAATTCATTGGGGCTATGCTGTACTTCGAAAATTTCACCAATCCAGCAGCGCCTGTTTAACACCCACATCTGCCATCAAGCAAACACTCGAATCCAAAAATTTTAGTCACATTAAATTATGGTCTCCGGGTGTAGACACCCAGGTGTTTAAACCAAATGGCATAAGACTCGAGCGTAGCAATTCACCGGTCTTTTTATATGCTGGCCGAATCGCTATAGAAAAACAAGTTGATCACTTTCTTGGGCTTGATCTGCCTGGTGAGAAATGGGTGGCTGGCGATGGTCCTGAGCTACCTCGACTGAAATCTAAATACCCGTCTGCCCGTTGGTTTGGATCACTCGATAGCGTTAGTCTAGCCACACTGTACCGTTCAGCAGACGCACTTGTTTTCACCAGCGTGACCGATACCTTTGGCTTAGTGATGCTAGAGGCTATGGCTTGCGGCACTCCAGTGGCGGCTTACCCAGTAGCTGGCCCAATCGATGTTGTAAAACCAGGGGTATCGGGTGTTCTAGACCAAGATTTACGTAGGGCCTGCCTTGCCGCATCAGCCTTACCCAGAGATCAAGTCACGCTATATGCTGCGAGCTTTAGTTGGCAATCTGCTACACAACAATTTTTATCCGCTCTAATGCCAATACAATGGTCAAAATAGATTTTAAAAAATGTATTACGCAATCAAATATTTTTTATAACAAACCGATTGTATAACGATTCCTATCATTAATGAATGCGGTGGCGTCCGCAAGGGTGGGTTAAAATTTTACAACTGTGCATTGCACACATTTACAATACCCCTAATCCATTAAAATAATTTGTCACCAAAGCACTCCAAGGCTACACTAGTGCCGTCGATGCCTTAGCCATCCAAGCCGATTAATCTTGCTTCGTTTTAACTAACCAGCCTACCGTAATCTCTACCGGAGTCATTATGTATTTACGCCGCCCAACTGATATCACCCCTTCCACGATTACACCACAAGAGGTTTACGACAGCCGCCGCGCATTCATTAAACACGCCGGCCTAGCCTTAGCCACAGGGGTGAGCGCTATACAAGCACTGCATATCAATATTGCAGAAGCAGCACAACCCACAATAGCCCGGCAAAAATTAAGTGGCTACAGTAAAACTACATATGGCGCGAATGAAAAACTCACAAGCTATGAAGACGTCACCACCTATAACAACTACTACGAGTTTGGCACTGACAAAACGGACCCTGCTAGATCTGCGCACACCTTACGCACTCGCCCATGGACTGTAGCGATAGAGGGCGCAGTCAAAAAAAATAAAACCCTGGCGATTGAAGATATTATGAAGCTTGCTCCCTTAGAAGAGCGTATCTATCGCATGCGCTGTGTCGAAGCATGGTCCATGGTAATCCCGTGGATTGGCTTACCGCTAGCAAAACTCATTGAAGCGTGCGAACCGACCGGTAATGCTAAGTTTGTTGAATTCATCACCCTGGCCGACCCCAAGCAAATGCCCAGCCTTAGACCAGGCATTCTCGACTGGCCATATAACGAAGGGCTGCGCATTGATGAGGCCATGCATCCACTATCGATCATGGCTGTTGGATTATATGGTGAGGTGCTACCCAATCAAAATGGCGCACCCATGCGACTTGTAGTACCGTGGAAATACGGTTTTAAATCCGCCAAGTCGATTGTCAAAATTCGCTTTACTGAAACCATGCCACAAACCGCTTGGGTTAAAGCCGGTCCGCGCGAGTATGGCTTTTATTCTAACGTTAACCCCAGTGTGGATCACCCACGTTGGAGCCAAGCCACCGAACGGCGGATAGGCAGCGGGGTTTTTGCACCACGCATTAAAACTCTACCATTTAATGGTTATGCAGATCAAGTCGCTCAACTCTATACCGGCATGGATTTAAGCAAGTTCTACTAAAATCAGTAGTTTTCTAGAAGTCAACCTGGTGGCCAAGTGAAGGCTCGCCCCGCTAGTAAATGCACATGTAGGTGATATACCGACTGACCTGCACCAGTGCCATTATTAACCGCTAGCCGGAACGCATCGCCCACCCCCAGCTGACGAGCCACAGTGCCTGCTGTCAGCAACAAGTGGCCTAGAATCGCCTGATCTGCAGGCCCAGCATCGACCACACACGGGATCAATTTCTTGGGCACTATTAATACATGCACAGGGGCTTGCGGTTGAATGTCACGAAACGCTATGCACAACTCATCCTCATACACAATATCGGCAGGTATCTCGCGGGCAATAATTTTTAAAAATAATGTATCTCTCATCTCTCGGCGTCCATTGATAAATAATTCGGTCGTGCGTAGCAATTATGGATGCTGCGCAACAAAATTGGTATAACTTAAATAATCTTTAACATGCGCGTGCATGGGCTCTGTTGCATAACAACGCACACACAACACCACTAAATTACTTTCACTTAAATCACTAGTATCGCCATTAGCATGATGTACATACAAATACTCGCGCCCCTGCCCTTGCAAACGGACAAAGCATCGCGAGCAGGTATAGTTTGCACTATGCTTTACCCGCTCAAAGCGTAAGCCCCAATCAATACCCTCTTGCTCACCTAGGGGCATACCCTCGGGCCTCACCAGTGGTGCAGCCATTTGATAGCGCAAACTATTGAACGCAGGCATCTCTAAAAAATTAATTAAGCGTAATTGGCTCATTTGCGGGAAAACTCACGT
>CAISJL010000063.1 GCA_903885665.1 uncultured beta proteobacterium | reverse complement strand
CCAGAAGTTTTTCAACTAGATTTGCGCTGCTATCGCGTTGATGCAGAAGGACGGGTAGAAAATCTGTATCACTAACCGTTTTACATTATGTTGAATGACAAAAAACTAAAGGCCCCATTGGGGCCTTTAGTACGTAGTGATACTGAAAAATAGATCGTTAATTTACTAAATCTAATTTCTTTGACCACCACGGTGTAATGGCTGGCAAAAATGTCAGCGTCCAGATCACTGTCCATGCGGTTAATGGCATTAACAGCTTGAGATCAGGGAACTGCGATACCGTGACCACTGCCAACACCACAGGAATCACCCCTGTTTCGCGAACGGCACACATAAATAATTTCTCACGCATGGAAATATTCGTTGGCAGCAGCGATACCATCACGGCGATAGGACGGGCAACAAACATGAATAACGCTGCCACAATCAAACCTAGCAATGCAGTGTCTGCCAAGTCAGATAAAGAGACGAAAGGTCCCACCATCATGAAAATCATTGGCTTGGCAATCGACTCAATCTGCGTTTCAAGGTTATGTAACTGACCGTGAAAGTGTTCAGCGGAGTGATTGAAATTCGCTAGCAGACCCGCTACGAATGCAGCTAGGAAGCCGTTACCGTGTATGGCCTGTGCAAGCAGGAAGGTTACGAGAGGTACAGCCAAAATGATCGCAAAATCATATTTGGCTTCATCATTGCCACTTGAGTGATGCTCTGATTTGTACTTTTCATAAAAGTACATCACACCCCAACCAATCACCCCTGCGACCGTTCCAAATAAAAACTGCTGCCCGAGATGAACCAGGTTTTCAGCGCTGAAAAGGCCACCAGACAAATTGCTCAGCGTATCCACATTACCGCCAGCCAGAATAATGCCTGCGATTGATGCCGTAAAAATCGCGCCAACGGCATCGTTAAGTGCACTCTCTGCGACTGAAAGACCGGTGATTCGCTTGTACTGATCTTTAAATACCAGTTGCTTGAGCGTTGGTATCAGCGCAGCAGGGTCAGTCGATCCGATGATGGCTGAAAGCAGAGCCGATGTTTTTCCATCCAGACCTAAAGCCATCAGGATGGCGAACATAATAAAGAACGTGATTAAAAAACCGGCCACCGCAATCATGACTGTTGGGAAAGCGATTTCCAAAAACTCGCTCCGTTCGATCTCATCACCACCCGATTTCAAAATAATGGCTGCTAGTGATGTACAAACAACGACTGCCAACACCACTTGAACCGAGAGTGGAGCCAGTGCATCGTGCAGTACGATACCAATTAAAAGCTGCAAGGTAAAACTAGGAAAGATCGTGCCTTCGGCTAGGCGGCTACATGACCAGCCAAAGATAAAAAATAAACCCAGGCACCAAAGGCTAGATGCAACAGCCGCCTCTGCACCTTCGAGATGGCCGATGTGGCCAAGTAGTGTTGGCGCAACCGCGTTCACAAGGAACGCTAGCGCAAACAAACCGATAATTTTTATATAACTAAGCATTGCAACTCCCCCAATGAACGCTGTGTTTAAAAACGACTCACAAACTCGTATTGAACCACTGTGATGATATCTATACTTGCTTCACATACCAAGCTTAACATTACTTTTTCACGCCTTTTTCCCGCCCACAATCAGGAAACAGGCCGCGTTTTTTCCACGTGATCCCAGACCGTGCGCTCAAGCTCGGTAGACTGACCCGAGACCTGCAATTGTCGAGTGATGTAACCGGCATCTGCAATCGCTGCGAGCTGAGAAAGATGCGCGACCAACATACGGTACTGAGCTAAGGCAAACTCTGGATTACCCGCTGCCAGCACCAAGGATTGCATATCAGCATTCGGCGATTCAGCTTGTTCAGCCTCGTCTTTAATCTGCTGGACTATTTGATTAATTTCCGGCATCGATAAATGATG
>CAISJL010000062.1 GCA_903885665.1 uncultured beta proteobacterium | reverse complement strand
TTATTATTTTATAGTGTGCCTGAAGTGCCGCCGTCGAGGTTGATACTGGTGCCGGTGACGTAGCTGGCGGCATCAGAGGCGAGGAACGCAACCACGTTGGCCACTTCTTCAGCCTCCCCGACACGCTTGAGGGGGATTTCTTGGCCAACCTTGTGGTAGTAGGCTTCTGCGCTAATGCCGTCTTTGGTGAAGCGGCGTTCGTGTTGTCCGGATTTGATTTTGCCAATGCAAATGGTATTCACCAGAATGTTGTCAGCAGCAAATTCTTTGGACAGCGCTTTGGTGATGGCAAGTCCTGCAGCGCGCGATACCGAGGTTGGCATAGAGCCTGCACCGGGTTGTTTGGCCGAGGAGATGGTGATGTTGATGACGCGACCACCACCTTGTTTTTTCATGTAGGGAATAGCAAGTCGAGTGCAGCGAATGGCACCAAAGACTTTGAGTTCGATATCAGCGGCCCAAGTCGCATCATTGACTTCAAGGAATTCACCACGGGCTGAGGTGCCAGCGTTGTTGAGTAGGATGTCAATCCGACCAAAGCGTTTGACCGCTTCATTGATGAAGCGTTCACAGTCTTCGGGCTTGCTCATGTCAGCAGAGATGGCGAGCACTTCGCCGCCCGCTTTGGTGATTTCGGCGGCTGTGGCGTCGAGTTTTTCTTGGCCGCGTGCACAGATGACTACTTTGGCGCCTTCGCGGGCGAGGGTGATGGCTGAGGCGCGTCCAATGCCTTCGGTGCCGCCGCTGATGAGTGCAACTTTACCGTTGAGTCCGAGTTCCATTTGAATATCCTCCGAGAGTTAAGTGTATGTGATGCTTGATTTGATGCACTAAGATTAGGCAATAAATTAAATTAATAAATTAATAAATTAAACAATCAATTAAAGCAGTAAATTAAAGCAATAAATTAAATTAATAAATTAATAAATTAAAGCAATAAGGTGGAGCAATACGTTAAAGATATAAGGTGATGCAGTCAGTGCAGCGTGATTGAATGTGGCGCGCTCACTATCCTAAGGTGGGTAGTTGGCTTAGAAATAATCCATGCCTAGGCAGCCCGAGGCGAGGTCCATTTGTTCGACGAGTTTGCGGCCCACCATGTTACGTAATGTTTCTGTGGTGCCGCCACCTAAGCTGCCGTAGCGTGCGCCCCGGAATAAGCGGGATACCGCAAACTCATCGGTAAAGCCGTAGCCACCATGAATTTGGATGGCATCACTGGTCACCCGAATCGACATTTCGTTGGTATAGATTTTGGCCATGGCAGCGAGTGTGGGGTCAGGGAAGCGCTCGCCTGACACCGCGGCGCGGTAGAGCAGGCCGCGGGCAGCTTCGATTTGGATATACATGTCGGCCACTTTCCAGCGCAGGCCTTGGAAGTCGCCAATTTTCTTACCAAATGCTGAGCGCTCGCGCATGTAGCGCACGGATTCTTCGAGTGCGCCTTCAGCCAGACCTAGGCCGATAGCAGGGTTTAAGCAGCGTTGAGTATTGAAGGCTGAGAGTTGGCGTTTCATGCCGTTATCACGAATGATCAGGTTCTCTAGTGGTAGTTCGATGTCATCAAATACCACGTCAGAGAGGTATTCCCCGCCCATGGTGTGATAGGTGGGATTGGCGATGAGGCCTTTGATACCGCCTGGGACTAATACGCAGCCGATACCCTCGGCGCCAGGTTTGTTGTCTACACGTGTAAACACAATAAACATTTCCGCAATGTCAGCGCGTGAGATCAGGGTTTTGGCGCCACGCAGAATAACCCGATCGCCTTTGATGGTGCAGTTGGTTTTGTAGTTGGGGACATCGGTGCCGGCATCGGGCTCGGTCATGCAGATGGCCAAGATGGCCTCGCCAGTGGCAACGCGTGGCAGAATTTGTTGTTTGATCGACTCGGGGGCAAAGGTGGCAATAATACGGGTTTGGGTGCCGACTTCGCCCAGTGCGCCCATGGCTGTGACGTAGCAGACTTTGCCAATTTCTTCGAGAACCAGCACCGTGTCTAGGATGGATAAGCCGGAGCCGCCGTATTCTTCGGGCACTGCCATGCCTAATACGCCGATCTCGCCGAGACGTTTCATGTTCTCGGCTGGCCACGTGCCGTCTAGGTATTTGATGGCGCGAGGGGCGAATTCTTGTTGGCAGACGCGGCGGACTGTGTCGACAAAAGCACGTTGTTCTTCGGAGATATTGAAATCCATAATGAGATAAATTCGACCGTAGTGAGGGTTAAAGAATGTGGCTTATAGGGTGGTTCAAAGCGCAATATAAAAAATAAAAGAAAATTTAAAAAATATTTTAAAAGGTAACTGGGGCTGATGGTGCTGATGGGGCTGATAGGGCTTAATGCAGCTTGGTGCAGCATGGTGCAGCTGGGGGGTGTATCTACTGCTGATGGTGTACGGTGCCGGCGGTGCTGTTCACTCCCGGGGGCCTTCGCACAGCACCTGAGGGCTGATTATAGCTCGACCTCGGTCAGATTGACGGCATCCGTTCCGTATCCTAGACTGCGATTCCTTTAAACAACAGCGGCGGCGGCAACGCGGCCCGGATCAATGATGACTACTCATTCTCAGCAGGCCGCCATTGTTGGCGTAGAACATTGGGCAAAAAAGGGTGATGTGCGCCTATTTTTGTGGGAAAAACGGGCTGCCGATGGTGTCGGTGCGAATGGCACAGTGTTGTTTGTGCATGGTTCGTCGATGGCCTCGCAACCGACCTTTGATTTAACGGTGCCAGGGCGCGCTGACTCCTCGGTCATGGATTGGTTTGCCCAGCGCGGCTTTAATACCTGGTGCGTTGATATGGAGGGCTATGGCCGCTCGGACAAGTCGCGCGATTTGTATTTTGATATTGCCAATGGCGCCGATGATTTAGCGGCCGCCACCGATTACATCATGCAGCATACCAGTGCGCGTCAGTTTATGGTCTACGGAATTTCATCGGGTGCGCTACGCGCTGCACTGTTTGCGCAACAACATCCTGAGCGGGTCGCGCGGATGGCGCTTGATGCCTTTGTCTGGACCGGCAAAGGCAGCCCCACCCTCGAGGAGCGGGCAAAGAAGCTTGATCACTGGCGTGCCCATAAGCGGCGGCCTATTGATCGCGCATTTGTGCACTCGATCTTTAATCGTGATCATCCCGGGTGTGCTGAGGATGCGGTTGTTGAGGCGTTTGCTGATGCTATTCTCAAGCTGGATGATTCAGTGCCTACCGGTACTTATTTGGATATGTGCGCTAAATTACCCGTGGTTGATCCGGCGCAAATTAGCGTGCCCACCGTGGTGATGCGCGGTCAGTTTGATGGTATCGCCAGCATGGATGATTTATTGGATTTCTTTAATCGGTTGCCTAATCCAGATAAGCAGTTTGCGGTGATGGCTGGGATTTCGCATGCCAGCTTTCAGCAAATTAACTACCGTACGGTGTATCACATTTTGCATAGTTTTTTCACGCAACCAGAGCCGCTCTACAAGGCGTAGTCAAAGACTATGTATTTTTTAACCTATTGATTTTTAAAGATAATTAATTCAGGCTGTCGGCCGCATTGAGATTGCAGCAGCGACACTCTGAGCAACTTGTGGAGGCTTTGCGATGGTTGGGTTTGATTCGAGTGAGATTTCGTCTGAGGCGCAGTATAAATTGGCTGTCGGTTCGGTGACGCCACGTCCGATTGCTTTAGTAACAACGCTGGGGCCGCAGGGCCCCAATGCCGCACCGTTTAGTTTTTTTAATGTGATTAGTTCTGATCCGGTCATGTTGATGTTCTCAGCCGGGGATAAATCTTCGGGTGCTAAAGATACGGTGCGTAACATTCAAGCAAACGCTGAGTTTGTGGTGCATATTGTGAGTGATGCGATTAAAGAGGCGATGAATATTTGTGCGGTAGATTATCCGTCAGAGGTGAATGAAATCGAGCGTGCAGGGTTTACCGCATTGCCCTCGGTGCGGGTGAAGCCGCCCCGCATTGCTGAGGCCCCAGTGGCGATGGAGTGTCGGTTGGTGCAAATCACAACGATTGGCCGTAAGCCTTACCATGTAGTGATTGGAGAGGTGGTGTATTTCCATTTTCACGAGGGTATCGTGAACGATCAGTTTCATGTGGATGTGGGTGCAATCAACCCGATTGGTCGACTGGCGGGTAAGAGTGGCTACACCCGTATTACTGATCGCTTTGATATGCCGCGTATCCCCTTAAAATAAACTACAGCGGCGCCGCGGGCGGACCGCTGTAGTTTATATCTGGTGATTAGTTTGGCAATTAGTTTGATAGTTAATGTGGTGGTTAGCTTGGTGGTTAACTGGGTGGTTAATTGGGTGGTTAATTGGGCAATTAAAATTAACTATGGGAATACAGCTTGCGTCCCGCAGTGGGTAGCTCAGCGGTGAGGATGGCGCCACCCTCAGAATCAACAATATATAAGGTGTGTGGGTCAGTGCTGCCAAACGCGCAGTTGGTGACTACATCGGAGCCAGGGGAGTCAATGCGGAATAGTGGTTCACCACGGGCATTAAACACCCATACCGCTCCCATGTCGGGGTGAGCGACTGCCAGCCCATCGTTGACGTCAATGGCCATGCCATCGGGGCCGCGACCACCAGACATTTGAATAAACACCCCAACACGACTGACTGTGCCATCAGGGAGCAGCGGTAGCCGCAATACCGCATTGGCGCGAGTGGCAGCGACAAACAAGGTGTTCTCAGCTTTGTTCAGTACAATGCCATTGGGGCTAGCAATGCAATGGGCAACGCGTTCGAGCTTGCCATTGGCGCGCAGGCGGTAGACGGCACCACTTAAGTCTTGCAGACCCGTTTGGCCTTGATCGGTGAAATATAAATCGCCGTTGCTGGCAAATATTAAGTCGTTTACTCCTTTGAAGGTTTCGAGATTAAAGCGCGAGACTATGGTTTCAATGCGACCACGTTTTGCATCAAGCAGTATTAAGCCGCGTTTGTGATCGGTGACAAAGATACGGCCATCTTTGTGGATCTTTAGGCCATTGGGTTCGCCGTCATATTCCACAATGAGCTCCCACGTGCCTTTGGGTGAGATCCGGAAAATACGACCAAAGGGGATGTCGGTGACATATAAATTGCCTTTACGATCAAAGGACGGGCCTTCGAGAAAGCAACCGCCGTGTGGTGCTGGGCGGCCAGCGGCCAAGCGTTCGGCAGAGACTTTGGTGCGGCGAAATTTTTTGGGTAGTTCCGCGAAGACCTCAGCGGTGATGCGCTCTGGGGGTGTAAAGAAACTCATTTCAAAACCTCATTTGTAGGCACTGCGTCGTTTATATGGACTGGTTCGTGGTTGCAGCGCGCATTGTATGCCAAAATTGCATCTGCGTTGGATCGGGATATAGAGGGGCGCTGCAGGGTATCTCTATACGATAATTCGGTTTGTGTATGGATGTTGTGAGCCCAAAAAACCAGACATTTGATGATCGATTTTTTGATTGATTTTATTGATGTAATTAATTTAATTGATTTTGATTGATGTAGATAGATTTAGAATTTTTTAGAGTTAATTAAAAGGTTTGTAGCATTTAAACAAATCTTAACGTTCAACATAGATTGATGATTAAAGAAAAGAAAAGAAAAGAAATTAAAGCGATGAAAAAACCCTTAACTGTCATTCAAAGTTATGCTCAGCATGGTTACACCTTGTATGAAGCGCTGTTGAGTCGTGCTGCGACCAATCCGTCACGGCCATGGATGTTGTTTGATGGCCGCACTTGGTCGTGGGGTGAGTTTGCGCTAGCAGTGGATCAGGTTGCGCAAGTCTTACTGGATCGTGGCATCAAAGCAGGTGACCGGGTTGGTGTGATGGCACGTAACTGCGACGGTCATGTCTTGATGTTGTTTGGTTTAGCACGGATTGGCGCCATCATGGTGCCAGTCAATCCAGAGTTTGGTGTTGAGGAGACGCGCTATGTTTTGCATCATGCTGAAGTCAGTGCGGTGGCCGCAAGCGCGGAGACCTTGGCTGTAGCGCAAGCAGCCGCAGAGGGCTTGGCTGCGCCTGCTTGGTTTGTGATGTTAGATGCGCCGTTTGCTGCGATTGCGGCCTTAAGCGATTTGATGGCGATGGTGTCTCGCAGTCAGCTGCAGTCTAATCAGTTACAGCGCAATCAGGTGCAGGCAGAGGCGACTTGTTTGATCGTCTACACCTCGGGTACTACGGGCTTCCCCAAAGGCGTGATGCACAGCCAGCGTAGTTTTATTACCGGCGGTGAGGCATTTGTGCAGCGCGTGTATTTGCAAAATGACGATCGGGTGATGATTGTCTTGCCCTTGTTTCATATTAATGCCTTGTTTTATTCGGTGGCTGGCACTTTGGCTGCAGGGGCGAGCTTGGCGATTGTGCCGCGTTTTTCGGCGTCCACTTTCTGGCAGTCTGCTGTGGCGTTAGGAGCTACGGAGGCCAATATCATCGAGGCCATAGGCAGTATTTTGCAAACTCGTCCACGCACAGAGTATCGGCCTGAGCATCGTATTCGTCGGATGTATGGTGTGCGAGCGAGTGTTGCTGCAACTTTTGAGCAAGAGTTTGGAGTGACCCATTGCATTAGTGGCTATGGCATGACTGAGATTCCGGGGGTGACCTGTAGTCCGGTTGAGGGGCCGCAAAAAGTGGGTAGCATGGGGCCTGTCGGTCGCCATCCTGACCCACAACGCGCATGGGCGCAATGTCGGGTGGTTGATGACTTGGGGCAAGATGTTCCAGTAGATACCGTCGGTGAGTTATGGGTGAAGACGCCCATTATTATGCAAGGCTATTTCCGCGATCCTGAGCAGACCGCGCAAGCGTTTGAAGAGGGTTGGTTTAAGACTGGAGATTTAGTCCGCTGTGATGCCGATGGGTATTATTATTTTGTGTCGCGTAAGCGCGATATTATTCGTCGCCGAGGAGAGAATATTGCTGCCGCTGAATTAGATCGGGTAGTGGGTGAGCATCCGGCGGTGAGCGAGGCGGGTACGATTGCTGTGCCATCGGAGTTGGGTGAGGATGAGATTTTTGTAGTGGTCGCACTCAAAGCGGGTGAACAAGCTACTGCAGAGGAAATCGCGCAATGGTGTAGAGCGCGTTTGGCGGCACAAAAGGTGCCACGCTTTGTAGCCTTTATGGATGCGCTACCGCATACGCCAACGCATAAGATTGCTAAAGCGGTGTTGCGTGCTGATCTTGAATTGCGCGCTCGCGCGGTGGATCTCGCACCACCAACGGTGCGTGGTGCGAGATGCGGTATCTAGGAGAGATTAAATGAATAAGCGTTCGAGCATTGGTTTGGCAGTGATTGGTTCTGGTCGAATTGGGAGTTTGCGCGCGCAGTTAGCTGCCGGCCATCCAGCAGTGCAATTTATTGCGGTCAGTGATCTGGATCCGGCTAAATCTGGCGCGCTAGCCGCCAAAGTTGGTGCGAGTGTGCATGGCGTAGATAATCAGGCCATCATTGCGCACCCTGAGGTTACCGCTGTCATTGTGTCAACCAGCGAGGGTGAGCACGTAGAGCCGATTCTACAAGCACTAGCCTTGGGTAAACCGGTGTTAGTCGAGAAGCCATTGGCCTTGACTATGGCTGATGCAGACCGGGTGATTCAAGCGATTGCAACATCGGGCGTGAGTGTGCATGTGGGCTATAGTCGGCGCTATAAAGAACGCTATTTGATTGCTAAAGAGCAAATTATTAAAGGGCGAATTGGCACTATGGTCGGTGGAGCGGCACGCGTATTTAATTCACGCTCGCAGGCCTTGGCTATGTTGTCGCGTAACCGTCATGCCACGCCTGTGGTGGATGCTCTGACGTATTATGTTGATTTAATGAACTGGTTACATGGTGCAGGTTGTTCGGTGGCTGACAATCGCTTGGTAGAAGTGTATGCGCGTGGTCAAAAAGGCGTATTGAAAGCAGCCGGCTATCCGGAAGTCGATGATGTGAGTTATGCCATTTTGACTTACGCTGATGGTGCGGTGGTCAACTTAGGCGTGAGTTACGCTTTACCTGAGAAGTATCCGGCCTTAGGCCATGCTGCACGGGTTGAGGTGCTGGGCACTGAGGGAGTGATGATCTTAGATGATGATCACACCGATCAATTAATGTATAGCAATATTGGTATTCCGCATGTGTATTTGCCTGATCATCAGGTGAATATGGTATTTTTGCAAAGCGGCACACCGGGCGACTGGGCTTTGGGTGAATTCTGGGGGCCGATTGCAAACGAGACGCGGGCATGGCTAGATCATTTGTCTATGGATAAGCCGTGTTCTTTAGCGCTACCAGCAGAGGCGCGAATCAATTTAGAGGCAACACTGGCAATTGAACATTCGATTGCTACGGGCCGTCCAGTGAGTTTGCCGCTGGCGCAATAGTAGCGCTTCAAACGTGATGCTTATTTAAATAGTTAATTTAATTTTATTTTTTATTTATCCGACTTAACGATTAGGGTCCGCGTATGTTTAAAACTGTCACTCACAATGCTGTTCGGCGCCAGCGACAACTAGGCATCGTGCTGTGCTTGATGCTATGCGCTTGGGTAGTGCAGGCCGCAGAGTCGTATCCGACGCGCACGATTCGGATGATTGTGGCATATCCGCCCGGTGGTGGCACTGATCAAGTGGGACGGGTGATGGCTGAGCAGCTCACTCAGCAATTCGGCCACAGTGTGATGGTTGATAATCGTGGTGGTGCAACAGGTAATATTGGTACGGAGTTGGCTGCGCGCGCGCCAGCAGATGGTTATACCTTGCTGATGGGCAATGTGGCACCGAATGCGGTGAACGTGAGTTTGTTTCGTAAATTGGGATTTGATCCGGTTGCGGACTTCGCGCCCATTAGTTTGGTGGCCGTGACGCCGAATATTTTAGTGGTGCATCCATCCTTACCGATTAAAACCACTAAAGATCTGGTGACCTTGGCAAAACTGCGTCCTGGCGCACTCAATTTTCCGTCCGCTGGCGTTGGAAGCTCCTCGCATCTGGCTGGTGAGATGTTAAAGTCGATGGCGACAGTAAATATGGTACATGTGCCTTATAAAGGGGGTGGCCCATCGCTGGTCGCTTTGATTTCGGGTGAGATGCAAATTATGTTTGCAACGTTGCCAGCAGCAATGCCACATGTAAAGTCGAATAAATTGCGGGCCGTTGCTGTCACTACTGCAAAGCGTTCTTTGACCATGCCTGAATTGCCCACCATCGCCGAAGGTGGAGTTGCAGGCTATGAAGCGGCGACCTGGTATGGGCTGTTAGCACCAGCGCGCACTGCACGACCGATTGTTGATCGCTTGCATAGTGAGGTGGTGAAAGTCTTGGCAGGCCCTACGCGCCAGAAGCTCGAGGTGCAGGGCTTTGAACCAGATGGCGGAACACCTGCAGTATTTGCGGCGTATATTAAATCTGAAATTACCAAATGGGCGCGTGTGATTAAGGATGCAGGAATACCTGCAGAATAGGTTTACATTTAAGTCTTTAATTTAATTGTTAATTTAACTTTCAACTTAACTTTTAATTTAACTTTTAATGTAATTTTTAATTCAACTTAAATCGCTACAACCTTAACCAGCTGCAAGCTTAACCAGTTGCAGCGGTCACTGATTGCGGTATTAACCTGCCGCAGCTTTAATACCTGCGGCCTTCACGAGCTTGCCAAATTTAAGCACTTCGGCTTTGAGGTAGGCATGAAATTGTTCTGGAGTGCTGGCAATGATTTGCGCGCCTACGTCAGCGTGTCGCTTTTGAATTTCTGGATCTGCAAGGATTGCGCTGAATTCTTTAGAGAGTCGATTAATAATGATCGCAGGTGTAGCTGAAGGCGCACCCACTGCCGACCATGATGAATTTTCGTAGCCGGGCAATCCGGCTTCTGCAATCGTTGGCAACTCTGCAACGACTGCTAAGCGTTTCGCACCTGTAGTGGCTAGTGCGCGCACGCGATTGGCTTGGACATGGGGCACAGTGGAGATGGCGTTATTAAAGAGCACTTCAATTTGGCCAGCGATGACATCGGTCATTGATGGTGCTGAGCTCTTATAAGGGATATGGGTCATTTTGGTGTTGCTCATCAACGCAAATAACTCGCCACTGATATGTCCAAAGCCACCTACGCCTGACGATCCGTAGTTGAGTGTGCCAGGGCGCGTGCGTGCTAGGGTTATCAGTTCTTTGACAGACTTGGCTGGCACGGAAGGATGCACAACGAGTATGCCTGGTGATGTGGAGACTTGCGTGATGGGGGCGAAGTCTTTGATCATATCAAACGGTAATTTATATAGGTGTGGGTTCACTGCCCAAGTGCCGACGGTTGCTATCACAATGGTATATCCGTCAGGGGGTGCTTTGGTTGTGATTTCCATACCAATATTGCCACCAGCGCCACCGCGATTGTCGATGAATACGGGTTGGCCAACGCGTTGTGCCAACTTTTCACCCAGCATACGACCTTGAATATCCGTAGGCCCACCGGCCACAAACGGCACCACAAAGCGAATCGGTTTATTAGGATACTCTGCCGATTTTGTTTGAGCGTAGAGGTGGTTACTGACGGATAGCAGTGTCAGAAATAAAATCCAGATGGCAGTCAGAGATGTGCGTTGACGAGTCATGATTAGGCCTTGTTTAGGATGCTAGGATAATGTGATGGTGCAACAATTTAGAATTCATGAAACTCAGTGGAGCGATTAGATTGATGAGAGTGATTGAAATTAGAGTGAGTGAAATGCACAAAGACTACGAACTGTAAATGACCTTGGGTGACAGTATCAAGTGAACGTTAATCAGGGCTTAAACAGATCTTTGAGGCGTTGTACGGCAGAGTCAGGGCTGGTTAACACTTTGCAGTCAGGGCGTGCTGGGATGAGTCTGGCAGCGCTTGCCATGGAGAACTGGCCTAATACGAGCACATCGCATTGGGTGAGCGTTGTAGCGGCATTTGCAATGAGTTGATCGTGTAGCGCAGCATTGCCCTGCTGAATAGCAATCAGGGCATCTGGTATCGCAACCGGGACAATGTGAATAGCGCGCTCTTGTGCTGTAGCCATGATTTCTAATTCAGTGCGAAGCGCTGGAATGCTGGGCTCGAAAGTGGCGAGTAGTCCGATGGTGTGACCGACTGCTAATGCCGCATCCAGCATGGCTTCGTTGGGCTTGAGTACGGGTATAGGGAGCGTGCTCGCCACGGCTTCTATGGCTGGACCGAACGCTGAGCAGGTAAACAAAATGGCATCTGCACCACAGCCATGGACATAGCGCGACAGCGTCTGGAAGCGTTCGATCATTTCGGGTTGTAATTGGCCAGCAGCGGCCAAATCGGGGGCTAGCGAATCTTCGAGTAGGTTAGTGATGCGTGCCTCAGGCCAGAGACACCGGAAAGCGTTGGTAATGGGCTCAACCGCAAGGGGTGTGGCGTGTATAAGTGCAATGCGAGGTGATTTCATGATGTGTGTGGTATGGGCTGTAGTGATATGGGCTGCAGTGAAATAGACAGTAGAGCGGTGCAGTGAAGTGCAGTGAAGTGCAGTGAAGTGCAGTGCAGGGGCTAAGACGTTGAAAAAACAACAGTTGTTGAATATTTTACCTGTTTTATGTGATGATTTCTGATCTGGATCAGAAACTGATCGTGAGTGCTACCGAATAGACGCCTGTTGAGGATAGGTGCCTGATGATCAAACTGGCGCATCAGGGTTACATCTGCTAGTCTTAATAATTATGCACCATGTAGAAGAGGTCAGTGAAGAACTCGACAGGCTATGGACTGCGTACGATATGTGGTGACTCTGTTGAATATGGTGGCTTAGTCGGGAGGAAGAACGTGACTTTTCTCGCTTTCAAATTACGATTTAGATGGTTATTCATAAAGAATTGATTGAAGGGGGTAATAATAAATATGAATATGAATATGAATTTAATCGATCTGCAGTCTAAAAACGTACTGACGGTAGTGTCTAGTTGCATATTGGGTGCATTGTTGATGTCGATTATGTTAGCGAGTATGCAACTGAGCGCGCAGCAATACCCAACTCGGCCAGTGCGGATGATTGTGCCTTTTGCTGCAGGTGGCCCCACGGATGTGATTGGGCGTGTTGTAGCGCAAAAGCTGACTGAATCCCTGGGCCAGCAAGTGGTGGTTGATAATCGCGCAGGTGCGGGTGGCAATATTGGTATGGGATTGGCGGCGAGTGCACCTGCTGATGGTTATACGGTAGCGATGGTGAGCTCCAGTTTTGTGGTGAATCCTGGACTCTATGCCACTATTCCATACGATCCCTATAAAAGCTTCGCGCCAATCTCGAATGTAGCGGCTTCGCCGAATGTGTTTACGATTCATCCCAGCATTAATGCAAAAACCCTGAAAGAGTTGCTAATCTTAATTGCAGCTGAGCCGCGTAAGTTTTCAGTGGCAACGCCTGGCATTGGTACTACACCCGATTTATCTGCACAGTTATTACGGTTGACGAGTAAACTTGATTTTATTGCGGTGCCGTTTGGTGGTGCTGGCCCTGCGGTGGGCGCAGTTGTTGCGAATCAAGTGCAGATTGGTTGCACTGCCTTACCGCCAACCACACCGCATATTAAAGCAGGACGCTTGCGTGCTGTTGCAGTGACTAGCGCTAAGCGTGTTGCAGCCATTGCAGATGTGCCGACTATGAACGAGGCTGGATTTAAGGATCAAGAAGCAGATACGCTACAAGGATTGTTAGTGCCTGCAGGTACGCCCAAGGTAGTTGTGAATGTCTTGCACGGACATGTAGCGAAAATGTTAGCGCAAGCCGATGTTAAGTCTCGAGTAGAGGCTTTAGGCTTTGATATTATTGGCAGCTCACCGCAGGAGTTTGCGGTACAAATTAAGCAAGAAGTTGATAAATGGACCAAGGTGGTGAAAGCTGCTGGTATTAAGGTGAATTAACCAACAGGTGAATTAATCAACTAATGAGCCTAAGTCTTACACGCTTGATTAGGCTGATTGATTAGGATTGAGTCAGCAGAGCCATAATATGTTTGCGGATGACATAAAGAACAACTTCTCAAAGAGCAAGCCCTGATGCGTATTGTTGATGTGCGTGAGACAGCCATTGCGCTCAACTCGAGCTTGAGTAATGCGGTGTTTGATTTTAGTGAAATGACCACCTCTGTGGTAGCTGTGATCACCGATGTGATCCGCGGTGGTAGGCCGGTTGTAGGGTATGCGTTTAATTCTACCGGGCGATACGCCTGTGGGGCGCAAATGCGCGCACGCTTTATTCCGCGATTGTTGCAAGCCAAGCCTGAGTCTTTACTGAATGCCGCAGGGGATAATTTTGATGTAGAGCGTATCTTGACGTGCATGATGCAACGCGAGAAACCGGGCGGTCACACCGAGCGGTCGGTCGCAATTGGCACGATTGAAGTGGCGTGTTGGGACGCGGCAGCAAAAATTGCCGATCTACCACTGCATGCGTACATCGCAAAACGATACAATCAAAATCAAATCATGCAACGCGTGCCGTGTTACGTGGGTGGGGGATGGTATGCGCCTGGCAAAGGCATTGCGGATTTGGTTGCTGAAATTAAAGATAAGCTCGATCAGGGTTATCGCACCATGAAAATTAAAGTCGGTGGCATGGCGATACCAGATGATATGGCGCGCGTAGAGGCAGCATTGGCGGTGGTGGGCGGCAGTGAGCATCTGGCAGTAGATGCCAATGCAGGTTTTGATCGCGCGCGTGCATTGGCATATGCCCAGGCCTTGGCACCCTATCAATTGCGTTGGTTTGAAGAGCCGACAGATCCATTAGACTTTGCGTTACTGGCTGAAGTGGTGCAGTTGTATGATGCGCCGATTGGTACTGGCGAGAATTTATTTTCGACGCAAGATGTTGCGAATTTGGTGCGATTTGGTGGTTTGCGACAGGATCGCGATATTATTCAAACCGATGTGCCGCAGTCTTATGGTATTGCCCAGTTTGCGCGCACCCTAACGGTATTGCGTGAATTGGGTTGGTCGCCACGGTCGATTTTCCCCCATGGTGGCAATCAGATGACATTGCATATAGTCGGTGGCTTTGGCTTGGGTGGATGTGAGGCGTATCCCGGCGTATTCGGTATGTTCGCAGGCTTTGCTGATGACGCGCAGATTGACGATGGTTATCTTCGCTTACCGGATCGACCAGGTATTGGGTTTGAGGCGCAAAATGCACTGTATGCGGAGATGCTCAAGCTTGGTGTGTAAGCGAGCTCCAGAGTGCAATCCGCACCTCACTACGCACCTCACCTCGCTTGTGGCAGAGCTGATAAAAACGTATCCATAATCGCCATGAATGCAGCAGTGCTCTCGTCACTGGGGTAGTGACCCAGACCCGGCATGGTAATGATTTGCACTTTTGGTAATTCCCGGCGCAGGCGCTCTTGGGTCTCGGGTGCAACAATATCGCTGGCGCCACCAAGTACATACAAAATTGGTGTGCGAATTTGCGAAATGGTTTGCCATAAGTCCGTCGCGACAAATCCACCGAGTATGGCTGGATCGCGCCGCCAAAATAAACGACCCTCGGCATCGCGGCGCGTACCGTGAGTGATGATGGCACCTAGGCGTTCATCACTGATTCGAGGGTAAGTATTTTTGAGACGAGCGAGAAGTAAATCGCTATGTGCCCAACCGAGCTCTTCATCCGACATGCGTTTGGCACGCCGATCAGAGACGGCTTGGGGGCGCTCTGGACCTACGTCTTCGATTAGTGCTGCTTGCACCCGATCGGGGTGGCGGGCTGCGAGTAATTGCGCAACGCGTCCACCAGTGGAGTTGCCCACAACAATGATCTGTTTTAAATGTAAGTGGGCAATCAATTCGGCGAGATCGCTGTAGTAATCATCAACCATGTAGCGGCCTTGGGGATCCCAATCGGATTCACCATGGCCACGCATGTCAACAGCAATCAGATGGTAGCGATCGGACAGATGGAGTGCCCAGTGATCAAAGCTGTGTGCGGTGCGTGCAATCCCATGTAGTAGAACCATCGGTTGCGCTTGTGAATTACCCCAGTCAAGGTAGTGTATGGTCAGTCCATTGCTGGTGGTAAAGCGACAGCTCGTTGCGTGTGGCATAGCATTAGGGATAGACATTCAGGGCTCCTTGATGTGGTGTGCTCATGTGCGTGGGTGATTAGAGTTTAGAGTTTTATTTTGGGTAGTAATTAGCGATACAGTTGGCTATGGGCTATAACAAATAATTTATAAAATAATTTATAAAATAATTCATTAATGAGTCATGTGGTTGGTGATCAAGTCGATGAATGCATCCTATATAAAAACTGTGGACTTGAATACTATAAAATGAATGTAGACCACTACATGGTCAGACTGACTTCTCAAGCAATATCAAAACTTAATGTATCAGTTAAATGCATTGCTCAAATGACCGTAAAATTGACAGAATGTGGAGAGCACATTACTCTTGGATTACGGTTGTTTCAGTGTTTTTAAGTGATGTGCTAATGGTAGTATCCAGTCAGCCGCAGCTAGGCGCCACCATGAGGATTCTTGCGTGTTGCACAAGCCCAGTTGCGATACAGTGCTGGTATTGATACCGAATAGAGGTGAGTCATGAAGAGTACACTTGCGCGAGCCCTACTACAAAGTTGTTGTTTATTCACAGGATTGAGCCTTGCTGTGCAAGCGGCTGACGTTCGGAATTATCCGACGCGACCAGTACGTATTATTGTGCCGTCGCCTGCGGGTAGTGGCGGTGGTGATTTGTATGCGCGCTTGATTGGTCGCAAGTTGGCCGAGCAGTGGGGGCAGCAAGTCATTGTGGACAATCGTCCTGGTGCGGGCATGTCGCTAGGGGCAATTGTGGCGGCCAAGTCACCTGCAGATGGCTATACTTTGTTTGTGGCGCATCCTAATGCAATGACTGTAGGTGCGGTGCTGCGTGTGAAGCAACCCTATGACCCCATTAAAGACTTTGCACCGATTACGATGTTAATGGCAGCGCCCTCTATGTTTGTGGTGCATCCGTCCTCTGCAATCAATTCGGTTGGAGATTTACTCGCGGCAGCGCGTAGGCGTCCGGGGGAGTTAAGTTTTGGCACCTCTGGCTTGGGTAGTGTGGGACATTTGATTGGTGAATTATTGAGCCAAACGACTAAAGTCAAATTTTTGCATGTGCCGTATAAAGGCTCTCAACCGGCTTTGCTTGACTTGGTAGCCGGGCGGATTGATATGGTGTCCTCAGCGCTGGCCTCGCAAATTACTTTGGTGCGTGATGGCAAATTAAAAGCAATTGCCACCACGGGGTTGAAGCGTGCACGGTTAACGCCGACTGTGCCCACAGTGGCAGAGTCTGGTGTGCCCGGGTTCGATGTGACTGCATGGTATGGTGTGGCCGCACCTGCGAATACACCGACTGCGATTATTAATAAATTGAATAAAGAAATTCAGCAAACCATGCTAATGCCCGAAGTGCAAGAGCCGATGCTGCTCGAAGGCGGTGAGTTTTCGCCCACCACGCCTCAGCAATTCGCAACGATTATTCATAATGAGTTAGCGAAATGGGCGCAGGTCGTGAAAATTGCGGGTATCAAGCCTGAGTAGCGATTTTTCTAATACGTATTGGTTATGTAGAGTTGTTTAGTGTTTGGTTATATTGTTTAAACGAATTGTTTCAACGGATTTGTTTAAACAGACTTTTTATATGAATGATTGAAATTATTTTTGATGTTGATGATGCAATTGATTAAGGAGTAAGACATGGCGGGTGGACCTCTAGCCGGTATCAAGGTGGTGGATATGACCTCAGTGGTAGTCGGTCCTTTGTGCACACAAATTTTGGCTGATCACGGCGCGGATATTTACAAGGTAGAGGGGCCTAAGGGCGATTTGGTGCGTAATCTCAATGGCAAGTCGCCAACGCCGGCAATGGGTGCTAAGTTTTTACACTTGAATCGCAACAAGCGTTCGGTGATGTTGGATTTGAAGCAGGAGAGTGGTTTCGCCGCGCTTAAAAAATTAATTGCTAACGCCGATGTGTTGGTGTGGAATGTGCGACCTGCTGCGATGAAGCGCTTAAAGTTGTCGTATGAAGATGTGAAAGCGATTAATCCTAAAATTATCTATTGCGGTATGTTTGGTTTTGGTCAGGATGGCCGTTATCGCAATAAGCCTGCCTATGATTCGATTATTCAGGGGGCAAGTGGTATGTCTGGACTGTTCGAGCGCTCGGGTGAGCGTCCGCGCAACATTCCGTTAGTGGCTGCTGATAAAACCGTGGGTTTAATTGCCGTGCAAATGATTGTCATGGCTTTGTATAGACGCACCCAAACCAATGAGGGTTGTTCGATTGAGATTCCGATGTTTGAGAATTTTGTGAAATTCGTGATGGAAGAGCACATGTATTTACAAACTTTCGATCCGCCACTGGGGGGTACTTGTGATCCGCGATTGATGGATGCACACGCGGGCCCTATCCCTACCAAAGATGGTTATGTGTGTATTGCTGCTAATACTAATGAACAGGCCTTTGCTTTATTTGATTTGATTGGTCGATCCGACATGAAGGAGGACCCACGTTTTAATACGGTGCCCGCACGCTTTGCGAATGTGAAAGCATATTATGCTAATCGTGGTGCGGGTATGAAATCAAAAACCACGGCAGAGTGGATTCAGTTATTCGATGAAGCAGATATTCCTGTGATGCCGTATCACACACCGGATACTATTTTTGACGACCCACATTTAAAAGAAGTCGGTTTTTTCGAATGGCGCGAGCATCCTACAGAGGGTCGTACGCGAATGATGCGATTGCCCAATAAGTGGTCTTGTGGGACTCGTGAAGACTGGAGCCCGGCGCCCAAGCTGGGTCAGCAAAGCGTTGAAGTATTGCAAGAGGTTGGCGTGAGCGAGGCAGACATTGCTGCAATGGTTGCAAGTGGTGCAACGATCGATGGTCGCTTGAAAAAAACCGCATGATGAGCGGTGCGCGCACTCTGCAGGTATTACTCTCTGGGGCATTTCGTCCTGCTTATCAAGCACTTACGGCAAGCTTTGAGGAGCTTATGCAATGCCAGTTAGTGATGACCGCTGGTGGTTCTATGGGTGCGTCTCCTACTGCGATTCCTAATCGGCTGCGGCGTGGTGAACGCTATGATGTGGTCATTCTGGCGCATGAGTCTTTGAGCGGCTTGGTGAGTGCGGGTTTTGTAGTGCCAGATAGCATGGTGCCGTTGGCGCGTTCGGGGATTGGTGTGGCGGTACGCGCAGGGGATGCTCGTCCCGAGATATCGACAGCAGCAGCGTTTAGTCAAACAGTATTGGCGGCAGCGCGCATCGGTTACTCCAGTAGTGCCAGTGGTGTGTATTTAGAATCGCTATTTCAGCGCTTGGGATTGCTGGAGCGCTTGCGACCGCAGTTGCGTCAAGTGGTGGGCGAGCCTGTAGGTGCAGTATTAGCGCGCGGTGATTTAGATCTGGGTTTGCAGCAGATCAGTGAGTTATTACCGATCCCGGGTATTGACTACATTGGGCCACTGCCAGAGGAATTGCAGCAGGTAACGATATTCTCTGGTGCGGTGACTGTGGCTGCAGCAGATGCAGATCTTGCGCAGGCCCTGTTGCAATATTTAGCAGATCCAACACACGCTCAGGTATTGCAAGATTGTGGGTTGCAGGTGATTTAGTTTGAAATGTAGTTTTAAAAACAAGACAGTTTAAAAACTTCTCATTTTCCGTATGTTGGTCAATGCTATAGCAGCTTGTTTATGATGTTGTGACCGCTGGTTCATTGATTGCTATGCACTTGCTTGTAATACCTAATGTCGCAAATAACTATATGCAAATGCGATGTTTTAAAGTGTTTGAATTGACACTCTAAATAAAAGCACTTATGCTGAAATGGAGCCAGTAATTTTTCTGCATTCTTCAAAAAAATCCATATCGTGACCAATTTTGTATGCGTTCTTATTGCTGCGTATGTCATACCCGAATGCGCAGGGCGCAGATGATTTACAGTCTTAGATATATAAAAATTCATATGAAGAGTTTGATATTAAGAATTTGATAGGTATTCTTAGATTCTGTTTTTTTAGTTCCGGCTTTTAGCAATCGGTTCATTAATAGGGTTAGGATAAAATTAAAAAAGGAGGGGGTATGGCCGTCGCAATTACTCAAGAACTCGGGCGTTTTATTTCTGGGCTTCGTTATGCAGATATACCTGCAGAGGCCATCGCAGTGATGAAGATGGGTTTTGCTGACTCTATTGGGGTGATGATTGTTGGGGCCAAAGAGCCTGCTGCCACGACCTTGCGTAGTGTCTTAGCAGCGCCTGCAGGCCCATCACGGCTATTTTGGGGGGCAGATACTGCGCCGGCACCAGAAGCGGCATTTATCAATGGTGTGGCAGGTCATGCGCTTGATTATGATGATGTGGCGCAACGTGGCCATCCGAGTACAGTGCTCATGCCGGCAATTATTGCAGAAGCCCAATTGTTAGGGGCTAGTGGTGAGGAAATGTTGTGTGCGTATGCAGCAGGTTATGAGACCTGGGCCGAGTTGGTGCGACGTGATCCTGATCAGCATCACGAAAAAGGTTGGCATCCGACGGGTATTTTTGGTGCAATTGCAGCCGCTGCCGCTTGTGCGCGCTTGCATCATTTAAATGCCGAGCAAACTACACATGCAATTGCGCTAGGTGCATCGCAAAGTGCCGGCTTAATGGCTAATTTTGGGACTATGACTAAGCCATTTCATGCCGGTCGCTCGGCCCAATCCGGTTTATTGGCAGCGCGCTTGGCAAAGGCTGGGTTTACTGCGTCTCCAGATGCACTAGAGCATCCGCAAGGTTATCTGTCGGCAGTATCTCCAGCGCGCAAAGTGGATCGTGATTCGCCGGTTGAAGCAGGTCGGGTGTGGAAGTTGGTGTCTGCCCGCTTAGGGATTAAGAAGTATCCTTTATGCTATTGCACGCACCGTATTCTGGATGCCACTTTCGATATGATTGCGGCAACGCCAATTGCCCATGCTGATGTGCGGCGGGTGGTTGTGCATACGAGTCGTCACTTCGCTACCATTTTGCGTAACGCCTTACCGCAAACAGGTTTGGAAGCAAAGTTTAGTATGCAATTCGCGGTCTCCTCCATGTTGGTGGTGGGGCGTGCTGGTTTATTAGAGTTGCAAGATCACTTTGTCACTAGTCCAGAGATTCAATCTCTGATGAAGCGCGTGGTGATTGAGCCCGATGATCGGGAGGATCCTGCGACTCCGGGTAAGTTACCCTTTGATTGTTTAACCGTTGAAATGAACGACGGGCGCGTGATCGAGAGTCGACAGGTGAAGCATATTCGTGGCGGTGCAGAGTTACCATTAAGTCGCGATGCGCTGTGGGGCAAGTTCGAGGATTGTGTGAAATCGGCTCCAGTCAATATACCCGCATTAGAGGTATTTAATGCGCTGATGTCTTTGGAGACGGTTGCTAACGTCAATCAGATGCAGTATGCAAGTTAATTAACGGAATAACGGAACTAAGGGACTGGTGAATTGACGAGTCGTTTGTTCTCAGGAGATGAACCGATGAATGCAGCAACAGGGCAAGCGCCCCTACACGGGATTAAGGTGATTGAGGTTGGTGTGGCGATGGCAGGACCGTACTGCGCTATGACCTTGGGTGACTTTGGTGCAGATGTGGTTAAGGTTGAGCGCATCGGCGAGGGCGACGAGAGCCGCACTTGGTTAGGTTCGCCCTTCCCAGGTAACTTCTCATCCTATTACGCCTCAGCAAATCGTAATAAACGTAGTTTGGCGATTGATCTGAAAACACCGGCTGGTGTGGCTGTGCTACGGCAGTTGATCGATACCGCAGATGTGGTGGTAGATAACTTTAGACCAGGTGCTCTAGAGAAGTTGGGTTTGGGTTATGCGTCTTTAGCGGCCAGTAACCCGCGTTTGATTTATTGCAGTATTAGCGGCTTTGGTGCGAGTGGTCCGCGCACGCACGAGCGTGCCAATGATATTTTTATGCAGGCCTATGCGGGTTTAATGAGTATGACCGGTGAAGAAGGGGGCGGCCCTGTGAAGACCGGTATTTCGGTTGCGGACGTGGGTGCTGGTATGTTTGGGGCGATTGGGGTGCTGCTCGCTTTGCAGGCGCGTCATGCAACAGGTCGTGGTCAGCGTGTAGATACCTCATTGCTAGAGGGGCAGGTTGCGATGTTGGCGCAGTTTGTGACCGCATACTTTGCCAATGGTGCAGTGCCTGAGCGTCGGGGGACGTCTTCGCAATTAGGCGCCACCTACCAAGCGTTTGAAGCCAGTGATGATTGGGTAGTCGTGGCTGCTTTTACCGAGCGGATGTGGCAAGGTGTATGTCGTGCAGTTGAACGCCCTGAATGGATTGTGGATGCACGGTTTAAGAGCAAGCAAGATCGTTCGGAGAATCGTGGCATTTTAGTGCCGCTACTGCGTGCTGAATTTAAGAAACAAACTGTTGCGCATTGGATGGCGTTGCTGGGGGCTGAGGGTGTGCCTTGCTCGTCGGTGAATTCGGTGGATACAGTGGTTAGTGATGAACAAGTGCTCGCCCGTGACATGATTGCCGCTGTTGAGCATCCGACCGCGGGTACGATTCGGATGGCGGGTATTCCGGTAAAGCTGTCGCAAAACCCAGGTGGCGTGCGCTTGCATCCGCCGCGCTTAGGTGAGCATACGCTACAAGTATTGCGTGAGGCTGGCCACGATGAGCAGTCGATTCAACAGCTGATTGATCAAGGTGTTGTGGCTGGCTTGTAATGATTGACGAGCGTTGTTGGTGATTGTTTACTTAAAAGGATAGATAGCGTGATCTATATGAACAAAATGATCCGTATGTTGTGGTGTGCTGTGGTTTTGATGCGTTTGACCTTAGGCATAGGCATAGGCATAGGCATGAATAACTTTGTGCATGCGCAGGGGTTTCCGAATAAACCGATTCGTTTGGTGGTGCCGTTTGTGCCGGGTGGTGGCTCTGATTCGGTAGCGCGGATGTTGGCGCATGGCATGAGTGAACGCTTAGGGCAGTCGGTAGTAGTTGAGAACCGTGGTGGTGCGAATACGATTATTGGCACGGAGTATGTGGCGACCGCTAAGCCCGATGGTTATACGCTGTTAGTATGTACGGGGTCGTTTGTAATTAATCCAAGTTTGTATAAATTAAGTTTTGATACGCTGAAAGCCTTTACGCCAGTGACTTTGTATTTGCGCGGTCAAACTTTATTGGTCATTCACCCGTCATTGCCGGTGCGTAATGTTAAAGAGTTGATCAAGTTTGCGAAAGCCCATCCGGGGCAATTAACTTTTGCTTCTTATGGTGCTGGTAGTCCGAATCATTTAGCCGGGGAGTTGTTTAAAAATATGACGGGTGTGGATATGTTGCATATCCCCTTTAAAGGCAGTGCACCTTCAATTAGTGAGGTGGTTGCTGGTCGCGTTTCGATGACCTTTGGGGTGTTAACACCGGTGTTGCCTTATGTGCGATCGGGACGCTTGCGTGCCCTAGGCTTGGCAGGTCCGGAGCGTAATCCCGAGTTTCCAGAGTTCCCGGCAATTGCTGAGTCTGTTCCAGGGTTTCAGGCAGTCGGCTTAAATGGTATTTGTGCGCCTTCGGGCACACCGCGCGAGGTGATTGATAAATTGCACACCACGATTGCCAGCGTGTTTACGAATCCGGAGATTCGCACTAAGTTGATTCAAGGTGGTGCTGATATTGTGGCGCGACCATTGCCACCGGATGAGTTTGGTCCTCTTGTGCGCACTGAGATCGAAAAATGGCGAAAAGTGGTTGAGGCTGCAAAGATTAAAGTGAATTAGATAGCGCGTTATCCCGTAGCAGGGTTCAAGGTGAATGATATTTCTATTAACGGAGAACAAGTATGAAGCTAGCGTTTATTGATGACTATAAGTTTAGCGTGATCGAAGGTGATCAGGTGTTTGATGTGTCTGCAGCGGTGAGTGACTTGATAGCGCTACCCCCGCAGAAATTATTGAGCACAGTGATTACTGAGTGGGAAACCCGCCGTGGCGCTTTCAGCGCTGCTGTGCGTAGCGGTCAAGGTAGAGCGTTTAGCGCGGTGCGTTTCCGTTCGCCTACACCGGAGCCGCGTACCATTGATTGTATGGCTGTGAATTACATGGAAGACGGCACGCGAGCAGAGCCGGCGCCGATTAATGCGTTTCATAAGTCACCCAGCGCAGTCATTGGTGATGGTGACACCATGGTGTTACCGGATGTGCCTGCCATTGTGTTTGAAGGTGAGGCCGAGATGGCTTTGGTGATTGGTCGAGTGGCTAAAAATGTATCAGCGGCTGAAGCGATGCAGTATATTTTCGGCTATATGAATTTTATTGACGGATCTGCGCGTGGCTTGCCACCGGCTGGTAATACGTTTTTCCAGACCAAGTCGCGCGAGACCTTTGCTCCCATGGGCCCTTACATCGTGACCGCTGATGAAATCCCTGATCCGCAAGCGCTACAGGTGAAGTTGTGGGTCAATGGTCATCTCATGCAGAACTACAATACCAGTGATATGGCGCACAAAATTCCGCGCTGTATTGAGTGGATCTCCTCGATTCATACACTCTACCCTGGTGATGTGTTGGCCTTAGGGACGAACCATCGTGGTTTGAATGCCTTCCAAGATGGGGACCGCGTAGAGCTTGAGACCCAAGGTTTGGGTCGCTTACATATTAATGTTAGCGATCCGCTCAAGCGTACGTGGTCGCGTGAGACGCGACTCGAACGTGCTGACAAAAAACTGGAAGGTTTAACGCCGCAGCTGACCGGTAAATACGCTAAGGTCTAAGCGGATTGAGCCTACTACATGCATCCTAAGGTTTTTGATGGTGTAACGCTTAGGATGCGTGGGTTTGATGATATCAAATAAATTAAAAAAACTAATTAACTATAAATAGTTCATTAAGTGGTTAATCGCGATTCATGAAACAATATAAATAAGATTAATAAAAAATTAATTGAACTAAATTAATTGAACTAAATTCATTAAACAAAACTCATTAAATAATATCCGACTCACGCAGGCTAGCGATTTCTGCGCTGGTTTTGCCCAGCACTGTGCTTAAGATATGTTCAGTATGCTCACCCAGTAGCGGAGGATGAACGGTGTAGTCTAGGGGGGTGCGCGAGAACTGAATGGGGTTGGCGACCAAGGGCACCTGACCCGATAGTGGATGCGGTACATTGACTTGCATGCCGCGATGTTGGATTTGCGGATTGGCAAACACCGTGTCTAATTCATCGATGGGACCGCAGGGAACGCCAAGCGGTTCGAGCATACTCACCCAAGCAGCCGTGGTTTTTAGTTGCATTGCCGGGGTGATGGCTTTGATGCAGTGGTCGCGATTGGTGACGCGCAATGCGTTGGTGCTACAGCGTGGATCGCTGGCGAGCTCTGGTAGACCGGCAGCATGACAGAAGCGCTGAAACTGTCCATCGTTGCCTATGGCTAGAATTAGATTGCCATCTTGGGTGCGAAAGGTTTGATAGGGCACCACATTGGGGTGTGCATTGCCCATGCGAGTGGGCACTGTGCCACCGATTAAGTAGTTGGTGTTTTGATTGGCCAGCCATGCGACTTGGGTGTCAAGCAAAGCCATATCGATGTATTGCCCACACCCACTGCGGTAGCGTTCAGCGACTGCGGCCAGTATCGCCACACTGGCATACATGCCGGTCATCAAATCGGCGATCGCTACACCGGCTTTTTGTGGGCCACCACCGGGGCGGTCGTCACGTTCACCGGTGATGCTCATTAAGCCTCCCATACCTTGCACCATAAAGTCATAGCCGGCGCGTTCGTGCAGCGGGCCGGTTTGACCAAAGCCTGTGATCGAACAGTAGATTAATCGCGGGTTGATGGCGGATAGCGATTCGTAATCGAGGTGATAGCGTTTGAGATCACCCACTTTGTAGTTCTCGAGCAAGATGTCGCTATGGCGTGCGAGGTCTTTGATTAAGGCTTGGCCCTGCGGTTTGGCAATGTCTAGGGTGATAGATTGTTTGCCCCGATTGGCGCACAGGTAATAGGCGGACTCGGTGGTGTCTTGGCCTTTGGCATCTTTGAGAAAGGGTGGCCCCCAAGCGCGGGTGTCATCGCCGCGACCGGGACGCTCGACCTTGATGACCTCAGCCCCTAAGTCGGCTAATACCTGACCACACCACGGGCCGGCAAGGATGCGACTTAAATCGAGCACCCGCATCCCGCTGAGTGGTTTGGCTGTGCTAGTGGGCGCACTCATGACTGGGTGCTTGGTGCTTTGACTAGAGTGTAGACAGCAGTGTGATCGGTGCCAGCAGGCAGCTCTTGTTCGGCGGCATTCCAGAACGCGGCACAGTGGCGGGCTAAGTCGGCTTGGGTGCCAGTGGTTTCAATGACTTCGAGAGCGGTGCGCACATCTTTGGCCATGAGACTAGTTGCGAAGCCGGCGCCAAATACGCCATTTAACATTTGTTGCTTTACTTTGTTTTTAGTGGTGTTGTTCATGCCACTGGAGGCGTTGATGATGTCGGTGGCGATGGCTGGATCAATCCCAAACCGCTCGGCTGCAATCAAGGCCTCGCAGGCGGCCACAAGGCCTGCGGCCGAGACATAGTTGTTGAGTGCCTTCATGGCGTGACCCGCACCAAGCGGGCCAACATGAAACAGTTGGCTACCCATTACACTCAGTAAGCCTTGCACTTGTCGATAAATCGCTGGGTCACCGCCCACCATAATCGCCAGCGAGGCGGCAACCGCACCTTTCACCCCCCCCGAGACTGGCGCATCGATGAAGGGATGGCCACGCGCGGCTAAACGCTCACCAAGCTCGCGGGTGCCGACGGATGAGGACGAGCTCATATCAATGACTAGGGTCTGCGGGGCAGCGTGCTCGAGCAAGCAGTCTTGATAGCTGTCGTTGACACCACACAGTGCTTGGCGCACTGCATGGCCATCGGGCACCATGGTGATGATGACTTGCGCGAGCTTGCCTGCAGCGCTCAGGCTAGGCGCTATGGTGACTTGTGCGTTGTTGCTAAACGGTGCGGTGCGGCTCGCGGCTAGATCGTAGATCACAACCCGGTAGCCACCGGCACAGAGGTGATTGACCATCGGGGTGCCCATGGCACCGATGCCCACAAAACCAATCACGTGGGTGGCGGGAGTAATTGCTGATTGCATAGTGAGGCTCGCTCTTGTTGAAATGTTGGGTGATGGCAGCACTGAACTGCTCAGGGGGTCATTGAAAAGTTCGGCTTAAAAAGTCAGTTAAAAATAATTAAAAAAATTAAAAAAATCAGTTAAGGTGGGAAATTAAAAAAATGAATTAAATCAATGTGTTATATGTATTTAGGCCATGGCGAGCATGCTGCCTAAGCCTTCGCGCTGGGCGATGGCGAGGAGCGCGATCCCGACGTAGAGGTCTTGAATCCCCATGCCATGGGATTGGTACAAGGTGATGTCTTCTGACTTGGCGCGACCCGGCGCGCGCCCAACCATAATGTCACCAATCTCGGTGAGTGCATCCCAGTGCAATTGGCCTTGTTCGATTGCCGGTAGTAAGTCACCGCATTCGTTGCGCGCAGTAGCCTTGGAGTCGACACTAATAAGGGCTGCGCGGGCAATGGTTTTACTGTCGATTTCACGCCGATCTAGGGCGTTAGAGCCGGCGGCGTTGACGTGCTGACCGGGCTCTAGCCAATCGCCATCTATCACCGGAGTGACCGAGCGGGTAATGACATTGACGATGTGAGCGCCCGCTAGGGCGGCAGGCCCAGACTCTGCAGGCATGACCGGAATCCCCAGTTGTGCGCTCATCTGGGCACACCAAGCTTCGAGTTTGTCGCGGCTGCGTGCATAGACCCTTGCCTCACGTATAGGCAATGCGGTGCAGACTGCTTCGAGTTGTCCCATGCCTTGGTAGCCCGCACCAATCTGCCCCAGAATACTCGCACCAGGGTTAGCTAGGGTGCGGCTCGCAATACCAGTGGCAGCACCGGTGCGAATCATCCCCAACCAACCGGATTCGATAATGGCAGCTAACTGCCCGCTATGCATATCGATGAGATGTAGATAGGAGGAGCTGCCCCCTTTACCAGTGTAGTAATACTTAAAGCCGATATAGCCCAACTCGGGGGCGGCGGCTTGCAGAACGTGTTGAATGCCTGCAGGCGTTTGGGTGCGCGCGCGTGGGATGTCGATTGCTGACTTGACCGCGCGATCGCGCAGCGCCCGCTCCACCAATGTTAAGGCCATTGGCATGGTCAGCATTTGCTGGATCGTGGCGGTGTCGAGATACAAGGGCATGAACGCGAAATCCTTGGGTAACTTGTTCAATTTATTAATTAATGTTGACGAACGATTTGGTTGTTTTGTGAGTGTTAATCTGCATATTGAATCAACGTTGCATTAATGTTGATTCATGTTAATTAATATTTACTGAGGTTTATGAAGGTTTTCTACGGTTTATGGGCTTTCTTGGCCTCGGCTCGAATTGCGCTCAAGGTAGTGCGAGGGGTAATTGCTTCGGGATCTACGCGCAGCTCAATCAATGCACTGGTTTTGGCAGCCAGGGCGCGGCTTAAGGCGCTCGCAAAATCGGCAGTATCGTCGACTACTTCGCCGTGCAGGCCGTAGGCGCGAGCAAGCGCTGCGAAGTCGGGGTTCTTTAGTTGGGTGCCGCTCACCCGGCCTGGGTAGTTGCGCTCTTGGTGCATACGGATTGTGCCGTACATGCCATTGTTGACGACAATAAATAAAACTTTGACGTCGTATTGAGCAGCGGTTGCAAGCTCTTGGCCGTGCATTAAAAAGCAACCGTCGCCAGAGAACGACACCACAGTGCGGTTGGGGTGGGTAATTTTGGCAGCGACTCCTGAAGGCACGCCATAGCCCATCGCCCCGCTAGTGGGGGCGAGTTGGGTGCGAAACCCTGTGTAGCGATAAAACCGATGTACCCAGATGGCGTAATTGCCTGCACCATTGGTCACAATAGTATCGGCAGGTAGGGTGTCGCGCAGATGGGCGATGACTTCGCTCAAATTGAGTCTACCAGGCACGGTCACGGGCTTCTGCCAAGCAACGAGGTCAGCTCGCGCCGCTGCAGTCCACTCGTCCCAAGAGGGTTTTACGGGAGCCAAGCGTTTGGCTGCTGCAGCAAATTCAGGCATGCCACTGTTGATCAGTAATTCACCTTGATAGACCCGTCCTAGCTCTTCGGCGCCAGCGTGTACGTGCACTAGTTTTTGAGCAGGGCGGGGAATCTCAAAGAGCGTGTAGTTTACGGTAGTCCACTCGCCTAAGCGTGCGCCCACCACCAGTAATAGGTCTGCTGCTTTGAGGCGATCGGAGAGTTGAGGGTTCAAGCCCACAGCCACATCACCTATGTAATGCGGGTCGCGATTGTCGATTAAATCTTGGCAGCGAAACGAGGCTGCGACCGGTAAATTAAAAGCACGCGCAAAACTCAAAATATCATCACACGCTTGTTTATTCCAGCCGCCACCACCCAACATCATCAATGGGCGTTGCGCTTTGCCCAAAAGGTCGCGCAGCTTATGCATATCGAACTCACCAGGGTTAGCGGCAACACGTTGATAGTGTTGGGCATTGCTCGGTGGTGCCATGTCGAGCTGCATGTCCTCGGGCAGGGCTAACACGACTGGGCCGGGCCGCCCCGAGGTGGCTAAGTGAAAGGCATGGCTGATGTATTCTGCGACGCGATCGGCACGATCAATCTGCGCCACCCATTTACACATCGGGCCATACATACGGCGATAGTCAATTTCTTGGAAGGCCTCGCGCTCAACTACATCGTTGCCGACTTGTCCGATAAATAAAATCATGGGTGTGGAGTCTTGAAATGCGGTATGGACACCCACAGAGGCATTGGTCGCACCGGGTCCACGCGTTACAAAAGCAATACCCGGTTGACCTGTAAGTTTGCCGTAGGCGTCAGCCATATTGGTGACGCCGCCTTCTTGGCGGCAGATGATGAACTTGAACTCTTCTTCACGCTCGTGAATGGCATCGAGAACCGCGAGATAGGATTCGCCGGGCACCCCAAACGCCAGTTGAGCACCATGGGTGATGAGGGAGTCGATCAGAATTTGGGCGCCAGTTTGCATTAATGGGCGGGTGCTTTGCTTGGTGGTCATGTGCGTGTCCTGTGCGGTATGTTCTAGGGTTGCAGTCAACTGTAATTGTGCTTGGCAGTCGTAACCTCGGATAGTAAGGCTGAACGGCTATCCTGTTCAACTGGTCGTTGATCGTTATACTGGCGGCTGTGGTAATAAATGAACTTTATTGACCGTATACCTGGCGCTTACGCTGGTTTGCCAATTTCATTAGCGAAGGATGAACATGCATGAATTCATAAAATGGACTGCCACTGAGGCGGTTGCCCATTTGCGCCAAGGCGATGTCACGCCCTTGGAGTTGATTGATGCCGCAGAAATCCAGATTGCGCAGACCAATCCACAGATTAATGCCTTAGTCACCTTATGCATGACACGCGCACGCGAGCGCGCACAAGTGCTGATGCGTGAGCGCAAACACGACTCTCACAGTGGCGGTCTATTGTGTGGCTTACCGATTGCGGTGAAAGACAACACCGATGTCGAAGGTGTGCGCGCCACCCATGGCTCGCAAGTGTATGCCGACCGGATTGCGCCCAGTTCAGACCTGGTGGTGCAACGCCTAGAGGCACAGGGCGCGCTGGTGGTGGCTAAAGCCAACTTGCCTGAATTTGCTGCGGGCGGTAATACATTTAATGATGTGTTTGGTGCGACACGTAATCCGTGGGATTTACGCATGAGTGCCAGCGGATCGTCTGGTGGGAGTGCCGCTGCACTGGCAGCCGGCCAGGTATGGTTGGCTACCGGTAGTGATTTTGGTGGCAGCATTCGTACACCAGCAGCGTTTTGTTCAGTCAGTGGTTTGCGCCCCAGTCCTGGGCGGGTGCCGCGTATTCAAAAGCAAGCATTTAATCCGCTGGCGGTTGAAGGTCCTATGGGCCGCACGGTGGCTGATGTGGCCTTGATGTTTGATGCCGAAGCCGGCTTTGATCGGCGCGACCCCTTGAGCACCCAAGAGCAGTTACCAAGTTTTGTGGAATGTGCGCGGCAGGCCGAGCGCCCTCTGCGGGTGGCGTTGAGTGTGGATCTAGGGGTTGCCCCGGTTGTAGATGCGGACGTGCGCACAGCTATCGCACAAGTGGGCGAGCGCTTAGCGGCTGATGGCATTGCAGTGGAATGGGCGCATCCTGACTTGCGTGATGCCATGCGGCATTTCTTAACCTTGCGCGGTGCTTTGTTTATCTCGCGCGCAGGTCCGTTGCTTGCAGAGTATCGTCATTTGTTGAAGCCAGAAATTATTGCCAATGCGGAGTATGGTTTGCAATTGACACTTACCGAAGTCATTGCCGCCGAAATAGCGCAAGGTGAGATTGTGCGAGCGATGGCTCAATTTTTACAAGACTATGATGTGCTGATTTGTCCGGCCACACTGTGCCCACCGTTCCCCGTAGAGACTCGCTACCCAGAGCAGTGGGATGGGGTGTCATTGGTAGGTTATATGGACTGGTTAGCGCTGACTTGTGCGGTGACTATGACTGCTTGTCCGGTGATGGCAATGCCTGCAGGATTCACACCTGGTGGAGTAGCCGGTGCTGGATTGCCTTTTGGCGTGCAAGTGATTGGTCAGCCGCGTGGAGAGGCGCAATTGTTCCGTCATGCTGCTTATTTGGAACAGTGTTTTGGCGTAGCGCAGATGACTCCAGTGGTGCCGCGATAGTCAGCTCAATAGTCAACTCAATAGTCAACACGATCGCTAAGCCAACTGCGATGAGCACATAGCCTATGAAAAGAGCGCACAGTGCACAACTCTCCGGCGCTCTGAATACGGGTGTCGCGCGACGTGAGGTATGGGCGTGGGCAATGTATGACTTTGCTAACTCGGGGTATACCACGGTCATTATTACAGCCGTGTTCAGCATGTATTTTGTGGCGGAGGTCTGTCAAAACGCCGCTTGGGCAACGCTGGCATGGACCACAGCATTGGCAATCTCGTATGCCTTGATTATGGTGACTGCTCCGCTCTTAGGCGTGTGGGCGGATGCGCGTGCTAGTAAAAAACGTGCACTAGTGGTGACGACCCTCGGTTGTGTGTTAACGACTGCAGCCCTTGCCTTTGTAGGGCGGGGTGATGTCGCGCTCGCGATGGTACTGATCGTGTGCTCTAACTATTGCTTTGGTACGGGTGAGAATGTGATTGCTGCATTTCTGCCAGAGTTGGCGCGCCCTGAGGCTGTCGGGCGAGTCTCGGGCTGGGGTTGGAGTCTGGGTTATTGCGGCGGCTTAGTGGCCTTGGGCTTAGTGTTGGCTTATGTCAGTTATGCCCAAGCATTGCAGCAGGCAATGACCACGATTGTACCGGTCGCTGTGTTAATCACAGCAGGATTATTTTTAATCGCTGCATTGCCGACATTCTATTGGCTGCGTGAACGCGCGCAGCCGCATCATCGCAGCATCATCTGGCGAGCGGTTGCAAGCGATGTGTTACAGAGTATTCGTCAGTTAAAAACCTATCCTGATTTGCAGCAATTTTTATGGAGCTTGCTATGCTATCAGGCAGGCATTCAAACTGTGATTGCATTGGCCGCAATTTACGCGCAACAAGTGATGGGTTTTGATATGCAGCAAACGATTACCTTAGTGTTGGTAGTGAATATCACGGCGGCGTTTGGTGCGTTTAGCTTAGGCTATGTGCAAGACTGGCTGGGGCATCGCTGCACCATCCTATTGACTTTGGTTGCTTGGCTGCTCACAGTTGTGCTGGCCAGTCAAAGTCGTAGCGTAGCGCTATTTTGGGTGGTGGCAAATTTAGTGGGATTAGGTTTGGGTTCGAGTCAATCCGCAGGCCGCGCATTAGTGGCGTATCTAAGCCCGGCGGGGCGCCAAGCGGAATTTTTTGGTTTGTGGGGCTTGGCGATGAAAGCATCTGCGATGATCGGCCCTCTAGGTTACGGTGTTGTGGCTTGGCTCTCGGGTGGAGATCATCGTTTAGCGATGATGATTACTGGGCTGTATTTTATCGCCGGTATTGTGTTGGTGTGGAGGGTTGATGTGAATCGAGGACGCGAAAGGGCGTTGGCGTGAAGTGATGTGGATGAGTGCGCGTGGTGTTAGGGTTTAGGGGTTAGGGTGGCAGCTGTATCGTCACATTGTTAAGCCTTACTCACCCCCGCCTGCATCAGCGCGTGAATCTCCTCGTTGCTGTAGCCGACTTCGCGTAATAACTCTGTGCTGTGTTCGCCTAAGCGGGGTGCAGGGCGGTGTGGCATTTCGCCGGCTGCAGGCCAGTGGCTGGCTAGGGTCATCTCGCGCAGAAAGCCTTCGCTAGGGTGTTGGTGGTGGCTGAAGAATCCGGTTTGTGCCAGGTGTGGGTCGTTGATTAAATCTTCTAAGGTTTTCATGGCGGCAGAGGGGATGTCGGCTTCGCGCAGGGCTACTTCCCACTCTGCGGTAGTCCTCCGTTTGAGTTGCTCTGCTGCAAATGCATAGACCTGCGCAATATTGCGCGAGCGTGCTTCGTGGCTGCTAAAGCGCGGGTCGCTGGTAAAGACGTCTTCCTGACCAATGAGTTTGAAGAACGCGCGCCAGTGCTTGTCGTTATAAATCAGCACGCACATATAGCCATCACGAGTCTCATAGGGGGCTCGAAACGGGGCGAGCATGCGGGCGTAGCCAAGCTCACCTTCTGGTGGGTCGAACGTGAAGCCGCCCATGTGATCTGCGAGTACGAGTTGGGTAACAGTTTCAAACATAGGCACTTCAACGGATTGGCCACGACCAGTGCGACTACGGGCAAAGAGGGCCGTGGTCACGGCGTTGACCGCAGCGAGACCTGTGATGCGATCAGCAATTGCTAGCGGTGCATAGCGTGGGCTAGAGGCGCCGGCTTGGTGAAACAGGGCGGGCATTGCGGACATGCCTTGAATTAAATCGTCATAGGCCGGTTGTGCGGCGTAGGGGCCGCGTTGACCAAAGCCGTAGGCGCCCACGTAGATGATCTCGGGGTTAATCGCCGTGACTTCGTCATAGGATAGTTTGAGGCGTGCCATGGCTTGTGGCCGCACGTTGTAGATTAAGACGTCAGCGCTTTTGATTAAACGGCTAAGCGCTTGATAGCCCTCAGCGGTTTTAAGGTCGAGTACGATGGAGCGTTTGTTACGGTTGTGATGCAAAAAAATATGACCCATCGCTGGGTTTTTCATGGGCGCGATATGGCGCAAGATGTCGCCATCTGGCGGTTCAACTTTGACGATGTCCGCCCCTAAGTCACCCAGCAACTGGGTGGCAAAGGGCCCCATCACTACAGAGGTGAGGTCGATGATACGCACACCGTCGAGCGGTTGATTGTTATTGTTCGTTGAGGTGCTGGCGTTAGTGCTTGTTGATATGGTCACGGGTTACGTTCCTCGATCAAAGTTCTTTTTTGATGCGTCCTAGGTGGCTTAGGCCTTGGTGCGCAGTCGGGGTGTTAAAAATTGCCGGATGTCAGCAATTTCTGCAGGGCATACTGAGTGTGGCATTGGATATTCGTGCCATTGAATTGGGTAGCCGGCGGCTTGGAGTGCCTGGTACGTACCTTGTCCCATGGTGTAGGGTACGACGGGGTCTTGGGTGCCGTGGGCGATAAAAATAGCGGTGTGCAGATTGGCAGCTGCGGCCTCTTGCGGCAAGGTCTCAGCAAGTGGCAGGTAAGTCGACAGCGCCATAATGCCACCCAGTGTTTCGGGATAGCGTAGTCCGGTATAGAGGGCGATGGCGCCGCCTTGAGAGAAGCCCGCTAAGTTGATGTTGGTGTAGGCAATACCGCGGGCGTGTTCTTGGGCAATTAAGTCATTGATTTGCCCTTGGGAGACGCGAACCCCTGCAGCATCGGCTTTGCGAGTGTTGCCTTCGAGGTCGCCAACGGTGATGTCATACCAAGCGCGCATGACGTAGCCGTTGTTGATGGTGACCGGGCGTTCGGGGGCGTGGGGGAAAATAAAGCGTACTGGCGCTAAGCCATCGAGACCAAGCTCATCGGCAATAGGAACAAAGTCGTTGCCATCGGCGCCGAGTCCGTGCATCCAGATGATTGCGTGGGTGGGGTTGTTGCCGGTTTCGATTTCGATGCAGTCTAGGGTATTGGTCATGATGGGGGCTATCTTTAGATTGTTTGAAGGAGATGATTTCAGAGTTTGTTTCATTTAAAAGAGACGATGTAATGGGTGCGCTTTATGTTTTAGTGCTGAGTTGTATGTAATAGGTGCCTGTAGTCAATGGGTGTGGAAAATGACTGCGGTATAAGAAGCGAGTCGTGAGTTCGGGTAGCCAGTGGGCGTGATGTGGTAGCGCTGAGTGCATCGGCATGCGGCAGTGATGGTATTGAATAGAATTTAAAAAACTGTTTATTTTCAACTAGTTATATATTTTTTTGGGGTTCGGCTGGTATGGGGCGTAGGGCTGATTTAGGACGAAACGCGCGCACGACGCTATCGTGGGTTTCGATATACGGGCCACCGATTAAGTCTATGCAGTAAGGCACTGCGGCAAATATGCCAGGCACTTCGGTCTTACCGCTGGCATCCTTGAGGCCTTCTAGAGTCTCACGGATGGCTTTGGGCTGGCCAGGTAAGTTGATGATGAGCGCTTGCTTACGAATGACTGCAACTTGGCGCGAGAGTATTGCAGTGGGCACAAAGCGCAAGCTCACTTGGCGCATTTGTTCGCCAAAGCCGGGCATAACGCGGTCCGCAATCGCCAACGTAGCCTCGGGGGTAACGTCCCGCAGGGCAGGGCCTGTGCCGCCGGTAGTGAGCACCAGGTCACAGCCAACGGTGTCGACTAATTCGATTAGGGTGGCACTGATTCCGGATTCGTCGTCTGGGATCAGCCGCTCTATAGCTTGCCAGGTCGGTTGTGCGATGGCGCTGGCTAGCCAGTCGCGCAGCGCCGGTAACCCGGCATCGGTATAGACGCCGCTACTGGCGCGGTCGCTGATGGAGACGAGTCCGATCTTGAATGTGTGGGGAGTAGTCATCGTGTGATTATAGTTTTAGCGTTTGGACCTGGGTGCGAGGCTAGCGTTCGCAGCAGCGTTTGGAATGTTCTCTGAAGATTCAGTAGGGTTGTGGTTTGCTGGGTCGACCTCGGGGATAGGTGCTTCTTGGGCTTGCACCAGTTCGCGGATCAATTGAAACAAGGCGCGAAAGTTCTTCGGCGGCTTGCCGTTGGTGCGCTCATAGGCGGTGTTGCGGATGAGTAGCCGTAGTTGCTGAATGTTGGTGCTAGGATAGGTGTCAATAAACTCGGCGAGTGCGGCCGGTTCGTTGAGCAGGCGGTCGCGCCAGTGCTCCATGCGGTGTAAGCGTGCGGTATGTTCGGCGGAGACCGAGCGCCAGCCGTCAAGTTGGTGGCGGATAGGGGCGGGGTCGACATAGCGCATGAGTTTGCCGATATATTGTAATTGTCGGCGTTGGGCCTCAAAGGTGCGCAGGCGCCGCGCTTCGCTGACCGCGTCGCGTAGCGATTCAGGTAGTGGGATGCTGGCCAGTTGGTGGTCATTTAAGGCGATGAGCTCTGCGCCAATGGCTTGGAGTGCGTCCATCTCTTGCTTGCGCTGGGTTTTGCTGGGGGGGAGGGTGTCTGCAGTGTCTTCCACGATAGTCTAGTTTGATTTTGAAGCTGTTATGATAACGCCCTTTCAGGTGAATGCAGTGAACTGCGTATGCAGATCGTGTAAATTGCTGATCCCAGAGATATTTAAATTGGGGCGGGGGCTAGCTTCCTGACTAGAGCACAGAGTAGAGCGCAGAGGCTGGTTCTGAGCCTCAGCCCTAGTCGCAGTACGGCTGTGAATGGTTTGTTGATTTTGTAATGGGTCTGGGCTGCAGCTTTGTTTATAGATGGATTACTGTTAAAGGATTGTTGATTTCAATATGGCCACTCAACCGTTTTCGTACGATCAGGCGACACTTTCTGAATTAGTCAGTGATGCATTGCAATATGCTAAGACACGCGGCGCCAGCAGCGCGGATGCCGAGGTCAGCGAGGGTTTCGGCCAGACCGTGACCGCGCGCCAGGGCGAGGTCGAGACTATTGAATATAACCGCGATAAAGGCATTGGTGTGACTGTGTATTTGGGGACCCAGCGTGGTCATGCAAGTAGTTCGGATTTCTCGCCCAAGGCGCTGCGCGACACGGTCGATGCCGCTTTGGCGATTGCTCGTTATACGGCACAGGATCCCTGTGCTGGTTTGGCTGATCCCGAGCGTTTGGCCCGCGACTGCCCCGATTTGGATTTGATGCATCACTGGGATTTACCCGTTGAGCAGGCGATTGAGATGGCATTACGCTGTGAGGCGGCAGGCTTTGCGGCTGATTCAAGGATTAGTAATTCAGAGGGGGCGTCGGTATCCACACAACAGTCGCATTTCATTTATGGCAACACCAATGGTTTTTTGTCGGGTTACGCCAGCTCACGCCATAGTTTGTGGTGTGCTTTGATTGCCGGTACTGGCGATGGCATGCAGCGTGATGATTGGTATGACACGGCGCGTGATGCACAGACTTTGTCCAGCCCTGAGTTAGTAGGCGCGCGTGCCGGTCAGCGCGCTGTTGCACGTTTGAATGCGCGTCAGGTCGATACCGCCCAAGTGCCTGTGATGTTTGAGTCGGGGATTGCCTCGAGTTTGATGGGACATTTTGTTGGTGCAATCTCGGGTGGCAGCTTGTATCGTAAGTCGTCGTTTTTACCGGATAGTCTGGGTCAGACCGTTTTCGCGTCGTGCGTGCAGATGGTTGATGACCCAGCAATTCCCAGGGCTTTAGCCAGCAGTCCGTTTGATCAAGAAGGGGTGACCACAGAGCGGCGCCAGATTGTGCAAGATGGTGTGGTGCAGGGTTACTTCTTGGGTAGTTATTCAGCGCGTAAATTAGGTATGCGCTCTACCGGTAATGCTGGTGGTAATCATAATTTGATGATGCAAGATACGGGGGATGATTTTGATGGCCTGTTGCGGAAGATGGGCACCGGCTTATTGGTGACCGAGCTCATGGGGCAGGGCGTGAATGCGGTGACTGGTGATTATTCGCGTGGCGCCGCTGGGTTTTGGGTGGAAAACGGTGTTTTAGCGTATCCGGTGCAAGAGATTACGATTGCCGGCAATTTAAAAGAGATGTATCGCCAAATCATCGGTATTGGTAACGATGTCTGTAGGCGCGGTTCGCGCCAGTGCGGCTCGATCTTAATTGCGAATATGACTTTGGCGGGTAGTTAAGGGCTTGGCGTGATTTAGGGTGGTTTGGGTTGGTTTAGGTTGGTGTAGGGCGGCTTGGAGTGGATTGGAGTAGGTTGCCCTTCAATATTAAATAGTTTAATAAATTCATTTAGTTAAGTATAAATTCGACGTGTTGGAGGCATCATGGAAAGAAGACGATTTTTACGTCATGCAGGTCTGGGTCTGGCAACCGGTGCGGTGGCAGCACCCGCCATTGTCTCGGCGCAACCGACCATTCAGTGGCGCTTAGCCTCTAGTTTTCCGAAAACATTAGACACCTTGTATGGCGCAGCCGAGTCGCTCGCAAAGCGGGTCGCTGAGGCGACCGAGGGGCGTTTTCAGATTCGGGTGTTTGCAGCCGGTGAGATTGTGCCGGGCTTGCAGGTGCTAGACGCGGTACAGAATGGTACGGTGCAGTGCGGCCACACGGCGCCTTATTACTACGTGGGTAAAGATCCAGCGTTTGCGTTTGCTACGGCAGTGCCGTTTGGTTTGAATGCGCGTCAGCAAAATGCCTGGATGTATGCCGGTGGTGGGCTAGATGCGGTGGCAGCCTTGTTTAAAGACTATGGCTGCGTGCAGTTTCCGGCGGGCAATACGGGCGTCCAGATGGGTGGCTGGTATCGTAAAGAAATCAAGAGCTTAGCTGATCTGAAGGGGCTTAAGATGCGGGTCAGCGGCATGGCTGGCCAAGTCTTGGCGCGGCTGGGTGTGGTTGGTCAGCAGATTGCCGGTAATGAAATTTATCAAGCGCTAGAGCGGGGCACTATCGATGCCGCGGAGTGGGTAGGCCCTTATGATGATGAGAAGTTGGGCTTTCAGAAGGTGGCCAAGTATTACTATTACCCGGGTTGGTGGGAGGGTGGCCCTCAGCTCTCCACGATTGTGAACTTGCAGCAGTGGGAGGCTTTGCCCAAGCACTACCAGGCCATTTTCGAAGCGGCGTGTGCGGAGTCGAATATACAGATGTTGGCGCGCTATGACGCTAAGAACCCCGAAGCGCTCAGGCGTTTAGTCAATAACGGCACGCAGTTGCGGCCATTCCCCAAGCCTATTTTGGAGGCAGCACAAAAAGCGGCCTTCGAGATCTACGACGAGGCGGCTGCTAAGAGTGCGCACTTTAAGCGCATCTACGGGCCTTGGTTAAAATTCCGCAATGATCAGTTTTTGTGGTTCCGCACCGCTGAGATGAGCTATGACCATTTTGCCTACACTAGCCCTATTCCTAAAGCGGGCGCCAAAAAGCCTTAATGAGTGAGCCCTAATGCGCAGCCGGAACTCTGAGACCCTAGAGAGCGGATTGTTCTAAAGCTCGCTTGAGCCCCACTAAAACTCAATAGCGTCAAGGAGTTATCGCTAAGTCTTGGGAGACTGGTTTTGTCCATTGGGTCTGCAGCCGATTACCGGTAAAATAGTCTGATGAATTGCCACTTATTGATTGATCGATTGCCTCGTCCTGGCCACCCTGTATTTGGGGCGGCGCGGTGCCCGCGATGACTGTGACTGAACAGCCCCCACAAGAGTCTGCCGCTGAGGTGCATTCGCACCCTAAGGTCTATGGCCAATTAATGCTCGAGTTGCCGCAGGATTTGTATATCCCGCCCGATGCCCTAGAGGTCTTTTTAGAGCAGTTTGAAGGTCCACTTGATTTGCTGTTGTATTTGATTCGTAAGGAGAATATCAGTGTTCTCGACATTCCCATGGCGAAATTAACAGCGCAGTATTTGGTGTATGTCGAGATGATGCGCTCGCAGCAATTGGAGCTTGCCGCTGAGTATTTGTTAATGGCTGCGATGATGATCGAGATTAAGTCGCGGATGTTGTTGCCGCGGCCGCGGGCAAATGACCTCGAGGAGGACCCGCGAGCGGAGTTGGTGCGGCGCTTGATGGAATACGAGCAGATGAAGTTGGCTGCGCAACGCCTCAATGAAGTGCCGCAAGCAGGTCGAGACTTCTCGATTGTGCAGGTCGTGTTTGAGCGTGAGTCGATGTTGTATCTGCCCAATGTGAATATCGAAGATTTACGCCAGGCGTGGATGACGATTCTGCAACGTGCAACGCGCACCCAAGCGCATCGCATTACCCGCGAGGAGCTCTCGGTGCGAGCAAACATGAGCCGTATTTTGCGCTTGCTGCAAACCAAAGATTATTTTGATTTTAAAGATATTTTCGAGGTCGACTTGGGCGTGCCCGGGTTGGTCGTGTCATTCTTGGCGATGTTGGAGTTAGCCAAGGAGACCTTAATTGAAATTAGCCAAGAACAGGCTTATGCCCCTATTTATGTCAAACTCAAAGGCACTGTGTTGCCTGATAGCCTATGAATACTATGGAAGAACAAACCGTGTCCACTGAGTCAGCGCTTGAGGTGCTCGAAACCGAGGGGGCTGCCGTATTGCTTGCGACCGCTGAGGACGAAGCGCTTGCCCCAGTGCTGGATTTATCCAATGTCAAAATGGTGCTAGAGACTGCGTTATTGGTGTCGGCTGAGCCCATGAGCTTGCAAGACATGAAAAAATTATTCGATGAAAAACTCGATAATGAGTTGTTGCGCAAGGTGCTCGAGCAGTTACGCGACGATTGGGATGGGCGCGGTGTGGAGTTGGTGAGTGTGGCCACAGGTTGGCGGTTTCGGACGCGGGTTGAATCGCAGCGATTTCTAGATCGGCTCAGTCCACAAAAACCGCCTAAGTATTCGCGCGCTGTGCTCGAGACTTTAGCCATTATTGCGTATAAGCAGCCGGTAACGCGTGGTGATATTGAGGATATCCGGGGCGTCACGGTCTCGCCAGGTATTCTGAAAGCGCTAGAGGCGCGCGGTTGGATTGATATTGTAGGGCATCGCGAAGTGCCGGGACGGCCAGAGATTTTTGCGACGACTAAATTATTTTTGGATGATTTGAATTTGCGCTCTTTGGAAGAGTTGCCAAGTTTGGCTGATTTGGGTGCGCTCGTTGAGCAGGGTGACACCACCGATTTAGTGACTGAGGCTGAAAATCAAGCGCAGGGCGATGCGCAGATGCTTGCCGACACCGCAGCCCTAATTGATGTGGTGGTGGAGCAGGTGCTCGAGCAAGGCTTGGGGGAGGATTGGAAGCAGGATTCGAAACAAGGTCTGGAGCTGCTGGCGGAATCGGATATGGGTCCTGATGCGCATTTAGACGTAGAGCGGGACGCTCATCACCTGTTGGAACCTCCAAAGGCTGTGATGCTTGATGATGGCACAGCAGTGATGGCGCAATCCGATAGGCAAGAAGAAGCCCTAGTGGAGGCTAAAGATCAAGCCCAAGGTTTTTCTGATGATCAGTCACCAGATGAAGCAGTGTTACCGCCAGGGACGCCCTTACATTAATTCATCATACCGTTTGGGTTGCTTAGATGACCCGACAGGCAAGCGACTCAGTGGACGGCGTTTATTTATGCTAGGATTTGCTTTGTCGTAATGTAGTCATCACTAGTGTAGTAGAGTCCCAGCAGTGCAAATAATTGTGGTGCGAGGGATTGTAGGGTTTTGTATGTGCTATAACGGCATTGCTGTAACTGATTGATAATAAACAATTATAATTTTATAACCGATTATCCTATTGCGGGCATTCAAATAAAGCGGATATGCGAAGAATTTCAATCGATTGTGCTGCGCTTGGTTGCGCATTTTTTTTGTCGGGCACGCTGTTTGTGACCTCAGTGCAGGCCTTGTCAATTAATGAGTTAGTGCCGCAACGGCTGCGCGATCCCTTTGGCGGTGATGAGAAAACTGCACCTAGTCACTTTAAGCGGTGGGAGCCAACGACTGCATTGCCTACCGTCGGTGGTGTTACGCCAGATGAAGGGGCGCAGCTTAGTCATCAGGCATTATCCTTACCGGAACTCACGGAGTTTGCGTTTCGTAATAATCCAAAGACGCGTCAGACTTGGTTATCCGCGCGTGCTGCCGCTGCCGGTGTTGGTGTGGAACAAGCGGATCTATTGCCGCAAATCAGCGCATTGTATGCTGGTAGCCGCAGTCAACAAGTCACCAGTGCGGGTGCTATTGTTGCCCCGCAAAAACGTTATGGTCCGACCTATAGCTTGAGTTATCTGCTGTATGACTTTGGTGTGCGCGACCAGCAAATTGCTGCCACTGAATATCGACTATTAGCGATGAACTTGGCACACAACCGCGCCTTACAAGACGTGCTGTTTCAAGTCGAACAGGCCTACTATCGATTAATTGGCAACGATGCTTTGGTGCAGATCAATGCCCAATCCTTAGCCAATGCCGAGATTGCACTAGAGGCTGCGCGTAAACGGCAAGAGTCGGGTCTGGCCACGGTCGCCGATGTATATCGTGCAGATACCCTGGTGGCGCAAGCACACTTGAATCTCACGCGCAGTCGTGGCGAGCTTGAAAAATCACGGGGTCAATTAGCGTTTGTGGTGGGCTTGCCGGTGAACCGTCGTATTGCGGTGCGCACCCTAGAGGCGCCACCACAAAGTACCGAGATCACCACCCAGATTGGTGATTTATTGAATCGTGCCAAGCAAACCCGACCCGACTTGGTTGCGGCAGAAGCGCAAGTGCGCTCGGCCAAAGCAAGTGCATCAGCGGTGGCGCGCGCTGGTCTGCCGACGATTGAATTGGTGGGGGGGGAGAGCTTCTTCGATATTAAAGATAAACCCTCGGCGAAGTCTTGGAGTGTGGGGTTTAATGTCCGGATCCCCATTTTTACCGGATTTAGAGATACCTATAACGCGCGCTTGGCCCAGGCGCAAGCCGATGCGCTTGAGGCTAGTCGTGATGCATTGGTGCGACAAGCTGAGATTGAGGTCTGGCAGGGTTATTACGATTTGACTACGGTAACTAGCAGTATTTCAAGCACCGAGGCACAAGTGCGCTCGGCCGAGCAGACTGCGCAGGCAACGCTTGCGCGCTACCAAGGGGGCTTTGGTAGCATTTTAGATTTAATTACTGCACAACAAGATGAATCGAACGCTCGGGTGCAACGCATCCAATCTTATCTCGAATGGTTTACAACACTCTCACGCTTGCAAATTGCGGTAGGCGCGGGTGACTTACTGAAAACATCAGGTGGTGCAAAATGAAGAGACTCGTCATGCTTAGCGTGTTTATTGCAGTTCTTGGTAGTGGCTATTGGGTTTGGCAACAGGGTTTGACGGCACCGTGGTTCACGACGACTGCAACCGATAAAGACTCTGGTGGCAATAGTGCTAAAGGTAAAGGCGGCAAAGGAGGTAAGGGGGGTAAGGGCGGGCCTATAACCGTGAAAGCGGTGCGCGCGGTGGCCAAACCGATGCCAGTCTTGATTGATGTGGTGGGTACGGTAGAGCCTGAGCAAAGCGTGCAGGTACGGGCGCAAGTTGGCGGTGTATTGCATACAGTCGCTTTTCGTGAAGGTGATATGGTCAGAGCTGGTCAGACTTTATTTGAGATTGACCCACGTACCTACAGAGCGCAATACAACCAGGCAGTGGCTGCCCTGGCTCGTGATCGGGCGCAGTTGGACAACGCCATGGCACAGCAGGCTCGCCTCGAGCCATTACTTAAGCGCGAGTTTATTACCCGTCAAGAATATGAAGTGGCGGTGACCTCGACTAAATCTCTAGAGGCGACTGTGCAATCGGGACAAGCTGCGGTTGAACAGACGAGGATTCAGCTCGATTACACGCGAATTGTGGCTCCGATTAGTGGCCGCACAGGTCAGCTTTCAGTCAGAGCTGGCAATTTAGTGGCTACTGCAGGTGCAGGCGCTCCCTTGGTAACGATTAACGGCACTGACCCTGTGTTGGTCAGCTTTAGCGTGCCTGAGCGGCAACTCACTGAGATTCGGCGCTTTCAAAGCAGTAAAGATATGCGTATTGAAATTCTACCTGATCGTCTTGGCCCCGCAGTAGCGACCGGTAAGTTGGTCTTCGTGGATAATACTGTGACCACCCAAAGCGGTACCGTATTGCTGAAGACCCGGGTCAGCAATACCAAAGAGGCGATCTGGCCTGGGCAGTTTGTGAATGTACGGATTGTGCTAACCGTAGAGCCAGAGGCGGTGGTAGTACCTGAAATCGCAGTCCAACCGGGGCAAGATGGTCCGTTTGTGTATTTGATTGGTGCAGATGACAAAGTTGAAGTGCGACCGGTAAAAATATCGCGGCAAATGGGTGGTGAGGTGGTGATTGCTAGTGGGGTGGTGGCTGGTGATCAGGTGATTAGCGAGATACCGCAGACCTTGCGCACCGGAGCCACGGTAAAGATTGCAGACAGATCTGAAGCCACTAAAAAAAGTGGTAAGGGTAGGGATAAAAATAAGGATAAGAGTAATAGCAAAGAGAACGATAGCGGCGAGCCCAAAGGCGAACCTGGTGATTCAAAGGCCGACCGTAAAAAAGACGCGAAGTCTGCGCCTTAAGCCCGCACAGAACTGCCTTGACTGCCGTCAATATGTTTAGCAAGCTCGTTTAATGCACCTATCGCCTCGGAGGTGATGATGAATATTTCTCGTATTTTTATTGTAAGACCCGTAGCCACGTCAGTACTGGTAGCCGCAATTATCATTTTTGGTATCATGGCCTTCAGGGGTCTGCCGGTCAATGAACTGCCAAATGTAGACTTTCCCACAATCTCGGTCACCGCTGATTTGCCAGGGGCAAATCCGAATATTATGGCCAGTACTGTCGCCACCCCCCTAGAGCGGCAGTTTAGTCAGATCGCGGGTATTGATTCGATGAGCTCAGTGAATACTGCTGGGCGGAGTCGAGTCACTCTGCAATTTAGCCTGGATCGAGATATTGATGCGGCGGCGCAAGATGTGCAGACCGCAATCTCGCAAGCCTTGCGCCGCTTACCGCAAGGGATGGACCCGCCAACATTGCGTAAGGTAAACCCGGCAGATTCACCAATTATTACTTTAGCACTGACCGCTAAAACATTGCCACTGCCAGCGTTAGATGATTTTGCAGATACCAATATTGCGCAACGCTTCTCGATGGTGTCGGGTGTAGCGCAAGTGCAAATATATGGCTCACAGCGTTATGCGGTGAGAGTCTTACTGAACCCAGATGCCATGGCGAAGCGAGGTTTGGGTTTAGACCGAGTAGTGAGTGCGATTCAAGATGCAAACAGTAATCTACCATCTGGAGTATTACAAGGGACTGCGCGTGACTTTACCGTGAGGTCTTCTGCAACCTTGCAGCGTGCTGAGAATTTCAATAATTTAATTGTGGCGTATAAAGAAGGGATGCCAGTGCGCCTGTCTGATGTAGGTCAGGCGCTCGACGGGGTTGAGAACGCTAAAGTGAAGAGTTGGCTTAATGATGATCGGACCATCATGTTGGCGATTTTTAGGCAGCCTGGGGCGAATACCGTGGATGTGGCGAAGACTCTGCGGGCGCTATTGCCAGAGATTGAAGCTGCTGCGCCGCCTGGCGTGCGTATTCATGTGGTGAATGATCGTTCTGAATTTATTGAGGACTCGATCAAAGAGGTAGAGTTTCATTTGGTGCTATCGATCGTTTTGGTAGTGTTGGTGATTTTGGTGTTCTTGCGCAATGCACGTTCCACCTTGATTACTGCCCTGATTTTGCCGACATCGATAATTGCCACTTTTGGTGTGATGAGTGCGCTTGGTTATAGCTTGAATAATTTGTCATTGATGGCAATTATTTTAGCGGTTGGTTTTGTGGTTGATGATGCAATCGTCGTTCTCGAAAATATTACCCGTCATATGGAGATGGGTAAGGATCGAATGACCGCAGCAATGGAAGGCTCGCAAGAGATTGGTTTTACCGTATTATCGATGACCATCTCACTGGCGGCTGTATTTATTCCAATTTTATTTATGGAAGGCATGTTGGGGCGCTTGTTTCGAGAGTTTGCGGTAAGTGTTGGTGTGGCGGTGTTGGTCTCGGGTTTGATTTCATTATCGATGACCCCCATGATGTGTAGCTTGATGCTAAAAGCGCATAATGAGAATGCCCAGCATGGCAAAGTTTTTATGTGGTTTGAGTGTTTCTTTGATGCGATGCGTGACGTATACGGCACTACTTTGCGTTGGACGCTGCGTCGTCCTGGTTTGATGATTCTGGTGTCTGTAGTGTTTTTAGTATTGACGGTAGTAATCTATCGGGCGGTCCCACAGGGTTTTATACCACGACAAGATGCTGGCATATTTTTTGGTACGGTGCGCGCACCAGAAGGGTTGCCTTTCAATGAATTAGAAAAGCGCCAGGCAAAGGTCACGGCAATTATCGAAAAGAATAAAAATGTGGAGAGCGTATTGTCGACTGCCGGCCAAGGTGCTGGTGGCGTAGTGGGTGGTAATGTTGGTCGAATCATTGTGCGGCTCAAGCCACGAGCAGAGCGCGCAGTTAGTGCAGACCAAATCATCCAAGACCTGCGTAAGTCGTTCACCGGTGGTGCGCAAGGCGTACAAGTATTTATGAACAACTCGCCTGCAATTCGGATTGGTGGTTTGATTAGTACGAGTGATTACCAGCTGGTGCTGCAAGGGTCGAACGAGACGCAGCTCTATGAAACGAGCAAAATCCTAGAAGCCCAGTTGCGTGAGTCTCGGATATTGCAGGATGTTAACTCGAGTCTGGAATTGAGTAATCCAGAAATTCAGATAGATATCCTGCGGGATCGGGCTGCTACCTTGGGGGTGTCGCCTCAGCAAGTAGAAACCGCCCTCTACAACGCATATGGCGGCCGGCGGATAAGCACACTCTATGGCGCAACAGATCAATATAATGTGATGTTAGAGCTAGACCCAAAGTATCAGCGTGATATGAATGCTTTGCGCTCGTTGTTTGTGCAGTCCTCAACAGGACAAATGATTCCTATACATGCGGTCGCTGAAATTAAGATGGGTGTGGGCCCAGTGTCAGTGAGCCATTATGGTCAATTGCTATCGGTCGTGTTGTCATTTAACTTGGCCCCTGGGCAATCAGTGGGAGAGGCGATTGCGCATGTGCGAGAGATTGCGGGTGGAACTATGCCATCAGGCGTGACATTTTCGGTGGCTGGTAACGCACAGGCTTTTGAAGAAGCGTTTCGCACGCTGCCGGTATTATTGCTGATTACCATACTAGTCATTTATATGGTGTTGGCAGTTCTCTATGAGAATTATGGGCATCCATTGACGATATTAACAGCGCTACCATTCGCAGGTTTTGGTGCGCTATTGATGCTGTTGATAGCAGATCAAGAACTCAATGTGTTTAGCTTTGTCGGTATTATCTTGTTGGTGGGATTGGTGAAGAAGAATGGAATTATGATGGTTGACTTCGCGATACAGATGGAGCGAGAGCAAGGCATGAGCCCAGCAGAGGCAATTGTGGAGGCCTCACTGGTGCGTTTTAGACCAATCATGATGACAACCATGGCTGCAATCTTTGCCACGTTACCCTTGGCACTAGGGTCTGGCACTGGATCAGAAATGCGTCAGCCACTTGGCATCGCTGTGGTAGGAGGCTTGGTGTTCTCGCAGCTCTTAACGCTCTATATCACGCCAACCTTCTACGTCATTATGAATCGTATCAGTAGAAAAGTGCGAGGGAGCAGAACTAATTTAACGCCAGCTGAAAGGTAAGTCTGATTGCGCGCCGCAGCAAGTGAAGTGTTTTTAGTATTAATTGCTGAAAAGGCTTGCGTTGCAGGGACAGTTCTGGAATAATAGTTGGCTTCGCTGATGAAATGCTTTGCGAGTTGCCAGAATCGCAGAGTGTCAGGGGAAGGCTCGAAATGTTGTGATGAATTAGTTTCAGATTTGTGTCAAATAAGTTGACGATGATGAAAATAAGTTGTTATAATGTACGGCTTGATCGGGCGCGGGGTGGAGCAGTCTGGCAGCTCGTCGGGCTCATAACCCGAAGGTCATAGGTTCAAATCCTATCCCCGCTACCAACGTTCTTTAAAAATTTACAGCCGATAAGTGTGGGCACTTGATCTTGAATGTGCCGCGCAAGGAAACGAGCGCGGAATATCAAGTTATACAGAAGTGCTCGCATGATGGAAATTGATACATACGTCAAGCGAGTGAATACTTTGCAAAAATTAAACTGAAGAGTTTGATTCTGGCTCAGATTGAACGCTGGCGGCATGCCTTACACATGCAAGTCGAACGCGAAAGCGGGGCAACCCGCAAGTAGAGTGGCGAACGGGTGAGTAATACATCGGAACGTATCCAGTAGCGGGGGATAACCTGTCGAAAGATAGGCTAATACCGCATACGATCTACGGATGAAAGCGGGGGATCGCAAGACCTCGCACTATTGGAGCGGCCGATGTCGGATTAGCTAGTTGGTGA
>CAISJL010000061.1 GCA_903885665.1 uncultured beta proteobacterium | reverse complement strand
TAAAATAATCAGCCTATTATAGTACAAAATCAAAAATCCCCCTTAAGGTGGATTTTTATTCCACTGACAACTCAGCATCTCTGAGTTCGTATACAAAAAATTGTTGACGAATCGAATTAGCTGAATGATTCGGGTTTGCTTAACTGCAAATATACGCCTCACTTACTCGTTTTTTTAAAATGACAGTATGATATATAGCAGTCCATTAAATGGTCGCCAAATGATTGGTTGCTACTGATCGACGACCAGGTCGAAAATATCGCGTATCTTGATAAAAGTGTAGATTGTTATTTCCATCCCACCAACCTGGCAAACCTAACACTGGTAATGGCGCTAGTTCATAGGGGTGACGCCACAACTGCTGATTGCGCAGTTGCGCTGCCAATACCACAGCAATCTGGGCACGCTGCCGGGCTAAGGGCAAGCACATAAACGCCGGCGACACCTGAATCAATCGTGAATGACCCGTCATGCCCACATACGGCGCTAATGCTTTCTCATACAAGGCATGACCAAATGCCATGAGTTGGAGTTCGTTCATGGTCTGCTGTCTGTGCATCCAAAATAATTCTATCCATTGAAAATACCGAATCTGGTCTAATAGGCTAGCATCTGCCGACCACACCACAACACCACTCTCATCAAACAGGGTTAAGGTATCTCTAACACGCCCCCGCTGCGATCGCGCAGGCGATTGCTCTGCATACCAAATCATTGCCCAATAATGGCGGGCATTTAAAGCTGCTTTAGCATGCGGGAATCGCAACCACGTCAACACATTCAATAAATCATGCCAATTATTGGCCCTAAACAATAATTCACCATAAACATACAAACGTTGCTCATAAGACAGCATGTCATGGTCATGGGCTATGTTGTGCGAGATATGATTGGTCCCATCTAATTCCTGCGAGATCAAGCGCAACGGCAGACCCGCTGCATTTTTAATCCCAGCTGCTGTTAATAACTGCTGTAAGCATGGTAGTCGCGGCCAGTCTTCAGAACCCCACTGCGTCACATAGCCTGCAAGTGGTTCAAAAATCGGATGAGACTCAATAAATTGATGATTCCATATGTCCATAATTGAATACGAGCTCTCGGCATTTTTCGGCATTTTTCTGCTTTTTGCTTAATTTTTCAGTACACTCTAACAAATTTATTCGTTGTCAGTACGGATCTAGTCCTATTATTGTTATGATTTTAAATTCGATCTACGAGAAATCTTGTATTTTTTCTGTGCTCTTCTTTAATCTCCACCTTAAATCTTTAACCTCTTTAACTGCGCATGTTGATGCGCTTACTCTTTACTCTGAAATAATTCTTCTATGAGCGATACTGTTGATTGCGCCATCATTGGTGCAGGTGTTGTTGGGCTGGCCATAGCGCGGCGCATGGCTAAGGCCGGGCGAGAAGTCGTCATCCTCGAAGCAGAGACTGCGTTTGGCACACAAACCAGCGCCCGCAACTCGGAAGTCATTCATGCCGGTATTTATTACGAGCCTGGTAGCATGAAAGCCAAACTCTGCGTTCCCGGTCGCAAAGCCTTGTATCTATATTGTGCGGAACATGCGGTAAAACACGAACAAATCGGTAAGATCGTGGTGGCTTGCGAAGAAGCACAGGTCGCTAGCATGCACAAATATATGGCACAAGCTGTAGCCAATGGAGTAGATGATCTTCGACTACTAACCACTCAAGAACTCCATGAAATGGAGCCTAACGTACGTGCAGCAGCTGGTTTTTACTCGCCATCGACAGGCATTATTGATAGCCATGGCTTAATGCTGTCTTATCTAGGCGAGGCCGAAGCGCATGGCGCAGCCCTGGCCCTAGCAAGTCCGGTATTAGGCGGACAAGTCTCCAACCAAGGTATCAGACTAGAAGTGGGGGGCGCTGAGACCATGACTATCGATTGTCGAACAGTCATTAACGCTGCCGGTCTGCGCGCACCAGATGTCGCTCGTAGCATCCGCGGTATCCCTCTCGATAGCATCCCACCGGCCTACTATGCCATTGGTCACTACTACACGCTAAGCGGCCCCTCACCCTTTAATCATCTTGTCTATCCAGTCACCCGCCAAGATTGGTTGGGGGTGCACGTGACCATTGATCTGGGGCATCAGGTTAAATTTGGTCCAGACTTTGAATGGATAGACCGTATCGATTACCGCTTTGACGAGACCCGCGAGGCGAGCTTCTATGAAGCAATTCGCCGCTACTACCCGGGTTTGCCTGACGGCACGCTACAACCGGGCTACACCGGCATTCGTCCGCGTATTACGGGCCCCGGAGAGCCAGTGCAAGACTTCACCTTCTCAGGTGTACGTGAACATGGTGTTGAAGGGCTACTCAATCTATTTGGTATTGAATCGCCAGGTCTGACCTCATCGCTGGCGATTGCAGATCATGTCGCAAGTCTTTTAAACGCGCAGTAACTCGCACTGACTATTTATTTGATTTAAAGCTGGCGCCTAGGGATGCCACTGCAGGCTGGGCTCATCGAGTGCCGCGGCTTGCTCACGTAATGCAAGGATATGGTCTTGCCAGAAACGTTGCGTATTAAAAAACGGAAAACTCACCGGGAATGCAGGGTCATCCCAACGCCGCGCCAACCAACCAGTGTAATGCACCATACGCAAGGTGCGTAAAGATTCGATCAATCGTAACTCATCTGGATTAAAGCTCAAAAATTCGCTATACCCTTCCAACAGTGCCGTGAGTTGCACTTGTTGCGTTTGCGGACTGCCCGACAAACACATCCAGAGGTCTTGCACCGCTGGCCCCATACGCGCATCGTCTAAGTCAACAAAGTGCGGGCCGGCATCGGTCCACAGCATATTGCCTGCATGACAATCACCGTGTAAACGCAAATTAGCGACTGCACCGACTTCTGCCCAACAATGCTCGACACGCTCTAGAACATCGTCGACCACACTAGCGTAAGCGTCATATAAATCGGTTGGCACAAAATCACTATCTAACACCAACTGCGACGGTTCCCAGCCATAGTTTTCAATCGTCAGTTGCGGTCTTTCTACAAATGGTTGCAATCGACCAACCGCATGGATTCTGGCAATAAATCGACCCAGCCAACGTAATATTGCAGGATCTTCAAACTCTGGCGTGCGCCCCCCCCGTTTGGGATAGACAGCAAACTGAAATCCTGCATATTCATGGCGGGTCCGCTGATGCAACAGCAAAGGGGCAACAATAGGAATCTCGCGAGCAGCTAAGGCGAATGCAAAATCATGCTCCTCTTGAATAGCGGCCGCCGACCAGCGCTCTGGACGATAAAACTTAGCAACAACAGCAGAGCCATCCGCTAGGCCCACTTGGTAGACGCGATTCTCAAAACTATTTAAGGCCTGCAAGCGTCCATCACACTCTAGGCCACAGCATTGCTCAATCGCGTCTAACAGCAGTTGCGGGTTCAGGCCTGCATAGGGCGTCAACTGCGGGTGATGCGAATCTGTCATCCTGTGCGCACCTCAAGGCAAACACCGATAACTATAAATTTGTCTTTAAGTATCAAATATTTAGTCAATGCTTTACAACCGACTGCGGCAAGCGCTCTAACATCCGACCCGCAATAAAAGCAGATCCATTGGGCAGACGCTCAGGCAACATCTGCGGCAATACGGTCACATGAGTGATTCGGCACTCAGCAAGCGCGCTAGTCATGATGGCACTCACTTCGGCCACCTCATCCATGAGGTGCAATGGCCAACTAAAACCTTCAAACAAAGACTCATCAAAGGGCGAGCTCAAACTCAGACGCAACTCGCCTGCTCCACCTGGGAGTTGATGGGCAGACAATACCGCCTCAGGGTCGCCTACGCTCAAACGAAACCGACGCACGTTGTTACCCAAAAACAGACTCAAAGCCGCCTCGAGCTGCGCCGAACGACCCGCATATGCTGCTTTGATAACCGGCTGTGGCGGGCGCGCTAGCGCTAAAACTTCAAGCCCTGGCTGTGCCAGTTGCGCTGCCAAGGCCTTGGTCAGCGGCATGCCCCAAGTACCAATATTAGAAGCCGATTCTAAAAACGATGGCAGATGCTCTGGTGTAACCCCCGCACCCACCAAAAAACGCAGATGCACTTGTTCGCGCTTACCGGCAATCGCAATAGACTCGGGAGAGCAATGCTCGGCTAAGTTACGTTGCTGACCGGCTTCACCAGCTGACCATAAATCAACTGCTGAAATCGATTGCAAGGCCTGCTCACTACAGAGCGCATTACCCAACCCAAAATTACGCGTTGCACCCACTGCGCCGTGTTCTGCCAAAAGCGTGCTCACCGCTTCAATGTCGGGAACTATCCCATCAAGAGCGCAAGCTTTGCTCGCCCCAGCAACCATAATTAAGGGTATAGCAAACCAACGCAGGGAGACCCCAGCACCACGACGATCAATGGCACTCGCCATCGCATTCACCAAGCGACGCGCTTGCGCCGGCGTGGACCCGCTTAAAGCCGCATTCAGAAGCGCTTGATCACCGGCCTCGAATACACTCAGCAGGGACTCGCGCAATTGCTCATCTGCACCCGATTGCAAGGCATCACAAATTTTATTAGGCGCCACCAAAGGGATTACTCGTGGATCTGGCAAAGTCATCATGTCGGTCATTCGACTCTCGCGCCTGAGATTTTTACAGCACGACCCCACTTCAACAATTCAGACTTAATATAAGCAGTAAATTGTTCTGGCGAATCGCCCACAAACTCTGCACCCTCAGCAACCATTCGATCGCGCAGATCGGGCGCTTTTAAGGCACGAGTTGCTTCAGCATTTAATTTCAAAATAATCTCTTTCGGGGTATTAGTGGGCACTGCCATCCCAAACCACGAGCCTGTCTCATACCCTTTTAAACCCTGCTCATCCATTGTAGGGATTTCTTTTGCGGCAGCCACTCGCTTGAGGCTAGTCACAGCAATGGCGCGCAACCGTCCACTACGAGCCGGTGGTAATGTAGTGACCATCGCACCAAAATAGATTTCAATATTGCCGGCCATAATATCGGCGATAGCCGGAGTGGCGCCTTTATACGGGATATGAATCATTTTCACCCCAGCCATGGTCTTAAATATCTCTCCAGCCAAGTGATGCGGACTACCCACACCCGTCGAACCATGACGTAGAGCATCAGGGCGCACCTTAGCAATCGCAATCAGCTCTTTAATGTTCTTCGCGGGTAGCGAAGGATGAACCACTACTAGACCTGGCACATTGGCAAAATTAGTGACGTAGGCAAAATCTTTTAGCATGTCATAACCTAATTTTGGGTAGAGCGTTGGATTAATGACATTAGCGACCGTAGGCATAAACAAGGTGTAGCCGTCGGGTGCTGCTCGCGCCCCCAATTCAGTTCCAATATTAGTACCAGCACCCGGACGGTTTTCCACCATCACTTGTTGCCCCCAAGCCACAGCCATCTTCTGCCCAACCGCACGCGCTAACATATCAGCCGTGCCGCCCGGGGTATAACCCACAATGTAGCGAATAGGTCGATTCGGATAATTCGTAACATCTTGCGCAAACAATCCACTGGCACCCAGTAAAGTGCCACACATCAGGCCAGTAATTACTCGGGGGAAGTATTTTAAGTATTTGATTTTAATCATATAATTATCCACTAAATTGGGTTACAAGTTCATACAGGTTCGTTTTCTCTACCACACACAACAGTCACTGCGTTAGTTGTTGAGCGCGCAGTGTACACCGCCTAGTGACTAGCGGTCTAAAACTCCGCAATTTATTCAGTCCTATAAGGCACACCCATGTCATACCTACATCAAAAAAATCACACAAATCACACAAATTTTAGGCGTCGACTCACTGAGCAATTGTGTGAGTTAAAATACCCATTCCTCCATCTGACTAGGCATTTGATGACGGCATGCGCTATAACATGCACTACAACTGGCTCAAGGCCTTCAATTTACTAATTAGCACCGCACCATTGGACTGCACAAAAAATATTTAACTACCTGATAAATAAAAACTTCTCAATAAAACTCAGCACATTCAAGCCACTAACGACTGGACCCCAAATGACCGAATTACATTTTGACTTTCCCTACACCTCCCAGCGCATGCCCGTTTTGGCGCGTAATGCAGTGGCTACTTCACAACCGCTAGCCGCCCAAGCCGGTCTGAGAATGTTGTTAAAAGGTGGCAACGCTGTTGACGCAACCCTCGCCACCGCCATTGCCTTAACCGTTCTAGAGCCCACCAGTAACGGCATTGGCAGCGATGCATTTTGTATTCTCTGGGATGGTAAAAAACTCCACGGTCTAAACGCCTCGGGACGCTCACCAGCAGCCTGGACGCCTGAGCGCTTCAAGGGATTGAGCGCAATGCCGCAACGGGGTTGCGATGCAGTCACCGTACCTGGCTGTGTTTCTGCATGGGTCGAGATGTCCAGTCAGTTTGGCAAACTCCCATTTGCAGACTTGTTCGAACCCGCTATTGACTACGCCAGCAATGGCTTTATGGTCAGCCCAACCATTTCCCGACTATGGGCTAACCAAGTACCTGAATTAAAAGACCAACCTGGCTTTGCCCAGACCTTTATGCCTAAAGGCAGAGCACCTCACGCAGGCGAATTCTTTACCAACCCTGACCAAGCCTACACCTTAAAACGCATTGCAGAGACCAAAGGTGAGGCCTTCTATCGGGGAGAGCTCGCAGAAAAAATCGTCAACTGGTCTAAGCAACATGGCGGGGCTATGACCTTAGATGATCTCGCCTCGCACACCCTCGATTGGGTAGAGCCCATAGGCCTCGACTACCGTGGCTACACCCTGCATGAAATACCTCCCAATGGCCAAGGTATTGCTGCACTGATCGCTTTAGGTATTCTCGAGAACTTTGATCTCAAAGCATTACCGGTTGACTCACCCGATAGCATGCACCTGCAAATTGAGGCGATGAAATTAGCCTTTGCCGACATCAACGAGTATGTCGCTGACCCCGCATCCATGCGCGTGACTCCGGCACAAATGCTAGACAAAGCCTATCTCAAAGAGCGTGCCAAACTCATTAACATGAAACGCGCTCTAGCACCTACCCACGGCGACCCCAGCCGCGGTGGCACTGTGTATTTAACGGCAGCTGATGCCTCCGGCATGATGGTCTCGTATATTCAATCCAATTTTGCCGGCTTCGGCTCTGGGGTTGTGGTTCCAGGTACCGGCATTAGCCTCCAAAATCGCGGCTTTGGGTTTAGTCTAAAACCCGGCCATGCCAACATCGTGGCACCGCGCAAACGTCCGTTCCACACCATTATTCCAGGCTTTGTCACTCACAAAGACCAACCATTAATGAGTTTTGGCGTGATGGGCGGCTCGATGCAAGCGCAAGGACACATGCAGGTGCTCTCACGCATGGTCGATTACCAACAAAACCCACAAGCTGCCGCAGATGCCCCCCGTTGGCGCATCGATAGTGGCCTCAAGGTGGGCATTGAACAAGGTGTTGACCCCGCTACCGTCAGCGAATTACGCGCCCGCGGTCACGATATGCCAATCGCTGACCGCTGGTCTACCGACTTTGGCCGGGCCCAACTCATCTACAAAATGTCGCATGGCTACTTTGCAGCCTCTGAGCGCCGCACCGACGGCCAAGCAGTCGGTTTTTAATCAATCACAATACCCGGAACATAGATCTCAATTATGAAATATTCACTCGGTGAACGACGCGTCGTCTGCAAAGGCGATTACTGGATTGCCCCTAATGCCACGGTCATCGGCAGTGTAACCTTAGAGAATAATGTCAGCATTTGGTGGAACTGCGTGTTACGTGGCGACAGCACCACACTGACGATCGGAGAGAACTCGCAAATTCAAGATGGTGCTGTGCTGCATGCAGACGCTGGTTTTCCGTTAGTGCTCGAAAAAAATGTTAGCGTCGGCCACATGGCCATGTTACATGGATGCACCATAGGCGAAGGCAGCTTAATCGGCATACAAGCAGTGATCTTAAATGGCGCCAAAATTGGGAAAAACTGCTTGATCGGCGCCGGCGCTCTTATCGCCGAGGGCAAAGTGATTCCCGATGGCTCATTGGTTATGGGATCACCTGGCAAGGTGGTTCGGCAGCTCACGCCCGAGCAAATTGAACGTATCAACAGCACTGCTGATCATTACGTCAAGAACTTCAAACGTTATCGTGACGAGCTACAAGCAGACGAAACGTAAACCAGAAGGTATAAAACACGTTCAAACCAAAAGCGGTTGCAATGTTTTTGAAAGATTTTGGTTTATTTTTATCAAGACTTTAATATATTATTCGCAATCCAAAGCATTGTTATGATAAAACAACAAGATGTAAAGACACCCCCTCGCAACATTTGGCCCACCAGCCCTTGCTAAGGATAGACTCATGATCTTCTACGCATTCTATGTTATAGCGATCACTGTGATTATTTTACATTTTACTGGTTGGCTTAAACGGCATCGTCTAGAGTGGTTAGTATTAGCGCTTGCAATAGCCGTATTTCCAGTGATTCTATTTATGCGATAGACCCAGCTTCACTTACAGAGCAAACTCACCCCGCTCGCCAGTAGCATTAACGCTAGTAACCTATTAAAAATTTCTGCACTCACGCGATTACCCAGTCGCTCACCGATCAACGTGCCAACTGCCATCAGCGGCAACAACACGACAAACATTGTTAGTGTTTGACGATCATAATAACCGGACCAAGCATAGCCACCGATTCGCGCAATCATCTCGGTAAACCATAGCGCAGCCAAGGTTGCACGAAAACCGGTACGACTGACCCCTCTGGCATTAATGTAAATCACCACCAGAGTGCCGCCACCACCACCAAACAAAGTATCAAAAAAACTACCTAAAAATCCCACAGGAATCGCCCAGCGCTGGGAGCAATGCAGCTGGGCCATACGCAACAAATTCACCACCAACATATAAACTGCATAGGCCACCAAAAACGTTCCCAACATCATCACGAGTATTCGATTATCTAGGACCGAAAACAACCATAACCCAAATAAGGCGCCCACAATTGTCGGTGGCGCCAACAAACGCAACTCATTCCAAACCACTTCACGCCAATCGCGAATCACTAACATCACAAACAATACAAATACTAATAAGCTACATAAAGGGACTGCACGTTGCACCGGTATTACCAAAGCGAGTAATGGCACTGCAATCATCCCCGCACCAAAACCCGACATGCCGCGAATAATAAACGCGAATAAAAAAACACTCGCTACCCATAACAACTCAGGGGCGCTCAATTCAACCATGATGATCCACCGCGTGCGTCCTTATTGTCGTCTCGGCATGTCGCTTGCTTGCCGATAAGGCAACAAAAATTGCTAACACCACAACGCTTAAACAACCAAAGGTATGGGCATAACTACCCGTTAACGCATAGACCAAGGTAAATGTTGTTGGGCCAGCAAGTATGCCCGCAAAATTCCACACCATTGCCCCACCAGTGGCAATACTAATCTTACCGGACGGACTCCGCTTAGCAACTTCCGCGGTATACAAACCATTCCAACCCACGGCAGTAGCACCTATCACAGAAAACAATATCGCTAACAACCATACTGGCCAACCTGGCCGCAAAAAGCCAATCACCACACAACATACCAACATCACTGAAGTCAACCACTGCAACACTTGCGCACAATCACCAACCCGATCTGCTAACCACCCCCAAAACAAACGTCCAAATACCCCGGCCATTTGCGCAACCGACAACATTAGTCCAGCTTGGACCAAACTGTAATCGCCTTCAGTAACCAACATAATCACTGTAAACGTTCCCACACACAGCTGTATAAAAGCCAAGAAAAAAGAAGCAATACCTAACCATCGCAAACTGGGAATACGCCACACCAAACCCAAGCCCTCAAATAAATTGCCGCGTGGACTTGTGTGATGCAAACGATCATCATCCCATTGCTCTCGCGCAGACTGCATCGCAATTACCGTTACAACAGCTGAGAGCAATACCAAACCTAAAGCCCAGCGCCACCCCCATTGCAAAGTAATACTGGGAGCAATCACAGCCATCAAGGCCCAAGCAAAAGGTACACCGGTTTGTTTAAAGGAAAAAATAAAGTTGCGGCGCTCAGGCGGACTAAATCGAAACAACAAATGCCCTGCAGCCGGCAAATTAATACTCATACCAATACCAATGAAAACCGAAGTCAGCACCAAGGCTGCTACACTACCCTGCATACCCAGCAACAATCCTAAAACACAAAAACTCAAACCAATCTGTGTCGTTCGACATCCACCATAACGCGGCACTAAATTAGCAAATAACACAGAACCTACCATGGCTGATCCATATATCAAGCTCATTTGAAAACCAATCCAAGACGGATCAATCGACAAGGACTGCGCTAGCTTAGGGGCAATCACCGGAAATACTGCAGACCCCATGGCGCCTGCAACCTGCGCAGCAGTAGTCGCTGCAACAACAGCAATAACTCGACGATCCATAGAAATCAGCGCACTAGTCAAGATACTGCAACTTGATGAAGTTTACGCTCTTGATAAAACGCCATCCCAGCAAACAACGCACCAGTGAGCGCGATGATGGCCAATAAACCATAAGTCCATGTATAGCGTCCTAGCCATCGATACGAAAACGCAAACAATGCCGGACCAATTAAAATTCCACCAAAGACCCAAGCCATCATTCCGCCGGTAGCAACACTCACCATACCAGTCGGACTGTAACGCGCAATCTGCGCATGCAAAATACCATTCCAACCATAAGCCACCATCCCAAACAGCATATAAAAAATAACCAGTAGTGGCTGCGGCCAATGACCAGACAAACTGAAGCTCACTAAACATCCGACTGCCATCAATACACTACCAACAACCAATAAACCCATCGCACTACCTAGCCGATCCGCAATCAGACCCCAAATCACACGCCCCGAGACGCCAGAGATTTGTATCACCGACAACATCAAGCCCGCCGCAACCAAGGAGTAATCTGCCTCTTGCACTAATAAGTTAACGGTAAATGTGCCTAAACAAGACTGTGCAAATGAAAAAAATAAGGATGCAATACCCAGATAGCGCAAGATCGGGTAATGCCATAGCAACACAATTCCCGAGAGCAGATTCGTTTTTTGCGCCGCTTGCGGATTTCGATCATCATCCCAAATCGTACACCAACGTCCTAATAACGCCCCTCCAAAAATGGCATAACAAAATACTATCAACATAGGCATACGCCATCCATATTGCACCGTTAAAATTGGTGCGAACAAAGCAGCCGTTGCCCAGCCCAGCGGCACACCGGTTTGTTTGATGGAATAAATTAAATTACGATTTCGCGCTTGACTAAAGCGGAACAATAAATGCGATGCGCCGCCGGCAGCCAAGGCATTACTCGCACCGATACCCATTGCAGCTATAGGCATCAACCACAGTTGCCCGCTTAACGCCGCCAACAAACCAGTAGCTGCCAACCACATCGACCATTGCATCGCCCGACAAGCACCCCACCGCAACACCACAGGCCCAACAACACACGAAGCAAGCATGGCGGCACCAAATACCATAGAGATTTGATAACCCACGTAAGATGCATCCACCCCGAGCATCAGGGCAAGTTGCGGTGCAATGACTGGAAAAATGGCAATGCCCATCGCCGAGGCGACTTGAGTTGCGGTGCTCACCAGCACCACTAATACAATAGAGACTTGCGGCAACATGCCGTTTGATTCGCTATCCTTCACGGACACTTATTGCCTTACTCTAGATGCGCGTTGCGCTAAAATTAAAAAACCCAATGAAATCACTGCAGATAATGTGACTAACTGAAAGGTCTGACTATAACTGCCGATAACGCCATAGGCCATCGAAAATGCTGCAGGTCCAATTAGCACACCACCGAACACAAAAAACGTAGTACCAGCTGCTACTACACTCGCCATACCAGGCGGACTCAGGCGCGCAGCTTCCGCATGAAATACACCATTCCAACCCACCGTACTCGCACCCAAAATAAAAAACAAAACATACACCACCAAGGGATGCCAAGTATTGGCAAAAAAGACTAAGCCTAAAGTCGAGACAATAGTAATCAAACAAATGATGAACAACACCAACAAACTGCTTTGCAAACGATCGGCAAGCCAACCCCAACTAATCCGCGACAAAGAGCCCCCTACTTGCACAACAGATAACATCACTCCCCCCTGAACCAAACTAAAGCCTCCCTCAGCAACAAGATAAACCACAGTAAAGCTCAGCACACAACGCTGAATACCCGAGAAAATCATTGCCACCATAGAAACCCAGCGCAAATCGGGTTGTTGCCACACCATAGGCACACCTCCAAACGGCGCAGTTTTAGCGGCTTTTTCCGTACCCCTGTCCTGATCCCACAACTCACGATAGCGTTGGATAAATACCATTAATATCAAAATTAAGACAATCACCATCACCAAAGACCAGCCAAAACCATAGCGCACAGCAATCGTAGGAGCGGTCAGGCCAGTGAGCACTCCACCAACAGGCACACCAGTTTGTTTAATTGAAAACATAATATTACGACGTTCGGGTGTGGTATAGGCGACTAACAAATGTGCGGCAGCAGAGTTAATTACGCCCATACCAACCCCGATAAAAGAAGAACCGACTGCAATCGCCCACAAGCTAGGCACACCAAACAAAGCCATACCAATACCACAGCACAACAGTGAAAACTGAGTCGTTCTTGCCGCACCATAGCGCAATACCGCATTTCCAGCTAACAAAGTCGCCAAAGTAGCCACGCCAAAAGTCAAACTGACTTGATAGCCAATGAGGACCGGACTGACGCCAAGCGACTCAGCTAGCTTAGGCGCAATGATCGGCAATAAAATATTCGACATCGCAATCATCATCTGCGCATAAGTGGCCACGGCCACTACAATCCAAGCACTTGGCAAGACTCTAGCTGTATTCAATGTGATGCTCTATGTGAAAAAAAGCTTGATCAAAGGCGGTCATTGTCATCACAGAGCGCGCGATAAGCAATATGCATTTTCACGATGCGGTCTAAGCACGGGTCGGCGCGACGAAATAGCCTAATGTATCAACTGCACCACTCAGTCAAGCCATCAAAATGCACAGCATGCCACTGACCAAGCCTGTGACCCTATCACAGCAGCGTTGATATCTAGACCAATGAATGGAGTCAAATCCGTCAAAATCATATAATTACTGATGATACTCACGAAAGATCGGCTAGAATAATCATCCTGCCAATCTATAATCACCGATATAAAGCACCTGGGTAAAGTTGATGTGACTCGCAAAATCCAGAATACCTGAAAGAGTTAGAGAACCTCATTTCAAGCTGCGTATCACCCTACTAATTACACAAATCCATTTAAATCCGACTTAAACACTGCTTCAAACCATCTTAAACTACTTTAAACAACTTTAAACAACTTTCTAACACACTGCCTTATAGACCGACTTAATAGACCTACTGAATAATACACCGGCTTAATACATCCCTTCATACACAGCATGGATTAGAAATTATCATGAATATCGCTTCGTTCCATCAAACACTACTGCAATCGGTTCTGCTAGGCATACTCAGCATCATGTCCTGCTTGAACATTACTAGCCATGCAGCACCCATTAAATATCCAAACAAACCATTGCGACTCATTGTCACCTTCCCTGCTGGCGGCACAGCTGATCTTCTCGGGCGTTTAATGGCTAATCAATTCGGTGAATTACTGGGTCAAATGGTAATTGTGGATAACCGCGGCGGCGCTGGCGGCGTTCTCGCTTCTGAAATTGCTGTCCGCGCGGCGCCCGATGGCTACACGCTGCTGCTATCCAACGCTGCTTCACAAGGCGTAGCACCCAGCCTCCATCCCAAACTATCTTACTCACCCGAGAAAGACTTTACGCACATCGGACTAGTTGCAGTCATGCCACAATTCTTTGTGGTGAACAAACAATCAAATGCTACAGGACTCAAGTCCTTCATCGCTGAGGCAAAGAGGAACCCTGGAAAAATTAATTTCGGCAGTGCCGGCATTGGGTCTATTGGACATTTTTCATCAGAACTATTTAAATTTAAAGCCGGCATCGAATTAAACCACGTACCCTATAAAGGCACTGCACCAGCCTCTCTTGATTTAATGGCTAATCGAGTACAAGCCATGTTTCAAAACTCACCCGAAGCCGGACCGCAGATTCGCGCCAATAATTTGCGCTTACTGGCTGTCACTGGCGAGCACCGTGCACGGCAGTTTCCTGACGCCCCAACCTTCGTCGAAGAAGGCTTAAATGGATTTATCACGTATACTTGGTACGGTTTATCTGCACCAAAACACCTAAACCCTGTTATTTTGAATCAACTCTCCTCGTCACTGACCCAAATCTTGAATAACCCTACAGTTAATGCGCGTTTAAATGAGCTCGGTGTCGATACTAAAATTCTTAGCCCACATGAATTTACCGAGTTCGTTCGTAATGATGTTGCTAAATTTAAAGATATTGCCACTAGAGCACAGATTAAAGTCGCTCAATAACTCCCAACTTCCACTTTAAAAACTACCGATTTAACTTTTACCCTTCTAACGGAGCATTATATGAAAGCAGTGGTACTACGCCAACATGGCACACTCGACACCTTAGAATACGTCACCGATTTTCCAGATCCTGTGATTTGTGATGACCACGTAATCATTCGAGTACACGCCACGTCGTTTAATTACCATGACGTTTTCACAGTGCGCGGTATGCCCGGCATTAAAGTGCCGTTCCCAATGATTATTGGGCTCGATCTGGCTGGTGAAATTATTGAAGTCGGCAACGGCGTGAGTGGTTGGAAAGTTGGCGATCGCGTACTTGTTAACCCACTAAATAAGAAAAAAGGCTTGATGGGCGAAATGATGCACGGCGGCTTAGCAGAGCGCTGCTTAGTTGCAGCGGAACAATTAATCCGCATGCCAGATCAAGTGAGCTATGCCGATGCCGCATCACTACCGGTGGCCTACGGCACCGCACACCGCATGATGATCACTCATAACACCATCAAAAAAGGCGACAAAGTGTTAGTGCTCGGCGCTAGCGGCGGTGTTGGTACCGGATGTGTATTACTGGCAAAAATGCTGGGCGCTGAAGTGATTGCCTGCGCTTCAAGTGCCGATAAAATTCAGCGCCTGTCTGACATGGGTGCAGACCATGTGATTAATTACAAAGAAACTGACTTCTCGAAATGGGCAGTTGAAAAATTTGGTAAACCACAACGTCGTAACTACGAGGGCGGTGTTGATGTTGTGATTAACTTTACAGGTGGCGATACTTGGGCCCCCTCCCTCAAATGTGTAAAACGTGGCGGTAAGATTCTCGTGTGTGGTGCAACTGCAGGCTACGACCCGAAAGAAGATCTACGCTACGTATGGAGTTTCGAGATACAAATCATCGGTTCCAATAGTTTCTACGATGACAATTTAAGCGCACTCATGGATTTGATCCAGATCGGCAAACTCAAACCGGTGATCGACGTTGCGCTGCCATTAGAGCGCGCTGCCGAAGGCTTAAAACTGATTGAAAATCGCGAAGTATTTGGCAAAGTGATTATCACTCCGTAGGCTATAACTAAATACATATAAATACATATATACACGTATATAAATATATATATACATTTATACGCACAAATTTAACAAGCGCTATTTAACCGATAACGTTCGCCGATTGTCAGATCTCGTGAAGACTATTGCATGCCCACCACCACACGGTATTCCTGGTAACCTAGGTTTACCGTTCAGTGCGCATGCGCACAGCACGCACACTGCACTCATTGATCTGCGCCATCCGCATTCGCCAATATCGTATCAATTTTGCGAACTCGACTCTGCGGCTAATGCCGCAGCGCGGGGGCTTGAGAGACTCGGATTACGCGCAGGGGATCGCCTGGGCATTTTGTCAGTAAATCGTGCTGAATATGTCATCACACTTCTGGGTGCCATGCGCGCGGGAATCATCCCTGTCCCCATCAATATTAAATTACCAGCAACGACTGTTCAGCATATTGTTCGCGACTCTGGGGCAAGCTGGGTGTTTGCAGAGTCCACTTATCAATCTCTATTGCCGCCTGACATCCAAACATTGCACTTTGATCAAGCAAATGCCTTTACTGAATTTTTGGATCCCGGCCCTTATACTGCAACCGAACCCAAGCCCGATACCGTCGCCATACAACCCTATACATCAGGATCAACCGGCAAACCTAAAGGGGTGTTACTCACGCATTACGGCCAGAATTGGAGTCGACTTATTCTTGCCCATACGCGCGGCACCACAGCTGATGATGTCATTCTAGTAGCAGCACCGCTCTATCATAAGAATGCGCTCAATGCCATCAAGCAAGGCCTCACAGCGCAAGCCACACTCATTCTGATGCCACAGTTCAACGCTGAAGGCTATATTGCAGCTATCGCAAAATATCGCTGCACTGTAATTTCTGGCGTGCCCACAATGATTGCAATGGCTCTAGCACGCACTGCACAATTAGCCGACACTGATCTATCCTCTGTGCGAACGGTGATGATGGGCTCCGCACCATCATCCATGCAATTACTCAACGACATCCGTAAATATTTTATCAATGCCAAACCCTTAGTGGTCTATGGCGTGACTGAAGGAGGACCGGTGCCATTAGGGCCGCATCCAGAGGGCAAAGAGCGCCCACTCGGCTCCATTGGCGTTCCCTATGCAGGCACTGAAGCGCAATTAATCAATGGCCCCAATCACAACGAGGGCGAGTTAATTCTCCGCAATCCTGGGTTATTAATGGGCTATCACCGGCTACCTGCAGAAACTGCCAAACGGCTATGCAATGGCTGGTATCACACCGGAGACATTTGTCGCCGCGACGATCAAGGGTTTTATTACTTTGTTGGCCGCACCGACGATATGTTTGTATGTGGCGGCGAGAATATTTTTCCTATCGAGGTAGAACAGTTAATTGAACAACACCCCGCAGTGCATCAGGCCTGCGTAATCCCCTTTACACACGAGCTCAAGGGCCAAGTTCCTTACGCATTTATCGTCTTACGCACAGGGCAAACAACCACAAGTGAAGAGATCAAACAATTTACCTTAGCGCATGGTCCAGCCTACCAACACCCGCGCCAAGTGTTCTTTCTCGAACAATTACCCCTAGCGGGCACTAATAAAATTGATCGAGAACAATTGCGAACAATTGCTGCAAAAAACCAGACTCACCCAATCTAATTCGCCCAATCTAATTCGCCCAATCTAATTCGCTCAATCTAATTCACCCAACCTAATACACTCAACCTAAATCACTCAAAACAATTCAACCGACCAACCTAGCCTACTTATCTCACCTAACTCACCCATCAATAAGCACTACGCTGACCTGACATCTTCAACGCTGAGAACCACTGAAAACCTTATTTAATTTAATCTTTTCAACCCATAGCCAACACTAGTAATTACGGAGACCTATAATGGCCGACACCAAACCCAGTCTAGAACAATTACAAACCATGATTTGCCGTGGACCATTTAATCAGTGGTTAAATTTTACTTTTTTAAGTGCTGATGATAATGGCATCGAACTCAAAGCCGCTTGGCGAGAAGAATGGGTAGTCAATCCTGAGCGTCGCTATACCCATGGCGGCATACTTGCTGCCATCGTGGATGTTGCAGCTGACTATGCCATTGCAGCTAAGCTTGGTCGCCCTGTGCCTACGATTGATATTCGCGTCGATTACCATAAAGCGGCAATGCCTGGAGATCTCACCGCCAAAGCACGTATCGTGCGCAGCGGTAGTCAATACTCCACCGCTGAAGCCTATATCTACGATCACGAAGGTGCATTAGTGGCCAGCGGTCGCGGCACTTACTTTACTGCACCACCTAAATCAGCCTAAGACTCCATATGTCAGCACAATCAACGCCAGGCCAGTCACAAACACGCACTATCCCTCTCCTCTGGCAACGGCTGGGCTTGGTCGCCTTGCTAATTGGAATTTGGTGGTTAGCTACACTGCGTGTACCGCATTACATCTTGCCTGGACCTGCGCGCGTAGCGACCGCCTTTGGCCTGATTTGGGAGAACGGCAGCCTGTGGCAAGACTTGAGCATTACCTTAGGTCGAGTCAGCATTGGTTTTATATTTGCAACAGCAATTGGCCTACCCTTGGGTATCATACTCGGCGCTAACCAAGCCTTAGGTGAGTTTTTTGAACCGGTGATTCCTGTGCTCAATACTGTGTCCTCAGCAATATGGGCCACATTTGCCATCATTTGGTTTGGCATCTCTAATGCCACAACCGTATTTGTTGTGTTCATGACTGCGATGCCTTTAATCATTACCAATGTCTGGCAAGGCACGCGCGGCGTCAATGCCGACTTTATTGAATTGGCTCGAGTGTTACGTATGCCACATTGGAAAATCATGCTGAAGGTGTATTTACCAAGCATCATGCCCTATTTTTTCTCAGGCGCCAGACTGGCTTTTGGTTTTGGCTGGCGAGTTTCATTGGTTGCCGAGACTTTGGGCTCATCCAGTGGGGTTGGTTACCGCTTGCGCCAAGCTGCAGATCTAATTCAAACCGATCAAGTATTTGCTTGGACCATTACTTTAGTGCTCATGATGGCCGTGCTTGAAATGGGTATACTGCGACCACTAGAGAATTATTTGTTTCGCTGGCAGAAGGAAGCAGAGCATTAAGCAGTAACGCATTAAATAGTAACGCATTAATCCGTAGCCCCTTAAGCAGTAGAACATGAAGCAGTAGAACCAGCAGCCGATTGAAATCAAAGACTACTCTTTAACCACTCATGAGCGTCATTATGACTGAACCTACACCACAACCTAAAAAGCGACGCCTGATTGTCGCCATGACTGGCGCCTCAGGTTCTATCTACGGCATTCGCATCCTCGAACGCCTCAAAGCGCTTGGGGATTGGGAATCTCATCTGGTTGTGTCTGAAGCTGGCGTGCTCAACGCCTGGCAAGAGTATGGTATGGATCGCAAAGCTCTCCATCAGTTGGCTGATGTCACGCACAATGTACGCGACATCGGTGCCACCATAGCCAGCGGCTCCTTTATTACTGCCGGTATGGTGGTGGCCCCCTGCTCCATGAAAACCTTAGGCGGCGTTGCTCATGCCTTATCTGACAATCTCATTACGCGAGCAGCCGATGTCATCTTAAAAGAGCGGCGCCGCTTAGTCCTCTTAACCCGCGAAGCACCATTGAACCTAGCCCACATTCGCAACATGGAATCCGTCACTTTAATGGGTGGCATCATTTTCCCGCCAGTGCCCGCTTTTTATAGCGGTGGTAAAACGATTGATGATCTTGTAAACCACACAGTCGGTCGAGTATTAGACTTATTTGATGTGCCCCATGAGACGATCAAACGCTGGGAAGGCATTACCGGACCGACCCCCTAAACTATCTAAACTACTGACTACACTTTTCCGATCTATTCCGATCTATTTGCTGGAGCCCGACATGACTAAGCCCCCTTATGCCGATGAAACTTTTCGTGGTTTTCTAGAGCGACTACGCCAATCTGGCGAATTAATTGATATGCATCAACCAGTTGACTCCAGGCATATCGCAACTTTGGTTGACCAAGCCGATAAAGCCATCATGTTTCATCACGTCATTGGCTATCAGATGCCCGTCGTGTCTGGGATCATCCGCTCCCAAAAGCGCGCCATTATGGGCATGGGTTGCACCACCTATCCTGAAATCGAAGCTCGTCTACAGCACGGCATTGATCACCCCATTGCGCCTCGTTATGTTAAAAACGCGCCACATAAACAAGTCATACAAATGGGTAGCGATGTAGATCTATTTAATCTACCGATTCCCATGTTTTCGATTTATGATGGTGGCCCCATGATTACTGCAGGCATCACGATCGCGCGTGACCCCGAGTTTGGTCTTAACTCAGGCATCTACCGCTTCATGGTAAAAGAAAAAAATCTCACCGGTATTGATATTGTTACCCCGAACAACATGCGCTTATTCGCTCAACGCGCTTACGAGGCCGGTCGCCCCTGCCCAATATCCATCTCCATCGGCAATCATCCGTTTGAGAATCTAGGCTCTGGTTTTCGGGCGCCGCTGGGTACTGATGAGATGGCAATTGCTGGTGGCATTCGCGGCTCTGCGATTGAACTCTCGCAATGCGAAACGATTGACTTACCCTGTATTGCCGACTCTGAAATCGTACTCGAAGGCGAGATTCTGCCAGTGGGTTGGACCCAGCCCGAAGGTCGCTTTGGTGAATTCACCCGTTTAATGGGTGGCCTGCACTGGAATCCAGTAGTGCGTATCAATGCTATTACTATGCGTCGCGACGCCTTGTATTACGCCTTGCACATGCCGTGGGAGAACACGTGGCTGATGGCACCCACACGCTATACCGCTATTCGGCGCGCTTTGCAGACCGCTGGCATTCAAATCAAAGACATCAATGTCACACTCGGCGGCTGTGGCTTCTGGCACGCAATTGTCGCCATTAAAAAGCAAGCTGGGGAGGGTAAAAACGCGCTCCTCGCCGCGCTCTCTGTGATGGACCTCAAGCATGTAGTGATTGTTGACGACGACATTGATGTATTCAATGCCACCGATGTCGAATGGGCAATTGCCACTCGAGTGCAAGGTGATCGCGATGTCATGATCATCCCCGGCGCTCGTGCAAAGCCACTAGATCCAAGTCTTTCCGTCACGCCCCATGGCGTAGTGCCCACAGGGGCGAAGGTCGGAATTGATGCCACCATTGGTGAAGGGATCCCACGCGAGCGCTTTGAGCGCATTTCGTATGCCTACACCGATCGTGCCAAAATTGATGACTACTACAACGGCAAGGCTGATCCCCAACCCAATACTACTGCCAATGCCGATACCGTGAACACCATCGCTGCGGCAATCACCGCAATTATTTCCTTAACACCTAAGTATTATTCTGAAATTGCAGAACGCTTCGCCGACCATGACTTTCAAACCATTGCGCGCGCCCTCGGTCAGTTACACGAGAACAACATTTTGTGGCAAGACCCGCGTGGTCGTCTCTGCCTACGCGACTCTGAATTTGCCGCTAAACCACCAACCAAAGCCTAAGCTGTGAACACTATCGAATCCACGCTATCACACCCAACTAGTACCACACCAGCTTCTGCTATCAGTGTGTGCGACTTATCACACTGGTTTGCTACAGCTGAGGGCACGCCACTGCAAGTACTCGATCAAATCAACCTAGAAATTCCCGTCCACAGTATCGCAGCGATACTGGGTAGTTCTGGCTGCGGCAAATCGACCCTGCTCAATATTATTTCAGGCCTAATGACGCCTAACCAAGGTCGTATTGCAATCAACGGTATTTACAACGACCACAGCGGCCCTTCGCCACATGTGAGCTACATGTTTCAAGAAGATCGACTATTGCCGTGGCGCACCGCTCAGCACAATGTCGAGTTCAGCCTAGAAGCTGGCTCACTATCGCGGCAATCTCGCCAAGAACAAGCATGCGAGGCCTTGGCCCTAGTTGGCTTAGCTGGCTTTGCAGATGCGTTCCCCTATCAACTCTCTGGCGGCATGCGCAGCCGCGTCGCGCTAGCGCGTAGTCTGGTGCAAAACCCCAGCATCTTATTGATGGATGAACCCTTCTCACGCCTAGACGCGCTCACTCGCGCCCAAATGCACGAAGAGTTACTACGCATCCAGCAACTCAAACAAATGACCATTGTCTTTGTCACCCATGACGTTGAAGAAGCAGTTGTGCTCGCCGACCAAGTCACTGTGCTCGCTCCTCGCCCCGGACGAATTCGCAGCACCCTAGCTATTCCCCTAGAGCGTCCCCGTGATGCCACCTCGACAACTAGCAGCCAATACATTAAAGAACTTAAAAGTTTAATTTAATAAATTCATGAACTTATTGATTGAGTGAGTTGAATTAATTTAGTTAATTTAGTTAATTTGGTTAATTTGGTTAATTTGGTTAATTTAATTGATTTTTTATAAAGGACCTTGCACACATGCTATCACTCTCCCAGCTCTCTCGATTCGCCACTCACCTTGTTCACGGCGCATTACTGATTACCCCACTGCTTTTGAGCAATTCGTTACACGCAGAAAAAATCAAAGTCGGCTACTGGACCAGCGGCTTTAGTCTGGGCTTTGGCGCAGTCATGGAGCAGCTCAAATTTGCTGAAAAAGAAGGTCTGGAGATCGAATGGGTCAAGTTTGCCGACGTCAACGCCCCGATACGTGCCATCGTGCCCCAAGCCATTGATCTCGCTTTCGCCGCCCCCTCCACCGCTGCAATGAGTATCGCCGCTGAAGGGGTGCCAGTCAAAATTGTTCTCGCCACCCAAATCGCCGAAGCGCAAATTGTGGTACCGGCTGGCTCACCCATCAAATCCTTAGCCGATCTCAAGGGCAAAAAAATTGGCATGTCGCCACCGGGTAGCGCCACACATGCAATCTTAGGCGCAGTGCTCGAAGGCACCTATGGCCTCAAAGCCAGCGACTACAGCGTAGTGCCCGGCAACGAAGGTCGTTTATGGCAATTTATTGCACAAAAAGAAGTTGACGCTGCCTCGATTCGCTCAGTCACTCTTGCGCAAATGAGTGATGAAGTAAAGTTTTCCACCATCGCTAATGTCGTCGATGAATGGAAAAAACTCACTAAAAATAGTGCGCTCCCCATTCTCGCGGTCACGATCGTGCATCAAGACTATCTAAGCAAACAACCCGAAGCCGTTGCTAAATTCATTGCCGCCACCCGCAAAGCCCTGGAATACGGCGCCAAGAACAAAGATAAGGTTGCAGAAATCCTCCAAAAAACTGCGAATATGAGCGCTGAAGATGCGAAGGCCTATGCCGGACAATGGAATAGCGCTTATATGGCGAGCTTTGAAGCCGCTGATGTCGCCTCCCTCAAGCGTATGCATGCGATTCGTAAAGCCATGGGCGCAGTTAAAATCGACCCACCTGATACCACCTTTGTAACAGAGCCTTTTCAAAAGTCCAAACAAATCAAATAGTTATATAAAAATCCTATCACTCCGCTCATTACCATAAAAAACCTCGTCATGGCCAAACCTAAACTACGTCTACACATCGAGAACACCCGCAAAAAAAATGCGATTTTCCACGTCACGCCAGAGCTCTGGGCGCGCGCCTGCTCCCGCCATCGCGCACTGGCACGCCAGATTGAAGTGAGTTTTGGTTGGGATGGTGACATTTTAGACAACGTTATCGCCAACACCGAAGCAATTATTGGCGTACCCGCCCGGCGAGAACATCTGACTGAGCGTGCGCCCAAATTACGCTGGCTACATGCCACTTCTGCGGGTGTAGATGGAGTGCTGCCCTTGGATTGGTTGCCCCCCAAATTGTTATTTACGAATAACAGTGGCGCCCACGGCCACAAGGCTGAGCAATACATGATCATGGCCTATAACCTTCTGAACTCGCGTATGACCGAGATCATCGCCAACCAACATCGCAAGCACTGGGAGGCGCTATTCTCACCCAGTATTAAGTACAAGACCGCAGTAGTCATCGGCTTGGGTGACCTCGGCACCGGCGCTGCGCGTGCTGCTAAAACCCTAGGCCTACACGTCATCGGTGTGCGTCGTAGCGCCCAAAAAAACCGCTATGCCGACCGGGTGGTGAGCTACACACAACTCAATAAAGTATTACCCAAAGCCGACTTTGTGGTGTTAGCCGTTCCACTCACCGCCGAGACCCGTCACTTGCTCAATGAAGAGCGACTCGCCCTACTCAAACCGACTGCGGGTGTAGTCAACATTGGGCGCGGTCCGGTCGCCGATTATGTTGCCCTCGAAGCGCGTCTACGCCAAGGCTTGCTGGGCGCAGCTATACTCGATGTTGTCGATCCTGAACCGCTACCCCCGAGCTCTACCCTCTGGACCACTCCCAATTTAATCATTACTCCACATATCTCCTGTGATGATGGCGAATACTACATCGACATCTCACTAGACCTTTGGTTTGAAAACCTAGAGCGCTACTGGGCAGGTCAACGCTTAAAGCGCCAAATCGATCGTAAACTGGGTTACTAATTCAGGCGCTAATGCATGGATCAAGCACAACAATGCCCTGCACAGGGGCAGTTAAATATCGATCACATCGCGCACTTTATCCCCAATATCGAGACGGCTAGCAGCGCACTGATCGAGGCCGGCTTCACACTCACCCCGTTCTCAGCGCAATCACACCGGCTTGCACCCAATACGCCGCTCACACCTGCAGGTAGCGGCAATCGGTGCATTATGCTGGGGTCTGGCTATTTAGAGTTCCTCACACCCATTGCGGACACCCCAATCGCGCAACAACTCCGCAACGCCATCGCACGCTATATTGGTGTGCATCTGATTGCTCTAGGCACCAGCACACCCGAGCGTGACTTTGCACGCTTAGAGGCTGCCGGTTTTGAGCCCCTGCCTGCGGTGCACTTACAACGTGAAATTGGCATTGATCAAGACGACCCGCAACGCAGCGCAACAGCACGTTTTACGGTAGTGCGTGTCGCTGCCGATACTATGGCAGAAGGTCGAATTCAATTCTGCCAGCAACACACACCACAACACCTGTGGCAAGCACGCTGGCTCAAACACGCCAACGGTGCCACAGCGCTTCGAGCAGTGATCATCGTATGTGCTGATCCGCACGCCACAGCGCAACGCTTCGCCCGTTACACAGGGCTTGCACTACATCGTCATGGGCGACATTGGCGGATCACCAGCAGTCGTGGCAGTCTGTTATTTATCAGCGCTGCAGCGATCGAAGACCTGGTTCCATTCGCCCCAGTACCGTGCCTGCCGTGGATTGCCGGTTATGTCCTTGAGAGCCCAGATCTCACCCACACCGCACGAACACTGACTCATCAGCCGCACCTGAGCCGCCTACACTGTGGCAGCGTTTTGCTAGCACTACCGGCAGCTGTGGGTGGGATAATTTTTTTTCAAACGGCAGATCAAGATCTACCGTTTATACAGTAATCCGCATATTTACGATAATGCGTTTATTGCCGGAGCTCGGCTAGCGCTCCTTAATTGGATTGCACCTAAAATCCGTTACATCTTAAATTATTTAAAATTAAAATTACTTATATCTTAAATTAAGTATATTTTAATTACTTATACCTTAAATGAGTGACACCTTAAAATTGTTATGCCGCAAATTAGTGATCGCTTAACGCCGTCCAAAGTTATAACGACTAACAGCCAGAGCATCCATACGCTTTGCTTCTGCCGCTTCTTGTTCACGCCGTAGTTGCTCAGCAGCCCGATCCGCTAGTCCGCGCATTTTGACGCGATACTGTTCTGCTTCTGCATGCAACCGGCGGGCAGTCCCTACTGCACTTTCTGCAATCAGTCGATTCTTAGTCATACCCTCGCGCAGATTTTCAATATGGTCCATAAAATTACGGATATTTTTGGTCTCGCTCATACTGCATACAGCGCCATCTTGCTGCTGTAATCGACTACTGTAATCAGCATACAATTCCTGCAAGCGCGCCTCTGAGGCTTGCATATCTTCTAAGGTTTTACGCGCACGAGTCAAATTGGCCATCGCATCACTGGCTTTGGTTTCACCTAACTGCGCTAACACATCCCATGTCCGACCTGTGTTCATATCAATACCTCATCTAATTTGTATTTACTGGCAACACTGTCAGGAGCTCAGCAATCGAGGTTTCATAATCAACCCCCACATGCATACCTTGACGTAAGAACTCTTCCATATCTCCACGACGACTAATTGCCTCGTCAAGCTCGCTATTGGCGCCCATTTGATAAGCACCAGCTTGAATTAAATCACGATTTTGCTGATACACGCTCCACAATCGGCGCAAGCGATTAGCGGCTTGTAAACGGTCGGCGGGCACAATAGATTGCATCACCCGTGATATCGAGCCAGTCAAATCAATGGCGGGATAATGCGCGGCATCTGCTAAGTCTCGGGACAACATCACCTGACCGTCTAAAGATGCACGAGCAATATCCACAATAGGGTCTGAACGATCATCGTTTTCCATCAGCACCGTATAGATCGCAGTGATCGAACCCACACCATTACGCCCTACACCTGCACGCTCAATTAAATTGGGGAGCAAAGCAAATACCGATGGCGGATACCCTTTAGAGGTGGGTGGCTCACCAACGGCTAAACCGATTTCGCGCTGCGCATGCGCCACGCGAGTCAAACTATCAATGATTAAAAGCACGTTTAAGCCTTGATCACGAAAATATTCTGCAATCAGATGTGACAAGTGCGCTGCCCGTAACCGCAAAACTGGCGGTACATTCGCAGGTGCTGCTACCACTACGGAACGGGCCAGACCTTCAGCCCCTAGGGACTCTTTAATAAACTCATTGACTTCGCGACCACGCTCACCAATCAAACCAATGACCACGACATCAACCTTGGTGTAGCGCGTCAGCATCCCGAGTAGCACACTCTTGCCCACGCCCGATCCAGCAATCAAACCCACACGCTGACCACGACCCATAGTCAAAATAGCATTGATAGACCGCACACCAACATCTAAGACCTGATCAATTGGGCCGCGCTCTAATGGATTTAACTCCAAACCCTGCAGACTTAATTCATCATTACATTCGGGCAGTGGGCGACCATCTAGAGGATGGCCTCGCGCATCAATCACGCGCCCCAATAACTCTACACCCAAACGCGCCTTAGGCGTCATGCTCACCACACGCACAATCGCACCAGGTGCAATACCTGTAGAGGCACTAAAGGGCATTAAAAATGTGGTCTTGTCATTAAAGCCCACGACTTCAGCTTCAACTCGGATACCTTCAGCACCTTCAACAATACAATGCGCACCAATCGGCGCTTGTATCCCTTTGGCCTCCAAGGTCAATCCGACCATACGCAAGAGTCGACCGCTACGCACAGGCTCCCCAATACGGGTGCGGCGTATGGCGCGATCTACATCGTGAGTAAAATCAAAGCCCATCGTAATGCCGGATGGAATCCTCTGCAGGCGCGCTCGGATAATCATCCCCACTACCAATTGGTGGCAATACCGTAAAGTCATCCACGTCACTGATTGCAAAACGTGAATCTGCGCGATCAGCAAGATCTTCAACATCAGCATGCACAGTGTTAGCATGTGAATTCACACTACCCTGATCATGATGACGTTGGCTGACAAACGACGGACTTACCGGATGTGCAAGATGACTAGACTGTCCTAAACCAGACATCCCCGCAATCGACTGTGCACCACCCAACACACCCAACTGCTCTGCAGAGCTTCCGAGTAAAGACTGGGCGAGTGACTCGAGTCGATGCTCTATTAAATCTTCTATTGCACCATCAGCCATTGCAACGCGCACGCTGCCACGACTGAGAGCCGCATCCGGAGCAATGCTTGCCCCTTTCGGCAAACCTTCATTCAATATACGATATTTATCCAAGTCCTCTGGGTTTAAAAATACCGTCAATGCTACTTTATTTTCAATATCGACTAAGCAACCCGCAATGAGTCTACGAATCGCATCTCCTGATAATGATAACTCACCACGCACCAATTGCTTGGCCATATGTAGCGCTAGTCGCTCAAAACCGGCAAATAATTGTGGCGTATTGCTCAAAGCGTCATTAATTGATTGCATTAACGCATTGAGTTGCTGGTGTTCTTCTTTAATCGCTATTGCATGCTCAGCACGCGCTTTAGCCAAACCCTCTTCATAACCAGCATCCCATTGCGCTTGCAGCGCCAATTGATGCGATTCATCCGCTACAACTTCAGTCACAGTAACTGCAGTATCGATCGCTGTATCAATAACAGAGTCGGCAGCAACAACATCTTGACTATCACTTGCAGCGTCAACAGCAACATCATCTGCTATAGCAGCATCATCAACGAGCTCTTGCACATGGGTAGCGACTTCCGATGAAGTCCCTTCATGCGCAGGCACTGGCGATTGACCATCCCACTGACTGGCATGAAATGGTTTATTCACTACATCGACCGCATTCCAAATCTCAACAAAGGGGCGAACGATCTTAGCACTCTCCTCGATGGGCAGCGTATGAAACCGAGCTGCCGCAGCAGAATTGGGTGCGTGAGATGAAGAATTAGACAAAATCGTCACCACCACCAGCTAACATAATCTCGCCAGTATCCGACAACTTACGGGCAATCCGAATCACTTGCTTCTGGCCTTCTTCAACATCGGCCAAGCGCATCGGGCCTTTCGCTTCCATATCATCGATAAACATGGAACGGGCACGAGTTGACATATTATCAAAGAACTTAGCACGCACACCTTGATCCGCACCCTTTAAGGCCACCATCAACAAATCGGGCTCTACGGCACGCATAATGACCTGAATACTACGGTTATCACAGCCCACCAAGTTAGCAAAGGTGAACATATTATCTTGAATTTTTAGTGCTAAATCACCATCCGACTGAGTCACCGACTTCATAATGCCAGCCAATGGTGTGGTTTTAGTAAAGTTTAAAATATCAGCCGCAACCTTCACACCACCCAAGTTAGACGATGCGCTCGATGAGCTCGAAGAGAACTGTTTACTCATGATGACTTCTAGCTCTTTCATCGCAGCCGGTGTGACTGTATCCAAGGTCGCAATGCGCTGGATAATCTCGGGGCGAATCTCTGCATCTAAATAATTCAATACATCAGCAGCCACCATGGACTCTAAAACGGATAAGATAATTGCTATCACCTGCGGATGCTCTTCACGCACCATATCTGCAATACCGCGCGCATCCATCCAACGCAACACTTCCAAGCCTTTGCTGGAAGAACCTGGCAAAATTCTCCCTAAAACTGAAGCGGCCTTATCTGCGCCCAAGGCACGCTTCAATACTGTCTCTACGTAGTCTTCAACACCTAAACCTAAATACGTTTGTTGTTTAATAGTTTGGAGAAATTCATCCAACACATGATTAATAGCCTCTTGCGAAATATCGGCAACGGAGACCATTGCGGCACCCAGCGGTTGCACTTCTTTAGGATCTAAATACTGAATAATATTTGCGGCTTCTTGCTCACCCAATAGCAACATTAATACCGCGGCACGCTGTATTCGAGTGAGTTGATCGAGTTCTTGTTTGAGCTTTTCGCTCATTGCTGGCGGCTCTAGCCCCGCCTCAGCTGCATTATTTTGAGCCATGATCCTTATTTCACTCCATTACTTTTCATCATACCTTTGATTACACTCGCAACTCTGCCCGAATCTTCAGATATTAACATACGAACCATCGCTACCTTATCATCATAACTTGATGATGTGTCTAGCATTTCTGCTGAAATTGCAGTTTTTTTCTTAGGCGCCGCCTGTTTCAGCTTTTCTTTAAACGCTTCTAATGACTGCTCTTCACCTGCTGCCTCACCTACAGCGGCATCATTAGTATCAGCCGAGCCTCCTTCGATCAACGCTAGAGACTGACCATTACCACCACTCAAGGCTAAGGCATCCCGTTTGGTATCCAGCTGACCCACTGCACTGTTCTCCAACGCATTCGTCTCTGATGCACCTTGCTCCATTGACCTTTGCCCTAATGCATCCAGCCCTTGTGTTCGCGGCAAATAAGCCATTGATGTTATCGGTGCCGTACGCCTAGCCGGACGCAATATCACCAAAATCACTACCAGAAGCATCACGCCCACCATTGCTAACTTGGACATGCCTACAATCAAATCATCCATGATCAATCAGCAATGCCTTAGGCACGCAACATGTTTTTCAAAACATTCGCAACCCGGCCGGAGTCCTCTTGCACCAGCATCCTCACCAGAGCAACCTTATCATCGTAAGTGTTTGCAGTATCAAGCATATCCGAGGAAATAGAGGACTTTTTAGGGGCTGCTGATTTCTTCAAGCGCTCTTTAAATTGCTCTAAAGATTCACCCTCAGCCATGGCCATACCATCCTCACCGGCTTGCGCACCTTCCAGACCCTCAGCACCTTCACCGCTGCCCCCACCACCAACACCTGCCGGACCCGCAGCGGCAGAAGCCTCTAGTGCAGAGTGTTGTTGCTGTGCCAAGGCCAAGATCTCTGGCGCAATCGCTGGTTGTGGCAAATACGATTTAACTAATGGGCGCACAACAGTAATCAAGATCACAATTAATACCGCAGTCGCCAATCCAACCTTAATACTGCTGACTACCATATCATTTTCATACCAACGAATTGCGGAGCCATCAGCTGCTGGCAATTCAAATTTTGCCGGAATAATCGTCACGGTATCGTTGCGATCATCACTAAAGCCAACAGCACTTTTCACCAAAGACTGTAAGCGCTCAATTTCTTCTTTGCTATAACCACCAGCATCTGCAGCAGGCGCACCCTTACCACCCTTACCTGCACCTTTATCTGATTCTTTTTCACTGGAAACCGGAGCCACGCGATCTTTAATGACGACAGCCACTGAAACACGCTCAATCATTCCCATTGGACTCTTCACATGGCGAATGGTCTTATCCAACTCATAATTACGTGTGGTTTTAGTATTTAACTGACCCTTGCTGTCTTTGCCCTTGCTTTCATCAGCGCTTTTGGTATCAGTGGTCGCTGCTGCATCTGCAGGGGGCGCATTGGATAACGCACCAGGAACACCTCCGGCCTCAGGGGCGGATGTAGAACGCTCTTCAGACAGCATCTCAGAACGTGTTTTTGCACCTTCTTTACGTACATCAAAATCCTCAGAGGTGGTCTCTACTTGCGTGAAGTTCATCTCTAAAGACACTTGTGAGCGCACATTACCCTCACCCACCACTGGCTCTAACAGCTGTATGATCCTGTTACGATATGTTTCCTCAACTTGTTGCTTGTGAGTAACCTGTGCCGCAGTCAATCCTAATAGTGATTCAGTTGGATTGCGGGTCAGTAAATTACCCACGTTATCTACAACCGACACATCATCAGTCGACAAATAAGGGATGCTGGATGCCACTAAATGCACAATGGCCTGCACCTGATTGGCTGATATCGCACGGCCACCGTAAGGCACCACCACTACAGACGCCTTAACCGGTGTGCGTTCACGCACAAATGCACTTTGTTTGATTTGTGCCAAATGCACACGCGCACTTTGAATCGAACCAATTTGCGCAATACTTTTTGCTAACTCTTGCTCAATCGCGGCTGAATAACGCGCTTGTTCCATAAACTGGCTACTGGTCATTGCCGATTGATCTTTTAAACTATCGAGCACACCGCGCGATTGCGCTTTTGGCAAACCTTGGCCTGCCAATAAGATACGCGCTTCATGATAACGACCTGAAGGCACGGTTAACTGACCACTGGTTGGATCTAGTTGTGGTTTCATGTTAGCTGCTTTTAAAACTTCCATCGCCGCTTGCTGATCCGATTCAGCCATCCCTGGAAATAACGGACGATACGGGGTTTCTTGCATCCACGCATAAATCGAACCAAACAGCACTAAAGTCAGTAACACAATAATCGCTGGCAATGCCTTGCGCACTGCCTCTTGCTTGAACACAGCCTGTAGACCAGACATCGCCATGGGGCCGCCAGCTGCAGGATACGCCACCGATGCTGCACCAGCTGCGCCATTAGCAGCAACTGCCATATTGGCTTGGGTAACACCAGCGGTCAGCGCGCCCGACTCCATGCCAGGGGTAGCTTGTCCCATAACGGTATTCTGTGCGGTTTGTAGAGCAGCTGCCATGTTCAATTCCTTTGAATACTAAGTTAGTTCTATAACGTAATGAATGAATACTAATGGATACTTATGAATACTTATGAATACTTATCAATTACACCGGCATATTACGAATATCTTCATATGCCTTAATCACTTTATTACGAATCTGTAGCGTAGCCTCAAATGCTACCGACGCTTTTTGCATTTGCAACACCACATCCGTCAAGGGAATATCCTCACCTTGCTCATAGGCGACTGACATCGATTTAGCTTTTTGTTGCTGCTCATTCACCGCATCAAAAGCACCCTTAACCAAACCAGAGAAGCCTACCTTAGTACTGGCAGGATCTGTTGCAGGTAGTAAATCCGCACCTTTAGCGCGAACTTCATACTGCCGAATCTGATCTAGCATTGAATTAATATTTGCCATATGAACTTGATCAACCATGATTTATCCCCGGTCATGGGCTAAGCTTAGCCCTTGGTCTTTAAAACGTGCTAACTTATAGCGCAATGTGCGTGGGCTAATACCCAGTGCCTGCGCCGCCTGAATTCGATTACTACTACATCGCAATGCTGCAGTGATAGCGCGATACTCACTATCTCTTACCATCGCACCCAAACCTGCAGGCACTTCAATTTCCTCTACTGCATCTGCATCGATAGCCGAAGTATCCACAACCACTTCGCTGATGATCGGCGCTGATTGCAATGCCGCATCGGACATCGGCACTTGGAACGACTCTTCAAACAACAAATGCATCGCATCAATCACACCACCATCGCACAACACCAAGGCACGCTGCATCACATTAGCTAACTCACGCACATTGCCTGGCCATGAATAGGCCATTAATGCAGCTTCTGCTTCGGGTGTAATTTCTAAGGTCTGGGTTGGTTGAGCGTACAACTCTAATAAATGGCGGGCCAGCGGCATAATGTCACCCGGACGCTCTGCCAAAGCAGGCACGCGCAAACGGAAAGTGCTGATCCGGAAATACAAATCTTCTCTAAATGTGCGCGCTAACATGGCACTACGCAAATCACAATTTGTCGCTGCGACCAAACGTACATCAATTTGAATCGCTGACTGTGCCCCTAAGCGTGTAACTTGACGCTCTTGCAACACGCGTAACAATTTACTCTGTAGCGGGAATGGTATTTCAGCAATTTCATCTAAAAACAATGTGCCGCCATTGGCTTGCTCAAACACACCTGCTAACTCACGAGTAGCGCCTGTAAACGCACCCTTTTCATGACCAAACAAAATATCCTCAATCATGCTCTCTGGTAGCGCTGCACAATTTAAACCCACAAACGGTCCATTACTACGCGCTGAAGATTCATGCAACACACGTGCTAACACCTCTTTACCAGCACCGGTTGGACCAGTCAGCAATGTGGTCACACCGGCTTTTGACACGCGACGCGCCAAGTCTAACAACTCACGGCTGGCTGGATCTTCGAACACAAATGGTGCACGTTGCTCAGACTGCACCGGAATTAACAAAGCCACAGCTTCGCGCCAAGCAGATACAGACCAGTTATCACTAGCCATCACATGCCCTGCACCCTCTTGCATGGCTTTGATGCCCAAAGTCATGCGATCGGTATCCACACGGCAAATAATTGGCAGGCGGGTGCCTAATGTGCGCATCGCCGTAATCACCTCGCGTAATGGTGAGATCGAATCATCAAGACGCACCACAACCAAGCGGGTACGGCTTGAAATTAAGCGAATCTCACCGGCTGATGGTGCAGTCATAGGCTGCAGACCAGCGGCACGTAAGTTGTCAAGCATAGATGACTCTGGGACACCTGCGGCATCTAGCCAGAGCGCTGAGACTACTTGGTTGTTTGCTTCGAATCGTGCGTGCACTGTTTTACCCTTATAACAATCTGTCGATGATGGTGTACTTAAGCAATTTTCGAGCCACATAGTAATCTCAATAAAATCAATAACTTAAATAATATGTCAAAGTTTTGAACAGCCTAGAAACGACATAACTTTGACGGCTGATGCAATCTACAAAGCATCCCAAGAAAAGCACCTCTTAAACCCAGCGCTCTATACCTGAGGGGGCAGCAGGCTGTGACGTTACCGGTGCGGCCTGCTGTGCCGGTTGACTCATGGTTTTTTTCAAAAAACCCCGACACAAACAACCGTCATTACGCAGCACTTCCAAGCACGGTAGCTGCCGACTTTTAAAACCGAACAATCGACACAAATACGGCATGCGCGGCTCCCAACTCACACCAAAATGCTGACATTGCTGGCAATGTGGGCGCTCATTAGGGGTATTTACGGTATTCATCAGCAGAAAAAATTATGGATTGATCAGTGATTAATTAGTGATTTACTGCAAGAGTTTTAATACCGACTCTTGGCTGATATTGGCTTGCGCTAGAACAGCAGTGGCTGCCTGCTGAATAATCTGCGCCCGCGCCAAACGTGTAGAGGCAATTGCATAATCAGCATCTTGAATCTGACTGCGCGCACTGGTCGAATTGGCCGAAACATTCATCAGGTTATCGACTGCATTATTCAAGCGATTCATCACACTACCAAACTTGGCACGCTCCGAACTCACTTTTTCAATAGCCGCATCAATCAAACCTAAAACATCATTCGCGCCAGCTACCGTATTAATCCGCACCGTCGGGTCTGTATCATCTACGTCACCAGTAATTGCACCGGTAATAGTGCCATGCCGACCCAAATCAACCATATCGATCGCGACCTCTTCACCACTGCTGCCGCCAATCTGAAAACTCAAACGTCCGACTTTAGGCACAGCAATATCACCTACTGCCTGACCACCATAAGTACCTTCTACAAAACCCAGGGCTTTAAAGTTTGAGTCATCGGCAAAACCATTGACCCCTGCAGTAACATGAATCAAACCAGAGGCCCGCTCAGTGCCTGGCGCACCATCATTAGGTACTGTAGTTAAACTGACGGAAGCATATAAGGTTTTTGCACCCACACTTTCTTGAGTGGCATCAGCCAGCCCCAGAACATCGGTTGAGGATAAACCAAAACTCGATGCCGATAAGCCCGTAATACTTGCGTTATACCAAGCCGATAAATTGCGACCGTCTTCAGAAGTTAAGACCACTCCAGAAGTGCTCGCATTTTTACTCGCAACTACCCCGGTGCTTTGTGATTGCAGATTAATCGCTGCAATGACTCGATCTTGACGTGCACTGGCGGTATCCGTGGAGATTAAATTAACTTTAACCTCTTCACCGTTAATGAATAAGCTTTGCACACCAGTGGCTGCACCTGAGGTGTCAGTCAAACCACCTATACTGCTTACGGTATTGGGTGTGGCTTTCACACCGGTTGAATCTGTTTGTCGATTAATTGCAGCAGCAATCGCAATTGCGCTAGCAGCCGCCGAACTACTGGTCACGTTTACGTTCGAGAACGGATCATCCTCAGCAGCACTCGCACCAATAGCTACACCGTTAATCACTAAATCACCGGCTTGCAAAGGTTTCACCAAAGCGGGTGCATTAGGCGTTGTCACTGTAACCGTAGCACCATCCAAAGTTTGGGTCATGCCCATAGCAAACCGCTGGTTATTGCTCGCAGCGGTGACTGTTAGCTCGTTAAGATCGACGCTGGTGCCCACGCCAAAATTATAATCAGCACCCAATACCGGATCTGCTTTCAGCGCAGTGGTTAATCCAGCGCGCACATCAGCCACTGTATTTGACATTGCGGTATAGGATATCGAGCGACCTGAAATTGTGATCTTAAACACATCACCCACTTGCACAGGACCAGTAATGCTTAAGGTATTTTTTTGCTTGGTTGTCGCCGTAGCCGCCACATTTTGCGTAACTGTGCTGCCAATGGTTACCTTACGAATCGACACCTCAAAACCATTGCCTGGGCGCACTGCAGTCATGGTAATACCTGCTGAACCACTGGCTTGGGTTGAAACCATACTTGCCAACACGGGGTCAGCTGAAATCGCTGCGCGCAGACCCGCTTGCACGTTTGCCGTCGTTGCTGCTGTCGCCGTGAAACTGACAGAGCGACCATTAATTGTAGCTTTATATACATCACCAACATTGACATTGTTTGCTATTGCTAAGGTATCCACCTGCGCACCAGCAGTAGTGACCGTAGCGCGCGCTTGCGCACTTAATACTGATTCATTATTGGTGTAATTACCAATCTGCAATCCACTACGCGTAATATCACCTACAGAATTTGTTTGAATCAACACTTCGCCAACGTGCGTAGTCGTATTACCCACCAGTGCATTAGCGTTATATACCGGCGCTTGTAATGAATACGGGGCGCTTTGCACACCTTGGCGCAAGCCAGTGCGCGCTGAAAAATCTGCGGCCGTAGAATTAGTATTAAATGCAACATCAATATTTCGACCATCAGCGGCTTCCAGACGAATTCCCGAAAAATCATTACCACTATCGACTGCAACCACACCAGTTAATGTAGATTTGGCATTAATCACATCAACGAGCGCAGTACGAGTCGCACGCGTATTGCCTGCAACCGTAGTCAATGGGGCCGTAGTCACTCCGTTAATTGTAATGGTGCCGCTGGAGACGCCCTGCTGAGTTGCCTCACCCGTCATTGGTGCGCCACTTAATACCGTGCGTCCGACAACAGCACTAACCCCAGTGACACCGGTTGCCGCATTAAATGCCGCAACCTTTGCAATGGCACTAGCAGCCCTATTGGAAGTTGAAAGCGAATCATTACTGGTCTGCGATCCGGCAATAGCATTGCCATTAATCAGCACATCATTCGCGCCCATCGCAGATAATGTTGGGCTATTACGCATAATTAATAGCTGGTCACTTACCGCCCAACCAGTCGCTGCAGTCAGTTGCACAGTGCCACTACCATCAGTCAACGCAGTATTTGTAAAGGACAGTGTATTACCCGATTGACTACAAGTTAAATGAACTGTTGATCCATCATTTAAGATCAGCTCTGCAGCATTGCTCCCCAAATATTTTAAAGTGCCCGACTTAGCAATGTCAGTAGCACTATTGTTAGTAGTGACAGATTTCCCAGTATTTGTTGCGGTTGCAACAGAATATGATAAGTTACTACTAAATACGCCATTGGCAGTTGCGCGCATCGCAGGTGCATCCTCGACCCGCCGCCCTGCCGTGCCATTTAATACCGAAAAACCATTCCATTCGGTCGTGTCAGCAACCCGCACAATTTCTTGCTTTAACTGTTGAAACTCCACATCTAAGTAACCACGATTCTCAGCCGTATTGGTATCAGTCATCGACTGCACCGCCAACTCACGCATGCGCTGCAACATCAAACTAATTTCACCCGTCGCACCATCAGCGGTTTGCAATAAAGCGACCCCATCATTGGCGTTGCGCACCGATTGATCTAAGGCACGAATTTGAGTGGTCATCATCGTGGTAATCGAGATGCCAGTCGCATCATCTTTGGCCGAATTGATCCGCAGCCCAGTCGACAATTGCTGCATCGATGCAGTTAATTCACGGGCATTGGTCTTGAGCGATGCTTGAGCAATCGCTGCATTTAAATTTGTACTGATACTCGCCATGGCAACCTTCGGGGCCTCGTCGGCCAAATAAGTTGAAGTCGTCAAATGGATGGAATACACCCACCCTCACGCCACAG
>CAISJL010000060.1 GCA_903885665.1 uncultured beta proteobacterium | reverse complement strand
TTAGACACTACTTGCCAACCACTTACTTATGTCATTTTTGCTTTGTGAATTTATCCAGCTCCAAGTTTGTTCAATGCCACTCTTTAGTGTGGTTTCAGGTACAGATATTCCAAACTTCTGGATCTTATCGGTTGAGGCGTGAGTTAGGTTAAGATCAAGTTCATCCTGTGGTTTTTGATTAACTTTAATGTGTATTCCTAAATCTTCCATAGTTTTAAGTAATTCCTTAATCGTGTAAGGCTTGCCCCCAGCCACATTAAATATATTTGAAGAAAGATCTTTATCACTACTTGATGAAATATCCAATACAACTTTTGAAACATCATCTACAAAAGTAAAATCTCTCTTCAAGTCTTGTCCAGCGCTTAGCTCAAAGTTTGTGTTTAGAAGTGAGCTGGCTAGTAATCTATAGATAGCCATATCTGGTCGACCCCATGGCCCGTAAACTGTGAATAAACGCAAACCAATTCTTTCCGTACTTTTCACCGGAAAGTGTTTAGCAATTAACTCATTAGACAACTTTGATAAGGCGTAAAGACTTTTGGGGGCTGATATCTGGTCAGACTCTTTAAAAGGAGTCTTAACACCTTCTCCATAAACACTACTACTACTTGCATAGATGAATTTTTCGACACCCATTTCCTCAGATATTAATAGCGTATTTAGAAAACCAACCTGATTTGATAAAAGATACGGCTTCGGATCCACCTTACTTGCCCGTACTCCACCTTGAGCTGCCAAATGAACAACATGAGTTGGCTTAAACTCCTTAAAAACTCTTCGCAACTCATCTTCATTTCCTATATCAACTGTTTTAACTATTTCTGAAATACCAAGTTGATTTACTCTTTTCTCCTTCATGTCTGGCGAGTAGTAATTCGTAAAAGAATCGATACCTATTGATGAAATCCCTGTTTCCTTTAGTTTTGCCAGCAGATTTCCTCCTATGAAACCTGCTGCCCCTGTTACTAATATTTTCATAAGCCTGAGTTTCTAACTGCGCCAATAAACTTCGGAGCGTCATAGAGAGTTACACCTTGTGCATTAGCAAACTCGCAAAAAGCTAAGCTAGCGTCAATATCATCTGAGAGAATCAGATCAAAACCATTACTTTTCGCTAATCTATAATCAGATTGCTGTCCTAGGTATGAGTGATCGGCATCATGTAAAAATATGCTAAAACCTTTGTTATTTTGTTTTATATCTGCAAGCTGCTTAGCTAACTCGCTCTCTTCACCACTGACCTTCACGAAAGTTACGCGTTTTTTAAGTCGCTCTTCAATAAGAACTGGATTGGCAAATTTAATATCGAAAGACCAAAGGTGTCCTTCTTTGTTATATTCAAGGCCAGCCAGAATGGCAGCAGCCGATGCACCATTTGCAGTCCCAGTCTCAACTACAATTTTTGGTTTTGTTAAGATTATTAGGGCAGTTAAAATATGTTGCAGCTCTACACCTGAATTCCAGCGTGCTGGTTCGTTTAACTTTTCAGTGGATTGTGACAGATTCACGTTAACTAATTTTTTTGCCACTTCAAGAGCAGAATCTATTTCTTGATGATTTGTTATTAGCAAGGAGATAAACTCATTGGCAGATTTAGCCGATTTGAGTTCAGCTTTCCTAAAATCTACAGTTGAAGCTGGAGGCAAGAATTTTGAAATCCCAAAAACTATTCCTGAAAGGTGAGCTAGTGCCGTGCGAAATTCCCCCTGCTTTAGAGCAGAATAGATGGCCTTACTACCTATCATTTAGCCACCTCACCAAATCCTCATATTTCACTTTTGGCATTTAGTAACACCGGGTATGTTCTGAGTGTAGATAATGAATTTGATTCTCGCTCAATGATGTAATTAAACTTCAATCAGAGAGTTATTGGGATGGCTTACTAGAATGTCCGATTTGTCCTTTACTCACTACAGATATCCACCTAATTCGTAGATGTGAATAGAGGCTGCGACGGCTGACTCTGCACTACAAAACCGGTTAACAAGGGGCAAAACAAAATGGCATTTAAGGCCAAGAAATCCAAGGCAGTTGAGTCTTCAACTCCTGCGTCCTGGAGCGTTGCCCAATTTTCATCCTTCTACA
>CAISJL010000059.1 GCA_903885665.1 uncultured beta proteobacterium | reverse complement strand
CGGCTTGGATTGCGGTGCGTGAAGCTGCGGTGCGACGCTTTCGTCCGATCACATTAACTGCAGTGGCGGCGATACTGGCGATGATCCCGTTAACGCGTAGCGTATTATGGGGACCAATGGCGGTGGCGATTATGGCGGGTTTAATTGTCGCGACTGTGCTCACGATCTTGGCTGTCCCTGCAATTTATGCCGCTTGGTATCGTTTGCGCCCACCTGCTATTGATTCTGCCTAGTCGCGAGAAAGCTGCTGATTAATTAGATTAATTATTCTTTCTTAATACCAGCAATCTGCACTAGATTCGCGTAGTGTTTCATGTAAGCACTAAAATTTTTCTCGAAACGCTCTGGACTGCCGCCAATCATTTCTACACCGTCTTGTTCAAAGGTCTTTTTAAATTCAGGATCAAGGATTGCGGTGTTAATTACTTGATTGAGTTTATTCACAATTGTTTTAGGTGTTTTTGCGGGTGCGAGTAAGCCGTAGGCCGAGATCACTTCGAAGCCAGGCAGGCTCTCGGCAATAGCGGGCACATCGGGTAATACGCTGGTACGTTTGAGTGCAGTCGTGCCAATGGGGATGAGTTTGCCTGACCGGATGTGCGGTATGGTGTTTTGAACTGCAGTCATCAGGATGTTGATGTGGCCACCTAAGGTATCCACCATTGCCGGGCCAGTGCCTTTGTAGGGTACATGGTTTAATTTGATGCCAGACATATGGTTGAGTAACTCCCCGGCCAGATGCGAGCCGCTACCAACACCAGGTGTGGCGTAAGTGAGTTGATTGGGCTTGGATTTGGCAAGTGCAACTAATTCTTTGAGGGATCTGGTGGCAACCCCAGGATGCACTGAGATCATGATAGGGGAATTAAATAACTGGATAACTGGTGCGAAGTCATTCATCGAATCAAAGCGTAGATTGGCATAGACCGACGGCGCAATAAAAAAGCTGCCATAGACCAAGACTAGAGAATATCCGTCGGGCGCCGATTTAGCGACAATTTCCATCACCACAGTGCCGCCCGCACCACCACGATTTTCTACAATAACTGGTTGTCCCCATTGTTCTTTCATTTTTTTTCCAATTAGGCGCGCGGCCAGATCAGTACCACCACCGGCAGGACCAACGACAATCCGAATGGGTTTACTGGGGTAGTTATCCGCAGCAGCTGTCAGCGGACTGAAGGCTGCGCTCAATACGATGAGTGTGGTGCGTAATAAGTGTAGTGGACGAATATGACGCATAAATATCTCCTAGTTAGGTGGGACAATCTTTTGAAAAAACACTATACGCAGTGTAGTGAATATTGGTTAGCCTATCTTTCAATATATCTATATATTCATATATCTATTTATGGCGACCGTATTTGCTGGTCTGTTACTGCGTGATACAGAAGCTTCTGGGAAAGTCGCGCTTTGTTATTGTCACGCTATTACTGTCGAGGTGCTGGTGAACTACGCGACACTGCAGGATCGCGTAGTCATGTTGAGTAGATTCAATATTTTTAATGTAACTTATTGATTTTATTTACTTTATTGAATTTATTAGTTTTTATTGGTTACATATTAGGGTAGTTGGGACCGCCACCCCCTTCGGGGGTGACCCATACGATATTTTGCGTGGGGTCTTTAATGTCACAGGTTTTGCAGTGCACGCAATTTTGTGAATTAATTTGTAAGCGTGGATTGGCACCATTGTCATCCCGTACGATTTCATATACACCGGCAGGGCAATAGCGTTGCTCTGGAGCGTCGTAGAGTTCGAGGTTCACTTGGATTGGAACCGTTGCATCTTTCAAGGTGAGGTGTATCGGCTGGTCTTCGTTGTGGTTAGTATTGGAAATAAAGACTGAGGACAAGCGATCAAAACTGATCACACCGTCAGGCTTAGGATATTGAATGGGTTGACACTCTTGCTTAGGTCGTAGTGATTGGTGATCAGGGCCATGGTGATGGAGTGTCCAAGGCGCATTGCCGCGAAATACAATTTGATCAATTCCCACCATCAATGCACCGGTGAATAGCCCTTTGCTCATCCACGGTTTGAAGTTGCGGGCACGATGTAATTCGTCGTGTAGCCAGCTGCTACGGAAGGCTTCAGGATAGGCGCTGAGGTTTGGCGCAGGTGTGCTCTCTTTGAGGGCTGAGAATGCAGCCTCGGCCGCTAGCATGCCCGATTTGATGGCAGCGTGACTACCTTTGATGCGGGACACATTGAGAAAGCCAGCATCGTCACCAATGAGGCAACCGCCAGGGAAGGTCAGTTTAGGTAAGGACTGTAGTCCACCTGCGGAAATTGCGCGCGCGCCATAAGCAATGCGTTTGCCACCTTCGAGAAAGTGACGTATCGCAGGGTGTGTTTTGTAGCGTTGGAATTCTTCGTATGGACTGAGATAGGGGTTGCTATAGGCTAGTCCGACCACAAATCCAATCGCCACCATATTGTCTTCTAGGTGATAACAGAACGAGCCACCATAAGTGTCACTTTGGAGCGGCCAACCGGCAGTGTGAATGACTAGACCAGATTGGTGTTTTTCGGGTTTGATCTCCCACAGCTCTTTGAGTCCGATGCCATACACTTGTGGGTCTGCACCGTCGCGTAAGTGAAAGCGTTGCTCGAGTTGTTTACCCAGATGGCCGCGACAGCCTTCTGCAAAGAAAGTGTAGCGGGCATGGAGCTCCATGCCGCGTTGGTGGGCGTCAGTGGGTTGGCCATCGCGACCAATACCCATGTCCCCAGTTGCCACGCCTTTCACTTGTCCGGCCTCATCGTAGAGAATTTCGGCGGCAGCGAAGCCAGGAAAAATCTCCACGCCTAGAGCTTCGGCTTGTTGTCCTAGCCAACGCGTGACATTGGCCAGACTCACTACGTAGTTGCCATGATTCTGGAAGCAGCCCGGAAGTAGCATGGTGGGCACTTGGTAGGAGCTGGATTCGGTTAGAAATAAGAATCGGTCTTCTGTGACCGGCGCATTCAGAGGCGCATCGAGCGCTTGCCAATCTGGGAAGAGCTCGGTAATGGCTCGCGGGTCCATCACGGCACCAGACAAGATATGGCCGCCAACCTCGGAGGCCTTCTCTAGAACGCAGACATTAACCTCGCGGTTTTGTTCGGCGGCGAGTTGTTTGAGACGGATGGCAGCGCTGAGTCCGGCAGGACCTGCGCCGACGATGACGACATCATATTCCATGGCTTCACGATCTGACACGGTTCACTCCTTTATCTAAGATGGTGGAATTATAACGCTATCGCCAGCTTATTCATCCAAGATGGCATAGGCACATAGGATGCCGCTGCGAACAGCGCCTTCTAAGGTGGCGGGGTAAATGCCCGCGGTGTAGTCGCCTGCGAGGTAGAAGCGTTTGCTGGCCGTGGACGAGGAGGGGCGCTCTAGTCTTGGAGTGCAGCTAAAAGTGGCCCGTTTTTCTGCAATGACTTGATGCCAACGTAAGGCAGGTAGTGTGCCAATGTGTGTGCGCAAGTCGCTGCAGATCTGTTGGGCTAAGTCGTCGTGAAGTATGCCACGTTGGGCATGTGAAGCGCTGATTACTGCACCGATTAAGCCGTCTTGGCCGCTAATGTAGCCACGGTCAAACACCCACTGGGCAGGACTGTTGTCCAGTCCGAGCATGATTGTGGGTAGTTTTACCTTGCTGTCAAACTGCAGATAAATGGAGTGTATGGGTTCGTATTGTAGTGCGTTGATTTGACGCACGGTGCCTTGCAGAGCAGGGATCTCGCGCATGAGTTTTGCTGCATGATGCGGCGAGACTGCACAGATGACATGGCTGAATTGTTCGACCGAATCTTTGAGATGAACTGCATAGCCTTGTGTAGTAGTTGTAACGTGTGTGACGCTTTGATTGCAATGAATCTTGCCGCCACGAGCGGTGATGTAAGCGGCTGCAGGCTCTGGGTAGAGTGCGCTTAAATCAGTGCGGGCTAGAATGATATTGCTTGCTTGATGATCGGCACCAAGGCTATCGTGCAGCACTTGCAGAAATACCTGGGCAGAGGCTCTTTCAATTGGCGTATTCAGTGCTGCAAGACACAAGGGCGCCCACAGCTTGGCTATTAGATTGGCTGGTTGATTGAATCGGGTTAATAGCGTGCCAACGGTTTCGTCTTGGGGCAGTCGGAACGCCGTCTTGCGTAAGTGATAGAGCCATTTTGCTGCCGCTAATTTGTCGCTCAGGCTAAAGCCTTGGGCACCAAGCAGACCCCAGAGCAAATTAAAGGGTGCGCGGTGCTCTGATAAACGTAGCTGCACGTCGGGGGCAATGTGCCAATTTAAGGGTTGTTGCAGTAAGTGTTGATTAGCGAGAGGGTTAACCATGCGGATTTGGCGCAAGGTTTCGGTATAAGCGCCAAGTAATACATGGAGCCCGTTGTCTAGCGCGGTATTCTCAATCGTGACACGGCGGGCGCGACCACCGAGCACTGAACCTGCCTCAAATACAGTCACCGGTAGACCTTGGTCGGCGAGCATACTTGCCGCCGCAAGGCCTGACCAACCACCACCGAGTATTGCAATAGCCACTTGTCGTATCCTGTTTAGTGCTTAGTGCCCAGTCCAAATACTTTTTGGAATCAGGGTATTACCTTCAAACACGCGACGTGCAGTGCGGATTAATGCAGCGCGCCTTAAGTCTTGTTTGCCGTTAACAAAGTCGGCGTCTAAATCGATGGCAATCTTGCCTGAGGGGTGTTCGATGAGAATTGCTCCTTGGGGGGCGGGGGGCAGTTGGGCAATTGTAGCCGCTACTGTGCCTGGGATGGCGAGTGCTGAGGCCACACAGACTGTGCCTGTGACCGCATGGGCACGGTGGCAAGTGGTGGGTACGAAGTAGCGCGAGGTGATGGTGCCACCCTCGCGTGCAGGCGAGAGCAAGCCGATTTTAGGCACGACCATGTTCGAGACGTCACCGAGTCCCATCAGTAGACCGGCTTTGCGTCTGATGGATTCCATTTTTTCAAACAGTGCCTGATCGGCATCGAGTTCCGTGGCAGTTTCGTAGCCGGTTTTGCCAAAGTCACTGGCGCGCATGAGGATCATAGGCATAGCGACATCAACGCAACTGACTTCAATGCCATCAATGATATCTAAGGGTTTGCCTGTTGGTAGTAACTTGCCGGTGACAGAACCAATAGTTGATTTGAAGTTTACTTTGACCGGTGCCGCAGTGCCGGGTACACCATCAATCGCGACATCGCCTTGGTAAGTGACTACGCCATTGGGGGTTTGAACGATTTGTTCAACTACCGCATCGGTATTGACGTTGTATACCCGCACTGTGGTTTCTGGATGAGTTGCAAGTACGATGCCAGACTCGATGGCAAAGGGGCCAACAGCAATCAGTATATTGCCGCAATTGGGTTTGGTATCTACAATTTTTTCATCAATCAGTACTTGGGCAAACAGAAAATCAACGTCAGCGTCCTCTCGTATCGAGGGGCTGATCATGGCGACTTTACTGGTGAGCGGGTTAGCGCCGCCAATCCCGTCTACTTGGTAGCCATGAGGAGAGCCCATGATGGCGAGTAGCACCGCGTCTCGCGTGGCGGTATCTGCTGGTAAGTCTTTGCGTAATAGAAATGGCCCGCGAGAAGTGCCGCCGCGCATAATGACGCAGGGAATAGCCGTTTGGGATGTAGTCAAAGCCTGCTCCAGTGTGAAATGTATTGATAAAAATGGCGAGATTGGATTGTGATGCGCGTGGCTTTTTTGACGCTATTGACCCCAATTATAGCGAAGCTCAGCGCGACAATTCGGCTCGATTCTGTAGGGCTTGATGATGACTGATATGGGGACTGGTTAAGCGTACACATTGTGGCGACCATTAATTTATGTAAATTACTGATTTAATTAGATAATTTATATATTTTAGGGTGGTGTGTAGTCGTCTGCGATTTCACGTCAGAGACCGTTACAATGACCGGCTGTTGCCTGCCCAAAAACATAAGATGGCTAGGTGAGTTCGAACCGAGTTTTATTTTTATTTAGGGAGATTGTTATGTCATCGACATCCACTATCGCTGCGGGTTTAGTGGTTCCGGATTTAGGTTATCGCGTAGTTCCGGATATTTTTAAGTTGCCCGAGGGTTTGAATTTTGGTCCTTGCTCAGGTGTGGCTGTGCGTAGCAATGGCAATATTTTGGTCTTTAATCGGAGTGAGCATGCTTTGATGGAATTTAATGTCAATGGTGATTATTTGCGCACTTTAGGGCAGGGTATTTTTGAAAATCCGCATGGCTTGCGGCTAGACCCACAGGGCAATATTTGGGCAACCGATACTGTTTCGCATATTGTTGTCAAAATGAACCCCGAAGGACGGATTCAGATGGTCTTGGGGGTGCGTGGGCGTGCAGCGGACTGGCATCAAGCGGGGCACTTGCGGTGTTTCAACGAACCAAATGATGTGGGTTTCGGCCCGCGTGGTGAGATCTACGTGGCACAAGGTCATGGTAAGGGCGAGTCGCGGGTTATGAAGTTTGATGCTGAGGGGCAATTTATGGCGACTTGGGGTGGAGAGGGCTCTGGCCCCGGTGAGTTTAATCAGCCGCATTCTGTGATTACCGACCGTAGTGGATTGGTGTATATCGCAGATCGCTCCAATCAGCGTATTCAGGTGTTTGATGCTGATGGTCGCTATTTGCGCGAGCAACGTCACCCTGGTACTCCCTGTGGCTTGTGTCTATGCAGCGATCAGCAGCATATTATGATGGCACACGGCCATGCCGGAAAAATCATGAAGTTGGACCTGGACTTGAATGTGCTGGGCGCAACTGGTGAGCAGGGTAAAGGACCGAATCGATATGGCGAGGCGCATTACTTGGCCTTGGATGCCGAGGATAATATTTATGTGGCCGACTCTTTGAATTGGTGTGTGCAGAAACTGGTGCGAGCTTAGAGCGCTATGGGCTGTGTCAAGAGCAGTTGCATTAAAGCCATTAGCACTTGGCACGGCGCTACATTATGAGTGCGTTTTCATCTATAACAGGTGGCACTTACGACTATGTGATTGTAGGCGGGGGTAGCGCTGGTTGTGTGTTAGCTAACCGGCTCTCTGCTGACCCCACTGTTACAGTATTATTGTTAGAAGCGGGTGGACGAGACGACTGGATCTGGATACATATTCCGGTCGGATATTTATACTGCATTGGCAATCCGCGAACCGATTGGTGTTATCAGACCGAACCCGAAGCCGGATTGAATGGCCGAGCGATTGCCTACCCGCGGGGGCGTGTGTTGGGGGGGTCGTCGTCGATTAACGCGATGCTCTATTTGCGCGGTCAGGCTCAAGACTACGATGCTTGGGCAAGCTATACCGCTGACTCGCGGTGGTCGTGGGCTGAAGTGCTGCCAGTCTTTAAGGGGATGGAGGACTACTGGGGTGGCGCGTCACCAGCGCATGGTGCAGGCGGCGAGTTGCGAATCGAGCAGCCCCGTGTAGAGTGGGATATTCTAGATGCGGTGCGCGAGGCAATGCTCGAGTCAGGGGTCCAGTCCACTACTGATTTCAATGGTGGCGATAATGCTGGTGTTTGTCGTTTTGATGTCACACAGAAAGCGGGTTTGCGTTGGAGTGCGGCACGAGCGTTTCTCAAGCCGGTTGAGAAACGCTCCAATTTACAGATCATCACTGATGCACATGCGCATCAAGTATTGTTTGAGCAGCGACGTGCGAGCGGAGTACGCTACTCGCATGATGGGCAGATGTGTAGTGCATTCGCTCGGCGTGAGGTGATCTTGGCGGCAGGGGCGATTGGTAGTCCGCAATTGTTACAACTGTCTGGAATTGGCCCTGTGCCATTACTACGGCAACACGGCATTACCGTTCTTCAGGATTCCCCGGTGGGACTTAATTTACAAGACCATTTGCAATTGCGTATGGCATTTCGTATTCAATATGCACGCACACTCAATACCATGCTGAGATCATGGCCTGCAAAAATCAAGATGGCCTTGGAGTATGCAATCTGGCGGCGCGGCCCCTTGACCATGCCACCGTCGCAGTTAGGGGCGTTTGTGAAATCTGACCCTAATCTCCAGACGCCGGATCTAGAGTTTCATGTGCAACCGATTTCCTTGGATCGTTTTGGTGAGCCCCCACATGCATTTCCGGCATTTACCGCGAGCGTTTGTCACTTGCGACCGAGTTCTCGGGGCCAGTTGTGCATTACTTCGCTAGATCCACGCGTGCAGCCGGCAATTGCTCCTGGATATTTAAGCACTGATTATGATCGTCAAGTGGCGGTTCGCGCTATGCGTTGGACACGCCAAATGGTCAGTCAATCGCATGCACTGGCACCTTTTGCACCTCGGGAATTTATGCCTGGTTTGTCGTTTCAGAGTATGGAGTCGTTAATAGAGGCGGCAGGACAAATCGGCACCACTATTTTTCATCCGGTTGGCACTTGTAAGATGGGTCAGGCCAACGATCCTACCGCAGTGGTTGACCCTCAATTAAGAGTCAAGGGTGTGACTGGGTTGCGTGTCGTTGATGCCTCTGTGATGCCCACCATCACCTCGGGCAATACCAATGCGCCCACCTTAATGATCGCGGAGCGCGGTAGTCAGTTAATACGATCTTCTCAAGCGTTTTAGGAGTAGGCTTGAGGGTGCTGGCTTTTATGCGATGCGCTGCACCTGCATGTGAGCATCTAGAGTTGATGCGCATAGTCCTGTGCTGCCACTCACCGCAGCGGCACTACTAGGTGATGGTGTGGCTGCCAAGGGTATATGGCCCTCGGCGGTGAGCAGGCCTGATGTCGGATCTAAGCCAATCCACCCTGCGCCAGGGATGTAAGCTTCAGCCCAAGCATGGAGATCTACAGAGTCGGATAGCGGGCCTGTTGGTCTAGTCAAAGGCGTGTGATCCGGTTTTAACTGAATCAGATAGCCGGAGACAAAGCGCGCTGCAATACCACAGTGCCGTAACAGCTGAACCAGCAACCAGCTGCTGTCTCGGCAAGAGCCAGTGCGAGCGCGTAGGGTTTCTTCGCAGCTCTGAACGCCAGGTGCCATCCGTTGAACATAGTTGATGTCACGATGTAGTTGGGTATTGACACACACCAAAAAATCTACAGTACTCATTGCACGGTTGGAGCCAGTATGTTCCACGGGTTGCTGAATTTGATCTAGAAATTGCGTCATGAATAAGCCGGCAGGCTCTTGATGTAAATACGGTGTGAGATCTCGTATCAAAGCATCAGAATAGGTGAACGGATATTGAAGCGCGTAGGGTTCAATAAAGAAATCAAATGGATTGTACGCGGTTAAATCTGCAATGAGTTTGACTGTAATCGTTAATGCTGGAACCGCTTGAGAAAATATACAGCGCGCAATGTAGTTGCTAAAGATATCTTGTTGCCAATGTATGGATTGCGCAATGGGTTCTATGTGTAGAGCATAGGACTGAATAGGAGTGCGGCAGTGTGGTGCAGGTTTGAGTCTGATTTCATGTGGCGATAGCTGCACAGCGCGATCATATTGATAGCAAGTTTGGTGCGCGAGTTCAATGCATGTGCTCAACAAAGGGCCTCTGTGACTGGGTGCGCGGCGCCTAAATGCAGGGCGAATATATCACGCCCATGATGGGCGGGATGAGAATGAAGAGCAGAATAAGCAAAAGATTCACTACTGCGATCGAAGGCCCACTTCCCAATCAGGGTTTGGGAGTTCGCTAAAGACTTTGCGCAAGCCAGAGCCCCAGCGTTGATGCAGTATATTGAAATAGGGGTCAGTTTCATTGATTTGATGTTGCAGTGCAACCTCCAGTGTGTCTGTGCGATAGATTAGGAGATCAATCGGCAGCCCTACAGAAATATTACTGCGCATTGTGGAGTCGAACGAGACCAGCATGCATTTAGTAGCCTCTAGTATGTTGCTTTCAGTGGTGATCACGCGATCAATCACTGGTTTGCCGTATTTGCTTTCGCCAATTTGAAAGTAATTAGTTTCAGGGGTTGATTCAATAAAGTTGCCTTCGTTATAGATATGGAATAGTCGTTGTCTATTACCGGCGATTTGACCACCAACAATAAATGAAGCGCTGCTATCCACATTGGATTGTTCCAAATACGGGCCGTCGCGCCGGCGCACATCGCGCAAGGCACTACCAACCATTTCTGCCACTTCATACATTGACCGCGCATCGTATAACGTACGTTTTTGTGGAGTATCTCGTTGATCTTCTTCCAGTAAGTTAATGACATTTTGAGTGACCGATAAATTGCCCGAGCTTAAAATGACAATAAGTCGATCTCCGCTTTTAGAGAATACGCGCATCTTTTTGTAGCTGGAGACATGGTCAACCCCGGCATTGGTGCGTGAATCTGAGGCAAAAACCATTCCTGTTTTAAGTGTAATCGCAACGCAGTAAGTCATATTAATTAATTAATTGATTTATTAATAAAAATTTTATACATATTTTTAAATTGTAGCTGATTTCAGCTACGCAAAGCCATCAGCTTGACAGGCATTAAAAATATGCAATATTTTTTTGTAGTTTATAAAATTACGCTGCTCTTGGCAGGCGTTGATGCAAAAATAAGCTGTTATCAGCATAATTTGTGTTTGGCGCTAAGAAGTGTTGGTTGATTTCATCATGTAAGGTGTAGAGTTTTTTCAAGAAAGATAGTAGATATTCATGTAGTCCATCACTAATGATCTGATCAATCTGACCATAGTGGAGTTGAGCGTGCATTTCGCCTGCGATGCGCTCAGCCTCTTTTTTCTCGTCAGTGCATAACTGACTCAAAATTTCATATATGGTGTTCATGCAGGCATGGAGTGAGCGTGGTAGATCTGGTCGTAGAATGAGTAATTCGGAGACTCGGATGGGAATGATGACGTCGCGATAAATCCTACGATACGAACTCAGAGCGCTTACTGATCTCAGTAGTGCACTCCATTGGTAATAGTCCACCGCGCCACCAATCTCAGCAGTGCTGGGCAATAACGTGTGATATTTAACATCTAATAGTCTAGCGGTGTTGTCGGCGCGTTCCATGTAGGCGCCCAGTTGTATGAATTGATGCGCTTCATCTCTAAGCATAGTACCAAAGGTTACGCCTCTGAACTGATGTGAACGAGTTTTGATCCATTCAAACAAATCGTTAAGGCCATCGTTGTTCAGAGCGTATTGACAGCGGCTACTTAACTCCAACCATAGTGTGTTTAGATCTTCGTACATTTCAGTAGTCATCACGCCACGCATGCTACGGCCATTCTCGCGCGCTGCTTGAACTAATGAATAAATGCTAGATGGGTTGGTGTGGTCAATAATCATGAAACGCAATACTGAATCTGCGTTGGGAGCGCTGGAGTGTTTTTTGTAAAAATCACTTGCCAGGCCGTTAATGACTAAGGGCAGCGCCCACGGTTCTGCCCATGATTGTGCTGCATCAATGACTCGATAGGGTAGTAGAGACATTTGATGGGTAATGTCTAGCAGGCGCGCTGTATTTTCAGCTCGCTCAATTTGCCTAGACATCCAATACAGATTATTAGCATGGCGACTTAACATGAGGTTCCCTCCAGTATCCAAGTATCTTTGGTGCCACCGCCTTGTGATGAATTCACCACAAGCGAGCCTTCTGTTAACGCGACCCGTGTGAGTCCGCCTGGTACGAGTGTGGTCTCGCGTCCCGATAAAACATAGGGTCGTAAGTCTACATGCCTGGGCACGAGTTGATTATTTAAAAAAGTTGGACAAGTCGACAGTGATAGGGTGGGCTGAGCAATATATTTGCTCGGATTGGCAAGAATCCGCTCACGGAAGTCGGCAATTTGTGCCGCTGTGGAGGTTGGGCCCACTAACATCCCATAACCGCCAGAGCCCTGCACTTCTTTAACAACCAGTTCGGGTAGGTGTGCTAGTGCATAAGCTAAGTCACTTGCGATGCTCAGTCGGTAGGTTGGGACGTTGTTTAGGATAGGTTCTTCGCCAAGGTAAAAGCGAATCATCTCGGGCACATAAAGGTATGTTGATTTGTCGTCAGCAATACCGGTGCCAATGGCGTTTGCGAGTGTGACATTGCCTGCGCAGTAGGCGGCAAATAAACCAGGCACACCAATGACGGAGTCGCGACGGAACGCTTCTGGGTCTAAGAAGTCGTCGTCAATGCGCCGATAGATGACGTCTACTTTTTGTGGGCCATGTGTGGTGCGCATATAGACAAATTTATTTGATACGAATAAATCTTGCCCTTCGACTAATTCGATACCCATTTGTTGCGCCAGAAATGCGTGCTCAAAATAGGCGCTGTTGTATGCGCCAGGTGACATTAATACAACTGTAGGTTGCCCGTTATTAGATGGCGCAACCGCACGCAGATTGTCTAGTAATACGTCGGTATAGTGATCAATGGGTGCAACTGGAAAGCGCCCGAATAAGTCTGGAAATAATCGCATCATCATTTTGCGATTCTCAAGCATATAGGATACGCCAGACGGTGTCCTGAGGTTGTCCTCGAGTACGTAAAATTGATTAGTGTCTGTTTTGACAATATCAACTCCAGCAATGTGTACGTAGATATCACCTGGCACCTTAACCCCGCTCATTTCGGGGCGATAGGCGGGGTGTTGGAAGATTTGATCCCCTGGTATGACGCCTGCTCGTATGATGTTGTGTTCATGATAGATGTCTTTGATGAACGCGTTTAGAGCGCGCACACGCTGACAACAGCCCTCACTAATGGTTTTCCATGCTTGAGGCCTAATGATGCGGGGGATGATATCGAATGGTATCGATCGTTCGGTGCCCGAGTCCTCACCGTAAACGGCAAAGGTAATGCCCTGTTTGGTATATAGAGCATTGGCTTCTTTTTGTTTTTGAATCAGAAAGTCATCGGGCTTCGCAATTAGCCAATCACGATGTGCTAGGTAGTGTTGACGAATGGCGCCGTCAGCACTTTGCATCTCATCGTATGGTTTGGTAGCGGTGGTCATGGACGCTTCATTCAAAAGTTAAGAATATCTAGATCTTGATCGTCAACATTAATTGCAGAATGTAATGTTCACGTGACAGATTTTTACTGATACTCACGCAAAGATGATCTGTATATTTTTAGTATAAGCAATGCTTGTGCCAGAGCTTATTGAGTTGGTATTGCCTAAGCAGATTAGCATTTTTTAAGGTTTTTGTAGGACTGTAAGGTTTGTTTTTGCACTCTTATGGGGCGTTTGCACAAGTTTGGGGCCATGTATGGTCAATTTGGCGGTTTTTCCTAAGCTTGCGTGTCATGCATGATTTGAAATTTTATTCAGGGTTATAGTCGGCTTAGGATTGTTTAAAGCGGACATTTAATAGATAGGTTAAATAGCGATGATTGAAATTGTTTTTTTATGCATTGGTGTTTTTATTGGCATTGCGATCAAAGACGAAGCCCAGCGCTCCAAATACAATAAAACCTATGCTCAAGTTGATCTTGAGATCAAAAAGGATTTAGAGCTTTATCGCAATTTAAGCGAAAGTCTCAAGCAAGACATGGTCTATTACAAGCGTAAAATTGCCGATTTAGAAGCGCAACGTTCGTAATATGCATTTTTATTTTTATAGTTATATTGACTATTTGATCAATGGCGCGTGAAAGGTTAGTGCTTAAGCGTATAGTTTGCAATTTCTAGCAAGATCATCTTTTATCAGGATTCGATCAAAGATGATCTTGCTAGGTGCTTAGAACGCAAAGCGGCGTTTCCCACCATCTACAGGCATCACGGTTCCCGTGATGTAGCAGGCCAAGGGCGAGGCTAGAAACACCGCTAGCGCTGCTAACTCTTCTGGTTCGCCATAGCGACCAACAGGAATATCCTCTGCCGACTCGCGGCTACGAAACTCATCTGAATATTTACGCCTGATCTGTTCGCTCATAATGCGTCCTGGAGGGATGCAATTGACGGTAACGCCATCTTTGCCAACTGTTCGTGATAGGCCTTTAGACCATGCATGAATGGCCGCTTTTGCTGGAGTGGCAGCAAGTAATCCGTCAGGTTCAGATTTGCCGGAGATGTTAATCACGCGTCCCCATTGTGCTTTAACCATAGCTGGTAAAAGGTGATGAGTGAGTTGTCTGACACGTGTGAAATTCAGGGTCATGACACTGTCCCACTCTTCTTCTGGCGCGTCTATCGGTATTGCAGGCCGACTGCCACCCGCACTATTAATCAGGATATCTACATGCCCTAGGGCAAGCTCTGCTGCAGCGGCTAATTCGCGAGATGCATCTGCATCCATAATATCTTGAACGATAATCGCTGGGGTGGGGCCTCCAGCATCGACAATTTCTTGAGCTAGCACATCAAGCAGTGGGCGGCGACGTGCAGTGATACATACGATCACGCCCTCGGCGGCTAAGGCTTTGGCGATAGCCCGTCCAATACCTTGACTGGCACCTGTCACTAGCGCTGTTTTATGCTTTAACTGTAAATCCATGTTGATGCCCTCATGGGTTGTTTGTGTGTCATGTCTGGGGTGTCACCTTTGAAGAGGTAAGTCGATTGCCCTTTTATCGATTGACTTTGCATTCAAAATTATTACTTATTTTAAATAGTATAAGTTGTAATATTGTAGAGTGCTAGAGACGGTTATCCTCTAAACCATGTGGTGTAGGCAATCCAAAGTTTACGCAATGGTGTCAATCTGGTGCGGTGAGTGAGCACGCGGAAGTTGTCGCGTATGATTTCGTTTAACTGGGCATGGTAGATTGCCCCCATAATTAAACCAGGCAGTTGTGGTTTTCTATCATCTTTTGGGAGTTTGTCATAGGCCCGTGCATAAGTTGCCAAGGCGCGGTCTGCTTGGCGACGCATTAAGTTTCTAAATGCCGGCTGATCTTGCGCAGAGCCGTGAATGATTTGTGCAGTGCTAATTCCGGCCTGATCCAGTTCATCAAGAGGTAGATAAATTCGGTTACGTCGGGCGTCTTCGCCAACGTCTCTAATGATATTGGTGAGTTGCAATGCCAGTCCTAGTTGTTTGGCGTAATCTAGGGTGCGGCGTTCAGTAAATCCAAAAATTTGAGCAGACATCTCACCGACGATCCCAGCGACCCGATAGCAATAGGTCTCGAGCGTGGCGAAGTCAGGATAGCGGTTGTAGTCTAGATCCATGAGCATGCCATCGATGACGGTGATTAACTGGGTTTTGGTGATGTTAAAAGGCGCTACAATGTCTGCAAGTGCAAGGCTGATTGGATGTTGGGCATCGCCTGCAAAAAGCCGATCCACTTCACTACGCCAAAATTGGATTTGCATGCGCGCTAAGCCTGTATCCGTAGACTCATCGACGATATCGTCAATTTCGCGGCAGTAGGCATATAGTGCGATGATTGCTTCGCGTTTCTCAGGACTGAGAAATAAAAAGCTATAGTAGAAACTGGTTCCACTGGCGATAACTTTTTGACGGCAGTATTGGTGTGGATCCATGCGTTCTTTGTGAATGGTGGTTGTTATTAACGGGGGAACAGTGGGGGAAACAGTGCTCGCAAGAGCATGACGAGCCAATCAAGCGACTTCAGTGTGGGGCGATGACGGAATACGTCACCATCTACTTGAGATATTTTTTGCAAAATGCAGTCTCCCCCCGCAATAATTAAACGCATTTCGAGCCCGATTCGACCTTTAAGAATTTGCCCTAGGGGTCGACCGGTGTCAAGAAGCGAGCGGGTGCGCTCCAATTGAAAGAGCATGAACTCCGTCCAACGGCCTTCAGTATCGTTTCTCGCGAGGTGCTGTTCTGTAATACCGAATTGGCGCATATCCTCTTGCGGTAGGTAAACGCGGCCTTTTTGCCAATCGACAGCGATGTCCTGCCAGAAGTTGATTAATTGAAGACTGGTGCAGATTGCACTGGAATAGATAAGGTTTTGAGGGCTTGCTTGTCCAAACAAGGTGAGTAATAAATGCCCAACGGGGTCAGCGGAGCGTCGGCTGTAGTCTAAAAGCTCATCGTAGTGATTGTAGCGCGACTGCTGAACGTCTTGGCGGAAAGCCGATAGTAGGTCGTTGAAGCAGGAGAGGGGCAATTGGTGCGCATAAATGACGGCCGCTAATTCGTTAAACCATGGTGTTTCGCAGGGCTTATGATCGGCAATTCGTGCTATCTCGTGACTAAAAGTCGCTAACTGCGCCAATCTTTCGCTGGGCGTGGCATCGCCTTCATCTGCAAAGTCGTCAGCCTCGCGAGCAAATCGATAAATTAAGGCGATTGGCCGCTGTAGTGTGGCGGGAAGCAGAATAGAGGCTACAGGAAAGTTTTCGTAATGATCAATAGCCAAGAGAATTTGATTAAATCAATTAAATCAGATAGTTATATAGAATTGTGTGGTTTGGTGCTTGTTGATTTTCGTGTCATGATGTGCCCGAGTATATTACAATCAAGCTCCGGCGCATTTTTGTTGGTTTGTTCAAGTGTTTGCGCCAGACTGTTAGATATGGTTTTTTGTTGTTGAAGATGAATTGTAGCGAATGTGGCGGAATTGGTAGACGCACCAGATTTAGGTTCTGGCGCCGAGAGGCGTGTGGGTTCGAGTCCCTCCATTCGCACCATCAAGTGGTGAATACGCTGTTTTTTTGGTTTTGTATCGCTTTGGAATTAGTCACTCAATAGGAAAAGTCTTGATGCAAGTGAATTTAGAAACGCTGGAAGGTTTAGAGCGTAAGTTAAGCATTTTAGTACCTATGGCACTGGTCGATACTGAAGTGCAATCCCGTTTGCAACGCTTATCGCGGACTGTAAAAATGCCTGGATTCCGGCCTGGTAAAGTGCCGTTTAAAGTGGTTGCTCAACAACATGGCCCGCAAGTCCGTCAAGAGGTACTTGGGGACACCTTGCAGAAAAGTTTTAGCGAGGCGGTTGCTGAGAAAAACTTGCGAGTTGCGGGTTACCCGCAATTCGACGCTGCTATGCCAGCTGAGAGTGGAGTAGATTTTGAATTTAGCGCTGTTTTTGAGGTGTATCCAGAGGTTCTAGTTGGTGACTTAACGCAATCTTCTATTAAACGTGTGCACTTAGATGTTGAAGAGAGTGAAGTTGATAAAACGCTAGACCTCATGCGTAAGCAACGTGTGAGCTTTCATGCGGCCTCTCGGCCTGCAGAAAACGGTGATCGTGTCACGATGGATTACCGAGGTACCATTGATGGTGTCGAATTTCCTGGCGGCGTCGCACAAGGCCAATCAGTTGTGTTGGGTGACGGTCGTTTCTTACCTGATTTTGAGAAGCAGTTGCCGGGCATGATTGCTGATGAGATTAAAAGTTTTGAATTGAATTTCCCAGATGACTATGCGGGTAAAGAAGTTGCTGGAAAAACTGCAGTATTTGAAGTTACAGTGAAAGAAGTAGCCGCGCCGCAATTGCCAGAAATTGATTCCGCATTTGCCAAAGAGCTTGGCATAGAAGACGGCGACCTTGAGAAAATGCGTGCTGAAGTGCGTGGTAATTTAGAGCGTGAAGTGCGTGCTCGCCTGAAGTCTAAGGTTAAGGAGCAAGTGATGGAAGCGCTATTGGTTGCCGCACCTATTACTGTGCCTAAGGCGTTGATCGAAATGGAGGTCTCAAGGTTGCAGGATATGGCACGACAAGATATGGCTGCTAGAGGTATGCCAGTGAGTGCGGATATGCCAATCCCCGCAGACCTCTTTGAGCCGCAAGCTGAACGTCGGGTAAAACTCGGTTTGATTTTGTCATCGATAGTGACTGCCCAAAATCTACAAGCGAAGTCTGAGCAAGTTCGCGCTGCGGTTGATGAGCAAGCTCAAACTTATGACAGACCTGAGGACGTTGTTAAATGGTATTACCAATCGCCAGATCGTTTGCGTGAGATCGAGTCTATGGTGTTGGAGGAGAATGTAGTGCAATGGGTTTTGACTACAGCAAAAGTTGAAGATCAAGCAATTAGCTTTGATGAACTTATGGGAGCAACTAAATGATGCACCGTAGCGGCGTGAATGGCATGCTCGAGCCCCAAGGTTTAGGTATGGTTCCGATGGTCATTGAGCAGAGCGGACGTGGCGAGCGCGCTTATGACATTTACTCGCGTTTACTTAAAGAACGCGTTGTATTTTTAGTTGGGCCGGTCAATGAAGTTACCGCTAATTTAATTGTTGCCCAATTGTTATTTTTAGAGTCAGATAATCCTGATAAAGATATTTCTTTTTACATCAATTCGCCTGGTGGTTCGGTATCTGCGGGTCTGGCTATTTACGACACAATGCAATTTATTAAGCCTGACGTTTCAACGCTGTGCGTTGGGCAGGCTGCGAGCATGGGTGCACTTTTGTTGACTGCAGGTTGCCATGGCAAGCGCTTCTGTTTGCCAAACTCCAGGGTCATGATTCACCAGCCAATGGGTGGCTTCCAAGGGCAGGCTTCTGATATTGAGATACATGCCAAAGAGATCTTGTTCTTGAAAGGTCGCTTGAACGAAATTATGGCTAAGCATTCAGGCCAAGATATAGCTACGGTAGAGCGTGACACTGACCGTGACAATTTTTTATCGGCAGATCAGGCGGTGAGTTATGGCTTGGTTGATAAGGTATTAATGAGCCGGGCAGACACTGCCGGGGCAACTAAGTAGTTTTTGTCAACTTGGTAACATTCGACAAAGGGTAGTAGGAATGACAGAAAAAGTGAGCAGTGAAAAACTGTTGTATTGCTCGTTCTGTGGTAAAAGTCAGCATGAGGTTCGAAAGCTCATCGCTGGCCCCTCAGTTTTTATATGCGATGAATGTATCGAGTTATGTAACGATATTGTCCGTGAAGAAATTCAAAGCGACGCTTCCGCCAAAGGCGGCAAGTCCGAGTTGCCAGTCCCCCATGAAATTCGAGATAGTCTTAATCAATATGTGATCGGTCAGGAGTTTGCCAAAAAGATCTTGGCTGTGGCCGTTTATAACCACTATAAGCGCTTACGTAATGTCGCTAAGGGTGATGATATTGAATTAGCTAAATCAAATATTCTACTGGTGGGCCCTACTGGTTCTGGTAAGACCCTGTTAGCGCAGACTTTGGCGAGGTTGTTGAATGTGCCTTTTGTGATGGCAGATGATACGACCTTGACTGAGGCTGGTTATGTGGGGGAGGATGTTGAGAATATTATTCAAAAACTCCTGCAAAAATGTGATTACGATATCGAAAAGGCTCAGCGTGGTATCGTCTATATCGATGAGATTGATAAGATTTCTCGGAAGTCAGATAATCCTTCGATTACACGTGATGTATCTGGTGAGGGTGTGCAGCAGGCGTTGTTGAAATTAATAGAAGGCACGGTCGCGTCAGTGCCACCGCAAGGCGGTCGTAAACATCCGAATCAAGAGTTTGTGCAAGTTGATACGACTAACATCTTGTTTATCTGCGGCGGTGCTTTTGATGGTCTAGATAAAATTATTCGAGCACGCTCTGAAAAAAGTGGTATTGGATTTGGTGCTGATGTGCGTAGCAAAGATAGTCGCAAGGACATGGCTATAGTCTTGCGAGATGTTCAACCAGAAGATTTGATTAAATTCGGTTTGATTCCTGAATTTGTTGGTCGATTACCGGTCGTAGCGACTCTAGGCGAGTTGGACGAGGCCGCATTGGTACAAATTCTCACTCAACCCAAAAATGCTTTACTCAAGCAATTCCAAAAAATGTTTAACATGGAAAGTGTTGAACTTGAGGTTCGCGAAACTGCATTGCGGGCAATTGCACAAAAAGCGCTTGAGCGTAAAACAGGTGCGCGAGGCTTGCGCTCTATCCTAGAGAATACCTTGCTCAACACAATGTTTGATCTGCCCTCTTTAGAGAATGTTGTTAAAGTTGTTGTAGATGAAGGCACCATTACTTCTGATGTTGCACCTTTACTAATTTATGAAGATGCCCCTAAGCCAAAGGTGGTTGGTCAGACGAATTAATGAATTTGCTTGGCTGTAATTGACCTGGCACTAGTGTGTGTTTGAGACGTGTAGAGTAAATGCAATGGAGTGAGTGCTTGATTTGGCGTTCAGTGCCCCCAAATACGCTCTAATAGTTAATTTAAGGTGATCTGAATGACTGAAAAAATTTCTAATGAAATCAACAAGATGGATATGCCGCTGTTGCCTTTGCGGGATGTTGTGGTATTTCCTCACATGGTCATCCCTTTGTTTGTTGGACGGCCAAAGTCAATTCGCGCATTAGAAATGGCGATGGAGGCGGGTAAGAGTATTGTCTTGGTAGCACAAAAGTCAGCATCAAAGGACGAGCCCACCCCGGATGACTTGTACGCCGTTGGTAGTATTGCCAATATCCTGCAAATGTTAAAGTTACCAGACGGCACTGTTAAGGTGTTAGTAGAAGGCAATCAAAGAGCCCACATTCATGCCATTACTGATCATAAAACGCACTTCTCAGTATTAGCTTCATCGATTCAAAGTGATTTGTCCACCGATCACGAGACTGAAGCGATGCGCCGTACGATGATTCAGCAGTTTGATCAGTATGTAAAACTCAATAAAAAAATCCCGCCCGAAATACTGACCTCCTTGGCAGGCATTGATGATGCAGGGCGTTTGGCCGATACCATTGCTGCTCATCTACCACTAAAACTTGAGCAGAAGCAAGAAGTGCTAGAAATGTTGGTTGTTAAACAGCGTTTGGATCATTTGCTTAAAGTGGTTGATGGTGAGTTGGATATTCTTCAGGTTGAGAAAAGAATTCGTGGTCGCGTGAAACGTCAAATGGAGAAGAGTCAGCGCGAGTATTACCTCAACGAGCAGGTCAAGGCTATTCAAAAAGAGCTTGGCGAGACCGAAGAGGGTGCTGATATTGATGAAATTGAAAAGCGCATTAAAGCTGCACGTATGCCTAAAGAGGCGCGTAAAAAAGCAGAAGCAGAATTGAAAAAATTAAAGTTGATGTCACCAATGTCTGCTGAGGCAACTGTAGTGCGCAACTATATTGATGCCTTGACCGGATTGCCGTGGCGCAAGAAAAGCAAGATCAGCACGAGTTTAGATCTCGCTGAGAAGGTTTTGGATGAGGACCATTATGGCCTCGAGAAGGTTAAAGAGCGTATTGTTGAATATTTAGCTGTACAGCAGCGAGTCGATAAGATGAAAGCCCCTATCTTGTGCTTGGTAGGTGCCCCTGGTGTGGGTAAGACATCATTAGGTCAGTCAATTGCTAAAGCAACTAATCGTGAGTTTGTGCGGATGTCTTTAGGTGGGGTGCGCGATGAGTCCGAAATTCGCGGTCATCGTCGTACCTATATTGGCTCTATGCCCGGAAAAATTTTGCAAAACATGGCAAAAGTTGGAGTGCGAAATCCACTATTCTTACTCGACGAAGTCGATAAAATGGGTATGGATTTTCGGGGTGACCCGGCATCGGCATTGCTAGAGGTGCTAGATCCTGAGCAAAATCATACTTTTGTCGATCATTATGTAGAAGTGGAATATGATTTATCCGATGTGATGTTTGTTGCAACCGCGAATACCTTGAATATTCCGCCGGCCTTACTGGATCGGATGGAAGTGATTCGGCTGTCGGGTTATACCGAAGACGAAAAAATTCATATCGCTGAGCATCATTTATTGCCTAAGACCATGAAGAATCATGGTCTGAAGTCCGACGAGATTGTGGTTTCTGAATCTGCGCTCAAAGATATGGTTCGTTATTACACCCGTGAAGCAGGTGTGCGTAGCCTAGATCGAGAAATCTCTAAGATTTGTCGTAAGGTAGTTAAGGAGTTAGTCACACACGCTAACGGCAAAAAAGTTACTGTTAACGGGCGTAATCTTGAGAAGTATCTAGGGGTTCGAAGATATTCATTTGGTATCGCTGAGAAGAAGAATCAAATCGGTCAAGTTAATGGCCTGGCATGGACAGAGGTTGGCGGTGAGTTGTTGTCGATTGAAGCCGCGAGTATGGCGGGTAAGGGTAAAATGACGACAACCGGTAAGCTCGGTGAAGTCATGCAGGAGTCGGTGCAAGCCGCGTTATCAGTTGTGCGCAGCCGCTCTGAGCGTTTGGGTATACATCCAGACTTTTATCAAAAACATGACATTCATATTCATTTGCCTGAAGGCGCAACTCCTAAGGATGGTCCAAGCGCAGGTATCGGAATTTGTACTGCAATGGTTTCGGTGCTCACAGGTATCCCCGTGCGCGCTGATGTGGCTATGACTGGTGAGATTACGCTGCGCGGTGAGGTCTTGCCTATTGGTGGCTTGAAAGAGAAGTTGTTGGCTGCTCATCGTGGCGGTATCAAGACCGTATTAATACCTGAAGAGAATGTTAAAGATCTCAAAGAGATTCCTGATAATGTGAAAAATCGTTTAGATATTCACCCAGTAAAATGGATTGATCAGGTCTTTGAGTTGGCGCTCGAGCGCAAACCTGAGCCCTTGCTTGACGAACCATCGGTTGCGGTGCCGATTGCGACAGAAGGGGTGGCGCCAGTTGCAATTAAGCATTAATGTAATATTCATAGGAATTGCTGGAAATTCTTGCCTGGTTCCGGTAGAATTCGCCCCTTCGTTATAGTGTGCAACTTGGGTGCTTAGCTCAGCTGGTAGAGCGTCGCCCTTACAAGGCGAATGTCGGCGGTTCGATCCCGTCAGCACCCACCAATTTGCACTAGTGCGCTAGGATAAGCCAGTTTCCGCTATGATCGATTTTGTTTGAGTTGTGAATGTGTTTGATATTCGCAACTTTAGCGTTTGGAGTGGTAGTTCAGTTGGTTAGAATACCGGCCTGTCACGCCGGGGGTCGCGGGTTCGAGTCCCGTCCACTCCGCCAGCTATTTAAAAAAGGCGAACATAGTTCGCCTTTTTTTATATGTGCTTTTATTTATTTGTGCTTTGATCAGTGCCCGAGAGCCCACGATTTTTGGAGACAGCTATGTACGATTTTGTGTACAAAAACAAGAGATTGATGCAGTTCATTCTAGCCTTAATTACATTGCCGTTTGCATTTTTTGGGATTGATTCTTATTTTCGCGCTAGCAATAGTGCTGATGTTGTTGCCACTGTAGATGGTTACAAGATTACCCAAAACGAGTTTGCGCAGGCTTTGCGTGAGCGTCAAGACTCTCTGCAGAGAATGTCAGGTAATCGTTTAGATCCAGCGATGCTTGATAATTCGGAGGTTCGGTTTGCGGTAGTAGAAGGCTTAATACAACAGCAGCTACTCGTTCAGCGTGCACAGCAGCTAGGCTTTGCCGTGACCGATCGGCAAGTGCAGGAAATTGTGAATAATATTGATGCTTTTAAAGAGGATGGAAAGTTTTCATATTCTCGTTATGAAGGTTTATTGAAATCACAAGGCATGTCGCCCTTAAGTTTTGAGCAAAGCATGCGTAAGAATATCATTCTGGACCAAGTCGCACAGCCTTTCGGAGCCGCCTCATTTGTATCACGGGCTGAGGCTGCTTTGTTGCTGAGAATTACTGAGCAGCAACGTGAAATAAGTTACTTTACTGTTGCCAATACTAGTTTCTTGCCGCAGATTAAGTTGGCTGACGATGCGGTGCAGAAGTATTACGATTCACACCAAGATGAACTTAAGACTGCCGAACAAGTCCAACTTGAATTCGTGGTGCTTAGTGCTGAGGGTATTGCTGCGCGCTCCGCGCCATCTACAGCTGAAGTGAGAAAAGCTTATGATGAAAATATCAAGCGTTATGAGGCTAAAGAGTCACGCGAAGCCAGTCATATTCTCATTGCAGTTGATGCCAGTGGCGGTGCCGATGCGAAAGTTAAGGCCAAGATAAAGGCGGATCAGCTCTACACCCAATTAAAAGCTAAGCCTCAAAAGTTTGCGGCTTTGGCTAAAGAGCACTCGCAAGACCCAGGGTCTGCAACTAAAGGCGGAGATCTCGGTTATTTCGAGCGCGGCTCAATGGTTAAGGCTTTTGATGATGCAGTGTTTGGTATGAAGGCAGGCGAGATCTCAGCGCCTGTAGAAAGCGAGTTTGGTTATCATATTATTCGTTTAGCGAATGTACGCGGGGGCAAGGTTAAAACATTTGATCAAGCTCGTCCCGAAATTGAGGCAGAATTAAAAAAGCAAAACGCTGCCCGTAAGTTCGCGGAATTGGCAGAGTCTTTTAGCAACGCCTTATTTGAGCATCCAGATAGTCTTAAAGCTGCTGCTGAAATAGCAATGATTGAGCCGCAAAAGAGTGCTTGGATTAGCCGATCTGGGGGAAATAATCCTTTACTTTCCAATCCTAAGTTCATTGGCTCGGTGTTCTCTGAGGAAGTGTTGAGAAATAAAAAGAACTCTGATGCCGTAGAGGTTGCTCCTGGGATTTTGATTGCAGCTCGTGTAATTGACTATAAACCCTCGACGATTAAGCCTATTGACGACGTTAAAGATGAGTTGATTAAAAAGTTAACTAATCAACAAGCTGCACAACTTGCAGCGCAAGACGGTCGTGCTCAGATAGATGCAATGCGTGAAGGAAAGGGGCGGGAAGTGCGTTGGAGTAGCGCTTTAATGGTTGGTCGTGGCGACCCCAAGGGCGTTCCTGTAGAAGTGTTGCGCCAAGCATTCAAAGTCGACGCTACTAAAACGCCAGCGTATACTGGTGTTGAATTACCCAATGGCTACGCGTTAGTAAAAGTCACCCAAGTCAAAGAGGGTGTTGATACTGCCAAAGATAAGCAAAATGCAATTTCTCGAACAATGAGTCAGGTTGTAGGCCAAGCGGAGTTGGCTGCTTACATAGCGAGTCTAAGGGCCAAAGCGGATGTCAAAATTAAGCAAGAGGCTATTGAGAAGAAGTCTTAAATAGACACTCAGTTAGCGATCCTGACATATCAGGTTGCATTAATAATGCAATGTTGTCAGGGTCGCTAATTTAATTGAGTGATATTGTCTTAATTAAACTTAAATACATCAAGAAAATTTCAGCAAGAAAAGAGATGAGTTTTCTTATTATTGATGTATGCCACCGACTGTAGTGTTGAAGCCGTTATCGACATAAGTGATTTCGCCAGTAATACCTGAAGCAAAATCCGATAGTAAAAATACAGCGGCATTGCCGACATCTTCAATCGTTACGTTGCGACGTAATGGTGCGTTTTCTTCTACAAACTTTAGAATTTTTCCGAAGTCACCGATGCCGGATGCTGCTAACGTTTTGATCGGTCCTGCGGATATACCGTTGACGCGAATGCCCATTGGACCTAAGTTGCTGGCAAGATAGCGTACGCAGGCCTCTAGGCTGGCTTTAGCAAGCCCCATAACGTTATAGTTAGGAACAGTGCGGGCGGCGCCCAAATAGCTTAGGGTGAGCATTGCTGAAGGATGTCCAGACATTAGTGGTAGTGCGGCTTTAGCAAGAGCGGCAAAACTATAACTGCTCACATCATGTGCAAGACGAAATGCTTCGCGATCTAGACCGTCTAGGAACTCTCCTTTAAGTGACTCTCTGCTGGCATAGGCAATTGCATGCACCATGCCATCCAAAGTGCCCCATTCTTGCTGCACTGCAGAAAAGAGACCCAGGACTTGATCGTCGCTTGAAACATCGCACGGTAACACAGGCACGGTCCCAAACTCTGCACTCAGCTTTACTACGCGCTCCTTGATGTCCTCGTTTTGGTAAGTAAAAGCAAGTTGAGCACCTTCACGGCTAGCGGCCTTGGCAATACCGTAGGCAATTGAGCGATTAGAGAGTAAGCCGGTGATAAGGATTTTTTTGTCTTTGAGTAGAGCCATGATTCTCCCTTGGCGTTATGCGATATAGATCATAAAAAAAGTAGCGTGTAAGGCTATTTGTTAGTAGATTCCGTGAAAACAGTCAATCTTGAAAAATAATATGAATTATAACCATAATGATCGCAAGACAATATCAGTTAAACTGTTTGATATGAGCCCTTATTTCCGAATTTTATGTGTATTTTGTATTGTGCACTTGGCTGCTTGTAATGGATCGGTATGGAATGATCCCTATCCGGCCGGTGAGGGTCAAGAAAATATCCTATACACCTCTTTTTCTGAGAGGCCTAAGCACCTCGATCCAGTGCAATCGTATTCGGAAAATGAATATGCTTTTATTGCTAATATTTATCAACCGCCATTGCAATATCATTATTTGAAGCGCCCCTATTCTTTAATTGCGTTTGGTGCTGAAGAAGTTCCGCAGCCAATATATAGAGATACCCAAGGCCGGATGCTGCCTGCTAATGCGCCGACCTCCCAGGTTGCATATAGTGATTATGTGATTAAAATTAAAAAAGGATTGATGTATCAACCGCACCCTGCGTTGGCAGTTGATTCGTTGGGGAAGGTTAAATTTCATCATTTGACTGCAGCGGATATTGCGGCTGTTAGAACACTGGCTGATTTTAAAGAGACAGGAAGTCGTGAAGTTACTGCAGCGGACTATGTGCATCAAATTAAACGCCTAGCACACCCAAAGTTACATTCTCCGGTGTTGCAGTTGATGAGTGCATATATCGTAGGCTTGTCAGATTTGGTCAGTGATTTAGGAAAGGCATCAAAAAGTAGTCCAGATGATCAGTTTGTAGATTTAGAGCGTTATTCGATAGAAGGTGCTCAAGTCATTGATCGTTATACCTATGTCATACGAGTCCATGGCAAGTATCCACAATTTATCTACTGGTTAGCAATGCCGTTTTTCTCGCCGGTTCCACCAGAAGCGGATCGATTCTATGGACAAGCGGGATTAAGTAAAAAAAACATTTCGCTGGATTGGTATCCGCTTGGTAGCGGGCCCTATATGTTGACCGTCAATAATCCCAACCGAAAAATGATTCTTGAGCGTAATCCGCATTACAGTCGGGAGACTTATCCAACTGAAGGCATGCCCGGTGATCAAGAGGCAGGGCTGTTACGTGATGCTGGTGTGCTACTGCCGTTGATTGACAAGGTGGTTTTTAGTTTAGAGAAAGAGCAAATTCCATATTGGAATAAATTCCTGCAGGGCTTTTATGATGCCTCTGGAATCGCTTCAGATACTTTTGATCAGGCTGTACAATCCTCTGGCACGGGAGATGTGGGTTTAACTGCGAATATGCTTGAGCGCGGCATTCATTTGCAAACTGCACTAGCTACCAGTATTTCGTATTTGGGCTTTAACATGTTAGATCCCTTGATTGGTGTTGGTGAGCGTGCGCGATTGATTCGGCGTGCAATCTCGATTGCATTAGACTATGAAGAGTATATTTCAATCTTTAGAAATGGCAGAGGGATGTCTGCGCATGGCCCTATTCCTCCGGGTATATTCGGTTACGAGGCTGTAGGCAAATCAGGGATTAATCAGTATGTGTATGAATTAGTTCAAGGAGAGCCAGTTCGTCGAGATATTCAAGAGGCAAAGCGCCTGTTAGCCGAGGCTGGATATCCTGAGGGGCGAGACCTTAAAACTGGCTTACCCTTATTGCTAAACTTAGATGCGAGCGCGACAGGGGCGGATAGTAAAGCGCGCATGGATTGGTATGTGAATCAGCTCTCTAAATTAGGGATACAACTGGTTATACGCTCTACTGATTTTAATCGATTGCAGGATAAGTTGCGTCGCGGCACGGCACAATTATATTTTTTAGGATGGAATGGGGATTATCCAGACCCGGAAAATTTTTTGTTTCTATTGTACGGCCCGCAGTCAAGAGTGAAAAATCAAGGTGAGAATGCCTCTAATTATAGTAATGCAGAGTATGACCGTTTATTTAACAAGATGCAGCATATGGCCAATGACCATGAGCGACAGTTGATTATTAATCGAATGTTAGAGATATTACGCTACGATGCGCCTTGGGTTTGGGGATTCTTTCCGAAAGAATATACATTACATCATGCTTGGGTCAGCAATCGACAACCGAATCAAATGGCGAATAATAGTTTGAAATACCAACGCATTGATTGGCGCCTGAGAGCAAAACAACGAGCTTTATGGAATCAGCCATTATTTGGACCATTGGTGATTTTGTTGGCTTTGAGTGTGATTGCGATTATTCCAGCTTATATTACTTTACGTAGACGAGAGAAACGCTCTGCAATAGACAGGGGCTCTCAGTAATGGGTGCCTATCTATTTCGTCGAATACTCTACGGCATTCTAGTTCTGGTAGGCGTGAATATGATTACCTTTGGTCTATTCTTTTTTGTAAATTCCCCTGACGATATGGCAAGAGCGCAGTTAGGTCTTAAAAGAGTAACCCCCGCTGCTGTAGAAAAATGGAAAGTAGAGAGAGGTTACGATAAACCCTTATTTGTAAATAACGCAGTGCAGGGCTTTGCAAAAGTGAATGAGACAATATTTTATGAAAAATCGATCAAATTATTTGCTTTTGAATTTGGGGAATCAGATCAGGGTCGTAATATAGGCTTCGATATAGCGAATCGGATGTGGCCTAGTCTAGCTGTGCAATTACCAGCGTTTATGATTGGTCTGCCCATTTACTTGAGCTTTGCATTGTTGATGGCTTTTTTGAGGTCGACCTACGTCGATATTTGGGGAGTGCTGTTGTGTGTTTTGATGATGTCTATCTCAGTAATGTTCTACATTATTGCTGGGCAATACTTTTTTGGTAAATTATGGAATCTAGTACCAATCTCAGGTTATGACACTGGATTTGATGCGATTAAATTTTTAGCCCTACCAATTTTGATTAGTGTGATCTCTGGCCTTGGGAGTAACGCTCGCTGGTATCGTACTATTTTTCTTGAAGAGATGAGTAAAGACTATGTGCGGACCGCACGTGCTAAAGGTTTGCCAGAGCACAAGGTGTTGTTTGTTCATGTTCTCAAGAATGCTTTAATTCCCATACTAACGGGTGTGGTGGCGCTTATTCCTATGCTGTTTATGGGTGCTTTAATTACGGAATCTTTTTTTGGTATACCTGGGTTAGGTAGTTATACGATAGATGCAATTACGCAACAAGACTTTGCGATTGTGAGGGCAATGGTTTTTTTGGGCTCAGTTTTATACATTATCGGTTTAATCTTAACCGATATCTCTTATACCTTAGTTGATCCTAGGGTGCGTTTGTCATGACCCATTATCGATTAGACTTTTTATGGAGTGACTATTTAGTCTGGTCGATTGTGAGCGCTGTAATAATTTATGCTTGGTATGTGCAAAAGTATCCACATTTATTATCACCCTGGAAGCTTGTTGTGTGCAATTCACGCGGTATGGCGGCAGCCACTGTATTTTTGGTCTTCATAGTGATTAGCTGTGCTGACTCAATACACTATCGTAGCGAGTTATCGGTACAAGACGGAAAAAGTGTTTATTCTACTGAGCTCAATAGTGCACTGGATTTGATATTGGAGCCGATTAAAAAGAATCGCGAAAAAACTTACTCCGCGCCTTTTGCAACGCATTTGTTTTCAAAAGAGACAGTTAAAAATGAATTGGGCCATGATCAACGAATTTTTCCAAGGTTACGGTTTGGCGGGACACACCTTGCAGACCCTGTCGCTGATTGGTTACCTGATATTTTTAAAAAGTCTTTGTCTGGTATATTGATGGCATGCGTTATCTGGTTGTTTGGTTTTTTGGTAGTGTTGTCTGTGATGTCTAGATTAAAGAAAACACCGATTAAAAAACTATACGCTTCCATCTGGTCTGATTCTTCGATGTCAGCTTTTCGTGCTGTGTGCATCACTATAGCCATCATGCTGTTGATAGGCGTACCGCTAGTCTACTTAGCATCTTATTACCATGTTTTTGGTACAGACAAAGTGGGCCAAGACGTTTGTTATCAGGCGCTTAAGAGTATACGAACCGGCATGGTTATTGGATTGTTGGCCACCATAGTGACCTTACCGATTGCTGTCTTACTTGGAGTAATGGCAGGGTATTTGAGAGGGTGGGTTGATGATTGTATTCAATATATTTATACAACATTGTCATCGATACCGAGTGTATTGTTAATTGCGGCATCAGTCTTAATGATGCAAGTCTATATCGAGAATCATACAGAATTATTCCCAAGTGCTGAGAGTAGAGCGGATATTCGTTTATTAGCCTTGTGCGTTATTCTGGGTATGACCAGTTGGACTGGTTTGTGTCGACTGTTGCGGGGGGAGTCCATGCGGTTGCGGGAGTTGGAGTATATCCAAGCCGCACATGCATTTGCCGTTTCGGATTGGCGAATTATGATGCAACATATTTTGCCCAATGTGATGCATATTGTGATTATGGCATTAGTCATGGACTTTAGTGGTTTGGTCCTTGCTGAGGCGGTTTTATCTTATGTTGGCGTCGGTGTTGATACTTCGATGATGAGTTTTGGAACGATGATTAATAGCGCGCGACTGGAGATGGCTAGAGAACCCATGGTTTGGTGGTCTTTAAGCGTTGCATTTACCTTTATGTTGCTTTTAGTGTTGGCAGCTAACATTTTTGCCGATGCTGTTCGGGAAGCTTTTGACCCGCGCTTGAAGGCTAAGGTGCCGTGAGTAATTTATTAAAAGTAGAGGATCTTCAAGCGAGGATAGACACGCCCTCTGGTCGTCTATTTCCAGTAGATCGTCTGAGCTTCTCAATACGCTCAGGGGAGACCTTTGCGCTGGTCGGCGAATCGGGGTGCGGTAAGTCGATGACTGCTTTATCGATCATGCGTCTGTTGCCTGAAGTGGCGCACATTGTAGGGGGTTTAATTGAGTTAGATGGTGTAAATTTATTAAGTCTCTCAGAGTCAGAGATGCGGGCACAGCGTGGTCGACGGGTAGGGATCATTTTTCAAGATCCTGGTTTATCATTAAATCCAGTGATGACCATTGGTAAGCAGATTGCTGAAGCCGTCTTGAGTGCCAGCACCAGTGGCGTTGCGAATAATTATGTGCATGACAAGGTGATGTCACTATTGCAAGATGTCCAAATGCCTAACCCTGAGCAATGTGTTCACGAATATCCATTTCAATTATCAGGTGGTATGAAACAACGTGCCATGATTGCTATGGCTTTAGCTGGCGACCCCTTATTGTTAATTGCTGATGAGCCTACCACGGCATTAGATGTCACTGTGCAAAAGCAAATTCTGCAGTTGTTGAAGCGTTTGCAACGCGCTCGTGATATGGCAATCTTGCTCATTACCCATGATTTAGGGGTCGTTGCAGAAGTGGCTGACCACATTGCAGTGATGTATGCTGGTCAGATTATTGAAACCAGTACAGTGGCTGATTTTTTTAAACAACCCCATCATCCCTATTCCCAGAAACTATTTAAGTCGCTGCCAGATAGAGCTAGACATGATCAGCAACTTGCGGTGATTCCAGGGGCGGTTCCCGATCTCAGCCAGGATTTTATAGGATGTCGATTTGTTGAGCGTTGTGATCATCATCAGGAGAGATGTTTTCAACAATTGCCCTTGCTACTGGCCACTAATGAGTCTCGACAGGTTCGATGTCATTTTTGGAAAGATACTGTTGTCTGCTCATCGATTATGCCATGCCCCGCTTTGGATGATGGCAAGCACTTAGTGATCACTCAAAGCACGGAGAATTTAGTCCCGGCACCGCCATTGCTTCAGGTTAAACAATTAAAGCTCTATTATCCGCGCTATGGCGGGCTATTTAGACGTGAAATTGGTGTGATGAAAGCAGTTGAAGATGTTTCATTGACTGTTGCACAAGGTCAAACTTTAGGTTTAGTGGGTGAGTCTGGTTGTGGTAAGTCATCATTAGGTAAGGCGATTTTGCGACTGCTTAAACCAACGGCTGGGCAAGTCGTTTTTAATGGTATGGATGTTGCGCAGATTGCTGCCAGTGACATGCCCAGTTTCCGACAGCAAGCACAAATTATTTTTCAGGATCCTTTTGCTTCGCTTAATCCGCGTATTCGTATTGGTGAGATATTAGCCGAAGGTATTGAGTCTTTAAAGATTATTCATTCTGGTGATTTGCAAGATAGAGTTGAGCAACTGTTGCATATGGTCGGTTTGGAACCATCTGCCAAGGTACGTTATCCACATGAGTTCTCAGGTGGGCAGCGTCAACGAATTGCAATTACTAGAGCGCTTTCTGTAAATCCTAGTTTGATCGTTTGTGACGAACCCACTAGTGCGCTCGATGTTTCAGTGCAGGCTCAAATTCTTAATCTACTCAGACAGCTGCAGAGCGAAAAACAGCTGACTTATGTATTTATCAGTCACAATATTTCTGTGGTTCGTTATATGGCAGATGAAATTGCTGTGATGTATTTGGGTAGAATTGTTGAGCGTGGTGCAACTGCTTCTGTGCTGGGCTCGCCTAAGCATCCTTATACGCAAACTTTGCTGGCAGCAGTGCCTGCTGCATATCCCGCCCAACAGTTATTTGATAAGGCTGTAGATACGCTGCATCTTGCCCATTCAGATATGCGATTGCCAGCGGGGAAGTCTGCAGGGTGTGCTTTTTATTCGCGATGCACTTTTGCTAGAGCAGAATGTAGCCAGCTACAGCCTGTTGAGCGAAAAGTTAACGTACATCACACAGTTAATTGTCACTTGTACTAAATGCTTTAGCGTTTATTTTGAACGCTTGCGCTATGACTTTGTATTTTTTTTTGCTTTAGATTGCTTTTGACATTGCCTGTATTTTTATGATGGGGTAGGGCGCGTTTGCTTGCTTTAATAGCATTGGCATTTCTAAGCTGCTTACCGTTTTTGGTATGTAGGTTTGGGTGGCGTATGGGTGCGGCTTGATAGGCCCTTGGAAGCATCATTGGTGCTACTGGAAGGTCTGGTAGATTGGGAGTCACGCCTTCAGTGGTAGGCACGAGCAAGGATTGTCCAGGATAGAATTTATTGTTGCTAGATAAATTATTGACCTGCTTTAGTTCGTTTACGCTGATGCCATATTGGGCTGCGATTTTCTCAGGTTTCTCACCACGATTTACGGTATGCGCCTGCCAAGAGACTAGTGGCTTGTCATTGTTCTCGACATTGGCGAGAAAAGTCGCTACTTTATTCTTTGGTAAAATTATACTTTCGGTATTGGCCTTAATGACTTGTTTATTGTGGGCAGGGTTTAAGAATTTAAATTGCTCTAAGGTCATATCAGCAAATTTTGCTGCCATTTTGATATCGATATGGCGTTGAATATTGACCACCTCGAAATATGGGGTATTAGGAATGCTTGCTAAATGAATACCGTAGCGCGCTGGATCGTTAATGATATTTTTGACTGCAATCAGTTTAGGTAAGTAATTACGGGTCTCGGCAGGCATGGTGAGACTGGCATAGTTGGTTGGTAGACTGCGAGCTTGGTTACGAGCAATGGCCCGAGCAACCGCACCCTCGCCCCAGTTGTATGAGGCTAGTGCTAATTCCCAATCGCCAAACTGCACATATAGTTTTTCTAGATAGTCTAGTGCCGCGCTAGTCGCAGCAATGACATCGCGTCGGCCATCGTACCACCAGTTTTGGCGTAGTCCGTAGAGCTTTCCTGTGGAGGGAATGAATTGCCAGAGGCCTGAAGCGTGAGCGCTAGAGTAGGCTTCGGGATTATAAGCAGACTCAATCATTGGCAGCAGTGCAATTTCCGCCGGCATTTTGCGGCGTTCGATTTCTTCAATGATATGGAATAGATATTGACTGCTACGATCGACCATTCGTCCAATATACTCGGGTTTGGCAAGATAGCGGCCCTCCCAAGTGCGTACTAATTCAGTTTCCATGGCAGGTAGCGCAAAACCGAGGCGAATCCGCTCCCATACGTCTTTGGGCATGGACTTGATGTTTTCAGGCGCAGCTTCAGTGTTCGTAGTGGTATTGATGGTGCTGGGGTTGATTGCGGTAGGATTGTTGCGTCTCGCGTTGCCACTAGTTCTGCTGGTTGTCGGTTTAGCTGGAAGTGTATTAGTAATTGATAATGAGATTGGGGACGTAATTGGTGTGGTAGTTGTTGTCGTTTCGGTGGCTTGGGTAGTGCCTGGTTCAGTTTGGGTAATGACAATTACTGATGCTTCAATGGTTTTGGGGGGCTGTTGATTGTGGAAATTGATCGACTGCGGCTGCAATTGAGAACAGGCAGTTATTAGCAATAGAGCGCTTAAAATAGTAATTTTTGCAGCGTAAAAAGGCATACAGAATTGGTTCCGTGCTTGAATGAATTAAGGCTATGCTGAGGGCTAAGCAGTCAGATGCGTAACAGATGCCGCATGTTAGCCGTGAAATTTGCTGGTGTCAAACCAAAAATATATTAAAAATCAAATACTTAAATAAATATTTGGTGGTTCAATCTCATTGAAGACCCCAAAGGCTTAAAAATTGTTTTTCCAATCTCGAATTTCAGCAAATATGCGCGCTGGGTCAGACAGTGCAGATTGTGCACGCTGAGAGGCTGCAGCAATGACCTCGGCTTGGTTAACCCGCAGAAAAGGATTGCATGCTTTTTCTTGTGCAATATTTGACGGTAGCGTCGGCATTCCTGCTTGTCGTAAGCGGCTCATTTTGTCGGTGAGTTTTGCAACTTCTGGATTACGAGGTTCAACAGCCGCTGCAAACTTTAAGTTTGCTAAGGTGTATTCGTGACCGCAATAGATTTGAGTTTCGTCCGCCAAGGTGGATAAGCGTTGTAGTGCGGTATGCATTTGCTCTGGAGTGCCTTCAAATAGTCGTCCACAGCCTGCTGCAAATAGCGTATCACCAGAAAAAACAATATCCTCCCCAATAAATGCAATATGCGTTCGGGTATGTCCTGGGATTTCCCACACTTTTAGGTGTAGAGCGAGGGGTAAAAGGGAGAATGTATCGCCCTCGCTTAAGGCTACAGTGATCTCTGGTATACGCGAATCGCATGGTCCATATACGGGTACTTTAAATTGACTCAGTAGTTGCGAATTGCCGCCAACATGATCTGGATGGTGATGGGTATTTAAAATACCGATGAGTTCGAGCTTTTCTTGCGCTAAGTAATGTAATACTGGGGATGCATCGCCAGGATCTACCACTGCAGCATAGCAATCATTACGGATGAGCCATATATAATTATCATTGAATGCAGGTATAGGGATAATGTGAAATGCGGTCATTTGTTTCTCCGTATGATCAGAACGCCATTATTTGATTTAAACTCTCGGAATGTCAATTCTAGATACTCAATTACAAATGCGGCAATGGTTAGGGAGTCCGCAAGGTCAATATTTGACCCAGAAAGAGCAGGCTTATTTTGATGCTGTAGTTGTTGATATTTTTGGATTTCATGCACTGCAATTAGGCATGGAGCAGTGTGATCTATTGCGCGCGAGTCGGATTCCATTACGTCTAAGCGTTGGCCTTAACGATGGTGTCGATTTATGTGCAGATTATGGCGAGTTGCCATTCGATAGTAATAGTATTGATTTAATTGTGATGCCGCATACCCTAGAATTTTCAGATCATCCGCATCAGGTCATGCGCGAAGTCTCGCGGGTATTGCGACCTGATGGACAAGTCGTCATTGCAGGCTTTAACCCGATGAGTTTGTGGGGTGTGCGACGTAGCATCGGTACACACACATCCTATCCATGGAATGGTCAGTTTATTCAATTGCCGAGGGTGAAAGATTGGTTGGAGTTGGTTGGTCTTGAAATCAACGCGGGATCAATGGCCTGTTATATTCCACCGTGTAGTCAACAAAAGTGGATTGATCGGCTGCAGTGGATGGAGATGGCGGGGGATCGTTGGTGGCCTATCGCTGGTGGTGTGTTTTTTCTGCGTGCGATTAAGCGTGTGAGAAGTATGCGCTTGATTATGCCGAAGTGGCGTGCGCAGCGAGTTGCTAAAAAGAATCTTGCTGCGGTATCTGAGCGAGTGCATGATGATCAGCGTGGCCAAGTAGGCATAAATTCTAGTCAAAGGATTGATGTGTAATGAGTGTGAAAGATGAAACTGTAGAAATTTACACAGATGGCGCGTGTAAAGGTAACCCTGGTGTTGGCGGTTGGGGTGCATTGTTAAGTTGTGCAGGCACAACCCGAGAGTTATGTGGTGGAGAGCTTCAAACCACAAATAACCGAATGGAGCTTCTAGCCGTGATACGCGCTCTTGAGGCATTAAAGCGTAGTTGTCATATACGTTTGCATACTGATTCTAAATATGTTCAACAGGGCATCTCGGAGTGGATCCACGATTGGAAACGCAGGGGGTGGAAAACCAGTGCGAAGAAGAGTGTTAAAAACGAAGACCTGTGGCGTGAGCTGGATGCATTAGCTGCCTTGCATCAGATAGAATGGTTGTGGGTAAAAGGGCATGCTGGTCATGATGGCAATGAGCGTGCTGACATCTTAGCAAATATGGGCGTGGAGCAAATGCGTAAGGAGCAAGCGTAATGCCAGTCGATAGGCAGGTAATTTTAGATACTGAAACTACAGGTCTTGATCCTAAGTTGGGTCATCGCATTATTGAAATTGCAGGCGTTGAGCTTGTCAATCGACGCTTAACTGGACATCATTTTCATTATTATCTGAACCCAGGTCGTGATAGTGATGATGGTGCGCTACAAGTGCATGGGCTGACCAGAGAATTCTTAAGTGACAAACCCAAGTTTTCAGAAATTGTTGAGGCACTTGTGGAGTATTTAAGTGGAGCCCAGTTAATTATTCATAACGCACCATTTGATATCAGTTTTATCGATACTGAGCTGGGTATGTTACGTAAACCTAAGTTGCGGACTTTTTGCCCGGATATTGTAGATACATTACGAATGGCAAAAGACCTGCACCCTGGGAAACGTAATGGACTGGATGCATTGTGCGACCGATACGAAATTGATAACTCAGCACGCACCTTGCATGGTGCATTGTTGGATGCGGAGTTATTGGCTGAAGTGTATTTAGCAATGACTCGAGGGCAGGGTAGTTTGATTGCCGAGTCTGGCCCAGAGCCCGCTACGTTTGCCGTGCAGTCATTAAACAGAGCAGAGTTGAATTTGAAAGTATTGCAAGCAAACGCTGCTGAGTTGGCGTTGCACGAGACCCAATTTGCAGAGTTGAATAAAGCTAGTGGTGGTGCCATATGGCTGAAATAAGCCACCTCTAAGAGAGTGCTTATTTCATAATGGCTAGCAATTGCTCAAACGACTCTTCAAATTGCAATAGTCCCTCTTTTTGTAAGGTCTCGCCACAGGCATCAAGATCGATGCCGAGTTGATGTAATTTATCGAGATGGTCTAAGGCTTGGTGGGTATTGGACTCAAGCGTTAGAGCAGGTTTCCCATGGTCACGAAATGCTGCTAAGGTGGCGTCAGGTACTGTATTAATGGTGTCTTCACCGATTACAGATTCGACATAGAGCACATCGCTGTAATTTTTATTTTTAGTGCCCGTGCTGGCCCAAAGAAGTTTTTGAGGATGCGCACCTTGTTGGGCTAAGGATTCAAAGTGCTCACTGGAAAACAGTGTGCGGTTGTTCTTCATTGCAACTTTGCTGATAGCAATAGCAGTTTGTCCGCATATACTCAGAGCATCTCCGCCTAGATTGCTTAACTGTTGATCAATCATAGTGTCTATACGACTTAGAAATACGCTGGCGACTGATCTAACCCTTGCTGGGTTGCCACCCTTAGCGATTAATTGCTGGATGCCACGTGTATACGCTATAGCGACATCCTGCACTTGTTTAAGAGAGAAGATTAATGTGACATTGACTGAACATCCCTCGGCAATGAGCCCTTCTATGGCCACTAAGCCAGCTGATGTTGCAGGAACTTTAATTAGTAAATTGTCTTTTGCGACAGCTTGGCGCAACCTTAAACCCGCTGCAATCGTGCCACTTGCATCGTGCGCTAGAGCAGGTGATACCTCTAGGCTGACATAACCATCATTGCCGTTGCTAGATTTAAAAATAGGATCGAATAGATCGCATGCTTGCTGAATATCAGAAATTGCTAATGTTTCATAGCGTTGCTCAGAAGTAAGCGCAGCATTCTGTTTCAGAGCGTTTAATTCATCGCGATATTCGGGGCTGTCTCGAAATGCTTTGAGAAATATGGAAGGGTTAGAAGTCACCCCTGCAATACGATAATCTGTAATCCATCGCGCGAGCGATCCATCATTGAGAATAGTGCGAGAGATATTATCTAGCCAAATGCGTTGGCCAAGATTATAGAGTTGGATCAGTGGATTATTCATCATTGTGCAATTAAGGGTAGCGAGGATATTTAAGGGCTAATTCAGCGGCAATTGTTGTAATCAAGCGCCTGGATATGCTGATGCTGGCTGGTAAATTAGGCAAATCTTCAACATCAAACCATGTCGCTTCTTCAATTTCAACCCCATCAGGCACTACTGCACCACCTGCGTATTCTGCGGTAAAGGCGACCATCAGTGAGTGTGGAAAGGGCCAAGGTTGACTACCAAAGTATTGAATATTTTTGACCGATACGCCTACTTCTTCGCGGGTTTCGCGCGCGACTGTATCTTCCAGCATTTCACCAGGCTCTACAAAACCAGCAATAGCAGAGTAACGACCAGGTGCCCATTCTGATTTGCGTGCAAGCAAAAGCTCTCGACCGTTATTAATCAGTACCATGACTGCCGGTGAGACGGGTGGGTAGCTTGTTAGGCGACATGCAGGGCAGCTACGCGAGCGTTCATCGCTACGAGTGCGCATCGGAGTGCTGCAGCGACTACAAAACTGTTGATTACGTTCCCAATCAATTAACTGAAAAGCGCGTCCTGATAATACTGCTAGCGGCTCATCAATTAAGCCGAAGACATCGCGTAGGCCAACGCTAATCCAACCGCTGGGTAATGGATGGCTTTGATCTACCTCGGCGGCAAAGCAGTGTTGTTCACCGAGCAGACCCAGATAGTGACTGCGGATTGTATCAATCCCATGATGAACCAGGCTGTGACAGACTGGTACTGCGGGTTCTGGTGATTCCATTAAAATAATCGCGTTGCGCTGAAAGGCAAACCATAGCGATGGATGCGCTATGTCTTCTGGAGGAGTCACTAGCGGCGTGTAGATATTTTGAGATGTAGTCATTTGTGTATGATTTTTAGTGTGAGATTAAGATGCAAAGGTTCTTGATTCTAACCCAAATTGATTAGACTACACGGAAACACTGCTGCGTATCTATTGATGGATGAACTACTTTAACAGAATTAATTCATAACCATTACCAACAGATTGTAAATACACATCATTGGTTTTAGATGCATTGTTACTCCTGTGGCATAAAGTAGAAGTCGCCAACTACTTGGTCATAAATTCAGGGAACTTATTCATGATTAACTGACTTTTCAGGGGCTATGGTATTGTTTGCTGTGTTAACAGCTAAATTTGAAACCAGTATTTAAAACCAGTATATTTTTTTTGATTTTGTCTAAGGTCGTTTTGTTAACATTTGAAATGTAGAGACGAAATTTTGCCAAGGCTATACGGTGATTGAAGGTTGATTTTGATTGTCTTTGAGATTTTTTTGTAATCTACTAAATCGATATTTAAAAGTCAATTTATAGATTGACAGATTGCCTCTTTAATATGGGCTATATAGATTGTATTTTGCTCCGATCAATAGAAGAAATGAAAATATATGGCCAAATTAACAATTTAATTTTAGATGGCAGGTGGTCACTTTTGATTTAAGCAAAGCACGAGGATTCTAGTGCTAGAGCAACAACAAGGGCAGTCAGTCATATTGGACTTAATCGGAGAAAAAACACTTTTTTTACTAATATCATTTGAGAATAAATTAGGTCTTAGGATGATGTTTTTATTGTTAAGGGGTATTATGCCCATATTCGCGATATGCTGATATCTGGTTTTAACTTAGAAGTCAGCTTTCTGGGTGTTGCTGAAAGTTCAGTATGAGCCTTCAATTGATTTGCGTTTCGATTAAACTTCGTAATGCGCTATTCGGCGCTTAAATCCCTCGTGAGCAATTCTTTTGGAAACTATTTTATTTCAGGCTTGATATAACCCTTGCAATGGGAGTGTGATGCAGACTCGAAAAATTACGATTATTGGCGCAGGAATTGTTGGCATTGCTACGGCTAGTTATTTGCGGCGTGATGGTCATGAGGTGACAGTGGTTGACCAACTGCCGCCCGGTGAGTATTGCTCTTTCGGTAATGCAGGTATTTTAAGTCCGGGTTCTTGTATACCAATTGCTATGCCCGGCATTTTGGGTCAATTACCCGGATATTTATTGGACCCCTTGGGTCCGTTGTCGATTAAAAGTTCTTATTTCCCGCGTGTGCTTCCTTGGTTATTACGCTTTTTGGCTACCGCAAGGGTTGATCGTGTACAAGCGACTGCTGATGCTTTGCGGTCTCTCCTAGTGCAGACCTTTGACGCGTATGCACCTTTGGTGCATACGGCTGGGGTTGGTGATTTAATACATAAGAGTGGTTACGTGGTTGCTTATTCTTCGCGTGAGGCAATGCAGGGCGACGCCTTAGGCTGGCAGTTGCGGCGCGAACGTGGAGTAGTGATGGATGAGTTGAATAGCGCGCAAATAAATTCATATCTACCTGATTTAAAAGGAAATTATAAGTCAGGTTTATTTTTGCATGACCATGGATGGTGTGCTAATCCAGAGCGTTTAACTAAGGCCTTAGCCAGTCAATTTGTGAGTGATGGCGGGGTTATTTTGCAACGCAAAGTATTGGCTATTGATGTGGGTGCTACTGGCCCGCGCGCTTTATGGACTGATGATGGTCGGCTACCCGTTGAACATTTAATTATTTGTGCCGGTGCTCATTCAAATCAATTTACCCAACAGTGCGGTGATTCAGTGCCGTTGGAAGCTGAGCGTGGTTACCACATCACTTATTCGGATCCACGCTTCCAACTCGCGCATCCGATTATGCTGCCTGAATACAAATGTTTTGTGACGCCCATGGAAATGGGTTTACGCATTGCAGGTCATAGCGAGTTTGCTGGGATTGATGCTCCGCCTAATGACAGGCGCTTTGAGATTCTTGAAACCCTGATGCAGCGGATGTTCCCTGGAATTCGTAGTGTGGATTCAACTCGATGGATGGGGCGTCGCCCCTCTATGCCCGACTCCATGCCAGTGATCGGGCGCTCCTCCGAATTTGCAAATACCTTCTATGCATTTGGACATGGTCATGTGGGTTTGGTTGGAGGTGCGCCTACGGGGCGACTGATGGCAGATTTAATTGCTGGCCGACCGGACCGGATTGATTTGAAACCCTTTAGTGTGAATCGTTTTAAATAAAGCACCCAAATGAATTTGATTGCGGGTTCAGAGTATAGGCATACTCAAGTACAATAGAGGTTTTGGATTATTCTTATGGTTCGCACACGCTTTGCGCCTAGTCCGACTGGGTATTTACATATTGGGGGTGCTCGCACAGCTCTTTTTTGTTGGGCGTTTGCCAAGCAACTGGGCGGGACGTTTATTCTGCGGATTGAGGACACTGATCAAGAGCGATCAACTGATGCCTCTGTGCAAGCCATATTAGATGGTATGCATTGGTTGGGTTTAGACTACGAAGGCCCTTATTATCAGATGCAGCGTTTGGACAGTTATCGTCGTGCTGCTGAGAGATTGGTTCAAGAGGGTAAGGCGTATTATTGTTATGCTACTCGCGATGAAATCGACCAGCTGCGTGAAGCACAACGCGCGCGCGGCGAGAAGCCGCGTTACGATGGTCGGTGGCGCCCCGAAAATGCTTTAAAACTAGGTCTCAAAATACCCAATAACCACCAGCCGGTGATTCGCTTCCGTAATCCGGATTCGGGTGTCGTGGTGTTTAATGATCTGGTGAAAGGCGCGATTACAGTTGCTAATACTGAGCTTGATGATTTAGTGATTATGCGTGCAGATGGTATTCCAACATATAATTTTGGCGTAGTCATTGACGATATTGATATGCAGATCACCCATGTTGTTCGAGGTGACGATCATGTCAACAATACCCCACGGCAAATTAACATCTATCACGCGCTGGGTGCCGTAGTGCCTGAGTTTGCGCATTTGCCGATGATACTAGGCGCAGATGGTGAGCGTTTGTCCAAGCGGCACGGGGCTGTAAGCGTGATGCAATACTTTGAAGATGGTTTTCTACCCGAGGCGTTAAATAATTACTTGGCACGTTTGGGTTGGTCACACGGTGATGCAGAAAAATTTTCTTTAAGACAGATGGTGGAGTGGTTTGATCTGGCGCATGTGAGCCGCTCGCCAGCGCGTTTTGATCCAGAAAAACTCCACTGGTTAAATCAGCAATATTTAAAAGAGACTGACGATGACCGCCTAGCAGATTTGGTCGCGCCATTTATGCAGCGTATCGGTGTTGATGTCGCAATCGGCGCACCATTAAGTCAAGTAGTGTCATTATTAAAAGAACGCGTGCAGACGGTTGAAGCCTTGGCCGAAGCTGCAGTTTATTTTTATCGTGCAGTGGCACCGCATATGAATGATCAGCAGTTGCATTACACTGCTGCTGTACATTTGCCGTTGATGGCCTTGCATCAGACATTTGAATCGCTGCCCTGGGAGCGCACTCAAATTGTACAAGCTATTAAGTCTGTTGTGGCAATGCATCAGCTGAAGTTTCCGCAGATCGCGATGCCATTAAGAGTTATGGTCAGTGGTGGCACCCAGACGCCTTCGGTTGATGTGACCCTAGAGTTAATCGGACGCACCCAAGTTTTGGAGCGGATGGCGCAGCAATTAGAATTTTTTCCACATTTGGCTGCAGAGCATTAAGGTTTACAGGGCCAGTCTAAATCGTTATAATCACGCCCTCTTGTGGGGGTATAGCTCAGCTGGGAGAGCGCTTGCATGGCATGCAAGAGGTCAGCGGTTCGATCCCGCTTACCTCCACCAGCAAACATGCTAGCGTTTTGAGTCTATGTCTAGTACGTGAAGTTGTTGTAAATCGAAGTCCCTATCGTCTAGAGGCCTAGGACATCGCCCTTTCACGGCGGTAACACCGGTTCGAATCCGGTTGGGGACGCCAAATAAATCAAAGAGTTAACTGATTATTTGAGCAATGGCATTATGCCCTTGAGATCTTTGCTCCTATGCTAACGATCATTCTAAGACTCGATTCTCTGGCTTGTGTTTCGAAATCTATTCTTTAACTCATTTTACGCTTGCTAATACGCGACTAAAATCGCATTGTTTTTAGCCGGAGCATGCGCTACTGTAGCAGCTTACTGCACAGCACCATTTCTACATGGATCAATGATTGAGAGTTGCTGTTGTTTTTATGGCGTAAACAATCCAGTCGTTTCGTAGGTATTGGGCACATTGTTTAAGCTTTCACTCTACATAGGAATATTCAGATTGAATTATTTAACAATACTACCGGTGGCGATAGTTTTAAGCGCTGCAACTGTAGCCTCCGCTGTTCAGAGCCTTGATGTTGTTAAAAAAAGCTATCCACTTCGACCCGTTCGAGTGATTGTCTCTGCTGCACCTGGCGGTAGTAGTGATGCAGCTGCGAGAATAATTTCGCTACGGCTGAGTGAGCGATTGGGGCAGCAGTTTGTTATTGATAATCGTGGTGGTGGAGGAGGTATTTTGGGCACTGGGGTAGTCGCAAAGGCTGAGGCTGATGGCTATACCCTAGGCTTTGTATCACTACGTCATGCGGTGAATCCGAGCTTAATCAAGTTGCCATTTGATTCAGTACGTGATTTTGCCCCCATATCGTTGACTGCAGCGGTAGGTAATGTATTGGTTGTAAGCCCTAAGTCCTCGGTCATGACGGTTGTCGATCTCATTCAAGCGGCTAAACAGAATAAGCAAGCAGTCATGACTTTTTCTTCGTCAGGGATTGGTGGCGCACCACATTTGATTGGTGAATTTTTTGCACAGCAAACGGGTATTACGCTGACCCATATCGCTTACAAGGGTGGTAGCCCGGCAGTTGCTGATGTGGTCGCAGGTAATGTGACAATGAGTTTTGCTTCAATGCCTTCTGCATTACCCTTTATTAAATCAAATCGCTTGCGCCCACTTGCTGTCGCATCTAAGGATCGTTCTTTGTTATTACCCGAGGTACCAACTATGGTAGAAGCTGGCGCGGGGAGAATTGAGGTGCGTGACTGGCAGGGTTACTTAGCGCCTAGAGGTGTGCCGTTGAATACCGTTCAGTATTTGGGTGGGCAAGTCCAAAGTATTCTGAAGGAGCCAGATACTAAACAGCGCTTCTCAAGTATGGGTATGGATATTGTTGCTAGTTCACCTGATGAGTTTTTGCAGATCATTAAAGCTGATGTGCTGCGTTGGTCTGAAGTGATTAAGTTGGCGAATATAAAGGTCGAGTGAAAGTATTTATAGTTTTTTAGAAATTGAGATCATAAAGTATGGCTAGAAAAATCCCGCGAGATACTTTAATCTTAGACTGGACGATGAATCCTTCGATACAATTTAATCAGTCATTTTCCGTATTAAGATATGGGTATTGGTATGCACCTCTAAAATGTGCAATCACTCAAAATCGCAGGGTATGTCTGCAAGCGCATGGATTTTTTGCAGCGAAGAAGTATGATGATGCATTTGGTTCGGCGGTGCTATTGTCTGGTCTTGATCACCCTGGTGGATTGCTGGAGAACGGGGTATTGTTTACTGGCAACGGGAATCATTGGCACTACTTGATCGATGGGCTTGCCAACTTAACAGTTGATATGTTCGATAATTATGACATTTTGTATGTCGACTCTGAGTTGAGCGAAGATCAGCTGAGTTTTTTGAAAGCATATATTCAGTTGCTGACATCTAAGGACATTAAGATCCAGATTGTTAGTGGTGATATATTTGCGTTATGCAATGTTTGTGTGCCCATAAATGATATGGCCAACTCAAAAATTTCTCGGTTGCGGCAAAAGTTAGCGAACATCAACACTGGACTTGGAGCTTTAGGACAATCAATAGTGTATGTGAGTCGAAAAAATTCTCGTAATCGAAGGGTAATTAACGAGTCGGATTTGATAGAAGAATTGCAAAAAAAATGGGATGTTGTGTCATTACTGAATGAAGAGATGAGTTTAATGCGGCAGTTACAATGCTATCGCGATGCCCAAATTGTCATTGGCCCTCATGGTGCCGGGTTGACGAATTTAGTGTTTGCTACCGATCCTCGGTTGTTGATAGAGCTTTATTGCCCACCTCATCAAATATTTTTTGAAGGTCTTGCAGCCACAATTGCTGCGCAATATCACTCTATTCAGTGCCAACCGACAAGTCCGGACTCAGATTTAGTGCGTAAAGATGATAATGACTTTATTGCACCATTATCTAAGGTCTTGTCTGCAATGCAAGCTTATTCATAAGTGCATTGAATATCTTGCATTGAATATCTTGCATTAGTGTCGTTGATCATTGACTGTATCCTGAGTGGTCGAATGGACTTACTCAGGATACAGGCGGTATTTTAAAAAATATTGATATCACTGATACAGGCAGTAGTGCAAAGCTTCAAACTGGATGTATCGGTTATTTGATCAGCATTAGTGAGATATGCTGATTAACTCTACTTCAAACTGTAGTATGGCATTGGGAGGAATGACACCACCTGCGCCGCGTTCACCATAAGCAATGGCAGCAGGGCATGTCAGTTTTGCTTTACCGCCAGGCTTCATACGTTGCACGCCCTCTGTCCAACATTTGATGACACCATTGAGCGGGAACTCAGTCGGTTGACCTCTTTTATATGAGCTATCAAATTCACGTCCATCGGGAAACATGCCGCGATAGTGGACTTTGACTTGATCGGTCGCACGTGGATTCACACCCTTGCCTTCAGTAATTACCCGATAGACGAGTCCACTGGGGGTGACCATGGCGCCAGGCTCCTTGGCGGCTTGGTTTAAGACATCAGATTGGGCAATAGCAGCGGTAGTTATTAGCGTTAAACTGCTCAGAATTGTGATGAGCTGTGACATTATTGGTTTCAAAATACGCTCCTATAATATGAAAGTAAAGTAGTGAATCGTTAAGTTTTTTATGGCCTAGAGGGTAGACTCAATTGCAATCTAAACCTAATATTTGTCGGAAGCCGTATTGTAAACATTTTTTAGTCACTAATAAGGAAATATGATGTCAGATCAAGATGATTCAAATGTGCAATATGAAATTCGTGACCGTGTTGCTTACGTCACGCTAAATCGCCCTGAACACATGAATGCCATCAACTCTAGTCTACGTCAAGGGGTGATTGAAGCGTTTGTAGATGCTTCAGTGAACCCGGATGTTTGGGTCGTGGTGTTGACAGGTACTGGGGATCGTGCGTTTTGTGCTGGTGGCGATTTAAAGGATAACAATCAGCACTCGACTGCTCAAAAGTCCTATGTGATGCCGATGATGGGCACAGAGCGCAATATATCTGAAGTGGTATTGGAGACGTATAAACCAACAATTGTTGCGTTGAACGGTTTAGCTTACGGTGGCGGATTAGAATTGGCTTTGGCTTGTGATATTCGAATTGCAGCCGATCATGTTAAGCTTGCATTACCCGAAGCAAAGTTGGGCATGGGGGCAAATTTTGGTTCTGTCCTGTTGCCGCGTCTATTACCTAGAGCGCTTGCTTTGGAGATGTTGTATACCGCCAAGCCCATGTTGGCACAAGAGGCACTTCGCTGGGGGTTGTTGAATCGGGTTGTGCCAAAGCAAGATTTGGCTTCAGTGACAGAGCAGTTTGCGCGTGAGTTATTGCACAATGCACCGTTAACCTTGCAACGCTATAAACATATGGTTGTGAAAGGTTGGGAGATGCCTTTGTCATCAGCATTACGGCTAGATGCTGGCCCTAATCCTTATTTGAGCGAAGACCGTAAGGAAGGGGTGCGGGCGTTTGTGGAGAAGCGTAAGCCCCAATGGCAGGGTAGATAATGTACAAGCACAGTATGAAAGTAATTACGGATCAACACCTATTACCAGAGGCTTGATTCGTGCTTTCTGAATCATAGATATTAACTCAAAGTGATGAGTCGTCAATATTGATCTATTGGCTAACGAGACGCAGAGCGGGCTCTTTGGCAGTTTGTTGTTCACTGGGTGTGTTGGCCTCTGTGCGTGCTTGGGACATGCCTTCAAAGTCACCCCCTAAGGCCTTAATGAGAAATACTGCGTTGAGCAAACGTTGACCAACTAACTGAGCAACGAGTCGTTGACTGACCAGCAACGCTTGTTGTGCTGTAATGACTTCAAGATAGCTTGCTACGCCACCTTCGTAACGAGCGTTAGCAAGGTTCAATACTTTTTGAGCGCTAGCAGTAGCGGCAGTAGCTTGAGTGTGCGCGCGCTCTAGCGCAGTCATACCAGTAATGCCATCTTCAACTTCTTGCATGGCGGTGAGCACCACCCGGCGATAGCTAGATACTGCCATATCGTAGCTAATCTTAGAACTTTTGATGTTAGCAGCTATTCTGCCACCATCAAATATTGGTTGTACCAATGAAGAGCCAATTGACCAAATAAAAGCGGGGCCACTAAACAAAGTTGAATCATCTCTCGATTGAGAACCATATGTACTAGTTAGCGTGAAGCTGGGGTAATAAGCTGCTGTACTGATCCCAACTTGGGCATTGGCTGCTGCCATCGCGCGTTCTGCTCCAGCAACATCGGGGCGCCGCTCAAGCAAGTCTGAAGGCACGCCAATCGATACTTTGGGTGGATTTAGCAAAGTGACCATGGCGGGTAAACTAAAAGAAGGCGCAGGCGTGCCAATTAGGGTGGCAATAGCATGCTCAAACTGACCCCGTTGGCGCTTGAGGATGTCGACTTGAGTGAGTGTTGAATCGATGAGCGCTTGTTGTTGCGAGACTTCTATGCCAGAGGTTGCGCCAAGGTCATGCCGCGCATTAGCCAGATCCAGAGCGCGACGCTGTAAGGCGATTGAGCGAGACAATACATCGATTTCGATATCAACAGCACGTAAGTTAAAGTAGGCAGTGGCTAAATCTGCGGACACTAATAGGCGAATGTTTTCTAAGTCGGCACGAACTTGCTCAGAAGAGGCCGCGCTGAGTTCTAGAGTCCGTTTAACTCTGCCTGATATATCGGCCTCGTAGCTCACACCCAGTACAGGCTTCGTTTCACTTTGTGTGGTTGTATAGAGTGGCTTATCATTTTGGGTGAGTGCGCGTTGTGATGAGATTCGAGCACGTGTTTCAGCGATATTTGCACTCATCTGTGGATAGAGTGCTGCAGTGGCCGCATTGAGTGCACTACGCGCCAGTTCCCAGCGTCCGGTAGCAACTGCTAGAGTAGGATTATTTGCAATTGCTTTTTCTTGGAGCTCGTTAAGTTGTGCATCGTTAAATTTTAACCACCAAGCACCTTTTGGTGCATCATCTTTGGGGGTGCTGACGCGCCACGGCGACTCTAGGGTCCATTTCGCAGGCATTTCTAACGTGGGTTTCTGATAATCGGGACCTACTGTACAGGCATTTAATGCGCAAGACATTCCCAATATAGCCCATGAGCGAACAGTGATCATTCTTTACCTTTTTTAGATTTTTTTTCGGCGCTGTCGTTTTGATCACTTTTTTCAGTGATTTCAGATTTTCCAGGCTTTTCCGATTTAGCGTTCCCTTTTTCACCATCTTCGCTAGCATCACCTTTTTTAGCATCTTTGGGATTGTTTTTTGTGATTTTGACTCTCTCACCATCGCTTAGTGCATCTGGGGGGTTTAATATCAACAATTCACTTCCATCTAGACCACTGATCACTTCAATGCGATTACCAAAGTTTCGGCCCAGTTTAATTTTTTGAATTTTAACTTCGCCACTTGGACTCACGGTTGCAACACTAATGCCATCACCGCGGAACATTAAGGTGCTGGTTGAGATTACAGTGGTTTTGCTGGCCTTCATAGGTAGTAGCACTTGCACGAATGCACCAGGTAGCAATAGGCCATCTTTGTTTGATAAGGCGACTTCCATTTGCATGGTACGAGTCACCGTATCAATCGCCCCAGCAGTGCGCACCACTTTCCCGCTAAACTTACGGCCACCGAGTTCTGCTTGTACGACATCAACCTCCTGACCGGCCTTAACCAGTTGTGTGTAGGATTGCGGTAGATTGACATATACTTTGAGCGGATCGGTTTGGGTCAAAATGAATAAAGCGCGTCCAGCACCACCACCAGCGTCAATCAAATCACCAACATCAACATTGCGTTTTGTAATAATGCCAGAGAAAGGAGCGACTATTCGTTTAAAGCTTTCGAGTTGACGCAGACGCTCTACGTTAGCGTCTGCAGCAGCTAAGTTAGCACGAGCCTGTACAAAACCACTGCGCTTTTCATCCAACTCTTGCTGTGAGACCGCATCTTTTTTACGTAGATCTTCCCAACGGGCAACAGTGCTTTGCGCCAACGCTAAGCTGGAGGCCATTTGCGCCTGTGTGGCAATCATTTGGCTGAGTTGTTGATCGATTTCTGGTGCTTCAATCTCGGCTAACAGATCTCCTTTGCTGACGGTACTACCGATATCTTTGTACCATTTTTTAAGATAACCGCTAGAACGTGCGGAAATTGGTGTCTGCACTAAACCTAATAGAGTGCCTGGTAAGACTAGAGTTTGATCAGCAGCAGAGCCGTTCGCAGGCGTCACTCGTACATTAATCTCGCTACTCTCTGCAGTACGATTTTCGAGTACTTTTGCATTTGAACTTCTACTCATCAGGGTTCTGGCAGCGCCGGCAGCCATTAAAACAAGCAAGATGATAAGAACAGTGCGGGCGTGACGCATAGTTTTTTGACGGCTGGCCAGACTTTGTTGTTGCTCTAGTGGTGCTATGCTTGACGAATGATTAAGTTGCGACATTGCAGCGAATCTCCTAATGCGTGGTATGCGGGTTTGCAGACGCTATTGCTGCTGAGGCGTTGCGTTGATTAAGGTAGCGGTGAATACCCGCAAACAATACTGGAACGAAAAGTAGCGTAGAAAATGTTGCAAACAAAAGCCCGCCAATGACTGCCCGTCCAAGTGGTGCGTTTTGCTCAGCACCTTCACCAATGCCTAGGGCCATTGGGATCATGCCGATAATCATAGCAAGTGCTGTCATTAACACTGGGCGAAGTCGGGTAGATCCCGCATCAATAGCAGCGGTTAATGGATCAGCGCCCTCAGCGACTCGATCGAGCGCAAATGAAATCAGCAGAATGCTATTTGCCGTAGCAACACCCATAGTCATAATTGCTCCAGTTAGCGCTGGCACACTCAAAGTGGTTCCTGTGAGGAATAGCATCCAAGCAATACCGGCTAGCGCCGCTGGCAGAGCAGCGATAATGATTAACGCATCAATCCAAGATTGGAAGTTCACTACAACCAATAGATATACCAGCACAATCGCCATGGCCAGACCTACACCCAGACCAATAAATGAGGACTCCATAGTTTTTACCTGACCGCGCATCGTGACTTGGGAGCCACGCGGCAGTTTTGGTTGTATCTCTTCGATCTGTTTTTGTACTTGATTGGCTACGCTTGCCAAATCTGTACCCTGTACACTGACGTAGACGTCGACTACTGGCAAGAGGTTGTAGCGGGAAACGATAGACGGGTTACGAGCAGGGCGCGCTTCAACTAAATTGCCAAGAATTTGAGGGTTAGTGGCCACTGTATTGTTTGTCAGTGGTGCACCGACTGGTATGTTTAATAATGCGTCTAGCGAATCAATACGGTATTGCGGCGTTGAAACCACAATCGGATACACTACGCCGTTTTTCGGGTTGAGCCAGAATGATGGAGAGGTCTGGGCGCTACCAGACAATGCAATCAAAAGATTCTGACCCACATTGAAGGCGGTGAGTCCGACTTGCTGCAAGCGTGAGCGATCCATTTGTAATTCTAAGCTTGGGTTGTCTAAGCGTTGATGCACATGCACGTCGACAGCGCCAGGTATTTTTTGAATTGATTTCACCAGTTGATCGGCGAGTATTTTATTTTTCGCAATTTCATTTCCGGAGAATTGTATGTCAATCGCTGCAGGTAGACCAAAGTTTAGAATTTGGGTCACGATGTCTGCAGGCTGAAAGAAAAATTCAATACCAGGAAAGCGGCGCGGTAATTCGCTACGTAATTTGGTAATAAATTCATCGGTAGGGCTGTGACCTTCGCGCAAGGATATTAAAATCTCGCCATCGAGGGTGCCAATAGTACCGGAGTTGCTATAGGAGAGATTAATGCCGCTATTCGGTGCGCCAAGGTTGTCGAGAATGGTTTCAAGTTGCTCTTTGGGAATGATCTCTCGAATTGCCACTTCAACTTGTTCTGCAATCAAAGCCGTCTCTTCGATGCGGGTGCCTGTAGGTGCCCGCATGTGAAGTCGAATTTGGCCGGCATCAACGCTTGGAAAGAAGTCTCTTCCCAAAAATGGGTAGAGGGCGCAGGAGGCTAAGCAGAATAGGCTGAATATGATAGAAAATGACTTTTGGCGCTCAAGTATGCTGGTCAGTACGTTGGTATAACTGGCGCGCACTGCCTCGAATTGGGCGTTGAAGCTTAAGTAAACGCGCTGAAGGAGAGAGGTGTTGGTGCTTGCGACATGAGATTGCTGGGAGCGCATTAGCAACATTACCATCGTTGGCACAAAGGTCCGTGACAAAATGTAGGAAGCAATCATCGCAAACACCACTGCTTCAGCCATGGGTACAAACAGAAAGCGGGCGACCCCTGATAAGAAGAACATGGGTACGAATACAATACAAATACAGACTGTGGATACGAAAACTGGCACGCCGATCTCGCCTGCACCAATGAGAATAGCTTCATTGAGTTCTGTGCCAGCATGTAAATGTCGTTCTATATTTTCAATGGTGACAATCGCCTGATCAACTAAGATACCCACGGATAATGCCAGCCCTCCTAGGGTCATGAGATTGAGTGTCTCGCCAAATGCAAATAGTACCAATACAGAGGCCAAAATCGACAAAGGGATAGTTAGCGCGATAATTAAGGTGGTGCGCCAATTGCCTAAGAACAGCAACACCATGACTGCGGTAAGGCCGGCTGCAATAAAGGCCTCTAAGATCACGCCTTTGACTGCTGCTTTGACGAATAATGATTGATCAAATAAAGGGGTGATAACCAGATCACTTGGGAGAATTTCTTTCACCCGAGGTAATAAGGTTTTTAGGTTATCTACGATGTCGAGAGTGGAGGCGCCCCCGTTTTTGAGGACTGATAGTAAAACCCCGCGAATGCCATCTTGTCGCACGATATTGGTTTGTGGGTTAAAGCCATCGCGCACATTGGCGACATCGCGCACATATATCGTTGCACCACTAGTGGTACGTACGGGCAAGTCATTGAGTTCGCTCAAGATACTGGGTGAACTATTGACCTTGACGTTGTATTCGGTGTCATCGAATTTGGCCGTGCCTGATGGCAGAATCAGGTTTTGTGCACCAATTGCATTGACCACATCAAAGGGTGACAAGCCGCGCGCTTGCAGGGCCTGGATATCGAGATCGACCGAGACGACTTTAGATTTACCGCCATAAGGGAATGGTATCGCGACACCAGGAATGGTAATTAATTGCGGGCGTAATTGGGTGACCGCAGCGTCTACTACAGCTTGTTCAGGCATGGTCGAGCTTGACAGTGCAAGCTGAATAACCGGGATACTGGAAGCAGAGTATTTAATCACTAAGGGTGGTGTAATCCCAGGAGGTAATTGACGCACCTGGGGTTGCACGCCGGCCACGACTTGAGCGATTGCAGTTTGAATATTGGCGTTGGGTTGGAAGAAGATTTTAACAACAGTGACACCTGGTAGCGACTGCGATTCTATATGTTCAATATCGCTGACCGTGGTGGTTAAGCCGCGCTCTGTTTGATTGGCAATCCGCTGTCCCATTTCTTGGGCAGACAGACCGTTGTAGGTCCAGATCACACTCACTACGGGTATGTTAATCTCTGGAAAAATATCGGTTGGCATTGTTCGTAGTGCGAACGGGGTTGCCAACAGAATAAGCATCGCCATAACAATAAAAGTGTAAGGGCGGCGTAGTGCTAAGGCTACAACAGATAAGCTGGACTCAGGGGATTTTGGGGTGGGTGTTGCTGACATAGTTTTGATAGGCCGCAGTATTCTTGGTGAACTATTGTTGTAATGGCTGAGTGATTTGTTGTAATTTTTATTTCGACCGTATAATAAACTAATTTTATTAATTTGCAGTCTTCAGCAAGAACTGTCCACAATGTAGAAAACCTGGGCTGCGCGCCAATATGGTATATAAAATCTTAAAATTTAATTATAAGCTATTGATTATATATAATTAATATTTAAATTGTTGTGAGATCTCCATCGTGCTTTTGGATTATTTATTGTGGCTAACATGTGATAGATGTTCGCATTGCGATAATATAAGTGGTGGATAGTTGTGGAATAGTGCTTAAGCACTGATTTCAGTTGATTCAATGGATTTTTTAAAAAACTGATTTTTTAGATTTTCAAGGGGGTTAGCATGCAGCACACAGTGCGATTAGTCGTGCCTGAGGCTCAAATGTCACAGGTTGCTGTAGAAACCACAAAACGGGCCGTGGCCAGTGGTGGTATACGTTTAGGCGTCTTAGATAACAGTAAGGGTAATGCAGATCATTTGTTGCGTTTTATTGTGGAGGGGGTGAAAGCGTTATTGCCCGTGGCCTCAGTCCTGACCTTGCGCAAGGAGAGTGTGAGTTTACCCGCCCCCGATGCATTGCTCGACCAATTGGCAGGGGGGGCGGATTACGTCATCTCTGCCATGGCTGATTGAGGCTCGTGCACGTCGTGGAGTGTCCACGACATGGCGAACTTAAGTAAGCGTGGGTTGACCACTGCTGTGGTGTGTTCAGATGTGTTCCAGAAGCTAGGGCAAGCCCAAGCGCGGGTATTTGGTGTTCCAGATCTGCCGTTGATGTTAATTCCACACCCCTTGGGCGGTTTGGGTATTGAGCAGGTCAAAGCCAGAGCGGACCATGTTGTACCGCAATTTGTCGCCTTATTGGCACAGGAGAAACAAAATGGCTAACTTAGCGCAATTGCTCAATCAGCCCGGTGCCAGCATAGAGGCCACGGATGATTTTGATACGATTAATCGATTGATTTGGGATAAGGGCTGGGGTGATGGTTTACCCATAGTGCCACCTACAGAGGCGCGGGTGGCGGCGATGCTGGAATATTGTGATCGTCCGTGGAATGAGCCAATTGCCAAAGTCCCGCCGCGCTGGGGCGAGGCTACACCACTGTTGCTAGCAGCAAATGCGGTGATGGCTGGGTGCGAGCCGCGTTACTTTCCGCTATTGATGTTGGCGATCGAGGCCATGTGCGAGGAGCCGCTCAATCTCTATGGGGTGCAAGCGACTACCCATTTATGTGCGCCATTGGTGATTGTGAACGGACCGATTGTGCAAGAGCTGAATATTAACGGCGGTCATAACGCTTTTGGTCCGGGCTTTCAAGCTAATGCCACGATTGGTAGGGCGATTCGTTTGTCATTGTTGAATATTGGCGGCGCTATTCCGGGTCTTGGTGACATGTCGACTTTTGGTTCGCCAGCAAAGTATAGCTATGTGGTGGCTGAGAACGAAGTGGCAAGCCCTTGGGCGCCGCTCCATGTGGAGCGTGGTTTTACAGCAACGACTAGTGCAGTCACTGTGATTGGCGCGGAGTGTCCACACAACATCAACGACCATGAAAGTCTAACGCCTGAAGGTATTTTGATGACCATCGCCGGTAGTATGGGGGTGGCGGGCTGTAATGATATTTATTACAAAGCGCAGCCCTTGGTGATTATGGGGCCAGAGCATGCGCAGACCGTCGCCGCTGGTTTTACCAAGGCCGAGGCCAAGCGCTTTTTGCAGCAGCATGCCACGGTGTTAGTGCGTCAGTTCTCGCAAGAGAACGTGGACAGGCGAATTCGGGTGACTTTTAAAGATCGCTTAGCAAACCCTAAGCCTGATGACGTCGTATATGTTGTGCGTGAGCCCGAGGATTTGCTGATTGCCGTAGTGGGGGGGGCGGGTAAGCATTCGGCGTTTGTGCCGACTTTTGGTGCAACCTTGCCGGTAACCCGCGCACTGAAAACAGCGAATGGGGAGTTGGCTCGTTCAGTTGAAGATTTTAGGCGTCGCTAAATCGTTCTAAGACAGCACCGAATGCTGCTGGCGCTAAATAAAAAACCAATAATTTCAAATAGTTATTGGTTTTTTTGTATTGCTGTGCGGTATTGCACAATACGAATTAGTCATGGCTTTCAGTGGGCTGTAGCGAAGTGATTCAGCGTGCTTCGCTACAGACGCATATTTATGCGTACCTATGCATACTGATCTTTAATGCTTTACGCTGGGCTTGATGATTAAAAACGCGGTGATTTGTTCAATCTTGCGTCCTAACCACAGCAGTGCGTTAACAATATGATCAGCGTCATGCATCGCCTTGAAGGCAGCTTTGCGTTCGATGGTGCTCATGCGTGCGGCAAAAATCTTGCTATTAATAATTGAATTTAATTTGTCTTTACTGTTCGTGATCATGATAACTACCTCTATAATTTGTGGTTCGCCATCCCGGCGTAAGGGACTCAAAGTTCTTTAATTCAATGAGTTCGAGATCATTATAGAGCAAGATGGAGTTATTTGTTGCGATGCAACATATGAAATATTGTTCTTATATGATATAATTTTTCTAATCTGAAAATGAATGGTTTTGGAGTGCGAACACGCTTTTCGTCTTGATCCTGCCACTCTAGAGTGAATGGTTGCAGGTTTTAGAGGCGTATGCAGTTTTTTGGGAGATAGATCTATGTCGCAACGTTTACCCCCGCTGAATGCATTAAAGGCGTTTGAGGCTGCTGCTCGCCATTTGAGTGTAAAGAAAGCAGCGTTAGAGTTAAATGTGACCCCGGCGGCGGTTAGTCATCAGGTGCGCAGCTTGGAAGAGTATCTGAACGTCGAGTTATTTCACCGCCATAATCGCGCACTAACGCTGACCGATGCTGCCAGTGCTTGTCTGCCCAAGTTGCGTGAGGGTTTTGATGCATTGGCTCAGGCGGTAGAGCGTTTACGTGTGCATCATAAAGGCGGAATGCTGACGGTGAGTGCAGCACCTTCATTCTCGGCGCGTTGGTTAATGCCGCGGCTGCATCGCTTTATTGCGGATCATCATGAAGTCGATGTGCGCCTATCAGCGCGTATGCGACGCGTCAGTGTTGACGGTAAGGGTGATGTTGCTGAGCGCGCGACTCTAGAGACTTGGTTGGACGACTCTGATGTAGCGATTATTTATGGTCGAGGGCATTATCCCGAGTTAGATGTGCATCGACTATTACCATTGACGGTGACGCCCATTTGCGGCCCGCAAGCTATGTCGGGTGAGCACCCGTTACTTCACCCTGAAGATCTCAAGCATTACATGTTATTACATGATGATACGGGTGAATCTTATGACGGTGAATCGTTTTGGGATTTATGGTTAGAAGCGGCTGGGGTGGAATTGGTTGATGCACAACGCGGTGCCCGCTTCAGCCATGCTTCACTTGCTTTTGAGGCTGCACGTGATGCTGTGGGGGTGGTGGCTTCAATGCCGGAATTAGCGTCAGAGGATATTGCTGCCGGGCGATTATTTACGCCGTTTCCACTACGTGTTCCTCTGACCTCAGCGTATTATTTGGTGAGTCAGCCGCAGGCTAAGAACCGACCTGCGGTCGCGGCATTTTGCGATTGGTTAATTGCTGAGGCTGCCAAAGATGCAGCAAAAGATGCAGCAAAAGATGCGGCGATAGTTGCATCTAACTAGGTTTTAATTGTATGCGTTCAATCTGGCGATCATCCACCGGTAGGTTAAGCAGTGCGGCGACAATGCCCATGCCAACGGTCAGTAACCACATGGGCGTGTATGTGCCCATGCGGTCGAATACGTAGCCACCGATCCACACGCCGGCAAAGCTACCTAACTGATGAAATAAGAATGCAATGCCAGTGAGTGTAGATAGATAACGCACACCAAACACATGGGCAATGAGGCCGCTAGTTAGGGGCACTGTGCCAAGCCATAAAAATCCAATAGTCGCTGAAAATAAATATACCGATAGCGGCGATAGCGGCATTGAAATAAATAGGGCAATCGCAATGGAGCGAGTCAGATATAGGCTAGATAGTAAATATTTTTTAGTATAGCGACCACCCAGCCAGCCCCAGACGTAGCTGCCAATCATATTAAAGAAGCCGATGAGTGCTAGGCCTTTCATGCCGGTCTCTGGTGTCATGTGCTGATCGATGAGGTAGGCAGGAAAATGCACGGCGATAAATAACAATTGAAAGCCGCATACGGTATAACCCAAGCACAGCAGGATGTAACCGCGATGGGCTGAGGCTTCACGTAGTGCCTCGCGCGCAGATTGTTTGAAGGTGTGTAGGGCTTGTGTGCTGCGATCTTCGACGAGGGCGCTAGAGAGCGGAATAATAATGAGCACGGTGAGGGCTAGAATCACCAGTGCTTGCATCCACCCGACATGGTTAATCAGCCATTGGCCATAGGGGAGTAGCGCAAATTGCCCAAGCGAGCCTGCCGCCCCAGCAAAGCCTAAGGCTACGCTGCGCTTCTCTGGCGGGAATGAGCGACCAATCACGCCAAATACAATCGAGAAACCACTACAACCTAGTGAGGCGCCAATCAACAGACCGGCACTTAGCGTTAAGTCCATGCCTGTAGTCGACATCGACATTAAAAATAGTCCGGTTGCATAGAGCAAAGAGCCGCCAATTAAGACGCGGGCAGCACCAAATTTGTCAGCGATTAAACCAGTGATCGGTTGGGAGATGCCATAGAGCAAATTTTGTATCGCAATCGCGAAGGCAAAGGTTTCTCGACCAATACCTAAATCGGTGGTGATGGGTTGCAAGTAGAGGCCAAAGTTGTGTCGCACGCCTAGAGCGATGGTAAGAATCATCCCACCACAAATTAGTATGACTGTTGGGGTGCGCCAAGACTTTTCCGTCATTTTTCGAGCTCCGTTTAAAAAAATCTGTGCTAAATATTTTGATAATACCCCTAATCACGGATTTTCCGGTAGAATGCACACCTTGCAAAACGGGGTGTAGAACAGTCCGGTAGTTCGCTTGCTTTGGGAGCAAGAGGTCCTAGGTTCGAATCCTAGTACCCCGACCAGCAAATCCCATAATTTATCACTAGAAATTCTTTTGAATTTACAGACTAATGTGTTGATTTATAGACGTTAGTTTTTGCAGTTATTTGAAAATTGCACCAACACCCCTCCCGCATTAATTACTTTATTTTACTGATATCTTACTGATTTTATTAATGTTTTTTTCCTTAATTGTTGGTAGTGTATTAGCCTTTCTCCCCTTGTCAGCACCCAATGCTTGGGTGCTTTTAGCGGCCGCTTTAGCAGTGAAGGTGATTGTGGATGTGCGCTACGAGAAAACGCCATATTTGGGCACTCCTTCTCCATTTCTGATTTATTGCCATAATTTGGTTGATCGCGGTGAGTCCATTAGTCATGCGATGTTTAGTTACGCATTGCAATTGATTCTTTTTGGCGTATTACTGGGCGGCGGTTTATTTTCCTTGTTGCGCTATTTACGCGGCTAATGTTTCCACAGCATAGGTTATGCCAAGGTTGAATTCAGGCTTGATCCCAAGATTGGATACGATTAAGACTTGATACTAAACGGGCTAAAGTTGGTTTCCCGATCATAATAGTCTTCGCCTTCTGCTCGTTTTAGGACGTTCACAATTTTGTAGGTCAATGGGGTAAAGGCAATTTCTACGCCCACTTTAGTAACAAATTGGGCCAGCATAATTAAGGGCAGTTTGTCATCAGGAATAATGCCGCTGCCATAAAATGCGAGTGGGTAGAACAGCGCAGAGTCGACTGCCTCACCCACGATGGTTGAGCCTATCGTGCGGCTCCATAACCACCGCCCTTGGGTCAGTATTTTCATCCGCGCTAATACATATGAATTAACAAACTCACCACAGCAATACGCGAGCATCGAGGCCATCACAATGCGGGGGGTGTTACCAAAGGCGATTTCGTACGCGCTCTGGTGCGTCCAAAAAGGAGCAGGTGGCAGAGCCACCACCATAGCACTCATGATTGAAGCAAACACGAGCCCACCAAAACCCGCCCAGATCACGCGACGTGCTCGAGCGTAACCATAGACTTCGGTGAGGATGTCACCAAAGACATAAGAGATCGGGAAAAATAATACGCCAGCGCCAAAAGTACAAACGCCTAAGATGGGAATGTCTAACTGAGCAATTTTTGCAGGACCAATTAAATTTGAGCAGATTAGCACAGTGACAAATGCTGCCATCACCCATTCATAGTATTTGTATTGTGGTGTAGGTTTCATGGTGAATTAGCTCAGTGCTGATGCGCAGTGTGTTTGAAATCCAGGACGAGCGCTTACTCTCTGATACCAATGAAAAAGGTTTGGTAGCTCTGGGCGTGTGATGGGCAATACAAACCAGCGATGGGCGAGTACGCCTAGGGGGATGTCGGCTAAGGTAAATGTATCACCAGCAAAAAAAGTGTGTTTGGCGAGATGAGCGTCAGCAATCGCTAAATACTGTGCCAGCTTACTCCGGTTATCTTCTATTTCAGCCAGATTACGCTGCGCCTCTGGGGTGCGTATCATGCCCCAAAAAATAGGGCGCATCACAATCCATGCGGTGGTGTTATACCACTCCATCCAACGATCAACATCGGCTGCTGGCTGTGGGTCTGTTGGCAGGATATTGCCAGAGCCGTAGCGGCGTGCGAGATAACGCACAATGGTATGAGATTCCCATAATAAAAATCCGCCATCGTCAATTAAAGGCACCAAACCATTGGGGTTCATGACTTTATATTCAGGGGTGTTGTTGACTCCGAATTGCATGCCGGCATCGATACGTTCGAACCCAAGCTCCAATTCAGCGCAAGTCCACAGTACTTTTTGGACATTAATCGAGTTGGCGCGTCCCCAGATTTTGAGCATTATTGGTTTCCTTTGATCTAGCCTAGATGGTGATGATCTATCACGTCGATGGTGAGGTGCGTGACATTTGGCGTTAAAATAGGGCGGATCGATAGTCATTGCTGATAATGCAAGCCGCAACTCGAACGATTGTAACAAACTGCTTATTAAATAGGGTTTGGAGTATGCATTGTTTAACGTGCCCTTGCTTGAAGTGGGTAGGTGCACTCAGGCGGTCGCGGCATGATGGCTAGTGATATTTTTTAAGATACTGAAAAGTATAGGTTTTTTTGTTTTTTGATTGTTTTGGGCAGTAATGCCTGATCAGGCTATAATCTTTGGGCTTAATTTAATTGGATTAATTGGAGGGTTATACTATGGGTAGCATGATTGAACTGACCGCAGCAGATGGTTTTAAATTCGGCGCTTACAAGGCAGAGCCAGTCGGTAAGCCACGAGGTGGATTAGTGGTAGTGATGGAAATTTTTGGTGCTAACAGCCATATTCGTTCAGTAGCCGATGGTTATGCGGCTGACGGTTACTTGGTGATTGCACCTGCGATGTTTGATCGCGTGCAGCCAGGGTTTGAGTGCGGCTATACCCCACCGGAGATTGAGGTGGCGCGTGGTTTGATGCAGAAAGCTAAGTTAGATGACGCGATCAAAGACGTTGAGGCTGCAGTTGCAGCACTTCAGGGCGCTGGTAAAGTGGGTATCGTAGGCTATTGCTGGGGCGGCACGGTTGCTTGGAAAGCTGCTGCTGAAGTCGCTGGTATTTCTTGCTCAGCACCGCATTATGGTGGTGGTATTCCTAATCATGCAACCTTGCAAGCGAAATGCCCAGTTGCTTTCCATTGGGGCGAGAAAGATCAGTCGATCCCCTTAGAAGCTGCGCAAAAAGTACAAGCAGCTCAGCCTGGGTGTGAGCATTTCTTCTACGCAGCTGGTCATGGTTTTAATTGCGATCAGCGTCCTTCCTACGATGCTGCTAGCTCCAAGCTGTCTCGTGAGCGGACTTTGGCCATGTTGCATAAGTATGTTGGCTAAATAGTGATGGTATCCTTGAAAAACCGGCCTTAAAGGCCGGTTTTTTTATTTGCGTAGCATTCCTGATTTACTAGGTTTGCTGATTTCGGGGTGTAGTAGGAGCAGTGCTAGCACTAGCGCTCGCATGTGTATTGAAGGCATTAAAAAATTGCTCGGCCGTACGTTTTGCTACCCCATCGATCAAACGTGCACCCATTTGCGCCAGTTTCCCGCCAATATTGGCTTTAACTTGGTAGCTTAATAAAGTGCCACCTGTCTCGGCGTTTAATTGTACTTGCGCCACGCCTTTCGCAAAACCGGCAATCCCGCCTTGACCCTCAAAGTTTAGAGTGTATGCATGCGGCGGATTAACATCGGATAAAGTCATTTTTCCTTTAAATTTTGCACTTACTGGACCTACTTTGGCCACCATAGTTAACTGATACTCGGTGGCAGAGAGTTGCTCAATCGCCTCACAGCCAGGGATGCAAGCCATTAAAACCGCGGTACTGTTAAGCGCATCCCAGGTCGCTTGTTGAGGTAGTTGGATGTGTTGTTCGCCACTCATGTCCATTTGTTGCATACTCCTTCAGTCAAAAGGCTTATCGATTAGCCGAGCTTAGATGTTACCTCAAGCAACGGGTTACAATGCAGTATTGCCCAGAATTTGATCAGGAGCACAATATGGACAGTGTTGATTTGCAAGTTATCCGTACCGCTCGAGATTGGCTAGTCGCCGGGCACCGCGTAGTGTTAGCAACAGTCGTGCGGACTTGGGGTTCGGCTCCGCGTCCAATTGGGGCGATGTCAGCTATTCGCGGTGATGGTCTGGTAGTGGGTTCGGTCTCTGGTGGTTGTGTTGAGGACGATATGATTGCACGCGTCCAAGCCGGCACCCTTGCACAGACCTTGCCCTCAGTGACGCAATATGGTGTCACTGCTGAGGAAGCGCAACGGTTCGGCTTGCCCTGTGGGGGCACCTTGGAGATCGTATTGGAGCCACTGATGCAGGCGGCATCTCTAGACCCATTATTAGAGCGAATTGCTCAGCATGAGTTGGTATTGCGTCGCTTGAATATGAAGACAGGTCAGAGCACTGTGAGCAATGCTATCTGGTCCGATCAGCTACGATTTGATGGCGAGTCACTGATTACGGTGTTTGGCCCACGCTGGCGTTTATTGATTATTGGTGCTGGCCAGCTCTCGACTTACCTGGCACAGATGGCCCAAGCTTTGGATTATCAAGTTATTGTCTGCGACCCGCGCGATGAATATACCGAGACTTGGAGTCTACCCAACGTTGAGTTATTACGTGGGATGCCAGATGACGTGGTGACTGCTTTGAAGTTAGATGGGCATAGTGCTGTGGTTACCTTAACGCATGATCCAAAACTGGACGATATGGCCTTACTCGAGGCTTTGCGTTCGCCAGCATTTTATGTGGGTGCGATTGGCTCACGTAAAAATAACGAGGTCAGACGTCAACGCCTAAGCGAGTTTGATTTGTCTGTAGAAAACATTGCGCGACTGCACGGGCCAGTCGGACTCAAAATTGGTAGTAAGACACCGCCAGAGATTGCAATCGCCATCTTAGCTGAGATGACTGCGGTGCGTAACGGCGTGGACATTCGAGGTGCTGGTTTAAACGCATTTCAAGAGCCAGATAAGCCAACCACTGCGGGTTGTTCTGTGGCAGATGTGTAGTGGTATTTTTTGTGTAGAAGTGTATTTAAAAGTAGATGTAAATTTATATGTAGATATAGATGAAGATATTATTTTTATTGGATGAACTGTCCAGTTGTCACATAAAATAAAAAAAGACAGAACTTCAAAATGGTTTTTTAATCAATTCAAACAGTAGGGAGTATTACGTTGGATTCCAGTAAATCGACAGCTAAAGATGTACGTCCAAGACCCACAGAAGGTGCATTACCGGCAGCCACTGTGACTATTGTTAGGGATTCCTCTAAGGGCCTTGAAGTATTGATGATGCGCCGTAACTTGAAATCGGGATTTGTTCCTGGAATGTATGTATTTCCCGGTGGCGGTGTGGATGAATCCGACTCCGCATATGAAACTAATGGTCTGTGTGCTGGATTTGACGATAATACGGCTAGCAGTCTGCTCAATATGGCCAATGGTGGCTTAGCCTATTGGGTCGCTGCCATCAGAGAGGCTTATGAAGAGGCTGGTCTGCTTTTGGCAAACCATGCTCATGGTGGGCCACTGAGTTTTAGTGATGCGGCATATGCTGCACGCTTTGTCGATTATCGCAAACAGTTGAACGCAGGCACCATCACTTTAGCTGCAATACTGCAAGCTGAAAATTTGCGTCTAGCCACCGATCAATTACAGTATTTTGCGCATTGGATTACGCCGGTAGGTGCACCACGTCGCTACAACACGAGATTCTTCATGGCAGAAGCCCCAAGAGAGCAGGAGCCATTCCATGATGAATGTGAAACCATAGGCAGTACTTGGATACGACCTGGTGAAGCCTTGAGCTTGCATCGGAAGGGTGAGTTTGAGATGCGCACGCCTACAGTTAAAACCCTAGAGCAGTTTGAACAGTATGAATTGGTATCGACTCTACGTCACGAATTATCATCGCAACGTGAGGTGCGAGAGTTGTTGCCCCGCATAGCAAAAGACGGCACCCGACTCTTGCCCGGTGATCCAGGCTATGACACTGCCGGTACGCCTGAAGGTGCAGGCAAATGGTAGCCCTAACGCCGATTGTTCCCGGTCAGGTGGTCGAGATTGCAGATGGTGTGCGTCGGATTACAGCGCCCAACCCCGGTATGATGACGGGTCCTGGTACCAATACCTATATTATTGGCCATGACGAACTTATCATGGTCGATCCGGGCCCTGATCTGGATGCGCATCGCGATGTGCTTTTGAATGCTGTTGGTGATCGTCTGCGATCGATTGTCTGCACGCATACGCACCGCGACCACTCACCCTTGGCCGTGCAAATTCGAGCTAAAACAGGTGCCCCGGTCTTAGGGTTTGGCGTGGTGCCAAGTGATGGTCGGCAGGATGAAGATTTTGTACCCGAACGCGCACTGGCTGACGGTGATATGGTTGAGTGCGGTAATCATCGACTGCGTGCTGTCCATACCCCGGGTCACGCTTCTAATCATTTATGCTATCTCCTGGAAGATCGCGGCATACTCTTTACCGGTGATCACGTGATGCAAGGTTCTACTGTCGTGATCTCACCACCTGACGGCAATATGCAAGCTTACTTTGATTCTTTAGATAAAGTATTGGGATTGCCTATACAGATGTTTGCACCTGGTCACGGTTTTGTAATTGAGCAGCCGTATGAGGAGGTGCATCGTTTAGTCGCGCATCGATTGGCGCGAGAAGCAAAAATTTTCGCATCCTTACAAGCTACAGGACCGGTAGATTTGACGCAATTAGTAAGTCACGCATATGCCGAAGTTTCAGAGCGTTTGCATACTGCAGCCATGCGCTCATTGCACGCACACTTAATCCGTTTGCAGTGCTTGGGGCGAGTTGAGGAAGCGAATGGCATATGGAAAGTAGTCGGCTATTTTGCTGGTTAGCGCGTAGACTGATCAGACTGATCAGAGTATGCTCCATTAAGAGCTGCGACGCAGCTCATAACAAGGAATATACGATGAACTTGAAATTAACCGCGATTCATAAAGATGCCAATCCATTTATTCTCGGTGTGTTTGTAGGCGTTTTATTAATTGCTTGGATGGGTTTTGAATTTTTTGGTTGGAAAACTGGTGCCGCCACAGAGCGGCTAGGCAAGAAGCAAGCTGAAACAGCAGTCATTGCAAGTCAGGCAAAAATTTGTAGCGTGCAGTTTAATGCCGCTAAAAATTTAACGATCAGAATGGAAGAGCTACAAAAAGTGGACCGTTGGTCACGCGCTGCAGTAATCACTAAATCAGGATTTGCAACAATGGTCAGTGAGAAAGAGCCAACGTCAGGAGTTGCTGAAGCTTGTGCAATATTGTTGATACCTGAGCCGGTTTAAGATTAATTCACTATCCCATTCGCTATGAATAATGTTTGTTGATGTTCGATAATGAGTAGATGCGTAGCGATTGTGGGGTGGGGAAGTGTTTTGTGAGTTTTTTTATGAATTGTTATATGAATTATTGCATGTATTATTGTAGCGAATAGTATGGATTGAAAATTATTATTCCTAAACTACGTATGGAGAATTTTATGATCTAAAGAAGAGCCTTTTTAAAATATTCCGCTGCTGGGGCCGCTCTGTCAGTAATGGATTGGAGTTGGGCTGTAGAGCCGCCAACTATAGTACCGTCTCAGCCAAAAGTCAGGGTTTCGTTTGCTATGCCTGACGGTACTGTTGATACGCATGTATATATTGTAGGTTCGCTGAGTCAATACTCATTTACAGCTAAACGTTCCTACTCCCCACCAGAGGCTTCTGTAGATCAGTTGCGCCAATTGCATAAGTCGCTAAGTATTGAGGGTGTGATGATTGTACAGCCTAGTTTTTATGGAACGGATAATCGTTGTAAATTAGATGCGACACGTAGCTTGGGTATTGCAGCGCTTGCGATTGTGGTGATTGATGAGAAAACAACAGATTCGGAACTAGACCAGATGCAGAAGTCAGGAGTGTGTGGAGTGCGTCTGAATTTAGCGACTGCAGGTATTAGTGACCCAGCAGCCTCTGGCCGTTTTTTACGTACAACAGTTGATCGGATTAAAGCCCGTGGCTGGCATATTCAATTTAATACTGAACCCAAGATTATTGGCGCGTTGAAGTCAGAGTTTTCTGCTTTGCCAGTGCCTGTTGTATTTGATCATTTTGGGGTGCTAATGCAGCGCACGGTGTTCATGAGCAAGGTTTTGATGCGTTACTTGAGCTTGTGGGTAGTGGCCGCGCATATGTCAAAATTTCTGCAACGAATTTATTATTTACCGATCCGCCGCATTATGCGGGTTATGCTGAGATGGCTAAGGCCTTGATCGCAGCTAACCCCGATCGTATTTTATGGGGCACTAATTGGCCTCATCCTGCCGCTAGACCTCCAGGGCATAATATGGCAGATCTTTTGCCATGGCGCGATATTGATGATGCAGTGGTATTGAATTTGTTAGCAGGATGGGAGCCTAGCGCAAATGTCCGTCAAAAAATTCTTGTCGATAACCCTGTTTGTTTGTTTGGGTTTAAATAATACGTCACTCAAATTGTATAATGTGTGTAATCTTCAAAGATGAATAAATATAAATCTATCTGTTGTCAGCTGTTTTTGTGTGTTGTGGGATTCTTGGTTGTCGTATTAGATACGGCAGCTCAGTTATATCCCACGCGACCCATTAGAATTTTGGTAGGTTCGGCGCCGGGAGGAGGAGCTGACTTTGTTGCGCGTATTCTGGCACCTAAATTTACCGATTATATGGGTCAGTCGATCACGGTTGATAATCGGCCCGGTGCGAATGGCGCGCTAGCCTCCGATTTGTTAGCGAGAGCGGCCGCCGATGGTTATACGATCAAGGTGAATACTACTGGAGATACGATCAATCCTTCTTTAATGAAATTAAGTTTTGATTTTCCCAAAGATTTTAGTGCGATCGCATTGGTTGCTGAGTCACAAAATATGCTGGTTGTGCATCCGTCCTTTCCAGTGCGCGACATTAAAAGTTTGATTGCCTTATCTAAGAAAAATAATGCTTCGATTGCTTATGGTTCGCAGGGAGTTGGATCCTCAGGTCATTTATCAGGCGAGTTATTTCAATATATGACTGGGGTTAAATGGGTGCACGTTCCTTACAAAGGTGGTGCGCCAGCCTTGATCGATTTAGTCGGCGGTCAGATTTCTTTAAGCTTTGGCAATATACCAACCGTTATTCAGCAGGTTCGGGTTGGCAAATTGATAGCCGTTGCGGTCACGGGAGAAAAGAGAACTTCTGCTGCACCTGAGATCCCAACCGTTGCTGAAGGTGGAGTGAAGGGTTTTGCGGTCAGTAATTGGTTTGGATTGTCTGCGCCTGCACGCACCCCTTCAGATATATTACATCGCTTGTATCAAGAAACCGCTCGTGCGCTAAAGTCATCAGAGGTTCAGCAAGGTCTGAAGAAGTCTGGCGCAGAGCCTGCTGAGATGAGTTCAGAGCAATATGCGCAGTACATGCAAGCGGAATTCACAAAGTGGGCTAAAGTGATTAAAGCTGCAGGAATTAAAGGCGAATAAATAGTCGCCTAAATCTTGATTAATTCAGTGGCTTGGCGGATATTTTCTAATTGATCAAACTGCCATAATTGCTTCAGCAATAATTGCCTTTGGGGGATACTCATATGCTCGCGGGTTAAATTATTAAACTTGGTTTCAACTTCAAGATTACTCATGGGATTTAAAGCATGTCCTCTAGGATACTCTGCAGTTTTAGAATAGGTTTTACCGTTTTGGAGTTGAATGTCTACTAGCGTAACCATTTTTTCTGGGTAAGCACTGGTGCATTGTGGATTTTCTGAGATGGTAATTTTTTGCATTAATGCATGAATATTCGTATCGTTGATATTCTCTATTTTAAAACTATGCTTATCAATAAAGCCATCTCTTAGCGCTAAAGCAAATAAGTAGGGCAGGCTATGGTCAGCGGTTTCCCGAGTGCGTGGATGCCATTTCTCAATCTCACTGCCGATTTCACTGTATGCCGTATGATAGGTTTGCATCCGTATACCAGCAATCTCATTTAAGCTGAGCTCTGTTCTGAACTGTAGTGCCATCCACAATGGTGCTTGCGAGTGATATTCAGACGGAAAGAATTTTAAGTTGGTCCGTACTATGCCAAATGGCGTGTTAGCATCCCCTAGCGCATTGAGACTAAAGTGCCCAGTTACTTGGTCCCATAAACCATGCCGACCTTCAAAAGCTGCCGTTGGTCCAGTCATTCCTTCTTTGGCGAGCATGGCAGCAAATACCCCCGCTCTAGCAGAGTGAGCTGTAGCGCAGCCTTTCCACATCGACAACTCTCCGCTACGGGTTTGCCGACTAGCAATGTTGCAGGTGGAGGCAATGGCGATCGCGTTGCCGATTTGTATTTCGTTTAAGTTGAGTAATTTGGCGACACCGACTGTGCTTCCGATAGCTACATATAATCCTTGATCCCAGCCGCGATCACGCAATCCAACGGCGTCAGCTAGAGCAGTAAATATCTCGTATGCAGCAATAATAGCGAGTAGCGTAGACTGGCCATTGCAGCCGTAAGCCTCGGCGACCGCAATACAAGCTGGAATCATATCGCTAGGGTGGCCAGCCCCCTTGGAAATATAGGTATCGTTGTAATCCAAATATCTAGTCATGACTGCATTGGTGAATGCGGCCATCTCAATAGTCGTCTCTTGGCGAGTGCCAAAAAGACCAGCACTGCAGTTTGACTGATATCCCTCGGATAGTCGTCTAGCTATATGTGCGGGCTCGCTATCGTAGCCACCCATCGCACAAGCAATCGTATCTATCACCCGAATTTTTGTTTGAAGTAAGGTATTGTCAGAGATCGCTGCAATATTTAATTGGGCGACATATTGCGCTAATGTGCGGGTGATTTGATCCATTGACTGCTCTAGAATTTTTGTATGTTTAATTCTACGACATGCACTCACTGCAGCATAGATTTTTGTATACACTCAAGTGTTGTTTTTTATTCGTGCTTAAGTGTTTGCAGTTGTTAGTAAGCAATTATATTCCCTATCGCAGATTTGATGTCCCTATATTGAACTTTTTATAATTTGATGGTAGAGATAAATGAGAGCGGTCCACATATAATGATTGATCGGCCTTGATTCTGGACGTTGATTTGAAACTCTGGCATGATCTAACATCTAAAAATAATGATAAACAGTTGAGGATACGTAACCCTGATTTTACGATCGCTTTTTTAAGTGATTATAGATTGCCGCACTTTAACGTGGATCAAGGAAGCCAGTATGACACTAAAGAAAACTATGAGTCCGTCAGAGACCATGCTCGATAAGATATGGCGTGAGCATGTGATAGTCGCAACACCTGGTGGTGAAGAGTTATTATTTGTCGATTTAAATCTTTTGCACGAGGGCGGCACTTTTTTTGCGTTTGATCAGTTGCGCGCTGAGCAGCGCACTGTTCGAAAACCAAAATTAAACTTAGCAGTGACCGATCATTATTTGCCGAGTTTGAATCGCGCTGCTGGGGTTGGAGCCATTCCTAACCCAGAGATTCGTAATGTAGTGCAATGGTTAGGTGAGAATGCTCGGGAGTTTGATATTGCTCACATAGGACCTGATGATCCTCGTCAAGGCATTATTCATGTGATCGGTCCGGAATTAGGTTTGACTCAACCCGGGTTATTGATTACTTGTTGTGATTCGCATACTGCAACCCAAGGTGCTATGGGAAGTTTAGCAATACCTATTGGGCAGTCTAATCAGTTACGCCATGTGCTTGCAACCCAAACAATATGGCAGAAGAAGCCGAAGCAAATGCGTGTGCGTATTGATGGTCGATTGTCGCCGCATGTAACTTCTAAAGATATTATTCTGTGCCTGATTGCGCAGATAGGTATTGGTGGTGCTAGCGGTCACGCCATTGAGTATTGTGGTTCGGTAATTCGAGAGATGTCGGTAGAGGCGCGGTTAACGATTTGTAATATGTCGATTGAAGCGGGTGCTCGTATTGGCATGATTGCATCCGATGATTACACTTATGAGTATTTGTCGGGCCGACTGTTTTCCCCAGTCGGTGCAGATTGGGATCAGGCTCTAGCCTATTGGCAGACACTGAAGACTGCTGAGGATGCGCAGTTCGATCAAGAGCTGAGTTTGGATGCAGGTGCTATTTCACCCATGGTGAGTTGGGGTACAAGTCCTGAAGATTCTATGCCTATTGATGGCAGGGTGCCAGACCCGCAATTGATTCAAGACGCAGATCGTCGAATGCGTGTGCAAAGAGCGCTGGAATACATGCAATTGCAACCGGGCACACCACTGTCTTCGATTGCGATCGACAAGGTATTTCTAGGGTCATGTACTAATGGACGAATAGAAGATTTGCGTGCTGCAGCTCAAGTGGTTGAAGGGCGACGCGCTGTGATTCCGGCAATCGTTGTACCTGGTTCGACTGGAGTGAAAAGGCAAGCTGAAGCTGAGGGTTTGGATCATATCTTTAAGAGTGCAGGTTTTGAATGGCGCGATGCCAGTTGTTCGATGTGCGGTGGATCCAATGGCGATATGCTAGAGAGAGGTCAGCGTTCGGCATCTACAACTAATCGAAATTTTGAGGGGCGCCAAGGCCCAGGTGCGATGACTCACATTATGAGCCCAGCGATGGCTGCTGGTGCAGCTATTTTTGGGCGGTTAACAGATGTTCGTACATTAGGGAGGTCATAATCATGGCGCCATTTACCACATGGACAGCTGTGGCTGCCCCGCTAGATATTGCAAAAATAGATACAGGCGTCATCTTGCCAGGTCGGTTCTTGCGCATTCGACGTCGCCCGGGTGTCGTGGATTACTCAAAAATATTTTTACATGATTTGCGTTTTGCTCCAAATGGCAAGCCTTTTTCGGACTTTGTGCTCAATCATGCAGATTATCAAGGCGCTGGCATATTAGTCACTGGTACTGACTTTGGATGTGGCTCTTCGCGCGAGGGGGCTGCATACGCAGTGATGGATTATGGTGTGCGTGCCCTAGTAGGTCCAAGTTTTGGTGATGTATTTGTTGGTAATTGCCTACAAAATGGTATTGTGCCTGCAATGTTACCGTTACCGGTGGTGCAAGATATATGGCGGCAATTACACGCGCAGCCGGGCGCACAGATGACCGTAGATTTATTGCGGCAAGTTGTGATCGCACCTGATGGTCACGATCATGCGTTTGATATTGATCCGACACGCAAAGCACGTCTGATGGCTGGCCTAGACGATGTTGGTGTAACACTAGAGCACCTGACTGAAATCAAAGCATTTGAACAATGCTATCAAGCACGAATGCCTTGGTTAGCGCATAAGATAATGGAGGAGTAATGAGAAAAATATATTTATCAATCCTAGTATGTATCGCTCCAATCCTGGCGCTGGCTCAAACTTCGCCATCAATTAATGCCACATGGAAACCCGATCGACCTGTGGTATTTGTAATTGGTGCTGCTCCAGGCGGCGCCAATGATCGTATTGGACGCGCTCTACAAAGAGCGCTGCAAGATTCCAAGCAAGTGCCTACGATGTTGGTCGTGAATAAGCCGGGCGGCGGTCAGTCAATTGCATTTTCATATTTGGCTACCCATACAGGAAGTCCTTATTATTTGGGATTAGCGTCTTCGAGTTGGTTAACCACTGTGGCTGCTGGTCAATCACCGGTGTCACATCGTGATGTAAGCCCCATTATTAAGATTTTGGATGAGTATCAAGTCTACTTTGTGCGTACAGACTCCGCAATTCGCACGGGTCAAGATATTATTGCTCGTTTAAAAAAAGATGCAGGTTCAGTGTCCTTCGGATTTTCAACGGCGATTGGTAACCCTATTCATATCTCAATAGCCACATTAGGCCGGTTAGCGGGTGCGATTCCAAGTAAACTAACTGCGGTTGTGTATACCTCGGGCACAACAACAGCAGCACAAGTAGCTGGCGGGCACTTAGATGTAGGTGTGCAAAGCCCAGGTAGTGCATGGCAATTAGCGCAAGGTGGTAAATTACGCCTTATTGCAGTGGCAGGGCCGCGTAGACTTCCTGGTGAGCTAGCTACTGTGCCGACTTTGCGCGAGCAAGGAATTATTGCCGATGCCAATGTGTTTTACACCATATTCGGACCTAAAGGGATTAAACCTAGCGAGCTGTCGTGGTGGGATCAGTCCATTACTCAGGCGATGCAAAGTGAGCAAATTCGTAAGGATGCTGAATTTAATAGCTGGACGATTGGCATACTGGGTCATCGAGAGTTACCGCAATTCTTAGAGCGTGAGCATGCCAGTTATCGTAAAACATTAGATGATATGGGGTTGTTAAAGTAGGGAGTCTTTTAGATCAGTCGCCAAAGAAATATTGTATGCCTTATAAGTGTTTGAAGAGTTTTGTATCTAAGCTTGCGATCTGGATACTGCCTATTGTGGGTATTCTGCTTTCTGTGCCAGTATGGGCGCAAGCGCCAACATATCCGCATAAGCCAATACGCCTCATTGTGCCTGGTGGACCTGGTGGTGGCGTAGATACAATTTCACGACTTATTGCACCACCTTTGGGTGCATCACTCGGGCAAATAATTGTTGCTGACAATCGGCCTGGTGCAGGAACTGTGTTGGCATCAGAATTAACTGCACGTGCAAGTCCTGATGGATATACCTTGCTCGCAGTGACCATTAGTCACGCTATCAATGCAGGAATACAAGCACACTTAAGATATCAACCCATTGCAGACTTTGCGCCAATTACTTTGATCGCAACCGTTCCGAATCTATTGGTCGCTCATCCTGCGGCCCCATTCAAATCGGTGAAAGATATTGTCAGTCTAGGGTCTGCGCAATCACAAAAGTACTTTTATGCTTCGGCGGGTAATGGTTCAGGAACGCATCTGGCATTTGAATTATTTCAGTTTATGGCAAAGACGAAAATGATTCATGTACCGCATCGCAGCGGTTCTGCGGCATTGGTTGACCTGGTTGGTGGCAATGTTCAATTAATGTTTAGTAATACGATAAATGCCAGTCCATTTGTAAAGTCAAAGCGTCTCAATGCCCTAGCAGTATCGTCTTTGCGCAGAACTTCTTTATTCCCTGATTTACCAACCATCTCAGAGTCGGGCTTGCTCGGTTACTCTTCAGATGCTTGGTATGGTTTGCTGGCCCCTGCAAATACCCCACAATCGATTGTGAATCGTATCAATCTTGAGTTGCTTAAAATATTAAAAACCAAAGAGATTAATGAACGGATTGTGACACAGGGAGCTGAGGTTGTTGGGGGTGGACCTGCAGAATTTAAGAAATGGATGTCTAATGAAGTTGAAAAATGGGTTAAGCTATCGAGTACTGTAAAAATAAAAATTGATTAAGCTGCGTCGCAATGAATGAAAAATATAAATTAAAATGTAAATTGAAATGTAAATAGGAACGATAATGACTAAATTATTTCAAAAAATGGCAAACGATGAAATGGCGCTAGGCGTGTGGTTAAAGAGTGGTCCGAGTTGGGTCTCTACCATTGCCCGTGCTGGATTTGATTTTGTGCGACCAGATATGATGTTCTCAGCGATTGATTGGCGCGAATTAGATCATATTAATATGGCTGCTAAGTCTGTTGGTCTGACCTGTTGGGTCAGGTTAGCCGCTAATCCCTGGATGGCAGGTACTGGACAGTTGCAAGTCACCGTTGATGTCGCGCGCGCATTTAGTTTGGGAATTCCAATTGTGGGTGTATCGGTGTCTTCTGCTGCGCAAGCACGTGCTTGTTTTGAAGTTTCTAAAGATTGGCATCGTTCGGGCGCTGGAGAGTATCCTAATTCTGCCGCCTCTTTTGCTGCCATGAATAAAAAACCCTTAAGTCAATCCGTTTTTGTACCGCATATTGAGGCGGGAACTTCTTTTGAAGAAGTTGATGAAATCATTAATATCGATGGTCTGCAGGTGATTATGTTGGCAATGACAGACTTGAGCGAGGCTTTGGGATATCCGTTTGAATATGATCACCCAGAGGTGTGGCGTGCCGTTGATCGAATTGTCAACAAAGCACATGCCAGAGGGATTATTGTTGCTGCAAATATTGGCTATGCGTTTACTACCCCCGATCAAATTATAGAGCGAGTACACAAGTTACATCAACATGGCATACGTATCTGTTTAATGCAAGGGGCAGATGTCATGTTTGAGAATCATGCTAAGGCTTTGCTGAGTGAGGTGCGCGGCGTATTGAGTTAATTTGTAGTATTCTGAATAGTTGTTGAATGTTCAGTGATTTCATCTGCTAGTGATGGAGGTGATCTGAGTCTTTTTAAAATTTACTACATAGAAATTTATATGCAAACCGAGAGCTTTATACCAGGCAAAGATAGTTCATTAGAGCGTACCATTACCACCATACAAGACAAACTTGCGGCGCGAGGTTTTTTTTTAGATGAGTCTTCTTGGTTAAATCCAGTGCAAAGTATTTGGTCTGTGCATGTTCGAGATCGTGACTGCCCGATGCTGTTTGCTAATGGTAAGGGGGCAACCCAACTGGCAGCCCGTGCCAGTGCGCTGGGCGAGTTTTCTGAGCGTTTGGGCACGCACTATTTTTGGACTCACTTTTATTTGGGGCGGCAACGTAGTGAGTCCGATTTTGTGCATTATCCCCACGAACGTTGGTTTGAAATTCCTGCAGATGGTCGATGGCCTGACGGGTTATTAACTCCAGAACTGCAACAATTCTATAATCCTGAGCAAGCGATTGACGCGCGAATTTTGGTGGATTTAAATTCGGGTAACGAGGCTCGTGGCATTTGTGCATTGCCTTATACGCGCTTAGAGGATAAGGCTCAAGTTTGGTTTCCGGTGAATTTAATTGGTAATTTGTTTGTTAGTAACGGTATGGCGGCAGGTAATACACTGATTGAAGCTAGAAGTCAGGCCTTATCTGAGATTTTTGAAAGAGCCATTAAATATCGAATTATTCGCGATGGTATATGTTTGCCAGAAGTGCCGTCTGAGGTGATTGAGCGTTATCCAAGTATTGCCGCTGGTATTCGTGGCTTACGCGAGGCCGGCTTTGGGATTTTAGTGCGTGATGCTTCCTTAGGTGGGCAGTATCCGGTAATGAATGTGACTTTGCTGCATCCCAAAGACCAAGGATGTTTTGCAAGTTTTGGTGCGCATCCGCGTTTTGAAATTGCACTGGAACGCGCGTTAACTGAATTGTTACAAGGTCGTGCGCTTGATGCTTTAGAAGGCTTTCCTGCGCCTGGTTTTGATATGGAAGAGATATCGCAATCTGCAAATTTAGAAATTCACTTCGTTGATTCCAGTGGCGTGATTAGTTGGAATTTTTTAAGTAATCAGGCAGATTATCCTTTTGTTGATTGGAATTTTAGTCAGACCACTGAGCAAGATTATGCATGGCTATGTCGGCGAGTAGCCGATGAAAATAAACAGATTTATGTGGCTGACTTTGAAGAGCAAGGTGTTTATAGCTGCAGAATATTAGTGCCTGGTTTCTCAGAGATTTATCCAGTGGATGATTTAGAATGGGAAAATAATAGTATCGGTAATTTAATTCGCGAGCGACTACTTCGACTGCCATTGCTGTCGCGGGAGGAGTCAGCGGGTCTGTTGGTAGATATTGATACCCTCGGTTTAAACGATGAAAGACCATTGTGGGAGATTCTTGGTCTGGCTATCGCCGTCGATAGCTCGTGGAAAGAATTGCGCATTGGCGAACTAAAAACGCTACTGGCCTTGTCCGTCGGCGATGTGGATGTGGCGCTAGAAGGTTGCGATTGGATTGCACAATTTCAGGAAATGGAACCTAAGCGGCGTTTAGTCTATCGCTGCATAGAAAATATATTAAATCTAGTTGATTGTGCGCAATATCTTGGCGCGTTGGAATTATTGTTTGGTGCGGATGTCGTGCAACAAGCGCAAGCAGTGATTAGCGGTAAAGAGCGTTTTTTTGGATTGTGTGAGCTGGGGCCTAATATGGAGGCGAGCCCAATGCATCAGTCTTTGCTCCAAGCCTATGACAAGTTATTTGTGAAGTAGGCGGTGGGTTGCATTGAATCGGTATTGTTTATTGCGGGGGTTAAGTTTGCATTCTTAAGAGTCGTTGTGTTTCTGCGAACTTAGCATCCTCAATTTCACGTATGACACTATCTAGATCGACGGCCAATGCAGGTGCTTGATATTGGCCGCTGAGTTGACTGTCTGGTTGCAGTAGTCCGCGTTGATAGAGGTCCCAGATTTCTGGCCCCCATTGCGTATCTAAAATTGCTGGGGCGAATTGACCACAATACTGGCGTAAATTATTCACGTCACGTAATAACATACGTTGCGCATGATTATTGCCAGCTGCATCTACTGCCTGTGGCAAGTCAATAATGACCGGGCCATGAGCACCTAACAGTATATTAAATTCAGATAAATCACCGTGGATGGTGCCGGCGCAAAGCATTTTAACGACTTCATTAATTAATATGGAGTGGGTCATGATGGCCTGCTCTGCACTCAGCGCAACATCATTGAGGCGTGGTGCGGGCTCACCGTCTGCATCCATGACCAGCTCCATTAATAGAATCCCATCTAAAAAATTATAAGGCTTAGGTACATTGACGCCAGCAGCGGCTAGGCGATAGAGTGCGTCTACTTCTGCACTCTGCCATGCGATTTCTTGTGCCTGCTTGCCGTAGCGCGTGCCCTTGGTCATAGCGCGAGCTTGGCGGCTGTTTTTGACGCGACGGTTCTCGGTATAATCTACGGCTTGTCTAAAACTACGATGCGTTGCTTCTTTGTAGACCTTAGCACATAAGACCATTGCACCCTGTTGCACGACATATACAGTAGCCTCTTTGCCGCTCATTAGCTGACGCGTGACGCTATCGATTAAACCTTCATCGATTAATTTCTGTAGTCGAGTAGGAGCTTTCATGACGCCATTCTACTCGAGCCTTATCGTAAAGGGGGGATTCAATATCAAATCACCACAGGGAGTTCCCTGTGGTGAATAAGTTGATATTTTGATATTTTGCCATGTTACATATTGCCATTTTAGATTATGCAGGTATGGCAATTGTGACATGCCAAAATACACACTAGGCCATATATTGCAGAGTTGGAGATTTGACCATGGCCATTTCTGAGAGTGCGATTACCTCTTCGGCAGTGAAGCCTGGTGCAACTTCCAGTAAGACAAAGTGATCAGTTTCCCATTTTAATAAGGCTAAGTCTGTTACCACGTAAGTGACGCAGCCTTTTCCGGTTAGTGGAAATTTACAATTCTTTTTTAGTTTTGGTCGGCCTTTGCTATCGCAGTGCTCCATAACAATGATCAATTCGGAGCCACCGGAGATTAGATCCATAGCACCGCCAATACCACCACGTTTCGCATCTGCAGTGCTCCAGTTAGCAACGCTACCTGTTTGATCGACTTCGTAAGCGCCGAGAATAACCGTATTTATCCGTCCGCCGCGAGCCATTTCAAATGAAGTGACCGAATCAAAGAAGGATGCCCCAGGCATCACTTCAATGTATTGTCCGCTCGCGTTATACATATCAGGATCGATTTGATCGCCCGATACCATCTTACCGTAGCCGAGCACACCATTCTCGGCGTGCAAGACTACATCTCGCCCGTCTAGATAGTTAGACACCATTGTAGGTATACCAGTGCCCAAGTTGACGTAACTACCTTCAGTGATGATGCCGGCTGCACGCTTGGCAATGCCAGATCTAGTGAGTGCTGGTTTATCGTTATAGAGACGAGGTTGATCACCTGGGCGACGTTTGGATTGCGGTGTTTGCTGAGCATCAAAGGGACGCGTGCTTTTGATCACACGACTCACAAATATTCCGGGTAGATTAATCAGTTCAGGGGCAATGCCTCCAACCTCAACAATTTCATCCACTTCGACAATTGCAATACGCGCGGCTTTAGCAAAGGCAGGGTTTAAGTTTTGACTGCCACCCCGAAACTGCACATTACCTGCGCGATCTGCACGATAGGCACGTAGCAGTGCGTAATCGAGTTTGATGGCTTTCTCTAAAACATATTGTTTGCCATCGAACTCGCGTAACTCTTTACCATCAGCAATGTCGGTACCTACACAGGTGGCTGAGTAAAATGCAGGAATGCCAGCGCCACCGGCACGGCAACGTTCCACTAAGGTGCCTTGGGGTACAAGTTCAACTTCAAGCTCACCAGAGATGATTTGCTCTTCAGTCGCTGTTGGCATGCCGGGGCGAGTGGTAAATGCCGCAATTAATTTTTTAACTTGTTTGTTTTCAGCCAAGATCTGACCGCGCAGCTCTCCTGCAGCTCCCATTGAGTTACAGACTAGGCAGAGATTTTTAGTGCCTTTAGCATGTAGCGCGGTAATCAAGCTTAATGCAAACCGATGGCCGACACTGAACCCCCCAATCGCTACTATTGCGCCATCCGTAATGTCAGCAAGTGCATCCTCTGGCGTGGCAAAAACTTTATCCATGTGATGTGTTTCCTTATAGCCGTTAAAAGTGCTGTTGGTTTATCTTGATATCTAAGTGATTTGAATTGATCGTTGGTACGACGATTATCAGTTTAGACTCGGGTAATTTCAACTAAAAAATCAATCATAACCCGCATTTTTTGTGGTATGAATTTTGTTGGTGGGTAAATCACTGACATCGATTGACCGGCTACTCGATTTTTACGTAGACATTCAACGAGTGTGCCAGCTTCTAAATCCTGACGAAATAACCACCAATTGGATTGCGCGACTCCGAGCCCTAACAAAGTAGCTTCACGAAGGGCGTCGCCACTATGCACAACTAAATTGCCTTTTACTGCAACTTCAACAGTGCGACCGGCTTCTTTGAATGGCCATAGCGCAGTTCTGCTGACTAAACAATTGTGTAACATCAAGTCATCAATATGTGATGGTGTGCCGAATTTTTCGAAATAACTGGGAGTCGCACAACAGATCCGTGGGCCTCGAGTTAAAAGGCGGCTGGAGAAGCGTGAGTCTTTGAGTTCACCCACAACAACAGCCAAGTTAATACCTGATTCAATAATGTCGGCATAGCGATCACCTAAGGTAATATCGAGCTCGATATCCGGAAAGCGCGTATTAAACTCATGTAAACGCGGTAACAAATTGACCCTGGCAAAAAATGCCGGGCATAGGATGTGTAATTTACCTCGGGTATGCTCTTGTGACTGACGTAATGCATTCTCAACATGGTCGATTTCGCTAAAGACTTTGCGACAGCTTGCGTAGTATTGACGACCAAATTCTGTAATGGCAATACGGCGGGTGGTTCTAACCAGTAGTTGCGCACCCAGTTCAGCTTCTAGATGCGCTACATTCTTTGTGACTGCAGAAACGGATGCCGACATCCGCTTTGCAGCCCCAGTGAAGCCGCCGCATTCAACAACATGCACAAAAGCTTGCATGCCCATGAGTTTGTTCATGATGGTTTAAGCGGTTGCACGTTTGAAGAATTGACCCAGAGTGTTAGCAAATGCAAGGGGTTCATCAAGCATGGGAAAGTGACCAGAAGCGGGAAGTACAGTAATTGTGATTTGTGGCACTGATTTTTCGGGGCGATCACGCATAGCGATAGTAGGGCCTTTGGCGCCGTAGAGAATCATTGCAGGTCTACGAATATTCAAAATCCCGGCGTTGACATCAAATTGACGCATCGCCCACATCACACTGACCATGAGTTTACCGCCAGCTTTATTTCGATCGATATTCCAGCGTGTGACTAACGCTTCAGTAGCATTTGATAAACGATGGCCAACTTCTTCTGCAGATTGTGTGGGTATGCCGAAATTGCCTTCTACATGATCCCAGCGTGCTCCCCATTCATCATCGGTCCGAAATGGTGTCTCAACAATGGCTGTCGATAATGTGCGGTGATGGTATAGCCCGGCAAAGCCGACACTAATTGTGCCGCCACAGGAGCAGCCTGAGATATGTGCTACGGGTATCTCTAGGGCATCCATAAAAGCGGCTAATGCAGCGCAGTAGTCTTCAATACTGTAATGGCGAATGAGAGGGTCAGAGTCGCCATGTCCAGGCATATCCCAAGCGATGACGCGGTAGTTCTGGGCTAGGCTTGTCATAGACTCTTTGTATTGGTGTGCAGAGCCACCGTTGGTATGAATCAGTATGACTGTCTCGCCACTACCTGCCTCTAGGTAGTGCATGCGGCCATGTCCATTCGTTTGAGCGTAGCTGTCTTTAATTGAGATTGAAGTGATGTTGGTCATGATTTCTCCTGATCATATTAAGCAATGATACCGTTACCTTATGCGTTTTTCGGTAGAACATCGACTGTAACTGTCAATTGACTGATTTGATAATGGGTAAATCGTTAGTGATTTGTCACTGGTGATGCGTCATTGGTTTAGCGTCATGAATGAAGCATCAAAAGTAGAGGATGAGTCGTCGGGCTTTTTATTTTGTGCACTGGTCCCGCGCTACAGTGAGTCTACAACAGTCTGCAGTAATTCGTTACAGAGTTGTTTGTCTATCAGCTGGGGAGGGCAGGGTATGCCATAATTTGGACTGCCGGGGCTGTCATGGGTGTATTGAGGCTTGTGTAGGCAGTCCTCTGCGGTGCGGCAGTTTTATTTGATGCCAACACACTGCAAGAGTTCATTATGCGGCAGCTTTTACAGGGGCTACAGGACGACTTTTAACATGCGGCATAATTTCTTCAGCAAAAGTTACTAAAGAATCGCGCGTTGCTGAAGCATTGCTGAGTAATACATATTCCACACCACCATCGGCAAGGCGTTGTAGTCGTTCAATAATTTCGTCAGGGGTGCCAATCAATGCAGCGTCATCAGCTGCAATTTCTGCATCATTAATGGTTTGCGGATTATATCCGGCTGGTTTTTTTGCAAGCTCACCAATTTTTTTCAAGGTATCGCGACGGCGCGTATAAGCTGCTTGACGTTCTTGTTCGGTATAGACCACATGTATGGCGCGAGTCACACCGCAGCGGCTAGCATCACGTGCAATACCATGCTTTTCTTGGGCATCTAAATAAACTTGAACGCGTTCAATAGTCTCGTCAACAGAACCAATTTGATCAAATAATACGTTGTAGTTGCAACTGGCAACATAGGCGATACCCTCGGCGCGACCAGCAGCCATCCAGATGGGTGGGTGGGGTAACTGGATCGGGGCGGGCTCAACGATGATATTGTCGTAGTTCCAGTATTTACCGTGATGGGAGAAGCGCTCCTGGCTAGTGAGCGACTTTAATAATAACTCCAGTCCTTCGTTATAGCGCTCCTGGGCCTCGGTCATGGGGATACAAAAGGCTTGGAATTCCTCTTTGCGGTAACCACGACCAACGCCCAGATCAAAGCGTCCTTCGGAGAGCACGTCAAGTGTGGAAATTTGTTCTGCTAAAAGAACCGGATTATGCCAAGGCAGTACTACTACCGCAGTGCCAAGCCTGATGCGGCTAGTGCGAGCGGCAATATACGATAGTAAGTTCAGTGAAGCAGAGAGTTGACCAACCCCCGTAAAGTGATGCTCTACGAGGAAAGCACTTTCAAAACCTAAGGCTTCAGCGTCGACAATATATTGAATAAATTCGCGATAACCATAGCTATCGCCTAAGGGGTTAGCTTTACCAACTTTACCGCCGCCAAATAATCCAAATTTCATGCGACACTCCACTTCGAATATGAGACTACGGTTGGTAGTCAGTAATTAGTGCTGATATTTACGCAGCATATGCAATAAATGGACACGCTTTAATTTGCCAATCAGCATTAGAATTAGTGTATTTGCTGAGATTTTACCGGAGTGGGGCAACCTAAAAAAGCCTATTTTGATGGATTGAGTATTTCCATTTAGTCAATAATCCAAATTGCTGAATCGTGCTTGTTGAGCTTATTGTTAAAGTGAGTATGCTTTGGTCCATTTAAAGCGGTGAGCGGGGTAGAATGGGTGGAGTGAATAGCAGTAACTGGATTTATTGATGGATTTCTTATGGGGTATTCTTTAGCATCATTAGATAAATAGGGGTAGATTCATGTTTAGAACTGTAATGTTTTCCGTTTTGACTGGATTGACGACTTTATCAGTAATTTACAGCGCACAGGTGGTCGCGCAAAAATATCCATCAAAGACGATTAAAATGGTGGTTGGCTATGCCCCTGGTGGGGGGAGTGACATCATGGGTCGGATGATTGCACAGCAGATTACCGAAGCCACGGGGCAGCAGGTCATCGTCGAGAATCGTGCTGGGGCCGCACAAAATTTGGCTGCAGAATACATGATTAAGCAGCCTGCTGATGGCTATACCTTGTTCTTGAGCTCTGCAGCCTTAGGGATTAATGTAAGTTTGTATCCAAAGCTCAATTACGATCCGGTGAAAGACTTTATACCCGTTGCTGTTTTCGCAAGCAGCCCCAATTTGTTATTGGTGCATCCCTCCTATCCAGCCAAAACAGTGAAGGAATTCGTTGCGGTTGCTAAGAAAAATCCGGGTAAACTAAACTTTTCATCCTCGGGTAGCGGTAGTTCTCAGCATTTATCAGGAGAACTGTTGAAGATCCGCTTAGCTGTCGATATGACTCATGTTCCTTATAAAGGCAGTGCGCCATCAATGGTCGCTCTTGCCAGTGGTGAAGTTGACTTCTCATTTAATAATATTCCTTCAGCGCAACCCTTAATGACCCCGGGTAAGGTCAGAGCGTTAGCGATTACCAGTGATAAACGCTCGGCTTTGTTACCCGCTTTACCGACTATGGTTGAAGGAGGAATTGCAGATTTTGTCACTCAAACTTGGTATGGTGTGCTAGTGCCTGCTGGAACACCCAATGACATTGTACATACGTTAAACGGCTTGATTATCAAGGCTGTTCAAAAAGAGGATTTTCGCCAAAAAATTGCGCAGACTGGGGCTGACGTCATTTCTGAGTCACCAGAGTATTTTAAGAAAATGTTAAAAGAAGAGATTGATCGTTGGTCTGTGGTAGTCAAACTGTCCAAAGCCAAGCCCGGTTAATGAGTTTTAGATTATTGAGAATGCTTATGCACTTTTTAATACGAAATGGTCTGTTTGTGGTATTGCTCTGTAGCTGTTTTGTGGCTGTTGCGCAGCACCAAGGCAGACCCTTACGTGTGATCGTGCCGTATTTACCTGGTGCAGGAACCGATACCCTTGCGCGCATGATTTTACCCTTTGTGAGTGAAGGCTTAGGGCGTACAGTGGTTGTAGATAATCGTCCTGGGGCCAGTAGCACGCTAGGTACGCAATTGATTGCTCAGGCCAATGCTGACGGTAACACCATTGGTGTAGTTGATGCAGCATTTGTCACTAACCCAAGCTTGTTTCAACAGTTACCCTATGCGACGCCACAAGATTTTACTGCGATTGCTCCATTAGCGACTGCGCCGATGGTGTTGATGGTGAATCAATCCGTTGGTTTTAAATCACTGCAGGAATTGTTGAGCTGGGCGAAGGCGCATCCGGGTCAGCTTGCTTACGGCAGTGCAGGTGCTGGGTCAGCAACACACCTAGCTGGTGAGCAATTGCGTATATTTGCCAAGATTGAATTAATTCATGTGCCGTATAAAGGATCAGCTCAGTCGATGACTGAGCTCGTTGGTGGTCATTTGGGCATGGCATTTACAACTCAAGGCACTGCTAGAGCTTTTATCAATAGCGGAAAGTTGCGAGTGTTAGCGATCACCAGCCCAAAGCGTAGTAGCTTGATGTCTGATATACCAACGTTTGCTGAATTGGGTTTGCCAAAGGTTGATACCAGTAGTTTTACAGGCATGATTGGGCCAGCGCGTTTGCCGCGTAGTCTGGTACAACGATTGAATCAGATCGTGTTTGCTGCAATTCAATCGCCACAACTCAAAGAACGTTATGCGAGTCTAGGGTATGAAGAGAATTTGTTGTCGCCGGAGCGATATACGGAACGTTTAAGTGCTGAGATTGCGAAGTGGCGGCTGTTGATTCGCGATGCCGGGATTAGTGTGACCCAACTATAGCTGTGTTATAGAGCTGTATCGGAGGACCCAGTCTAGCGGCTATTAAAAGTGTGTGCCAGTCAGTATTTTGACTTGAGCGCCGGTGCTCATCTTGAATAATGCAATACCAGCGCCGCGTTGGGTATTGATGCCACCGAGATCGATTAAGCGCACACCAGACTCTTTGAGTTGTGTGATGGCTTGCCAGATTAATAAGTTATGTACGCCTGGTATACGTTTCTGGGAGTCGGCCCAGCCGATATGGTAAGTGGCTGCATTGCCATGCCTTAAAAACAGAACGCCGCCGATTAATTCCTTGCCTAAGCTTGCCCGTAGTGTGAGCAGTGCTTGACCTGGGCCTTGGTAGGCAGATTGATAAGCCGCTACTAAACTTAATGGTAATGCTTTGTAGGCTTTGGATTGGCGTTGCGTTTCTTCTTGCGTCAATATCCATTGGTATTGATTCGGTTTAATTCCTGATCGTTCGATACGGATCTCGGAGGCTTCTGCTCGATTGAGGCTATTCTTCCATTTTGCAGTTGTACTCAAACGTAATTGCGCTAAGTCTGGATCTAAGTTAAGGACAGCAGTCGCATATCCAGTCATAACCCTGTGCATCCTGGCGACGCCCGCTGCTAATGTATCGGTTTCGTCCGGCGAGAATAGCGTGAGGCGAGGTTTTTTATATGGTGCGCTACGCTGCATGAGTCGCAGTGTTTGATACTTTAATGCCGGACTTGCAGGGCGTGCCCAGACTGGACCGCGAGTGCATAGTGCTACTGGTACAACCCCTGCAATGCGCCGGATTATAAATTGTGCAAACGCAATGACACCATCGGCATCAGTGACCCAGCAGCGTACGCATTCAGTATTAAGAGATAACATGGCATCACCATATGCCCAATCTTGTTGATAGGCTGCTAGTGCTGTTGCATGCGCGCTATCCCAGGCGGTGCGATCAATGCTGGACCAATTAATATCCATCAGGAGGTTGTGGTGATTGCAGTTGTGATTGGGGTAGTGATTCAGATTGAAATTAGGTCTGATGAGATAGCGCTGAGTATTGATTAACGAGCCATAGGTGCGGTGACGAGTGTAGTTAGACTGGGCAGTGTCGCGAAGCGTTGTAACTCATGGAGTAATGTGGCAGACGCTTGTTCACCTAAAGCAAGGCTTGCGCATCCCATGAATTTTTCTTGGCGCTCCTCTTCAGTCATCGGCCATTGGGGCGAACCAGAGACTTCTGTAACGCGCATTGGAAAATGGCCACGAGTAGTCGTGATTGCGATGTCTGTATACCCAGTTTTACTAGTGTAGAAATTTGGGTCATCAACGCGGTAGCGTCGTGTCTTAGACATTAGTTGACGTATTGCAGGACGTTGTACCATTGCATCAGTAAAGGTGTTTAAGACTAATTTTCGATCAAGTACAGTTGCGGCAGCCACATATTCAATACTAAATTTACCTTCCAGGCCAGTCTGCGGATTAGTGCTGATTAAGGCATCATCAGACCCCCGTACAAAACCAACTTCAATCGCCGTGACTTCATCGGGTTGAATGTTGTGTTTGTTGATTAACTGAAGCAAACCGCCTACTGGACGATGATTGCAATAACAACATGGCCAGCGTTTGACATAGATTCCAGGGGCGGTGATTTGCCAGGGGTTGCCCAGCGAGGGAATGAGCGAGCCGAGATCTTGACCATCTCCAGTGCCGTAGGTCGAAAATATACTGCTTGCACCATCAAATATTTGTGGGTTAGCTGTAAAGCCTTTATGTGCCATCCATGCCGCTAGTACCCCCGAACGTGCAGCATGACCGGCATGAAATGGCTTGGTCATGGTGCCAAAGTTTTGTACAAGACCAGACATTTGTGAAGCAGCAAGTCCCCATGCAATTTGTAGTTGTTCGGTGTTGAGTTTCCATAGACGCGCGGCGGCAGCAGTTGCAGCAAAAGTGCCGACAGTCGCTGTATTGTGCCAGCCTCGAACATAATGCCCCGGTCCAATTGCTCGACCAATAGCACCGGCCACCTCGAGGCCAAGCGCATAAGCGGCGAGGGTGTCCGCACCTGAGGCACCAACCACTTCGGCAACTGCAAGGGCAGCCGGAGCAATGGTGGCGCTAGGATGACCATGCAAGCTGGGTAGGCTGTCATCAAAATCTAATGCATGCGACAGCGTGCCGTTGGCAAACGCGGCTTCTGCAGGTGATGTTTTTAGCGAGCTACCCCAAACACTGGCTTGCGGGCGCGCACCCAAATCAGCAATCCAATCGTTGAGTATTTGGGCGATGGGCTCTAGGCTGCCAGCGAGTGCACATCCTAGGGTGTCGACAATTGCGTGGCGAGAGCCATCTAGGACTGCAGCAGGTATTTGTTTGGTAGGTGTGTTGATTACAAATTCAGCAAGGGCTTTGGTATACATATTGAGCTCAATAGGTCAGTGTAGGATTCGTGTAATGGTACTGTTAAGTATTAGAGTTTAGGTGCGACAAACGGATAGGGCACGGCTTTGCCGCCGCGAAACGGTAGTGTAATTGTGGCTCTACCGGGTGTGGATTCTTTGCCAGCGGTATTAATGATGCCAAGTTCGAGTGTGACTAAGCCGTAATCCTGTAGTGCGGTTTTGCCGGTGATGGTAGCCCAAGCCGTTAGGGTTTCGTTGACGAGATTCATGGCGCGGAATTGAAAGCTGGCTTTCCAGACCCAACCTTCTGGTCCCGCCCAGTCTTTGAGTAGTTGCACAACAAACTGTTGTTTGAGCGAGCCGTTCACCAATAGTGCGGGTAGTTTGTCATGCTCCACTGCAAAGGGCGCGTCATAATGAATTTTGTGCCAGTTCTCAAATGCAGCAGACCAACGCATGAGGTGTGCTGAAGTGAGCGGCCCTTTGGTTAAGCTTGGTATTGAATCGCCAATGTTTATATCATCAAAGTAATGGACTTGTGTGCTAGGGATCATAGAGGTCTCCGAATACGCGTGTGACGCACACGCATGAGCAGTTCATCGTTAGCGGTTAAATAATCTGTTTCTGTGTAGACTAAGATGATGGGCCCTTTGCTGCTTTCTTTTTCTACGATATCCGCGTAGCGTGAACGTAGCTTTACGCGCTCTTGATAACAGGCATAGCGGTAGAACTCAATTTCTGAGCCGCCATTCATCACGGCTAAATGTTTCAGTGGTTCAATTTCAGGTAGGCCACCACGAACTTTTTGTGCCCCATCGAAATGGGGGTCAGCTGCGTAGTCTTGAATGGGATCGGTTGTGCCAAATGCACGGCGAAATAGATGAGACGGAAATAGTGGTGGTGCGACTGCGCCGCCATAGCGTTGATTGGTATCATTGTCAGCTTGGTAGATAGGGTCTTCATCCATGATTGCTTGTGCATAGCGCCGGACAGCGCCACGTTCTACGGGGTCACATGCCCATTCCAGCGTAGATTCGATACCGATATAGGCTTTGGCAGCGTCGGTTAATAGGGCCATAAAAACTCCTCTGATTAAAATAGTTGGTAAGCCGCCAGTGTGATGGTAGTGTCAGCGCGCATATGTTGCTGGATTATCGCAGTTACACCATCGTCACTAGATCTATCCAATGATAATCTGTAGTGTCTTATTATGTTGTATTTCACCATATTTTTCGATCAGATGATGGTGTTGTTATGATTATTTGTGAAGCTTTGATGCTAATTCTCCAATTCCTATCGCGAAATCATCGCTGGTGTCGATAGATGGAATGCTTGTGCATAATGTGGAGTTTAACTGTATTGTTTGCTTGCTACATTTGTCAGGATCGCAGGATAATGCTTTTTTTGAATGTATTGGCGCATGCTTAGCGACCTTATCTTGTCGTTTATTCTATGCAGTGATCAGTGATCGCGATTAGAGAGGAGGTCTGAAGATGAAATTATTAAGTATTGTTGTGATGGCCTTAGGCTTGGCCAGCCAATCAGTTGATGCAGCAGAGGTCGATTCGTATCCGAGTAAACCCATTCGATTAATTGTGCCTTTTGCACCCGCTGGGTCTAATGATTTGCTAGGTCGAGTGCTAGGACAGAAGTTAAACGAGGCTTGGCATCAGCCAGCGATTATTGATAATCGACCAGGTGGTGGTTCAACCATTGGAATCGAGACGGTTGTCCGTGCCGCCCCCGATGGTTATACCTTGTTAATTACTTCGGGTGGAATTGCGATTAATGTCTCCTTGTATAAGTTGTCGTTTAATCCGGTGAAAGACTTGGCGCCGATTGCATTGTTGGCGCAGATGCCGTATTTGGTGGCGGTTAATCCAAGTGTGCCCGCCAAAAATATTGCCGAACTGATTGCTGTTGCTAAAGCACAACCGGGTAAGTTGACTTTTGCTTCCTCGGGTATAGGCACCTCATCACACTTAATGGGAGAAATGTTTCGCACCCAGGCCAAGATTGATATGCTGCATATTGCCTTTAAAGGCGGTGGTCCAGCAGTAAATTCGGTGATTAGCGGTGAAGTAAAGGTGCTATTTAACGTGATTACTGGTGTGTTGCCCATGGTGCGTGCGGGTAAGTTGAAAGGTTTGGCTGTTAGTAGTAAGCAGCGCGCTGGAGTAGCACCAGAGGTGCCGACAATTGCTGAATCTGGTATAGCCGGATTTGATGTGATTGCTTGGTATAACTTGTTTGCACCAGCACGCACGCCGAAACCGATTGTGAATAAATTAAATGCTGAAATTAATCGGATTTTGCAGCAATCAGATACGCGGACTCGCTTCTTAGGCCTAGGCGTAGAGCCGATGAGTGGTAGCCCAGAAGCATTGGGCGACTATTTGCAATTTGAAATCAAGCGTTGGGCTAAGCTGATTAAAGACGCTGATATTCGTGCAGAATAATGCATATAGAATAAATACATGCAGTATAAATTTATGCCCAATCAATTTGGGCAAAGTAGTCTATGCGGAGTGTTAGCGATGCGTTGTAGTCCCCCGCGCAGGTTGAATCTATTTTTTTGAGAGGTCTACGATGTCTTTATTGCTTGAGGGTGTGCGGGTGATCGATTTGACTAATGTCATTGCTGGCCCCTTAGCGTCCTATCAGTTGGTGATGTTGGGTGCTGAAGTGATTAAAGTTGAGGTGCCTGGTGTAGGAGATTTGTCGCGTAAGATGGGTGCTGATCCCCAGTTGGGGGCGGTCGGTATGGGCGCATCGTACTGTGCAATTAATGCGGGTAAGCAATCGATGACGTTGAATCTGAAGTCTGCAGAAGGTAAGACTATTTTTAAGCGTTTGGTGAAAGATGCAGATGTAGTATTGGAGAATTTTCGACCAGGTACGATGACTAAGTTAGGTCTTGATTATGCGGTGTTGAAAGAAATTAATCCTAAGATTATTTATTGCGCGGTTTCGGGCTTTGGTCAAAGCGGACCTTTATCGCAACGCCCGACCTATGATCAGATTATTCAAGGCTTTTGTGGCTTAATGAGCTTGACGGGTGATGTTGACACCGCCCCGATTCGTGCCGGTTATGTGGTGTGTGATACGACCGCTGCGATCACTGCAGCTTTTGCAGTGTGCGCTGCGTTATATCGTCAACAAAAGACAGGTTTAGGCGAGATGATTGATGTGTCTATGCTTGACGCGTCCTTAGCTTCGATGGCGGCATGGGTGGTTTCGAATTACTTTAATGCGCAACAAATACCGATCCCACGCGGTAACGAGAACCCCACGGCCAGCCCCTCAGGGACTTATCGCACTGGGGATGGCTTGCTCAATATTGTGAATAATGAGGACAAACATTTTGAGCGTTTGTGTGAAGTGATCGGTCGCCCAGAATTAAAAACTGATCCGCGTTTCTCTGAGCGTAATATCCGTATTAGTAATCGCGAGCAAATGCGCGATGTTCTGGAGCAAGCCTTGCAGGCGAAGAGTGCGGCTCAATGGGAGGGTTTATTTGATGCAGCCGGTGTGCCTGCTGGACGTATCTATAGCTTGCCTGAAATCATGGCGCATCCGCAGGTCGAGAGTCGTCAGTTACTTAAGCACTTCCCACAGGTTCCCGGTATTGATCGTGACTTAACGGTGCCGCGAGTTGGTTTTCATTTGGCGAGTGGTCAGCCCGATGTATCTACGCCGCCACCCCAGTTGGGACAAGATACCCAACGTATTTTGCAGAACTTAGGTTTTGATGCGGACCAAATCAGCGCATTCAAACAACAAGGTGTGATTTAAAATTTAAGGAGAATGAGATGTATTTTGGCCCACCCCCTGCCATCATTGAAACGGAAATTTTTGCTTCAGTACCGGATCGTTATCGTCATGCAGCGCCACGCTTTAGGACAGGCAAAGTAAAGTGTTTCTTAGAGGGGCCGTCTTTTGATCGCTCTGGCAATTTATATTGCGTAGATATTCCTTACGGCCGGGTGTTTCGGATTACGCCTGCTGGCGAGTGGGATGCTGTTGCTGAATATGACGGTGAGCCTAATGGATTGAAAATTCATCAAGATGGTCGTATTTTTATTACCGATCACAAAAATGGCATTATGCTGCTCGAGCCTCAGACAGGCACGGTCACGCCCTTTTTAGAGGGCCCCACCAAAGAGCGTTTTAAAGGCGTGAATGATTTGGTGTTTGCGCGAAATGGTGATTTGTATTTTACCGATCAGGGTACTACTGGTTTGAGCGATCCAACCGG
>CAISJL010000058.1 GCA_903885665.1 uncultured beta proteobacterium | reverse complement strand
TCTGTTTGAGCAATGCGCTGATTAATTTTAAGTGAATGGTCATATCATCTTAAATTGAAAATATATCTGGGCTGAATAAAAGTGTTCGTTCAGTGACTAATATTGCTGGCAATATCAACGATTGAGTACCATTATTTAGGGCGTGCACTATTTTAACGACTCCCCTATCATTTTAATTCTCGAGGTCCATCTGTAAATGCTTGATTTGCGATGGTTATTAATTGAAAAGTGCAGGGAATAACTGTTATTAATGGTAGAGTAATGTGTTTATAGATGGAGATCTTAGTGGGCCAGGGCTGCGAATTTTCTCGCTCGGACCCATTAAATTAGATTTGTAACTGTTGTGCGTGCTATTTGATGCTACATGATACTTGGGACCTACTGCTGTTCCCATTGCAAATAGGGCCTTGAATCGCTACATAAGCGAGTAAATATGCGTAAATTTTTAATGATTGCAGTTATTGTCGCCATCGTATATTGGTTAATTCGGCAGCGCCGATTGGCGGTAAAGTCCCGAAAAGTACCGCTAAATGCCAGTGCGCAAAATCCGCTGGGTGAAGACATGGTGAAGTGCGTTCAGTGCGGCATTCAAAGCCCTAGAAGCGAAGCAGTTCAAATCAAAGGGCAGTATTTTTGCTCGCCAGAACATTCGCAATCATGAGGCTAACCAATGTCTTTGGTGACTTATTGTAGGTGATCGATGGTTCAGTCTGAATTTTCTCGAAATAACGGCGGCTCTACCGTAGATATCGAAAGCAACTCTCATGTTGTGCTGCGCTCTATGAGTTGGGTCAATGGTTATCGCTATGTCATGGCTTGTATATTTTTGGGGTGCTCAACTTGGTTTGCCAGTTATGTAAACTTTGGTTCGCGTGAAATGTATTTTTGTTAGAAAATACACTAGAGCGTGCTTTGGCGATGTGTAATGGGGCAGAGATTTATGTCGAAGACTTGCAGCTGCCAAGTGTTTTAGTGGATGGGGAGCGGTTTCCCGATCATAGCGTAGACAATATATATGAGGGCTTGTCTTTGCCAGAGCGATTGGAGGCAATTGAGCGCCAAGCTATTTTAGATGCACTAGCCGAGAACCGTTATAGCCAGACCGAGGCTGCCAAAGCATTGGGCATCACATTTCGAGCTCTACGTTACCGTATTCAACGTTTGGGTATTAAGTCGATGTTAAACAGTAATTGGGTGGGTACATGATTTTGGATCAACAAGGTGTCTTAAGCCCAGTAACTTTCCATGCATCACCTAATTGTGATTCACGACCTGAGGCTGCAGTCATCGAATTGTTAGTGATTCATAGCATTAGTTTACCGCCCGGTCAGTTTGGTGGAGAGGCGATTGTTGATTTATTTCTCAATCGACTAAATCCTAATGCGCATCCTTATTATTTGACCATCGCAACCTTGAAGGTCTCGGCACATTTTTTAATCCGTCGCTGTGGTGAGATTGTGCAATTTGTGCCTTGTGCACAGCGTGCATGGCATGCTGGCGAGTCGCAGTGGCGTGGACGCACGCGTTGCAATGATTTTGCGATTGGTATTGAGTTGGAGGGTTGCGATACTCTACCATTTATGGATATCCAATATCGGCGTCTGGGTGAATTGTCGCGACTGTTGTATCGGCACTACCCTATTGTCGATAGCGTTGGTCACGCAGATATAGCACCTTTGCGCAAAACGGATCCTGGGCCACATTTTGACTGGCCGCGCTTTAAGCGCGATTTAACAGTAAACGCTTCTACAGACGGCCAGAGTTGAGACCTTAATTTATTAATATAATCAATAAGTAATTAAAATAAATGTAAGAGTATGCTGTTTGACATTGCACCTATCCAATCGCACAATGTCGAGGACTCGGCCCAAGAAAATTATATTTTCATAAAATCAGTCGTGGTGGTGATTAAGCGACCCAACCGATGACATATCAATCTAGAGTTCCTATCGATTTCTATTGACGAGGAGTTGCGCATGTTGTCCCCAGAAGAACTAGCCCAGGTTGTACCAGCTGAATCCACAGTATTTCCTTCCCCTATTCCTACCCAATGCATCTCCAGTGATGAGTATATGCCAAGCTCACAAACCGAAAAGCAGCGTGAGTTTGAATTTCGGGTGAAGGAAATCGGTAGCGAGTTAGCGCGCAAGCAAGGTGTGCCGAGACGGCGTTTTTTTCAGACCGCAGCAGGTATGGCTGCTGCCTTTGTAGCGATGAATGAGACCTATGGTCCTTTGTATGCGGTGAGCCGTGCTGAGGCTGCCACCCCCGATATGGCGAATGAGCGTGCCAATGCCCTTAAGAGCCAGTTCATCATGGACATGCATACCCATTTTCTGCGTGATGATACGCGCCTAACTGGCTTTATACGCTCTCGTGAGGCGGTGGGTCGAGCGGGCTGGAACCCGCTGTTAGCGGGTAAGCCGCAGACTTTAGATGACTTGAAATTTCCTAATTATTTCAAAGAGATATACTTAGACTCCGATACTAAAATCGCAATGATTTCGGGCTCGGGTTCGGAGGAACCTAGAGATTGGTTCTTGACCAATGAGATGAAGGCTGATGCGCGAGCCAAGATTAATAAAGAGGCGGGCACAAAGCGCATGTTTGCCCATGCCATTTTTATGCCTGCCATGCCTGGTTGGATGGACGATGTGGATCGCGCAATAGAGCAAATCAAACCTGATTCGTTTAAAGGCTACACAGTGGGTGATAACACAAATAAGCATTTGGCGCGCCATCCCTGGCATTTGGATGATGAGAAGTTGCTCTATCCGTTTTACGAAAAATTGGTTAAGGCCTCAAAAACCAATCCCAGTTTAGCGAATGTTTGTGTGCATAAAGGCCTGTTCCCACCGTCGACCACGAAAGAGTTCCCTAACTTGGTGAATTATGCGGATGTGCGAGATGTGGCCAAGGCTGCGAAAGACTGGCCGCAATTAAACTTTATTATTTATCACTCAGCATTTCGATTTACTGGCGGCGCTTATGCGGTTGGTATGGAGCAGTTTGAAAAAACGGGTCGAATTGACTGGGTCACTGATTTGGCGGAAATTCCTGGTAAATATGGTGTCAAGAATGTCTATGGTGATTTGGGTCAGATTTTTGCCCAGAGCACGGTAGCCGAACCCAGGTTATGTGCTGCGATGATGGGGCAGCTCATTAAAGGTTTGGGTGCTGACCGTGTGGTATGGGGCACTGATGCGGTTTGGACCGGTGCACCGCAGTGGCAAATCGAGGCCTTGCGCCGCCTTGAAATTCCAGAGGATATGCAAAAGAAGCATGGTTTTGCTCCCCTAGGTGGGGCCAACGGCCCAGTCAAGCAAGCAATTTTTGGCGGCAACAATGCTCGACTCTATGGCGTGACAGTCACGCAACAGGCGGCATTGTCTGGGGACCGTTTTGCATTGGCTAAGAAAGCTTATGACCGTGAAGGCGGGGATCGAACCAACCTGGCCTACGGCTATGTTGCTAAACCGACCCCAGTATACTGAGTGGCTAAAGACCAAAAAACGTGAGTTATTCCGCGTTTTTTATGGGTGATATGACCTGCTGCTAGAAAAATATCATTCAAATATCATTCAATTGCTCCCGGCTTGTGATGGCCTGGGTATTTAAGCGCTATAATACGAGGCGCGCCGGCATAGCTCAGATGGTAGAGCAACCGCCTTGTAAGCGGTAGGTCGTCTGTTCGATTCAGACTGTCGGCACCAATAAATCAAACACTTAGCCCAATCAACCCGGTTGGGCTTTTTGCTTTCTGGCCCGTTGTACCCAGTTTGGAACCGCATTTCGTCAATGTAACCAGCGATTGGCGTGCGAGTCGTTCGAATGTCGTCGCGACCTCGAAATGATGCCCTCGATTGCGGAGCGCAATTTTTCGGCTATTTCGCCTTGCAGCAGATCGAGGGGCTCGATTTCGATCTGACGTTGGCAAAACGAATCTTTGTTCCGGATGGCGTGGTCAATGCTCGCAGTTTTCAGGATAAGGGCGTGCATGTGCAATTGGGGTATCGGTTTTTCTAGTCGTTCGGACTGTTCCACAACAAACAACCGCTTATTGCGCACCGTCCCGCCAGCGCCGACTTTTAACGCGGCACGATGTGATCGTCGTTTATCCTGACCGGATCGCCGACGCGCCAGACGGGTTCGGTGGCGGTTTCGATCTGCCGCAATTCGCCGTTTTGCATCCGCACGCCGACTTGATAGGCGATTTGACTGCGCCCTTTCTTTTCGATTTCGTTGCCTAGCACGCCGCCGCCGACCGCGCCGACGATGGAAGCCAAGGTGCGGCCATGGCCTTTGCCGAAATTGCTGCCGATCGCGCCGCCGACGATGGCGCCGGTCGTGGCGCCGAGGCCGCTGCCTTTGCCGGCATGGGTGATTTGGCGGATTTCTTCGATGCTACCGCAGTCGCGGCATGGCGGCGGAGCGGGTGGGGTGGAGTAAACCGGCGGCTCGGCATAGTCGGGAGGAACGCCGGTATAAGCCGGCGGCGGCAGCGGACGGGCGTATTCGCTGCTCGCCGCTCTGGGGGCGCTCCATGTGCTGGTGACTTTG
>CAISJL010000057.1 GCA_903885665.1 uncultured beta proteobacterium | reverse complement strand
GATGCTGAGTTGTCAGTGGAATAAAAATCCACCTTAAGGGGGATTTTTGATTTTGTACTATAATAGGCTGATTATTTTATGGCGATAGGTATGAATATGGATGAGATTCGGGTATTAGCGCCAACTGGCGTGACCGGTTCGGGTTTTTTAGAGAGCTCTTTTGAACAAGGTTTAGCCCAGAAGCCACATTTTATTGGCGCCGATGCGGGCTCAACAGATCCTGGACCTGAATATTTAGGTTCTGGTGCAACAGCATTCCCTAGGGCCGCGATTCGCCGTGATCTGCGTTTGATGCTGATGGGGGCTAGAAAGATTAAAGTGCCCTTGTTGATTGGCACTGCGGGTACGGGTGGTAACGCACAACAAGTCTCTGATATGGTTGATCTCGTCAAGGAAATTGCAGCCACTGAGGGTTTAAGTTTTAAACTGGCGGTGATTCAAGCGGAGCAAGATCGAGACTATTTAAAGCGGCGCTTGCAAGAGGGACGGATTACGCCCTTATTTCCAGCGCCTGAGTTTGATGAAAAGACTATCGATCGCAGTGCGCACATTGTCGGGATGATGGGAGTAGAACCATGGCAGCGTGCGCTTGCAGCGGGTGCGGATGTCATTATTGCAGGGCGTTCTAGTGACACCGCAATTTTTGCAGCGATGCCCGTGATGATGGGGTTCCCAGAGGGAATTGCTTGGCATATGGCAAAGATTTTGGAGTGTGGTGCCGCATCAGCGGTACAGCGTAAAACACCGGATTGCATGTTTGCATGGGTGCGTAGAGATCATTTCGTTGTGGAAGCGCCAGACCCCTCGTTACGCTGCACTCCGCAAAGTATAGCCTCGCATAGTTTGTATGAGAATGCTGATCCTTTTAAACTACTGGAATGCTCGGGCACGCTTGATTTGACGAACTCTCGCTATGAGGCGATTAGCGATCGCGCAGTCAGGGTGAAGGGTAGTGAATTTATTAAGGCCGATCGGTATACCGTTAAGCTAGAAGGTGCTGAGTTAGTCGGCTATCAAAGTATTTTGATTGGATCTGTACGAGACCCCTATATTATTCGTCAAATTGATGACTGGACTACACGCTTAACTGAAAAAATACATGCGCGTGTGAATATGGTGTTTGGCGATCAATTAGCGCCTAGTGATTACTTATTAAATATTCGTATTTATGGAAAAAATGGCACTATGGGTCCGTTAGAGCCTGTGACGGATATTAAGTCCCACGAGCTATGTCTGATCTTTGAGGCGACTGCACCAACCCAAGATATTGCGAATACGATCGGTGGAATCATTCGACATCAAGCACTGCACTTACCGATACCGGAGTGGAGCGGCTTAATTACCGCGATTGCTTGTCCGTACAATCAAATGGAGCGTGGAGCGGTATATCGCTTCAATGTTAATCATGTATTAGAACCAGATAGCCCAACGGAGATGTTTCCAATGACATTGTTTGATGTAAGTGGTAATTACAATAGGGAAATATTGACATGACCCAACTGGCAGAGCTCGCGCGATTGATCCGTAGTAAAAATGCGGGTCCTTTTGAACTGACTTTTGACATCATGTTTGATGATGATGAAACTTATCAACGAGTGAAAAACTCTGGCGCGCTGAGTCGTGAGGTTGTGGCGCAATGTTATCGACTACCTGTAGACGCAGTTAAATTCTTTTATTGTGATCATGCGTATGCAATAAAGGCATCCATACCCAGACCTTATTTTCAGGGCGATCCTCGCGATAGTGACGGTCATGGTGGGCAGCAATATGCGCCTTTAATGTCCATAGAGGTGCTTTGAATATGAATCAGAATTTATTTCTAGGTGTAGCACAATGTTGCATGGTGTTCATGTTAGGGTTTGCATGTCAAGTCACGGCGGTAGAGACTAAATTTCCTTCTCGACCAATCCGCTTTATTGTGCCTTTTGTGCCTGGTGCAGGCACTGACATTACTGCGCGTACTGTCGCATTAAAAATGGCAGATTTGTTAGCGCAACAAATTGTTGTCGATAATCGTCCGGGTGCGGCTGGCAATATAGGTCTTGATCTTGCTGCAAAATCACCACCCGATGGATATACAGTGACTCTAGTATCTGCAACCCATACGGTAAATTACACTTTGCAGAAAAATTTACCGTATGACTTAATCAAAGATTTCGCGCCTATATCGCAAGTCACGTCTCAGCCTTATTGTTTAACCGTTAACGCTGCAGTGCCAGCGCGGTCGTTAAAAGAGATGATCGAGTTAATTAAAAATAAACCTAATTATTATACGTATGGCTCATCTGGCTCGGGTGGTTTGAGTCATTTGGCAGGCACCTTAATGAGTTCAATGGCAAAGGTGAACTGGATTCATGTGCCTTACAAGGGTGGTGCAGCAGCCATTAATGATATGTTAGGTGGACAGATTCATTCCTTATTTGCAACAATTATTGGGACGCAGCAGCATGTCAAGGCGGGGCGTTTGCGTTGGTTAGCGGTGAGTATGAAAAAACGTTCGCCGGTGTTGCCAGACATGCCAACCATGTCGGAAGCCGGTTTGCCTGGTTACGATATCAATGGTTGGTATGGTATTTTAGCCCCTGCAGCAACACCCAAGACAATCTTAGATCAGCTCAATCATGCTGTTCTAGAGGCTTTGAAATACCCAGAAGTGGGGCCACGTTTTGCAACAGATGGCTCAGAGCCCGCAGGGACTACTCGTACGCAGTTTACACAACATATTTTGGCTGAAGTGGCGAAGCATGCCAAGTTAATTAAAGAGGCCAATATCAAGTTAGACTAAGTCGTAAATTCTAATTATGGCCTCAGTAGTTATTTATTATCAGTAATTAAGCTTGATCCCGGCGGACTTAAACACGGGAGGCCATTTTTGTAATTCAGCTTTGACGTAATCTGTAAATTGCTCTGGCGTTAAGCTTGCAGGGTCAAAGCCCCAAGCTTCTAATTGTTTATTCACGTCAGGAATCTTAATCGCACGATCAAACTCTGTATAAACTCGTTGAACAATCGCTGGTGGTGTTTTGCCAGGCGCTAATATGCCGTAATAGCCATTGACATCATATCCAGGTAGTGCAGCTTCGGCGATAGTGGGAACGTCTGGCATGGCGCGCACACGCTGTGCAGAGCCTACCGCCAATGCCCTTAATCGACCTGACTTTACAAATGGGAGGACTGCCCCAGGAGAGCTCATCAACATTTGCACCTGACCACTGACCACCGCTGTTGTAGCGTCACCAGCACCTTTGTAGGGCACATGAATAATTTGCAAGCCGGCTAAGTGTTTAAACAGCTCAATTGATAAATGACCACCCGTGCCAGGGCCGGATGAACCATAATTGAGTTCATTGGGTCTTGATTTGGCGAGCTGGATGAGTTGTTTGACTGTTTTACTGGGTAATGAAGGATGCACGACCAGCACATTGGGTGCGTAAGCGATTAAGTTGACTCTAGCAAAATCATTTAAGGTGTCATAGGGTAACTTGCTATATAAGCCTGGATTTAAGCTGTAGCCAGTAGAGACTATTAATAGGGTGTAGCCATCAGGAGCTGCTTTAGCAACCAGTTCTGAACCCAGGATGCCAGCGGCTCCAGGTCGGAGGTCCGCAATTACTTGTTGGCCCCAGTGCTCGGAAATTTTAACGCCTAAAAGTCTTGCTAATAAATCATTGCCGCCACCCGCAGAGGAGGGCACTACAATGCGAACTGCACGATTGGGGTAAGCGTTTTGGGTCAGGTTAACTTGAGCATTTGCGGCAGATAGTATGCAAAGCATACAGAGCATACAGAGCATACAGAGCATACAGAGCATACTGATGAACCGCAACGGATGTAAATGAACAGTCATCATGGTTAGCATAAAAATTTTAATAGTTAAATCAAAGAAAATAGTGCGTTCTAAAAAGTCTTGATCAATGTCACACTCTTTATTCATGTGAAGCTATAACAGGCTATTTTAGATGCTGATCAAAGAAATTCATATACAAATCGAAAGTCTTTTTTTGGATGGGATCTGGGCTAAAGGTTTTATGGGAATCGTTGTATATGAGTGCGTAACCATGCACAGGGTGATCAAAGCTTTGCCATGTACTGTTTTTAGCGGATTCTAGCATCCATTCATGGACCAATTGAAATATCCCTTGTAAGTGATCTTGATCTCTACCGAGATTCAATACTGGTTGATGAATGTTTTGAATACGGGACATGGCTTTGGGTTTAATGGCATTGGGTTTGACGATATTGATATCGTTATACTGTAGTTCGTCATCAATGCGTGGCGCATTAGGGCCAGTGTCAACGCTTAAGAATTCATGAGATGCGCCTTCAGCAATAACACCCGCAGCAATAGGAGCGCCTGCAGACATTGCTTTAAGAATCATTTCGCCGCCATGACTGATGCCGAGCGATCCAATGGCATCTGCTTTGACGTAGGGTAGGGTCTGTAGATATAAAACAATTGCCGTTAAATCATCAGAATCTAGGGTGGCGGCAGATTTGAGTATGCGATTCTCGCCGCCACTGACATCGTCTACTAAATGAACAACTGGACTTTGGCTGCCGTATAGTTTGGGTATTTCATTGCGGTAGTTGACATAAGCAACAACATAGCCGCGTTCAATCAACTGGTCTTGCATGGCAGTCAATTGTTGAACCTCTTCAAGAATATGTGGCATGCCACCTCTGCCGTCACCGCGTCCCATGGTGATTGCTGGGAATGGACCGATTCCGTGTGGCTTGCGGATGACTACGGGTACATATACATCATCTTGAGTAAGAGCGAAAGTTAGGAGTGCCGGATAGGGTGAGTGATGAATGGATTGTTCGATTGTGAAGCCGTGTGATGGTCGTTCGTGCGTTTGATTAGGCATGATTATGCAAATTTTCTATGAAGTGTTAATAAGGTTGTATCCCAGCATTTTTAATCACAGCGCCCCATTTTTTTATTTCACTCATTAAAAACTGTGAAAATTCTTCTGGCGAGGTCGTAGACGGTTCGGCACCTTGTGCAAGTAGTGTGTTGCGTGCCTCAGGCGATCTTAATACCTCAGCCACGTCGCGATTAATTTTTTTAATATATTGTATCGGTGTTTTGGCAGGGGCAAACAAACCAAACCATACAACGCTGTCAATTCCAGGGAAGCCTTGTTCAGTGGCAGTAGGAATGTCTGGTGCCGCTGGGAAGCGTTCTTTGCTAAATACCGCAAGCGCGCGCAGCTTTCCAGCCTTGACCTGAATGGAGGCTGTCGTGGTCGATAAAAATGCGGCTTGCACTTCGCCCGACACGACGCCGGTCAGTGCGAACCCAGCACCTTTATATGCAACGTGTACTAACTTTGCGCCAACTGCTTGATTGAATAGTTCGGCAGACAATTGACTGCTAGAGCCGCCCCCAGCAGACGCATAACTTAAGCCACCACTTTTATTTTTTGAATATAGGACAAACTCTTTTAATTGGTTTGTCGGAATTGCTGGATTAACAACTAAGGCAATACCAGAAACTGTTGTGAGTGTGATGGGAATGAAATCTTTGACGGGGTCATATGCTAGTTTCTTAAACAAAAACTGAGGACTTGCATGAGTGCCAATGTGGCCGATCAGCAATGTATAACCATCAGGGGCGGAGCGTGATGCAATTTCAGCGCCAATAATGCCGCCAGCACCAGCCCGGCCATCAATCACGACTTGTTTTCCCCAGCGTTCTACAAGGCGTTGCCCGACAAAGCGAGCCGTTATTTCAGCAGTGCTTCCTGGTGATCCAGTGATTAGCCGTACCGGACGTGCAGGGTAAGCTTCTTCAATTTGCAGTCCGTAACTTGATTGCACAGAACAAATGGTGAACAAGATCCACAATAGTTGGAATGTGCATATGCGTAATGTCTTCATAGGTGTTTATATACCTGACAACAAGTAGTCAAAATTTCCTGATACTTATCGAACGAGATTTTAAATTTCTTTAGTATCAGGAAATAATATGGTTTAATTTTTAGAGATAATTTTTTTTGCATCTCCACTCAGTTCTAGAATATGCATGCCGGTATTAGCGCGATCAACCATGTAGATATAGCCACGGTCATCTACCTCTACGTTATTGGTTTGAATAGCAATTTTGCAGTTGTTGACGCCATCGACTTTAATGCAGCGTTTAGACGTATTTTTATTAATTGCAGGTATGTAATAAGCAACCTCTTTGGGGGTGAATGGGTTGCGTATATCAACCACTCTTAGCCCCGCATTAAACCAGGATAGAAACATCAGCTTTTTATAATAAATAGGCCCCATATTTTCGTGAGAAGCGTGAGCTCCAAATCGTCCGCCACGCTTGCAAAAGTCACCGCTTTTTTCTGGCACATGGTAATTTGAGACATTGTATGGTTTGGTCTCATCAGTGATATCAACCATAAACATCATATGGTAATCCTCATGACATTCATTTTGAGTAGATTCATTGACCACTGCAATAAAATCTCTTTTGACAGGTTTGCCTGTTTTGAAATCACCACTTTGCGGATGGAAATGACTAAAGTCTGCTACTTCCATGCCAAGCAGAGGAAAAGTGGTATGTGCGCCAACGGTGGGGTACATATCCAGACGACTCACTTGGGGGTAGAGTAAGTTTTCCGCTGTTGGCGCAAACGGATCGCTAGAGGCAGGGTTACCTTTGAGGAGTTTTTCTCGGTCAATAATTTGAATGACGCCACCGAGTAGAGTGCCATAACCAAAATAGATACGATTACCGACAACAATGGGTCCATGTGTATCTTCAGGGATGCGATCGCCGGTTGCACCTGGTTGTTGTCCGACAAGTGCAAAATTACGGATAAATTTTGGATTAGCTGGATCAGACAAATCATAAATTTTAGTCATGCGCTTGGTGCGCCAGCGTTCTGGGCGACCATCGGAGATTAAATAAGCGATACCCGTGTTGCATTCCCACCAATTTTTATGAGTATCTTTGAGGCCTCGAACTACCGTAGTGAGCAAAGTCGGAGACTCAGGCGTAGTCACATCTCATATCTCGTGAGAGGATGTACCGCCGGTACGCAGCAAGTAGGTTTTGTTAGGATCACCCTTGGGCAGGTCTTTGCCACTGCAAGCGCGAACCATTTGCGCGCCTCCCTGTTCACCGAAACCGGCTTCACCAGGAATGTGTGTGAGATATTTCGGTTTCTTGGGGTCAGTCACATCAATGACTTAGGTGCCATTATCTTCATTTTTTTTGGTGATTGGATTGTATGGCTTTGGTACTTCACTAGTCCCACCATGATGTCCTATATAGGCAATCCAACGATTGCCTTGGTGTTGAATAATCGGCTGATAGGCGCTTCTAGCTTGCAAATCGCTGTAACCGACGAGCTTCATGTTTTTAGAATCTATTTTTTTAGAGGCGGGATGAATATATGGCGCTTGTTCAGCTGCTTGGGCAGTATGGCCTAACAGCGGTAAGATGACAGCAAGGGCACTTACAAGAATAAATTTTTTCGTATGGATTTTTATTGTTGTCAACGTTTTATACGGTTGCATATACGCTCCTCTTTGGTTTTTAAATCCAGAATGATTGAATGCGCTCAGTAATATATCTGGCGTCTTTGTTTTTAGGTATTCTAATACAAGTACAGCGCTTATCATTCTGAATAAATGATATGTAGTTTAAAACACATTGATTTGATCGTAATTAAGCTAACTATTTTGTAATATACAAGGTCCAAACATTTAATTATCTGAATTGTTTTGCGAAGATCTGTGTAATCCGGTACTTTTGCCTATTGCTGACCATAGGCTGAGCCTATGACTGACAACTTCTATTATTGAAGGAATGTATATTAAAGGGATATATGATTGACAAGTCTACATTAAGAACTATTTTACTTGGGATGATGTCCTGCCTTTATATGCATGCCTTATTTGCAGCTGAACCAGTGACAGGGCCTCACTTTAGAATTGAAATGAGAAGCGGCAAATCGAGTATTGCACAGCAACGGTTTATCGTTAAAAAGGACGACATTGTATTGATTCGTTGTAGCAGTGATGCTAGAGGTCAATTGCATGTCCACGGGTATCGCTTAAGTTTAGACTTGAAGTCTGGTGAGACACAAGATTTGCAATTCAAAGCTTATGCAACAGGCCGTTATCGTATTGAATGGCATGGTGAGTTGCAAGAGTCTAGCAATAAGAATCATCATGGGCCGGCACTTGCGACCCTTGAAGTGAGACCGCAATGAATCCCCTGAAGTTAATGTTCGTTGTGTTAGCGCTGTTGCCGATGCACGTACTAGCTCACGCTTTTGATGATCGCTATGATTTGCCTATGCCTCTTGGTTATTTTATGTGGGGTTCTGCAGCTATTGTGTTTTTAACGTTTGGATATCTTGTGGTTTCAAGTAAACGTTCTGTTACTCAGGCATTGAATCAGACAAGATTCATCTACTTTAATCATTTGGCTAGAAGTGCTGTATTCATATTAAGAGTAACTGTATATCTATTATTTTTATTAACTATTTTTTCTGGATTATGGGGCACTCAAGATTCGTTGATGAATATTAGTCCAACAATGATTTGGATTGTTGCTTGGGTTGGATTGTCTTTGGCAGTGTCTTTATTTGGAAATTTTTGGCCTTTCATTGATCCTTGGTACACTACTTATCGTTTAGCAAGTCGATTATTGCCTTCTGCCATGGGTATACAATTCAATAATTTATCTATCTCTTACCCGGTTGCCTTGGCTGCTTGGCCAGCGGTTGGTTTTTTTTTAGGCATTACATGGATTGAGGTGGTTTATCCGCAAGCAGCGGTTCCCTATAAGTTGTCAATGATTTTAATTTACTGGTCCGTTTTTTATTTGATTGGAATTTTTAGTTTTGGCCCAGTCCAATGGCGTAAGCATGTTGATATGCTCTCAATTTATTTTGACTTTTTAGGCCGAATTTCTATTTTCGAATTGCAGTTTGAGCCAATGGCGATGAGGTTTCGTTCTCTAGGTCAGGGTCTTTTATTTATTCCACATTTAAATATGTCAAAAATCTCTTTTATTTTGGCGATGTTATCTAGTGTGTTGTTTAATGGATTAATGGGTGGAGATTTATGGTTTTTGATTCAAAAGAAATTATTGTTGATGTTTAGTTTTACCGGTACTTATGCAGAGTATATTGTCGGCACTATAGGTTTAATGGGTTTGTGGTTGTTTTTTGTATTAATTTACTATTTGGTTTGCCTATGGAGCGCCCATATTGCTGGTGTATCGGTGCAACAAATAATGATGAATTATGCCGGCACTTTAATTCCTATAGCGATTGCTTATGTTATTGCACACAATGCGTCTCATTTTGTTCAGAAAATGCAAATGCTGATCCCGTTGGCTTCTGACCCGATGGGCTGGCATTGGAATTTGTTTAATACGGTTGATTATCGTATTGAAATTGGCTTAATTGATGCCCAATATGCATGGTATATCGCATTATGTGCTATTGTGACAGGCCATATGATTTCTATTGTATTGGCGCATCAAGTCGCGCTCAAACAATTTTCATCAATCTCACGCGTATTGATTGCATCGTTGCCGATGGCCGTATTAATGATCTTTTATACCGCATTTAGTTTATCAGTCATCGCTGAGCCTATGGTTAAGTTCGAATCGGTTGAGCAAGCCCCTGCGGCTGATTAACTAGTATTAATTAATGATCTATTTTGTTCTGGCTTAGCCAGTAGAAAGATATCCGTTGTTGACTCCAGAAATGTTGAAGTGGTCTGAGGATGATGTGGAAATGCAAGCGCAATGGCAATCTGAGAGTGGTTCTAAGCCACCACATCGGGTTCTAGTCGCTGATGATCGCATCAATGCAGACTCTGCTGTGCGTATGGCTTGTGAAGGTACTGCTTTATTGTGGCGTGGAGATTTTCAAAATGCGCGTATGTTATTACAGGCCTTGACTCGACGTTTAGATCGATTCTCTGGTAAGTCAGCTAAAAAAACAGCCGCACTTCAGTTGACATTGAGCGCTGCTTTTCATAGGCATCGTCAAGGTATGGCGCAGCGCGCGCATAGTCTGGGTATGCTATTGATCCCGTTTGAATCTGATTATGTCATTCCGTTACGCAGAGCACCTGACGTTGCACTCGCTTGCGCTCAGGCATGGGGTGTTCGTGATCAGCCTTGTGTAGCATCATTGCGTGAATTACAAGGTGTAATAGGTGGGTTTGAATGGAGAAGAAAAGGTGTGCCAGTGTCCGCTCTTGGCGCTAATATTTACCCTTATTACGGTGTATTTGCACCCATTCGCAGTGAGTACGTACATTTAGTGGCTTCAGCGCCACTACCTAAAGTAGATGTGGCTTTTGATATTGGTACTGGCACGGGTGTTCTAGCCGCGATATTGGCTAAAAAAGGTATGGCGACAGTGATTGCAACTGAAAATGATCAGCGTGCGCTGGAGTGCGCGCAAGATAATATTGAACGCCTAGGTTTGACTGCGCAGGTTGAAGTCGTTTCAGCAGACTTATTTCCGGCTGGAAAGGCTGGTTTGATTGTGTGTAATCCGCCTTGGATTCCGGCGCAACCCAGTGCACCTATTGAGCGAGCTATTTATGATGCCGATGGACGAATGCTTAAAGGATTTTTGACTGGATTATCCGATCACTTAGAGCCTGATGGTGAAGGTTGGTTGATTTTGTCAGACATTGCTGAACATTTGGGTTTACGTTCTCGCGCTGAACTTCTATTAGATATTAAAAACGCTGGTTTGGTAGTGCTAGGGCGTAATCAAATTCGACCCAGTCATCCAAAAGTGCGAAATGTAAATGATCCACTGCACACGGCAAGGTCTCTGGAAATCACTAGTTTGTGGCGATTGGGGATAGCCTAAAGCAATGTGATCAATTGCATCACTGGGACTTTATTTACCTCGATATCAGCTTTTCTTGTACATTGCTTAGATAAACTGCGTAAAATGCGGCACTTTGCGACATGCTACGTAGGGTTACATGATACGATTTTCACAAATTACACTAAGACGTGGCGTTAAAGTCCTGCTTGAAAGCACAGATGTTGCCTTAAATCCGGGTGACAAAATTGGTTTAATTGGTTCAAACGGCACCGGAAAATCAAGTATTTTTGCGATGCTACGAGGTGAACTCCAGCCAGATCAGGGTGACATTGATTACCCTGCACGTTGGCGAGTTGCACACGTTGCTCAGGAGACTCCCCCTTTAGCGCGCTCAGCAATTGACTATGCCATTGACGGTGATACGACTTTACGTGAATTGGAAGCGCAATTAGTCGAGGCTGAGCAGGCTAATGACGGCGAGAGAATCGGTGAGATATATGCTGAGTTAGGTGATGCTGATGCATACACTGTTCGCTCTAGGGCAGAGCGATTGCTCTATGGTCTTGGATTTAGTCATGAGCAAATGCAATTATCTGTAGCTAGTTTCTCTGGTGGTTGGAGAATGCGGCTGAATTTAGCTCAGGCTTTGATGTGCCCCTCAGATTTATTGCTCTTGGATGAGCCGACAAACCATTTAGATTTAGATGCCATTCTATGGGTTGAAGATTGGTTGCAGCGATACAAGGGAACCTTGGTTATCGTCTCCCACGACCGTGATTTTTTGGATGGCGTGGTTAATGTGATCGTGCATATTGATAATAAGAAACTCAAGCGCTACTCCGGCCATTATTCTGATTTTGAGCGGCAGAGAGCTGCAGCAGTAGTATTGGTATCCGGGATGATGGAAAAGCAGGCGCGCGAAAGAGCTCACTTAGAGTCATTTATCAATCGCTTCAAGGCGCAGGCGAGCAAAGCGCGTCAAGCGCAAAGTCGTATGAAAATGCTTGCTAAAATGGAAGAGATGGCGCCTCTGCATGTGTCAGCACCATTTTCATTTGAGTTTCGTGAGCCCTTGCGAGCTCCAGACCCATTATTGGTTTTAGATCATGTTGATATTGGTTATCGATTAGAAGACGGTAGTCAAAAAAACATATTAAGTGACATAAGGTTTTCATTGCAAAGTGGACAACGCTATGGTTTGTTAGGGATTAATGGTGCAGGAAAATCAACATTAATTAAAACAATTGCCGGAGAGTTGAGCCCCCTTTCGGGTTCGGCTAGTTTCAATAAAGGTTTGGCTATTGGTTACTTTGCGCAACATCAAGTTGAGATGTTGCGTGATGACGAATCGCCGTTGTGGCATTTATTACGTATTGCGCCGCGTACAAAAGAGCAAGAGTTAAGAGGGTTTTTGGGTGGATTTAACTTTCCCGGTGAAATGGCTCTAAGTCCAATCACACACTTTTCCGGAGGGGAGAAGGCTAGGTTAGCTTTGGCTTTGATTGTGTGGCAAAGACCTAATTTGCTATTGCTCGACGAGCCGACAAATCATCTTGATTTAGAAACACGTGAAGCGTTAACTGTTGCTTTGGCACAATTTGAGGGAACTTTGGTTTTGGTATCTCATGATCGCCATTTATTGCGTGCAACAACTGATGAGTTTTTGATCGTAGCAGATGGAAAGTTGCAGCCGTTTGATGGGGATTTGGAAGACTATCGTATTTGGATGCTCAATGCCAAAGCGGTCGCTGCACATGAAATCGAGCGTGGCAAATAATGCTTTTTGAGTAAAGTGCGAAGCGCCGTATTGGGCACCTCTGTAATGATTGCAAACCCTGCATCATCTTTGAATAGGATGAGTTTAAGCTTTAGTTTGATTCTGAACGATAGCTCAAAAACAATCCAACGCATAGCAGAACGCCAACAGAATAAAGCGCCCATGTTTGACTAACAGCGTAGGGATAAAACATTAAAGAAATGCCCATCCATTTTATTTTTGAATTGCTTTTTTTACGCCCACTGCTGTAAGCCATCATGCCAATCAGTCCAAACACCACCAAACCAAATAGATAACTTGGTGATGGTAAGTCTAAGAGTCCAAGAGCGGTTAATTGTTGAAGCGTATCTTGCATTGCAGACGTTATTAGGTAATGGAGGTTAATGCATCGAGGTTAATGAATCAGGATTAAAAACGAGTGTCACCATTATATTGTTTTATTGGTCAAAAGTAATATTTGCTGTTTTTATGATTTTTGCAGTAGCCGCCAGATCAGCCTTTAAAAATTTAGCAAAATCTTCGGGTGATTGTGTGCGTACTTCAAACCCAATTGAAGTTAATCGGTCCTTAAGGTCTGGGGCGTTCAAGCCTGCAACAATATCTTTATTGAGTGTATTGATAATAGATTTAGCAGTGCCAGCTCTAGTGACGACGCTAAACCATGTCCCTGATTCAAAGCCTTTTAGTCCGTATTCTCCGGTGCAGGGTATTTCAAGCCAATTGGGATGACGCTTCTCGGCAGCAAAAGCTAGCACTTTTGCTTTGCCACTTTTAGCATGCGGGATGGCTGTTGCTGCACCAGTAATAATTAAATTGACTTGCCCCCCTAATACGCCTGTCATTGCAGGTCCAGAACCTTTGAATGGCACGTGCAGCAGTTTAATTCCCGCAACTGTTTCAAAAAGTGCGCCACCCAAATGATTCGCTGAAGCGTTGCCAGGTGTACCATAGGTAATGGTGCCAGGTTTGGTTTTGGCAAGAGCAATTAACTCGGGTATGGTGTTGGCAAGCACAGAGGGGTGAGCGGCAATTACAAACGGTACATAGACAGCTTGAGTAATCGGTGCAAAATCACGCTGTGTGTCATAGGGTAGTTTGGGTATGACATTAGGGTTAATTGACAACGTAGTTGAGGTTGCTAGAAGGATGTTATAGCCATCTGGAGCTGATTTAGCCATTAACTCTGCACCAATGATGGTGCTCGCCCCTCCCCGGTTATCGGTGATGACTTGTTGCCCGTATCTATCGGTGAGTTTACTCGCGATGCCTCTGGCGATGATATCTGTTGTTCCGCCAGGGGGATAGGGCACAATAAAGCGAATTGGTTTAGTTGGATACTGTTGGGCGATGCTCGTTGATGCTACAGCATTGATCATGATCAATGCTGTAGCGATTATGCATTGTGAGAAGTATTTATTAATCATGCGATGTCCTTTATTTTTTTAAAATTATAGGTTATTGAATCAAAGATTTAGCTTGGAGTAAACCATTTTTTTGGAAAGATGTGGCGTGTTGTGGATGACTCATATAGCTGATGAATGCTAAGGCCTCAGTGACTTTCTCTGATCGACTGAGCACCCCAGCTGATGTCAGTAGTGGTTTTTGCAATGAATCCGGTATTAATCCTATAACCTCTAGATCTGGAACTGCTAATAGCTCAGGCAATTGTTGTAGCGCTAATTCAGCTTCTCCAGTCACAACAACGCTACCAATATAACCACCCGGTCTCGTAACGGTTTTATGCTTCATATCCTCTGTGATGCCTAGTCTTTTGAGTAACGTTGGTATGTACTGACCGCTGGCGCCATAAAGGGTGTGCGCAATAGAGCGACTATTTAATAGCGTCTGACGTAATGCAGCTTCAGTAGTAATGTCAGGTAAGGGCGCCCCTTTTTTGATACCTATCCCGATGAATGCTGTAGCAAAGTGCATAGGATGATTAAGAATTACTTTTTGATTAGCAAGTTCATTGATGATTCCACTACCAAGAACTACCACATCTCCAGCTTCGCCATTGCTAATGCGATCTAGCATATTTTTTGCCGAATCAGCTGCGATGGTAACTGTCTGTTGGGTCTCTTGTGCAAATTGTGTAATCAAAGCCTCTATTACAGGCTTAGTGCTATTAGATGTCAAAACATGTAGGTTAGGCATGATGTTCTAGTTAGACTTTTTAATTATTGTGATCTACAAATTTTCATTTTTGTAAATTAGTGTAGGCATTTAAGTAAACTGAGATTGTGATGGGGTGTATAACATTTTAGTTGAAATATAAATCCAGTTCAAAAAGTAATTTTTTAGCAAACGTCCTAAGCAATATGGATTACTTAGGACGTTTAAGCTGATTAAAAATTGTTGAATTTAGATAGTGTTTTCTGAACCAAAAATAACAGTGCATTGGCTTGATAGTACACCACCGTTACCATGCGCTAGTGCAATATCGCATTGCGGTACTTGGCGCGCACCGCATTCGCCGCGCACTTGCCTAATGGCTTCGATCATCACAAGTAGACCGTACATGCCAGGATGACAATACGATAGTCCGCCACCAGAAGTATTGACAGCTAATTTGCCACCAGGTGCAATGGCACCGTCAGCAACAAAGCGACCACCTTCCCCTTTGGGGCAGTAACCCAAGTCCTCTAAGAACAGGATTGGTGTAATAGTAAAAGCGTCATAAAGCGATAGCATGTTGACCTCATTAGGCTTTAGTCCTGCGCGTTTGAATGCTATTGGTCCAGATTCGGATGCGGCAGAAACCGTGAAGTCTGGCAGGCTGGAGATGTTGGCGTGAGATAGAGATTCACCGACACCAAGTACGTATACAGGTTTTTTCTTGAGAGATTTAGCTCGTGCTGGAGTGGTTAAGACGATTGCGCCACCGCCATCGACCACTAAGCAGCAGTCTCGCACAGTAAACGGATAGGAGACCATTCGCGCATTGAGCACTTGTTCAATTGTTAACGGTTCTTTCTCCCAAGCTTTTGGATTGAGTAGTGCCCACTTTCTAGCGGCTACAGCAACTTCTGCGAGTTGTTCTCTTGTTGTACCGTATTGATGCATATGACGCGCTGCCGCCATGGCGTAAGCGCTAATCGGTAATATTGGACGATAGGGTGACTCATACGGGTTGAATTCTCGAGGGCTTGCAGCAGCCCTAGATACGGAGCGCTGAGTGCTGCCATAGGCAATCACAGCAACCTCACATAAGCCTAACTGAATTGCTGCTTGCGCATGAGCGACGTGAGACATAAATGATGAACCACCAATAATGGTGCCATCAAAATATTTTGGTTTGATGCGTAAGTATTCTGCGAGCGCCATCGGTCCCATACGTACCTGAGTTGCTGCTACGAATAGTCCATCCACATCTTTTAAGGTCAAGCCGCAATCATCAAGAGCGCGGATTGTGGCCTGAGCCATGAGATCTAGGGGGGAATTGCCTGAGGCAACCTGACCAAGGTCGGACTCGGCGGCGCCGACAACAGCAACTGATCCTTTAACTAAGCCGCTCATTTGATATCTCCAATTGGGGTAAATATGGGATAGGGTGCTTGCTTTTCGTTACCAGGATGCACCTTAAATTGGACGCGCATGCCAATTTTTACAGCCATCGGGTCGATATCTTCAACTCGACTCATCATGCGAAAGCCCTCATCAACATCAATCATTGCAACATTTAAAGGCGCTTCACCTTTGTAATGTACTACAGTCGTGGTGTAGACGGTTCCTAGACCCTTTGAGACGCGCCATTCTAAATTAGGGCTACCTGTGGAGGGGGCAAATGCGCGCGGATAGAAACAAACACTATTGTCGTCAGTGCAAAACTGATAGGCCAGTTGTCCATTTTTTAAATATTGGCTGTAAACACCTAAAGGCGACTCTTTTGTTAAATCAATCATTGAATACTTCCTTTCTACATGACATTAAAAATACAGCTATACAAGAAAAAATACTAATCAACCTTCATATTGGTTGATTTGACAACTTTCGCCCATTTTTCTATTTCTAAGTTTAGTTTGCTTGCGAACTCTTCTGGGGATAGACCTACGGGCTCTGCGCCGCCAGCAATTAATTGCGCCCTAACTTTAGCATCCTTAAGTATGAGGTTGATTTCACGGTTCAACCTATCGATAGTTACCTTTGGGGTGCCTATAGGGGTAAAGAACCCATGCCAACCTTCTGATTCATAGCCTGCGAGCCCTGACTCGCTGATTGTTGGAATGTCTGGCAGTAGCATTGAACGTTTTGAGTTGGTCACGGCGATCACGCGCAAACGATTGTTTGCAACATGAGGCATTACGCCTGGAGCGCTAATAAAAGAGAGTTGCACATGGCCACTTAATAAATCTACAACAGCTGGTGCAGCGCCTTTGTAGGGAATATGAAGCATTTTGACACCAGCCATCGTATTAAACAGTTCGGCTGCTAAGTGAGTGGGTGCACCATTGCCGCTAGAGGCATAGGTGAGTGAATTTGGTCTGGACATTGCAAGTTTAATTAAGTCTTTGACTGATTTTACAGGTAGTGTTGGATGAGTGACCAAGATGCTTGTGATGATGACGGCGATAGTTATTGGAGAAAAGTCTTTTCGAATATCGTATGGTAAGTTAGGAACTAAGCTGACATTGATCGCATTTCCTGTTGTGCATAATAATAAGGTGTGACCATCAGCAGGCGATTTCGCTACAATCTCTGAGCCCACAATACCGCCTGCGCCCCCTCGGTTATCGATTAAAATTTTTTGGCCTAAACTTTCTATTAATTTAGGCGATAGCGCGCGCGCAGTAATATCGACTGGTCCACCTGGGGGGAAGGGCACAATAATACGAATCATTTTAGTTGGATAGTCTGCAGCTATAGTTAATGTTGCCACAGATAGTAGCGCCAAGCCCAAAAGGTAAATGGTAGCGCTCAACTTGACAGAAGATAATTGCTGCATAAGTCTACTTTTTAAAATATTTAATCTGGTTTTGCACCCGATGCAACAACAACTTTAGCCCATTTGCTCATTTCAGAGCGTAAATAAAGCCCGAATTGTTCAGGTGTGCTACTGACTGCTTCGACACCATCACCAGATAACCTTTGGATAACGTCAGGTAGTTTCATCGCGCGAGTCATCTCTTGATTTACTTTGAGTAATAAATCGCGTGGTGTGTTGGCTGGTGCAAATGCACCATACCATCCACTGGCTTCGTAATTAGGTATGGTTTCTGCGATGGTGGGAAGTTGCGGAATAGCCGCAGAGCGCTTGCTGCTTGTGACTGCAACGGCGCGTAGCCGAGAACTCTTGATGTGCGGCATTGCTGAGAGCATGTTGTTAAACATTAGTGACACCTGCCCTGATAGCAAGTCGGTTGTTGCAGGGGCCGCACCTTTGTAGGGGATGTGAACCATTTTTACATTAGCCATTGTATTAAATAATTCACCAGCTAGGTGGGGCATGCCGCCAGCGCTAGCTGAGGCGTAATTAATTTGACCAGGCCTACTTTTAGCAATAGTAATGAGATCTTTGATATTTTTTACCGGGAGTGTTGGATGTACCACAAGTATAAAGGGAGAGGATGCCACTTGAGCAACGGGTGCTAAATCGCGCACTGCATCATAGGGCATTTTATTAAATAAGCTAGGTGTGACTGCAAAAGTTACTGGAACCATTAAAAAAGTATAGCCATCAGGGGCTGCTTTGACCGTGAGCTCTGCACCAATGATGCCACTAGCACCCGGGCGGTTATCTACGATCACTGGTTGAGACCATGATTCGCTTAATTTTTGAGCCACAATTCGTGCGATTAGATCTGTCGGGCCGCCGGGTGGATAACCCACAATGATTCGTACTGCTTTGTGGGGGTAGTTGGTTTGCGCTTTAGCGGTTGGATGATTTGAAAATGCTAATGCTACTGCTAATATTAAAAGGTTTAGCAGAGCCATGGATTTTGTGTAAAGTTGTTTAGAGAATTGCTTGAAAAGTAATCTACTTAATACGATAGACATTATGACGCCTTGCTGGATGATTGTTGAAGAATAAAGCTCAGCACTTCCTTAGCGCATAGGTCAGGATACGCGCCTGCCGCATGCCAAGCATCGCCCTCGATAATGTGTAACCGTGCATTTTTAATCTGTGAAACCCACTCTTTTACACCCTCTAATGAGCGAAGTCCGCTGCCAGTGGTGGTAATAATTAAAGTTTGGGAATGTATATTAGGTATGTCGTTACGAATGTCTAACTTTGGCACCCATAGCAAATAGCTTTGCAGTGTAGATATGGCCGTTTTACCTTGAATGTTCTCAAGCCACCATTCAATTTCCTGTGTAGATGCAGTGCTGCCCAATCGACCTTTCATGGTTTGGCGTGCCCAATCCATAACACCTTTGCTATTGATATGAACTAACCAGTCCTCAACCCCAACCGCAGGCAGTAGCGGGGGGGTGACTCCAATTAAGGTGTGAATTAAATGTGGTCGATCTGCTGCTAATTTGAGCACCATAGATCCGCCACTCTTAGCCCCTACCAAATGTACTTTCGAGCAATTGAGGTGTGTGATCAGGGCTTCAATGTCATCTAATAATTCATCCATGGTCCAATGGTGTGTCGAAGACATTGCTGAGGACTGTCCAAATCCTCTCAAATCCATACAAACTACTTTAAAGTGTCTGGAGAAGTAAGGAATCCAAGCACGCCATGCTAAACCAGATTCAGCCAAACCGTGAACGAATAAAATAGTTTCTGAAGGTTCCCATGGATTGGTGTGGTCATCAATGGTGTATGCAATTTTGCAACCATCGGGTCTGTTCAGATAAGAAAATGTCATGTCAGCCTTGTGTTCAGTATATTTGGAATAAAAAAATAAAAAATAAATAAAAAATAAAACGATTCAATTTATCCTTTGATGAGTCACTACTGATCGGCTAAATTGAAATCAATAATAGCTTGTGCACGTAACTTGTTCTTTTGAATTTTTGAGCTGCCGGTCATACCAATAGTCTCAAAAGTTTCAATAATTTTTAAATATCGGGGGACTCTGAAGTTGGCAAGCTTTTGCTTGCTCCAGTCGATGATTTCTTGGGTTTGCGCGGATTCGCCTTCTCTTAAAATGATGTATGCAGCTGGTACTTCGAGTAATCGTTTGTCAGGAACCCCAATAACTTGTGCTTGCTTCACCTTGGGATGCTTGAGTAGCACTTCTTCAACTTCTGCAGGTGCTACATTTTCACCTCCAACCCGAAATACATCCTTAATACGGGTGAGAAATTTAAGTCGATTATCAGTGTCCATTACACCTAAATCGCCTGTACGTAACCATCCGTCAGCACTGATTGCTTGTGCTGTTTGTTCAGGCATCCGATAGTAACCTTTCATTACGCTCCAGCCACGTATTTGGATTTCTCCAGACTGACCAGCAGGTAGTGCTAAACCACTATCGGTATCTACGATCCTAACTTCTAAATCGTCTAGAGTATGTGCCCAACCATTGATACGGTATTTAATGTCGTCTTGATAGTGTGACATGCATACATTAGGTGATGCTTCAGATAAGCCATAGGCTTGGCATAGTCCTTGAATACCCATTTTTTGAATGACTTGTTGAGACACCTCGGGTCCGGCAGCTGCCCACCCGTGCTTCAATTGCAGGGAATATTGATCAAAATTTGGATGATTCATCATCATTAAAAACATGGTGTCATTGCCAGAGGTGTGCGTACACTGTTCTTTGCACATGCTGTTGAGGGCATCCTCAGGATCAAAAGTAGGTGCCGAAACCAGGCAAGCCTTACTGGTTAGGCTAGCTAAAAGAGATAATGTGCTACCAGAGACATGATAGAACGGTCTGGCGCTGTAATAGCGATCAGCAATCCCTAAGTGAAAACGATTAGATATATAAGCAGCGTTGCGTAACATATTGTCATGGCTGAGCATCACCCCCTTGGGGAATGATGTCGTTCCTGAAGTGAACTGCATGAGTAAAACGTCATCGGGGTGCGTGTCATTAGAGTGTAATGATCCGGAAACTTTGGAGGATGAGTAGCTATTAAACTCATTAAAGCGCAATGCCCCTGCAGGTACATCATTACCAATAACAACAATATTTTCGAGCAGCGGTATTCCTGGGTCTGGTAAGCGCTGATTGATCGCAGGACAGATTTCCTTGAGCATTGCTATGAAGTCAATCTTTAGAAAACGATCGGCAATAAATAACAGTTTTACGTCTGCTTGCTTTAAGCAATACAGTAATTCCTCTGACTTAAATCGTGTATTCACTGGTACAGTCACAGCACCAATGCTCGCTGCAGCATAGAATAAAATTGCCCATTCAGGCGAATTGCCCATGCAAATAGCAATATGGTCGCCATGACGAATATTGAGTTGTTGTAGTCCAATTACAGATTTATCAACAGCGACTTTTAGTTGATGGTAGGTGTAACGGTAGTCACTAAAGACTAGCGCTTCGAGTTCTGGATGTGCAGTAGCCACTTCATTTAAGGCAGTCGCTAAGGTTTGTTTGGGCCATGCGGTCATGATATTAAAATTACTAATTGGTTATTAATTGGTTATTAATTGATTGCTAAGTGATTGTTAAATGAAAATTAAGTGATGACTACATGTTAGATCAAAGTGTTTACTGACCTTTAAAGTTTGGTTTACGCTTTTCTTTAAATGCAGCAATACCTTCGCTGTGGTCGTGAGTCATTCTGGCGCCACAGATTGCCATCACTTCGAGCTCTAATAATTGCTCTAATGTTGGTGTGGCCATAAACTGAAACATTCGTTTAGCAAGTGTGAGCGCGTAAGTTGCAGAATGTGATAGGTCTTGCGCTAAGGTAAGAGTTGTTGACTCGAGTAAATCATCTGCCACGACTTGCTTGACGATTCCCATTTGATGTGCTTCTGTAGCTGGCAGTTTTCTAGCGCTAAATACAATGTCCTTGGCTCTGGCGATACCCAGGTGTTGTGTTAAGAAATAGATAGCACCACCATCGGGAGGAATGCCGACATTTTTAAATGCCATTAAGAAATATGCGGTCTCGCTGGCAATAATCAAATCGCAGGCAAGTGCTAAGCTAGCACCGATGCCAGCGACTGGTCCTCTGATCGAAGCAATCACAGGTTTTTCAAGATGATGTAAATTAAGAATCATTCTGTGGTGACTCTTTGAGCGTTTGCGTCCGCTGACTACATCAAAGCTACCCATGGAAACGACATCGCCACCTGCGCAAAACGCCCGTCCGGATCCCGTTAGTACTACACATCGCACTTGATCGTCGCCATTAAGCGCTAAAAATATATCGCCAAGCTCATGATACATTTCCGCAGAAAGTGCGTTGAGTTTATCTGGGCGATTGAGGGTTACTGTGGCAATGCCATCTTTATGTTCTACAGTGATAGACATATCGTTCCATTCTCTCTTTTGATGTTAGGAAGTAGATTTTTAGGTATCAATTGTTTTGTGCTTAACTATAATGATTTGATACCGGCTTTTTCAATAATGCCTTTCCACTTAGAAATTTCGGAGGATAGAAAGCTGGTGTATTCCGCAGTCGTGCTACCGACGGGATCAGAACCTTCACGCTTGAGGTGTTCAGAAAGTTCGGGTGATTTCATGATTCGCGCAATTTCATTGGTCAATTTGACGACAGCATCTTTGGGCGTACGCGCCGGTCCTGTTAAGCCATTCCAAGCAACCGCTTGAAACCCTTTTAGACCTGCTTCATCCATGGTTGGCATTTCGGGAAGGCCTTGTGAACGTTTCAGGCTGGTGACAGCAAGAGCGCGAACTTTGCCAGTCTTAATTAATGGAAGTGCGGAGGTTAATCCATTGAAGAGGATGTCAACATGGCCACCTACTAAGTCCGCCAGGGCTGGAGCGTTCCCTTTATACGGAATATGAACCGTGGAAACATTGGCCATTGCATTAAATAACTCACCAGCTAGGTGGTTAGACCCGCCGCTTCCGGAAGAGCCGAAATTTAAGACACCAGGCTTTGATTTAGCAAGAGCTATCAAATCTTTGATCGATTTGGCAGGTACTCCAGGATTTACTACAACTACCAAAGGTGTGGTATTGATCAAAGTAATCGGTTCGAAATCCCGATTGGGATCGTATGGTAATTTTTTGATGAGACTGGGGACTATAGTAAATGGTGCTGGTGTGACGAGTAGTGTATAGCCATCTGGAGCTGATTTTGCAACAACGTCAGTGCCTATCACTGTACTGCCCCCTGGGCGATTATCAACGATGACTTGTTGCCCCCAAGATTCGGTCAGTTTTTGTCCTAAAACACGCGCAATAATATCGGTGCTACCCCCTGCAGCGAATGGCACAATCAGTCGAATTGTTTTGCTCGGGTAGGTTTGCGCAATGGCGTTAGAGGGGTAGTGAAGGCCGATTATAAAAATAGTGACGACATTAATAGATATTAAGTGTAGGAGATTATTCATGATCTTATTTCTTATAAATGTGTTGGAGACGGTTCATTGCGATGTGAGCTTCTGATTCAATTCGATCTACGATAGTACTAAGCGGTTCAATACGATCAGCAAAGACAACGCCTTGTCCGCATGACAACATTGCATGCTCATAGGCACCAGTCTCATATGCTTTGCGGCCTACTGTGCCCATGATGTGAGGTAACAGGATATCCTGATCGCCAGGGTTATGATGTTCTAATTGTTGGACCATTGAAACATGTTCTGTTTTTAATGCGCGCTGCGTATTTTTTAGTGATTGTAATAATAAGGTGGTATCGGTTTCTGTGGTGGCCACCAATTTTTCTTTATATCTGCGATGCGCCCAAATTTCCTCGCAGACTAAAAAGCGCGTACCAATAGCAATGGCATCTGCGCCAAGTGCAAGTGCTGCAACCAACTGCGCACCTGTGCCCAATCCGCCAGCAACGACTAGAGGAATTTTAAGTGATTGCGCTGCAGCGGCAGCCATAACCATAGTGCCTACAGGCTCTACGCCAGGATGTCCTCCAGCTTCAGCACCGACTACCGTGACAGCATCAGCCCCCAATGCCTCTGCTTTTTTAGCGTAACGCACACCGGGAACTTTATGTAAGACTACGATACCTGCTGCTTTGAGTCTTTTGATATAGGCCTCGGGGTTGTTACCAGCGGTTTCTACAAATTTGATGCCTTCATCAATGGCAATGTCAATCAATGGATTTACGCGATCAATTCCATCACGACTGGCGCGGATCATGATATTAAGACCAAATGGCTTGCCCTGGCTTAATGCGCTGCATTTTTGAATTGCTGCGCGTAAGCTAGTCTCGTCTGGAAAGGTTGCTGCGGTCATAAAACCAATGATTCCAGCCCGAGCTGCGGCAGAGACGTAATTAGGATCAGATAACCACATCAGGCCGCTAGCAATAATTGGGATACGGATGCCATAAAGATCAGTGATGCGAGTATTAAACTGATGATTCATTGTATTAATCTTTTTAAAGGAAATTCAATTTTATGAGTGGCAAGAAACATATCGAGAGAACTTTTTTAACATAAACGCTCAGAAAACTAAAGTTTTAATGGGCCTCATTAAATATCTACGTGTTCAGTGAGTTGCATCGCGGGTCGGCATTTGAACAATTGGTGCCATTTGGACAACTCTGTATAACTGGCATGCCAATCTAATGCCGCAAACCGAAATTGTAAGTAAGACAGGGCGCAAGCAATAGTAATATGACCAATATCAATTTCAATCATATTATAAGTGGTGCATAATTTATTTAGATTGTGAAGCGCAGACTTTATTTTGAGATGAAAGGCGGTTAGAGTTTCTGGAGACTGTTGGGACTGCGGACGAGTGTACTCATTTCTCCATAATACGAGATTGTCGAGCATGGCATTACCAATGGCGAGTCTTTGTAATGCTTGCCAGCGTGCCACACCATTTTTAGGGAACAATGTGCTATTGGGGTTCAATGTATCCAAATATTCGCAGATAATACTGGAGTCGTAAATGACCTGACCATCACCTAAGACTAATGTGGGGATTTTTCCCATAGGGTGAATGCTCAGAAAATCAATATTGGGCTGAGCCATACTGACTAAGGTTCGAACGCAAGTTATTTGGTCTGCGACACCACATTCGTATGCAGTTGCCATTACTTTTCTGGCGTAAGGTGAGCGAGATGACCAATAGAGTTGCATTTGAATGAATAATAAATAATAAATAATGAAAAATGAATTAGATAGAGCTGGTATTTTCAGCGGATAGTTTTTCGGTGTAATCACTCTCGACTAGTGCCCAAACCCTACGGAATGGACCGCGACTATGCAGTAATTCCTCACCAGCGGCGCTGGCTATGTTGCTATCCAGCCATTGCGGTGAGCCCATGCTTGCGGAAATAGCAGCACGTCTGGCATTCTCTTCAAATAAAAATGTGCCGCTTACAGCTTCCTCAATTGTTGAGCCCGTAATTGCAGCGCCATGACCATACATTAATACTGCGCGGTGCGTCCCAAGCGTGGTCGCAAGTGCGGATCCACGTACTTGATTGTTGATCAATCTTGGGTCTGGATATACAGGTATTCCATCATGAAATAATGTGCCCATAAGATGTATGGGTTGCAAGGTATGTACGCTGGTTGTGAATGCAGTTGAATACAAGCCGTGATAGTGAACTACACTCGATACATCGGGTCGAGATTTGTAAATCTCCAGATGTATGGGGGATTCGCTTGGTATGTTTCCGTTGCCAGAAACCAAGCGTGCGTCTAGATTGACTAATAAAAAATCTTCTGAATGGGCAATAGGGCCCAAGGAGTGTCTGGCAATTAAACATAAATCAGAATCTGGGATTCTGACGCTAATATGACCAAATCCCTCAATAAACCCTCGTTTATATAAAAAATTCCAGCCTTTAAGTAGTTTTACTAAAAGATCTTCTGGAATTTGCGATGCGTGCATGCTAAATAATCTTTTCACCAAACTTTTTAAGTGCTGAGTTTGATAAAGTCAGTCCGAGTCCTGCCTGCTCTTTGAGCGTTAATATACCGTTAGAAATTTGTGGTGGATCTTCAAACAGTTCGGCTTGTAATGGATCGCGTTCCGGATCGGTGAAAGATTCAACGATACATCCCGCAGGGCTGCCGGCAACTATGTGCGCATGAATGAAACAATCATGATGGGGAGCCACTTGAACGTGATTCATTTCGCACAGCGCTGCGAGTTTTCTGCCTTGAGTAAAACCACCCATCATGGTGCAGTCAAATTGCAAAATTTGTATCGCTTGGTCTTCGATGAGATCACGACAGCCAAAGCTGGTTAATTCGCTTTCCCCCGCAGATAGTGGAATTGAAGTATGTTTTGAGAGGATTTTGAGTTCGCGGTGGTCATCTGCCCATCGAACCGGCTCTTCTAACCAGCGTGGATTCAGCGGTAGAATTTCCCTTACCGCTGTGAGTGCGGTGGGTAAATCCCATGCACGATTGACATCAATCATTAAATCCACATCAGAGCCAATAATGTCACGAATCAGTTCGAGCCGAGTCATATCTTCTTTGAGGGATAAACCGCCAACCTTTGCTTTAAAACCACGATGTCCCTGAGATTGAAGCATTTCAATTTCATCGCGTAGTTCGCTGAGTGTTTTACCGTCCCGATAGTAGGCGCAGGTGACGTAGCAGGGTATTTCATTTTTGAAGCCACCGAATAATCTATACAGAGGCATATTCGCGGCCTTGCCAACGATGTCCCAAACGGCAATATCAACAGCTGCAGCAATTCTGACTATGGCCTCTCGTGTCCAACCACGTTCTGAGGCAATTTTTTGAGCGGTGAGCCAGAATAATTTGTGATGTAGTTTTTCAGGTGCCAGTGGATCTTCGCCAATAATATATTCAACAATTCCCGTATTAAAAGCCTTGATTGCGGCTTCAATGGGCGTGTAACTGGTCGCAATACCGATACCTTCAATACCGGCGTCAGTGTGTACACGTACTAAAATTTCATTGGCTTTGGGGACGATGAAATGGCTAACCCAATGAGGCCTAGCATCTTCAGGGGCCCGTAGAATATATACTTCCAGTCGAGTGATTTTCATTAAATCTGGCTTAGATTGCGGTGTCAGTTGAATATGGTTTTAATTTTGGGTGAATGTTCATTCTGGCAAGATTTCAGCGCGCCCGTTATTGAGCACAGTGACATTTCGATCAGGTACGGTTGCTTTGAAACTGATTGAATCAGAATGATTCCAAATCTCAGTTCGAATGGTTTCACCGGGATATACCGGGGAAGAGAAGCGACCTTCCATGCTTTTTAGTCTAGAGGGGTTGTATCCGCAAACTGACTTTAGTATGGCATGGCCTACTACGCTAAATGTAGCTCGACCATGCAATATTGGCATTTTGAAGCCAGATTTTTTTGCATATTCAGGGTCGGCATGTAATGGATTGTAATCTCCCGAAAGGCGGTAAATTAACGCCGCTTGCGGTGATATGCTTAAGTCACAAACGATGTCTGGTTTTGAATCTGGAATTGGATGTGAAGGTTTGATCGGTCCAGTAGGACCGCCAAAACCGCCATCTGCGCGACAGAATGTGGTTGATGTTAGTGTGCATAAAAGGGTATTTGAAGATTGATCACGCACTTCGCAGTTGGTTAATATTAACGCACCTTTATCAGCACCTTTATCGATGACTGAAGTGACACGAGTTTTACCAACAATTCGGCCTTCAACAGGTAGTGGGTGATGAATGGTGAAACCTTGCTCGCCATGCACCACATGACTACGTGTTACACCAGTGCCTGTATTGGCATGCCATGGTCCAGGATAACCTAAAATAATTGCCATGGTCGGTAGTGCTTTTAAATGTTCCTCGTATACAAACTGTAATTGGTTTTGGTCTACGGGGTCGGCGCCAAGGCCACAGCCAAGTGCGTAGAGTATGGTATCTCTTTTGGTGAGTTGTTGCTCAACAGCTGGTATATCCCAATTGAGTAACTTTTCATAATTAATGGTCATTTTAAGTTCCAGTCATTTCAGGTTTATAGTGTTCATTTGTCTACATTATGGTCTGGGTAATTCTGTTACGCTGCAGTCTTTTGGGACCATACAAAAATGAAATTCGCGGTCAATGAGAGTGATACATGCATATGTTGAGATCAAATTTAAGTCTGTCTCTTTGATCATTTAATAATTTGAGTGAATTTGAAAAAAATCAAAGTCTAATCCATCGTATACTAGCATGACATGCGGTTGAATTAAATCGTCACTCGCTTCTTGATGTTTGTATTTTTGAGCGCATGCCCGCGCTGGCGACCGTATTATGGTCGTTTGAGGGCATGTGTTCATGGGCACATTATGTGTGTTGATGGGCAGGCTATGTAGAGATGCTGATTAAAGAGCCATAGTGATAGTCATTTTCATAGTAGTGAAATTTAGCTTTTATTTTTAGATTATTCTCAACATTGATGTTTAAAAAGATTTATTGAATAGGAAGGTTATTTCAGTGCTTCGATTCAGAACATTGAGCGCGACAGTCATCTCAAAAATAGGTTTGCTACTTGGGAGCGGTTTGCAAATTATGGAAAGAATTTTTTGGGTAACAGTAATGCTATTGTTTTTAATCAGCGCACCACTGTTACATGCTCAGACATACCCTACCAAATTACTGCGACTGATTGTGCCATTTCCTCCTGGTGCAGGGGTTGACATTGTCAGTCGTACAGTGATGCCCAGACTCAGTGAGGTCTTAGGTCAGCAAATTATTATTGATAATCGTGCTGGAGCTGGTGGCATTATTGGTGCTGAGCTTGCTGCTAAGTCTGCTAATGATGGTTACACAATACTCATGGCAACCGCAGGCATGTTAACCATCATACCGCATATGCAAAGTAAGTTACCGTATTCAGTCGAGAGAGATTTTATACCCGTCTCATTAGTGGCTAGTGTACCGAGTATGTTGGTAGTGCATCCTTCGCTACCCGTACGAACAGTGCATGATTTTGTGACTTTGGCGCGTAACCGGCCTGGGGTTATTAACTACGCATCGACAGGCAATGGCACTTTGCCGCATTTGGCTGCGGAATTTCTGAGAATTCAAGCCAAGGTTAAATTAGTCCATGTGGCTTATAAAGGTAGCGCGCCCGCAATGACTGATTTACTCGGAGGGGAGGTTGAAATGTTTTTTGGCAATGTCTTGTCAGTGCTACCAATGGTAAATGCGGGTCGATTGCGAGCGCTCGCGGTGACTAGTTTACAACGGCAATCTGTATCACCTAAAGTGCCTACTGTGGCCGAGTCTGGGTTTCCTGGTTTTGAAGTCGTGACTTGGTTTGGGTTGATGCTACCGGGTGCAACTCAGCGCGATATAGTCGTTAAATTACAGAATGAGATGATCAAGGTGACTAAATTACCGGATATTCAGGAAAAGTTAAGTGTACAAGGGGCTAGTACTATTGGTAATACCTCCGAGCAGTTTGCCGCTTACATAAAAACTGAATCGGATAAATGGGCTAAGGTTCTTAAAGTATCTGGTATAAAAATTGAGCAATAAGTGCAAAATAAAATTTATTCGGCAATTTTGATGGCGAGTAATTTTTTGTTGTACTAATGATTTACAACATTCATAAGAAGAGGTAAGCATGGAAGTGACTCGTACTTTAGCCCATTATATTGTGCAATCTAAGTTTTCTGATATACCGCAGTCTGTTAGGCATGAAGCAGCCAGAGCAATCTTAAATTATTGCGGCTGTGCGATCGGCAGTTCTAGGCACGAAACTATTGATAATCTGATGCGTGCGATATTGCCAATTTCTGGTGCTGGTCAAGCAGGCATATTAGGGCGAAAAGAGCGTTTAGATATCTCTAATGCGGCACTGATTAATGGTGTTAGTGCACACGTGTTTGATTTTGATGATACCCATGTGAGGGCAATACATGTGAGCGCGCCTGTGCTACCCGCCTTGTTGGCATTTGGTGAGCTGCATCAAGTTAGTGGTGCTGATTTGGTACATGCGTTTATTGTGGGTGTGGAAACAGAGTGCAGAGTTGGTCTTTCGGTTTTTCCTGAGCACTATATGGTTGGCTGGCATATTACAGGCACTGCGGGTATTTTTGGAGCCGCAGCGGCTGTTGGGAAATTACTGGGGCTTAACGAGCTACAAATGACTTGGGCCTTGGGGATTGCTGCGACGCAGTCCTCTGGCCTACGCGAAATGTTTGGATCGATGTGTAAAAGCTTACACCCGGGACGTGCTGCACAAGGCGGCCTGGTTGCCGCACTCATGGCAAAGCAAAACTTTACCAGTTCTGAAAGCGGTATAGAGGCGCCAAGAGGATTTGCAAATGTCATGTCTACAAAGTTTGACCCTGAGGTGATTACTCGTCCTTGGGGGCAAAGTTATGAGCTATCATCGAATATGTATAAACCATTTGCCTGCGGATTGGTCGTACATGGTGCAATTGATGGATGTATACAGCTGCGCAATGAGCATGCATTGACACCGGAGCAGATTGATCGTGTTGAGATTAAGGTGTGTCCGATCGTAATGGAGTTGACGGCCAAGCAAAATCCAATGAGTGGATTGGAGGGTAAGTTTAGTGTTTATCATGCCGCTGCGGTAGCGCTAGTAGAGGGTGCAGCAGGCGAGGCTCAATTCAGTGATTCAGCTGTTATAGATCCTCAGGTGATTGCATTAAGAAAACGAATTACAGCGATTCCTGATCCTGTTCTGCAGCGCACCCAAGCAGATGTGTTTATTTATTTAAAAACGGGCGCTGTTCTCAATCGACGAGTTGAACATGCATTAGGCACCTTAGATAGGCCCATGAGTGATGCGGATTTGGAAGGAAAATTTAGGGCCTTATCAACGGGGATTTTGAGTGATCAGAAAATAGATGCAGTCATTGAATTGTGTTGGTCGATTCAGGATTTATCGGACGTTGGGCAAATCACACGCGCTGCAAGTGCGGATTAATCAGTCCTTTGAATGCATAACACTTTTTTGGGAGATCAACAGTGAAACATAGTCATGGTGTAAATGCTGGTAGAGGTATCATGCTATCCATTATATTGGCGCTTTCAGGCTACACCGATTGGTCTGTAGCGCAAGCTAATCTGAATAAGGACTATCCTACAAAACCATTGCGAATGGTGGTTCCGTTCCCCCCCGGAGGTGGTAACGATATTCTGGCGCGAACCCTAGGGCAGCGCTTATCAGAAGTGGTCAGTCAACAAGTAGTCATCGATAACCGGGGGGGCGCTGGAGGCGCTCTGGGTGCAGCAATTGCGGCGTCGTCTAACCCAGACGGGTACACACTATTTTTAGGTAGCGTGGGTAATTTAGCGCAAACTCCTGCACTCAAAGATAATCTTCCCTATAACACCCTACGAGATTTTAAGCCGGTGAGTTTAATTGCAGTATCCTCATTCATTTTGGCGGTAACTCCCAGTTTACCTGCTAAGTCTGTTCAAGAGCTCATTAGCTTGGCCAAGGCTTCCCCAGGAAAGTTGACATATGCTTCTGCAGGGGCTGGTTCGTCATTGCATATGGCAGGTGAGTTATTTAAGCATGCGACTTTAACGGATATTTTGCACGTTCCTTATAAGGGTGCAGTGCCGGCAATGACCGATGTGATGACAGCTAGAGTGCAGATGATTTTTAGTACCATGCCTCCTGCCTTACCCAATGTAAAGTCTGGTCGTCTACGTGCGTTGGGTGTGACTACGATTAAACGTGCAGCAGCAGCCCCTGAAGTGCCAACAATTGCTGAGAGTGGTGTTAGAGGGTTTCATGTGTCTAATTGGCAGGGTGTGTTGTTGCCAGTAAAAACAAATCCTGCGATCACGGCAAAATTAAACCGTGATTTGATTTCCACACTTTCACTACCGGGTATGGGTGAGGCCTTGGCATTACAAGGTCTTGAGTCAGCAGGCAGCACACCTTTAGAATTTGAGACCTTAATCAAAAATGAGATTGCCAAGTATACGCAAATTGTCAACGCAGCAAAGATTGTTGTGGATTAAGTTTACATAGGGTGAATTCATGAAATCGGATGTAAATTGCACGAGTTGCATCTGCAGATTAATAAG
>CAISJL010000056.1 GCA_903885665.1 uncultured beta proteobacterium | reverse complement strand
TAACAGACTGAGACTGTAGCGCAACGGTCGCGCGCGATCATATCCGAGCAAGAATTCATCGAGCCCGAAGTGAAGCGCTACACGGAGGATTTTGAATAAACGGAAGACACGCACCCGTGCATTCTAACCGTCATGGACTGTCGTGGGGAGGGGTTTAGTGGTGATAGCCGTAGCGGTGTGCAATCCAGGGTGAATAGGCGCTTAAAGGCATGATTTTTTATGGTGTTTGCAGACGTTCGATACGCTTCTCAAGGCGGGCAATGGCGTCGCGTAGGATATCGACTTCGGTGTTAAATTGCGCTAGATCTTGGGTGCTGGTCACAAACCCTTGTTCTTCGCTGACATATTCGGCAAGTGCGTAACCCCATTCGCGAGCGCTGGCACCAGCCCACTCTTGGAGTTGTTGACCGCTACGATGGATGCGATGTGCAGTCACATCACCGACAACACGGGCAAGATCGGCCTCAGCATCCCACCGTAAATGCCGCCACAGATGATGAATCACTTGCGCCAAAGCGGCATCGCCGTCGATGGTTATCGCCGGCCAAGCGGTCTCATCTTGGGCGAGTAGCCGAACGGCTAGTCCAGGGCTAATGCTGAGGGTGAGCGCTACCGGCTCAGTCGCGGCTGCAGCCGCGAGAAGGCCGTCGGCTTGGATACGCAATCGCACCACCATAGGAAACCCATTAAAGCACGCGACTTTATCGGCATGCGCTTGAAGCGCGGTGCGCGCCCAAGTGTTGTTGCGTAATAAATGATTAATGGAAGCGCTAGTGATGGCGTCAAACATGGCGAATGGATGTAGTCGTTAATGTGAATGCACTGGGTATAAGGTATTGAAGTTTATGCAAAAAAACTACACGAGAAGTATGCGTATTAGTAGTGCATACGAGTAGTAGGGTTGATAAAAAAGATAAGTTTTAAATCATGCAATGCATCAGCCATAAACGCAAGCTGAATATCAAAGCGCGCCGGCGTGGATTAGACTTGGGCGACATATAAAAAAGGCTAGGGGGTATTAAGCCCTAGCCGAAGCAGGCCGCTTACTAGCGCTGGCCTGTAATAGAGAATCTGTATGGATTACACAGAAGATCTGAGTAATTAGGCTTGTTGGATGCCTGAGATCATCCAGCCTTTATCGCCACGGAGTGGTTTTTCGAGATGCCAAATTTCATTGAAGGCTTCAGCCGTTGCTGCACCGTCCTCACGGATCATGCCGGTGAAGCGCACGCTGGCAATATACAGAAGACCTTCAGTAACTACCGCCAACATTTCAGCATTGAGGCTGACGACTTCGGTTTGACCCGTCGTATTCGCCGGCTCAGAAAGCCACAGAGTTTTGACTTCGTCCATCATGCTTGGGGTGAGCATTTCAGCTAAGGTAGAGCTGTCTCGGGTGTCGTTAGCGCGTTGAAGCCGCACAAAGTTCAAACGGGCATGGTGTAAGAACTGCTCAGCATTAAATCCCTCTGGTAATACAACTGGCGTCGGAACATCGGCAGCGGTGGTCGTAGCCACTGAATGCGCAGCTGCACCGCTAGTGGTTGCGGCGACTGAGTGAGATGCAGCACTGCTAGGGGTATAAGATGGTTCAGTTTGCGCTTGGTAATGTGTGTGGGGAGACGATTGACCTGCCCCTGCATAAGCCAGTGGTGCTTCATTTTTGCTGCGGAACATACGGTATAAAAACAGCGCCAACATCACCACTGCTCCAACCATCAACAAGCTAGAAAGTATACTACCGAGGCCGCCAAGCCCGCCAAGTCCACCACCCATAAAGAGGCTAGCCAAACCGGCACCGATGGCTAAACCCGCCAGAGGCCCTAGCCATTTATTGCCAGCTGGGGCTGCAGGTGGTGTAGCCGGAGCTGCTGGTTGTGCTTGTTGGGGTGCTTTGGCTGGCGCAGCGGTTTGCTTTGGTGCTTCGCGTTGCGTACCAACGCTTTTGCCACCACCGAGACGCTTACCAGCGTCAGCCGGTTGAATATGAAATAACGATAAGGCACAGATTCCGAGTGCAAGTGTTAAGAATTTTTTCATCATGTCCTCCACTTCAGGTTGAAATACTTCAATCACAAAATAAAATCAGCACTTTTTTAATTAAAAGATACTTAACAAGACCATCTTAATCACATCAAAATAGATGTAACAATCAGAGCAAACCGCATATTTATTTCCAACGAGCACAGTGACCATCTAGTTGGGGGCGATGTACAACAATTCAAGATGGTTAAAAATGCAGCGCACCCATGTGTTACGGGTCACATTATAGACATACTCTGCGAATTCTGGGGATTACATTTTGTAATGGATGGGCGACCAAGAATGCTTAAAAAAACTATAAAAATCAAATAGTTAAAAAATTAATATAGATTTAAAATCGAATCCCACGGTGTAGAGCAACCATACCCCCAGCAAGGTTAAAGTATTCAACGCGCGCTAAGCCGGCACTGGTCATCATGGTTTTTAGGGTCTCTTGGTCGGGGTGCATGCGTATGGATTCAGCTAGATAACGATAACTGTCGGCGTCTTGGGTGATCCACTGGCCCAGACGTGGTAATACTTGGAATGAGTAGGCGTCATACAGAGGTGCGAGCGGTTTCCAGATCTGTGAGAACTCGAGCACTAATAGTCGCCCGCCGGGTCTTAACACGCGCCGCATCTCGGCCAGCGCTATGTCTTTATGGGTCATGTTGCGAAGACCAAACGCCACACAGACACAATCGAAATGAGCGTCCACAAAAGGCAATCGTTCCGCATCGCATTGCACAGTCGGGATGATGCGACCGCTATCTAATAATCGGTCGCGTCCTCGACTTAACATCGGGCCGTTGATATCGGTAAGAACCACTTGGCCGCGGGGGCCAACTCGATCAGCAAACAGTTGTGTTAAGTCACCGGTACCACCGGCAACATCCAACACTCGATCGCCAGGACGCACTAGGCTGCGATCAATGGTGAAGCGTTTCCATAGCCGATGTAGACCAAGCGACATCAGATCGTTCATCAAGTCATAGCGAGAAGCTACAGAGTCAAAGACTTCTGCAACTTTGCGAGCTTTTTCGTCTTCAGCGACCTGCTGATACCCAAAGTCTGTGGTGTTAGTCATAGAGGTAGTTACGCATCGCGGGTGGCACCAGCAGCGGCTAGTCGTTGTAAGTAATCGTCCCAAAGCGCGCGCTGACGCATGCCGTAGTCGTAGAGTAAATCCCAAGAATAAATACCGGTATCGTGACCATCGGAGAAGCGTAGTTGTAATGCGTATTGACCTACGGGCTCGATCGCCGTGATGGAGACATCTTTTTTACCGACTTGTAATACCTCTTGTCCGGGGCCGTGGCCGCGCACTTCAGCAGAGGGCGAGTAGACACGCAGTAACTCACACGGCAATTGAAAGCGTTGACCGTCAGCGAAGGCTACTTCGAGAATTTTAGATACTTGATGCAATGTGATTTCGGTGGGTTGCGGCACACCTTTATGCAGTCCAGCCATGACAGATTACGAACTCCGGTTTAACAACACGATATGAGGATAACAAAATAAGGATAACAAAAAGGATAATCATTAAAAAACGCAAAGGCTAAGCAATCTATTGATGACAAGACATCAATTAGATGGGGAGATTAAAATTGCTAATGTAATGACAATGATACCTTTGATTGTTGCAGGCTGTTGTGGATTGTGGCTAATGCTGTCATCGTAGTGTCACAAGATCTTCATAATATACAGCCCTTAAGGCGTAACAGTGCTCAGCAGGCCGCTAAAATCAGCGCTATAGTGTGGCGCAATCTACAAATTAAGCTATTGATTTTATTGATTTTATTGGTTTTAATTGAATTTTTTGAATTTTTGAATTTATTTGCATTAGTTTTGAATTAGCCTAATCAGGTAACGATGGAGCAATCATGGACGCGACAATTTTAATTGTTGAAGATGAACCGGCGATCCAAGAGTTAGTGGCCTGTAATTTGGAGCTGGCAGGGTATCGGGTAGATCGTGCCGAATCGGCTGAACAGGCCCTTGGGCTGGTGCGTGAGAGCTTACCGGACTTAATCGTACTCGATTGGATGTTGCCTGGCATGAACGGCGTAGAGTTGGCGCGACGTTTGCGTGCCGACAAACGCACCCAAGACATTCCGATTATTATGCTTACGGCGCGTGCCGATGAGCAGGACAAACTCACCGGCTTAGACACCGGTGCAGATGATTACATTACTAAGCCCTTTTCACCACGTGAATTAAATGCGCGAGTTAAAGCGGTGTTGCGCCGGCGTGCGCCACAAGCTGTGGATGATGTGATTGAGGAGGCTGGGTTGTTATTAGACCCAACAAGCCATCGAGTCACTGGCAATGGTACGCCACTGGCTTTAGGACCAACTGAATTTCGATTGCTGCATTTCTTTATGACCCACGCAGAACGCGTCTACACCCGTGTGCAACTACTCGATCAAATCTGGGGCGATCATGTTTTTGTGGAAGAGCGTACTGTGGATGTGCACATCAGGCGTTTGCGTAGAGGTCTAGAACCCACAGGTCATGATCGTTTGATTCAAACGGTGCGCAGCTCGGGCTATCGGTTCTCAGTTCATTAGCAGTATAGTGGCTATGCGATAATAGCGCTTCGGGACATAGAGAGGCATATTGCTTCAATAGCGCTACTCAATTATTCTAATTTTGATTGCTATCCATTGAATATTATTTGGTTACATCTCATCGTGCAGGTCGCGCTTGCCGCATTGACTGCAGTCGGCTTGTGGGTGGTGTTTGATGCCCAGATTGCATGGGCAGTATTTGCCATGCTGATCTGTTTACTGTTGGCGATGCAGGTGCATTATCAAAACCGCTTGATCCGTTGGTTAGCAGATCCACGACCTGAAGCCTTGCCCGATGGTATAGGCCAGTGGGAAGAGGTATTTGCGATGTTGTATCACTTGCTGCGACGGCAACGGCGTAGTGAATCGCGACTGACCGCTACTTTGCAAGATTTCCGGCGTGCTGGATTAGCCATGCCTGATGGTTTGATCGTCATTGATGGTGCACATAATATTGAGTGGTGTAATCCGCGTGCAGAATTACATTTTGGTTTAGAAACTAAACGCGATTTAGGGCAACAAGTCACCTTTATTGTACGCCAACCCCAATTTGTAGAAGCACTCAATACCGAGGCTTATGCCGAACCTCTGACCATGCGCAGCCCAAGGGGAAATGATTTGGTGTTGTCGGTGCTGATTGTGCCGTATGAAGCAAATCGAAAATTGATTATTAGTCGAGACATTACCGATCGAGAGCGCGTAGAAACAATGCGTCGCGATTTCGTTGCCAATGTATCGCATGAATTGCGCACGCCTTTAACGGTTGTTGGCGGCTTCTTGGAAACCTTGAGCGACAATGTTGTCGACAACAATATCAATCCGGTATTGTTAAAGCGTTCGATACCGCTGATGACTGAGCAGACCAAGCGTATGCAAAGTTTGATAGAGGACTTGCTGGTGCTCTCGCGTTTGGAGTCCTCTGGTCATGTGTTACGTGAAGAGCCTGTCAATATTCCGGATATATTACGTGCGCTGTATTACGATGCCTTAGCCTTGTCGGCTCAAAAGCATCAAATTCTTCTTGAGATTGAATCAGCGCGATGGGTGAAGGGTGCTGAGGATGAGTTGAGAAGCGCAATGAGTAATTTGGTGAGTAATGCAATTCGTTATACGCCTGCAGGTGGTACAGTACGATTGATGTGGTCAGAGCGTCATGGTGAGGCGTGGTTTTCAGTGCGCGATTCGGGGATAGGTATTGCGGTAGAGCATATTCCACGATTGACCGAGCGCTTCTATCGCGTAGACCGTGGACGTTCGCGTGAAACCGGCGGCACAGGCTTAGGACTGGCGATTGTCAAGCACGTGATTGTGCGTCATCAAGCGCGCCTAGATATCACGAGTGAGTTGGGGCAAGGTAGTTGCTTTAGTGTGGTGTTTGGAGAGTCGCGCCTCATGATGCCAACCCCGACAGTGCCTATGCCAGAGATAAATGCTGCGGCGCCTTCAGTGGAGCATGCAGCAACTTAGAATTACTTAGGGTGGCTTGCGACTCGTAATAATTGGGTCAGTGCAGCTGCAATGGTGTTCATGCTCGGTATACTCCGTTCACTACAAGATGAATCGTTGACTGGACGTTGTTGAACGCCCCAAATCGATTGCGGAAAGTGCGGGTCATCGTGAAACCGCGGGATTACATGCCAATGCACATGCGACACCATATTGCCAAAACTGGCTAAATTAATTTTATCGGGCTTAACGTGATCCCGTAGTGCTGCTTCGACTGCAAATACGATGCGCATACAGTGCGCTCGATCAGCTGGAGATAAATCAGTCATCTCGCGTTGATGTTCGCTCCAGATCACCCGACAAAATCCAGGGTATAAAGGATCATCAACCCACACCACGCGCGCACGCGCATCTTGCCATAATAATTGACCCCCAAGGGTTTCACAGAGCTCACAGGACATAGAATAGTCGGCACTCATTTAAAAATGTTAGTGGTTAGCGTAGATCAGGATAGCACAGCAGGTTGATCGACAAATAAATGATCTGGTGCGAGACCCGCACGCTGCCGCTCAACTATTTGGATAAAGGCTGTCTCGAGATGACGGGCGAATAGTGTAGTGTTAAACAATGGGGTGGTGAGTCGGTTGCGTGCCAGCTTGTCGCGGATGGCCTGTAATTGTTGGCGGTCGGTTGCGAGTTCAATAGCGCGCGCTTCGTAAGCTTCACGGCTAGTAGTGATTAACTCGGGGAGATGAATGGCGGTGAGTAGGCTTGCACCCATCCGTGCGGCAAAGGACTCGCCACGTAGCGTTAAAACCGGCAGTCCCGCCCAAAGTGCATCACTGCAAGTTGTCCCGGCATTAAAGGGTAGCGTATCCAAAAATAAATCTGCACAACGATAGCGAGCTAGATATTCGGCGGGTGGGAGCCTATGGGCGAAGACTAAGCGTTGTGGATCTATGCCCGCTGCACGTGCTGCTTGCTGCCGATGGATGACTGTGGCGGCGTGATCGTAGAGTAACCATAAAACACTATTAGGGGTTGCCTTTAAAATACGCATCCAAGATTGGAAAGTCTCTGGCAAAATTTTATAACTGTTATTAAAACAGCAGTATACAAATACTGAATCCGACAAACCGAGGGCTTGCCGGGTGAAATTTTGGAGTGCAATAAGCCGTTGACTATCGGTAGCTTGGAAGCACGGCAGATAGACTATTTTTTCTGAAAAGTGAGGGCGGCTTGTGGATGGCACTAGGGTATGGTCGGCAATAATATAATCGATATACCCTGCGCCCATAGTGCCAGGAAAGCCTAGGTAATTAATTTGTATGGGCGCTATTCGCTGAGCAAATAGGGTGGGTCTTGATCCCTCAGTAAATCCGGCCAAATCGACAGCAATATCTATTTGATGCTGTTTTGCGAGCTTGATAATTTCTAAATCGGTTTTATCATGGATGTCTAAAAACTGATCAAACCCTTGGCGTAACCGTGTTTGCATTTCATCATTGGTCACCAATCCAAAGTTAAATGCAATCACTTGGAATTGATCACGATTAAGTATTTCAATGATGCCCGCAATTAAAAATGCGACGGCATGATTGCGAAAATCCATTGAAAAAAAACCAATTCGAATTTTGGAGTGAGAGCTGTTCGATTGGCTAATACATGCCAGCTCTGTAGCGATGGGTGGTTCTGGATATTTATCTTTAACCCAGATCTCGGCCGTTCGTAATTGCTGTAAGGGGGAGTCGCTAATGCCTAGCATTGCAAATGGCGGCGTCCGCTTTTTATGCTGGGTAATGCCGCTTAATAATTGCTCGATCAGTTCTTCTAGATTAAACCAATCACCCAATATTAATTGTAAATGTAGTAAATTACCCAAAAGGAAATCGAGTGTGGGGTCAAGTGCAAAGGCTTGGCGATAACTGATTAATGCTTGTTCTGGTTGGCGTGTATCTTGTAGCGCGTGGCCTTGATTTAAATACGCCTTGGCAAATTTCGGATCGAGTGTAATTGACTTTTGATAGTGCTCAAGCGCTACAGAGTCTTGTCCAAGCTCAGACAAGATATTGCCGTGGTTTAGGTGGGCAGATGCATGATCGGGCGCAAGTTGTAATAATTGTTGGCTGCAGGTGAGCGCTGTCGTGTATTCCTGTAGCTGAATGAATGTGGCGACTCTATTGAGCTGAGCGTCGATATTTGATGGATCAATATGGAGAGCGCGTTCAAAGTGCTCTAATGCCAGCCGATGTAATCGATTGGCGTTTTCTACTAAACCGAGATGTGTCCAAGCCGCACTTGATAGTGGATCAATGACTAATGCACGATCACAGACCTTGCGCGCATCTGCCCATTGGTGCAGTTGAATATATGCTGCAGCTAAATTGGTTAGTGTAGAGATACGGTCGGGTAGTAATTGCAAAGAGACTTGAAACTCGCTAACTGCTTCTGTGTAAGCTTGACGACCCATAGCGTTAATGCCCGCCATAAATCGCTGCTTAGCCTGTTCAAACAAATCCACAGCAGTTAATCCCCATGTTTATTTCACAACAATACTCGCTCAATACCCCCAGCATTCACGCGCCGCACATAATCCTCCATCCAAGTCGCTCCCAATACGTGGCGTGCCATTTCGACCACGATATAGTCAGCTTCTATATCGACATCATTACTATAGCGGCCTAAGCCCTGCAAACATGAAGGGCAGGAGGTTAAAATTTTGATGGGATCGGGCTTTGCTCCAGCGGCCACGACTGGAATATTGCGCAGTTCTGTGGTGACACGCTTGAGCTCTTCTTCCTTGCGAAACCGCACTTGGGTCGAAATATCAGGGCGGGTGACAGCCAGCGTGCCCGATTCTCCGCAGCAACGTTCGCTGAGCGTGACTTGGCTTGCCATTAAGGTGTTCACCACTTTCATGGGTGCATGAGTTTTCATTGGTGAATGACAAGGGTCATGATACATGTAGCGAGTGCCAGTCACCCCTGCAAGTTTAACGTCACGCTCGAGTAAGTATTCATGGATATCAAGCAGTCGACAACCGGGGAATATTTTATCGAATTCATATTTTTGTAACTGATCCATACAAGTGCCGCAGGACACGATTACTGTTTTGATATCTAGATAATTTAAGGTGTGCGCCACGCGGTGAAACAAGACCCGGTTGGCGGTGGTAATGGCTTGTCCTTTGGCCTCTTCGCCTGCTGCAGTTTGCGGATAGCCACAGCACAGATATCCAGGTGGCAATACTGTTTGCACGCCCAAGTGGTAGAGCATGGCTTGCGTTGCTAATCCCACTTGGCTAAAGAGTCGTTCAGAGCCGCAACCTGGGAAATAGAAGACTGCTTCTGATTCATCATTGACTTTTTGGGCGTCTCGAATCACCGGTACGATGCGCGCATCTTCAATATCGAGTAGGGCGCGAGAGGCTTTTTTCGGCAACTGGCCCGGCATCGGTTTGTTAATAAAGTGAATCACTTGGGTGCGTATCGGTGGTTTGCCAACCGTTGCTGTGGGCTGCTGGGTTTGACGACGAGTCAATCCCAATAGTTTTGCCGTGCGATGCGCCCAGCGCTGCGCGGTATAGCCCCAATCAATCATGAACTTGCGCGCAATGTTAATGGTGCGTGGGTCAGTCGCATTTAAAAAAAGCATCGATGCCCATGAGCCTAGATTAAAACGACGTTTACCGTGTTGACGTAAAAAGTTGCGCATCGCCATCGAGACGTCACCAAAGTCAATATCCACTGGGCAGGGATTTGCGCATTTATGACAGACCGTACAATGGTCAGCCACATCACCAAACTCATCGAAATGCGCTAAAGAAATACCACGGCGCGTTTGTTCTTCGTAGAGAAAAGCTTCAATCAGCAAGCTAGAGGCGAGTATTTTATTGCGAGGGCTGTAGAGTAAGTTAGCACGAGGTACGTGGGTGGCACACACCGGTTTACATTTACCGCAACGCAAACAGTCTTTGACCGAATGGGCAATCGCGCCCACATCGGAGTGCTCAAGAATTAAACTCTCTGCACCCAATAATGAAAAGCTGGGAGTGTAGGCATTGCTCAAGTCGGCTGGCAAGGCGCTGTCGCGCAGTAATTTACCTTTGTTAAAATGCCCTTGCGGATCGACTTTGGTTTTGTACACCCGAAACGCAGCCACTTGCGCTTCGGGTAGAAATTCTAATTTGGTAATGCCAATGCCGTGCTCTCCAGAAATCACGCCATCTAGGGATTCGGCTAGTTGCATAATCCGCGCCACAGCTTCTGCTGCTTCTTGCAGCATTTCATATTGATCTGAGTTAACGGGAATATTGGTATGTACATTTCCATCGCCAGCATGCATATGTAATGCAACAAAAACGCGACTGCGCAGTGCTTGGCGATGGGTGGTGTCGATGAGCTCTTGAATTTTAGTGAGTGCGCGCCCGCTAAATATATCGGTGAGATGGCTGCGCACCTCTTGCTTCCAGGATACGGTTAGGGTGTGATCTTGCAGCGCATGGAACAAGGTTGCAGGTGTGCTATGTGTTTTGGGGTATTCACTGAGCAGCGCTTGGTATTCAGGTAGGCTAACTTCATTAGCGCTATCTAGCGGCAAGTCAAGATGATCTAGTAACCACTGCCAGCGTTGACGGGTAGTGCTAATTAAGGCTTGAGCACGATGGACGCGATCTGTAAGCAGTTCTTGTCGTGTGTGTTCGGGGTCATGATCTACCACCGGCAGATCGCCACCTAATGCTTTTTCTACAGCATCAAGGATACGAATTTTATTGCGGATTGAGAATTCAATATTTATACGTTCAATCCCATCGGAGTAATCACCTAAGCGTTCGAGCGGGATGACCACGTCTTCATTGATTTTAAATGCATTCGTGTGGCGCGCAATGGCCGCGGTGCGGGCACGATCTAGCCAGAAGGTTTTACGAGACTCTGCAGATACAGCGATAAATCCTTCTGCTCCACGAGCATTGGCAATCCGTACTACTTGAGAGGCGGCTTGCGCGACCGCGTCCTCGTCTTCACCAACAATATCGCCCACCAACACCATCTTAGGGCGACCTGCGCGCCGCGCTTTGGTGGAATAACCTACTGCTTTGAGATAGCGGGCATCTAAATGTTCTAAGCCTGCCAAGATCGCTACTGGATGCGTTCCTAGATACTGCTTAATTTCTAAAATAGATGGGACGGCTTCGCGTACGCTGCTAAAAAACTCCAGACATACGGTGCGAATGGCTGGTGGCATGCGATGTAATACAAACGTGGCCTCGGTAATTAAACCATCGCAACCTTCTTTTTGAATGCCAGGCAGTCCACCCAATACTTTGTCAGTGACATCCTTACCCAAGCCTTGCTTGCGGAAAGTGTGACCAGGAATTTCTAGGGTTTGCGGTGTACCTATGGGGGTGATGCCATCACGGGCAAAGCGGCTGAGCCGAAATTTTGCCATCGCAATATCGTGAATCTTGCCCATGTTGTGATCGAGACGTTCTACGCGCAGCCATTCTGCATCGGGTGTGACCATGGTCCATGATGCGAGGTTGTCGAGCGCAGTGCCCCATAGCACGGCTTTTTTGCCGCCAGCATTCATGGCGACATTACCGCCTATGCACGAGGCATCGGCTGAGGTGGGGTCACATGCAAAGACTAGGCCTGCGGCCTCAGCCGCTTCCATAGCGCGCCGCGTGACTACACCGGCGCCACAGCGTAATACCGCTACCGGTGCGCTTAAGCCGGGCAAGGTGACTTGATCAATCGGGCTCAAGCGATCGAGTTTTTCTGTGTTGATCACTGCAGAATAAGGCGTTAGGGGAATTGCACCGCCGGTATAGCCAGTGCCACCACCACGAGGAATGATGGTAAGACCAAGTTCAATACATGCAGCGACAATCTCAGCGACTTCACTGCCAGTGTCGGGGTTAATGACGACAAATGGATATTCAATACGCCAATCGGTCGCGTCAGTAACATGAGAGACGCGCGCCAGACCATCAAATTGCACATTGTCTGGGCGAGTGGTGTGAGCTAGTCGCGCTATGGTGCGACGACGTAATGAGAGTGTCTCCTCAAAGCCTGCGGCAAAGTCGTTCACTGCAGTATGCGCGGCTGCGAGTAATTCGGTGACTCGGGGGTCAGTGTTGCCGCGGCGCTGTTCGATATTGTTTAAGCGATGGCGCATGCCGTCAATCAAAGCACGACGACGTTGGCGGTTGCCTAGTAAGTCATCCTCAATATACGGGTTACGTTTCACCACCCACATATCACCTAATACTTCATACAACATCTTGGCAGAGCGCCCCGTGCGGCGTTGGCTGCGTAGCGCATTGAGAATGTCCCAGCGTGCGCTGCCGAGCAGACGAATCACGATTTCGCGATCAGAAAAAGAGGTGTAGTTATAGGGTATTTCTCGGAGTCTTGCAGTCATGATGGGCGATGCATGAATTTAAAAGAGAATGTGATTGAAATCGGTTGACATCTTAGCTTAATGTGGACCGTCTGGCACCTTACCGCAAGCGTCAACGGGTGGTTTTTGATGCTGTACATGAATGGGTAAGTCATATAAGCGCAGCACTATACGCTCAGTAGTCCGATAACCCAGTAGCGCGCAAACTTACCCGCGGCCATAAATACCAGTACTGGCCATAGGGGTAGCCGCAACCAGCCAGCTGCGACGCACAGTGGGTCACCGAGCACAGGAACCCACGATAACAATAAGGCAGGTGCGCCCCAGCGCTGTAAGTAGGCTAGGCCTCGAATCGGCCTGCTTGGTGCTAGTCGGCCTAGCGCATAAGTAGTCATGCCACCTAAGGTGTTGCCTACGGTGGCAATGACCAATGCTAACCACAAGGTTTCTGGATAAGCCCTGAGGGCGGCCAGTAACACGAGCTCAGAACCGCCGGGGAGCAAGGTTGCACCGAGAAAGCTGCTAAGGAATAAGGCGCTCAGTGTGCTTAGACTATCCACGACCTGAGAGGGTTTCTAGAGTTGGCATAATAAATGAATAATTAAATGAGTAATTAAATGGGTAATTAAATAAATGAGTAATAAGGAGTCAAGTCAGTGATTCATTTAGTAAGTCAGTGAGCAAGCAAGGGAGCCAGTGAGGGGTTAATCAATGCAATGAGTATGAGGCTAATGGGTTCAGATGTTCAGTATTGTATGAATATTGGCAGTTGAAACCTATTTTGGCGCCACCTAGTTCTATGGCTACTGACGGTATGGCGGTTCCCGTATAATCGCCAGATGTTATCGAGTGCTGTGCGCTCTTATACGTGTATTGTATGTTTTGTATTGTGTGTTTCTGAGTGGTGAGGCAGTGTCAGATGATTTTAAATATGATGAATATTTTCAATAACTTAAGTATATAAGGATTGCAGAATGAGCTATGCCATCGATTTCCCAGGTGTGATTACCTTACCCGTAGAGGGTAGCCAAAGCGCTTTTCCGGTCGGGCGTATTTACTGTGTAGGGCGTAATTATGCCGAGCACGCTCGCGAGATGGGCCACGATCCCGATCGTGAGCCACCGTTCTTCTTTATGAAACCGGCAGACGCCATTGTCTCCAATGGCGCCACTATTCCCTTTCCGCAAATGACCAAGGATTTACATCACGAAATCGAGATGATTGTGGCCATTGGCAAGGGTGGTGCTGATATTGCGGTCGATAAGGCTTTGGATCACGTGTTCGGGTATGGCGTGGGTTTAGATATGACACGTCGTGATCTGCAAGGTGAGGCCAAAAAAATGGGCAGACCGTGGGAGATGGGTAAAGCTTTTGATCATTCTGCGCCTTGTACGGCGTTAAAAGCAGTGGCGCAAGTCGGCCATCCTGCCAAAGGCGCGATTTGGTTAAAGGTTAATGGTGAAGTGAAACAAACAGGCGATTTGGCCGATTTGATCTGGAATATTCCAGAGACGATCTCTTATTTGTCACACTTAGTTACGCTGCGCCCGGGCGACATCATCATGTCGGGCACGCCCGCTGGCGTGGGTCCTGTACAACGTGGTGATCGGCTGGAAGGTCATGTCGAAGGCGTAGGTGATTTGGTCGTGAGTTACGCGAAGTAATCAATCGCCATCAGTTTGTATCTTTAATCGTTCATTCACTCGCGGATCAAAGGAAAGCTATGCAACAGCGTCAACTCGGTCGCCATGGATTGTTAGTTCCAGCCCTAGGTTTGGGATGTATGGGGATGTCGATCAGTTATGGTGAACCGGATGATCCCGAGTCGATTGCGACCATTCAGCGATCGATCGATTTGGGTTGTAATTTATTGGTTACTTCGGATGCCTATGGTAATGGGGTGAATGAAGCGTTGATCGCGCGCGCCATTCGTGGGCGCCGCAATGCGGTGATCATCGCCACCAAATTTGGTAATTTAGGCTTGGCGGCAAGCACCGGCGGTGAGGCGCCCCGTTTGAGTGGTGGCCACCCTGATTATGTGAAGCAAGCATGTGAGGCTAGTTTGCGTCACTTAGGGGTGGAGACGATTGACCTGTATGGTTTGCATCGGGTAGATCCTTTGATTCCGATCGAGGACACAGTGGGTGCCATGCAACGCCTCATCACCGAAGGTAAGGTGCGCTACCTTGGGTTGTCTGAAGCGGGCGCGACCACCCTGCGGCGCGCCCATGCCGTGCACCCGATCACCGCTTTGGAGACCGAGTATTCCTTGTGGAGTCGTGAGGTCGAGTCGGAAATCCTGCCCGCTTGTCGAGACTTAGGGGTTGGGTTTATGGCTTATGCGCCTTTAGGTCGGGGCTTTCTCAGCGGCACCATTACTAGTGTAGATGCTTTAATAGCGAGCGACCGGCGTCGTGATCACCCACGATTTAAACCAGAAAATATTAATGAAAACAATAAGTTAATTGAATTTTTGGCAAGCGTTGCGGCGACTCATCAAGCTACACCCGCTCAAGTGGCAATCGCTTGGGTGTTGGCCCAAGGCGCAGATATTGTCCCCATCCCCGGCACCAAGCGCCGTACGTATTTGGAGGCCAACTGCAAAGCCGTTGATTTGGTATTCAGTGCAGAAGAACTTACGCAACTCGCCGCCGTATTTCCGCTGGGTGGAGCGGCTGGTACGCGCTATCCCGAGAAGCTGCTTAAGGGTTTGGGGATTTAAGGCAGACCATCAGGATATAGCGGGATGTTCATATTGTATTTAGCCTGACTGGATGTTGAGAACCTGAGTCGGTGTATTTAAACAATCAGTAATTTCAAAACGCACATACAAGCATCAATTATTTAACTCCTCAATCCCTTAATTTATAATTGTTTATGAATGTCCATGATGCAGTTTTTATAGTGAACACTCAAATGCCCGATTTAATATCGAGCATTAGATTAATGGCAATCATACCGGGCCGCTATTTAGGGATGAGAGTGCTGTACTTTGGCGCCAAGATGGATCCAACAACGTTTTTGGATAGACATCAACCCAAGCTGATTGTGTTAACAAAAACTTTGAATACGACGCTCATAGCGCTTGCACAGATGGCTAGAGCAAGAAATATTAAAGTTGTCACCATTCTTTGTGACTATCACTTTGAGGGTCAAAAGGGGCAGATTAATCAGCAACTCTGCGATCTATCAGATGAAGTGGTGGTTCAGACAGTGCCGATGTCCGATGCTGTAAAAAAAATATTTGGCCGAGATTGTAGAATCATAGAAGAGGTCATAGAGTACCCAAGAGTGCTACCGGCGTTAACCGCAAAAGATGAGTGGAGTATTTTATGGTTTGGACATTCTTCAAATTACGACACTTTGGCACATGGTTTGAATGTGTTATTTAAAGAAAATAGTCGCAAAATAAAACTAGATATATTATCGAATCACCCGCCTGACTTTATTCAGCCAAATGTGATACCCAAAAATTTTTCTATCACTTTTGATTTTTGGTCATTGGATAGACAGTTGCATGCAATGCGGGATGCAGACATCTTATTTATACCAAGCATTGATATGCCTGAGAAAAATGTGAAGGGCCATAATCGGTTAGTCGAGGCTATAAACGCGGGCAAAGCAACGATTGTTCATCCATTGCCGCAATACAAAGAGCTACAAGAGTACTGTTATTGTAATGCTGACTATGTGGGCGCTCTCAATGAATTAATTGCAAATCCTCAGCACGCACTGGAAAAACTAAAAAAAGGTCAGGCGTATTTAGACCAAAGGTTCTCATTAGAAGCGATAGCTAAAAAATGGCATGCTTTGTTTAATTGCTATTAAACGTATTAGAAAAAATAACTATACTTTTTGGGTTTATATTCAATGCGCTGCTAGTTAACCTACGCTACGCGCACGCCCATAGAGCAAGGTGACATTAATACGGCGATTCTGATAGCCAGGCTTGAAGTGCAACTCGTCTGTGATGTGGATCAGACTAGAGTCAAATATCACACAACGATTTTCTCGATAAGGCACCCGCAAAGATTCCGCCTTGTGCACTTTTAAATAGGCCTTCATTTTCGATTGATGCACGTTGTAATCTGGAAAAGTCCAGCTCCCAGGCGCCGGCACATCATAAATTACCATGCCACCAGTATTGGGGTCAGCGCAGGCGGCGTCTGGCGTAATCCAGAAGTTGACATTAATCTTGGCAAAGTCGGCATGCATATTAATGCCTGATAAACGCTGGTCGTATTTAAAGCCCCAGGCTTGTAGCAGCGGATAGTCACCAATCACTTGCGGCATCATCGACTTGAGCTCGTGGGCAATTTGGATGAGCACTGGGGACGCAAAACCTTGGCCAAGCAAGGCGCCAACATAGCCGCGATCATTGTTCAGCTTCCAAACAGTAGCTTCCTCGCTAAATTGGCGTAAGGCCTGCAACGCTGCCGGGGATAGAAAGTTGTCGATCACCACCATAGCGGGTTTACCGTCGATATATTGTTGTTCAATATCGGGATAGTGGTTCTGAGTGCTGAGCGCTACATCATCAAACGGGATTGTTGGAATATAGTGCATATCGGTAAGTGCGCGCTGCAAGGTCTCTGCGGCGGCACCGGTAGGCGCAAATACATGATGAATGTCTTGTGATTGCTTGCAGTAGTGTTCTAGTAGTTGTAGAGCTGCCAAGCCTTTGCTATCCAGTTTCTGGCGTTGCGCTAATAATTGCAATTGTTCGTAGTCGTGTCGTAGGCGCGGCTCAGGCACAGGCCAAGGTAGTTCGTTATAGGCAACATTCTGTTGGCGTGACAGCGCGAACGTGTCATTAAAATAGCCTAGAGCACGAGCCGTATCTCCTTGCGCTAAACGCTCAAAGCCCAAGGTAATGACGTTCACCATATCGTTTTTAATGAATGCTTGATGCTGACCCACGAGTTGTTGCAGTGCTATGGAGTCATTGGCATTGCCATGAATCATCAGGAGCTCGCGTACGGCTGTAGGATGTCCGGGTTGTGTCTCGAGTGCCCGAGTCAGTGCAGTGGTGGCTAATTCGGTTTGGGATAAGCCAATGTAGGCAATACCCAGTTCAACGTATAGGTCCGCTGCTATCGGTATTTGACTGTCGAGCTGATCAAAATCGCCCACAGCGGCATAAAAGTCGCCCAGCTCGTTGTAGCAGCGCATTAACTGTAGAACCGCTTGCTGCGATTGTGGACTGATCAAGCGCGCACGCAGCGCATTACCCAATGACTCATGCGGGTTGCGGATTTTTAAGTTCACAATACTGAGGCTCATTAACCCGCGGAAGTCTTCTGGGTCTGCCGCGACTACAGCGCTTGCGCAACGATAGGCTTGCTTCCAGTCCGAGACCGCAATCGCCAGTTCAGCCATCATGATGAGCAGGAATGGCTCATCCATAGGAATGATTGCATAGTGCTTTTGGACAAACTGGTCTGCCTCATCAATTGCTTGATTGGCGATTAACAGCATCAGGTACAAGGCATTAACATCGTGCATATCACGCTGATGACTGATTGCAGTGCGGGCAAGGCCAAGCGCCTTGATGGCATCTTGTTGTAAATAGGCCATAAGCGCTTGGCTGATGGCCATAGCCCAAGGTGTACGCCAAGTGTAGGTTTGGCAAACATGCAGGCAATTACCGAATTCGCTACAGATGAATAAGCAGATAGCAGCCTCAAAGGCGTCAATATCAGAGCGTGGCGGTGCACTGCGTAATTTGACAATGGCTTCTGTAGTGGCACCTGTAGAGCGCAAGTGCTTGATATGAATATATGGCGCAGAGAGTAGGCTAGGCACAGTTGTCTTATCCGATTTCAGGCTAGGTAGTCTATTAGCAGGTGCCTAGGTGTGGGCGTCATGAGTGTAGGTCGTATTTGAATGATTGAGAGTATAGATCTTAGTCAATGCCAGCATAGAGCATCGCATCGCGTTCGCGGAGCCACTCCTTGGCGTATTCGCATTGCGCATATTCTGCAAAATAAGGCCCGCCCAGGGTGTAGTGCACTAACGCGGCATCAGACCTGGGCTTGTCATAGCCCACCAAGTGATTCCATTGTGGTGGTAGTGCACCGATTAGCTCGTCGTGATCTAACCATTTAAACTGATGTAACTCTAAGCCTGTAGCAGTGTTGACATAAGCGGGTGTCAGCGTTTGACATTTGGCGTTATTAAACAACATGACACTGGACCAATTTTTCTTGGCATAGGCGCTTTGTGGTTCGTTTAGAAATTTACGCGTCTCTGTTGGCGTGTGTTCGTGTTTAACCACCATCACCGCATAGCGTTCGTCGCGTAGTGCCCAGAGCTGTGCAATATCGGCTTGCAGCAACATGTCGCAATCCATAAAGATCGACCAACCCTCAAACCCCGATAAAAAAGGGGTTAAAAAGCGCGAAAATGAGAAGTCGGTGGATTGCAGTGGGTGGCGCTCACGCTGAAAAATATCGTGCAGTTGCGACAACATAATGGGCGCGATCGCCACAGGTTGCGAGGCGCGCGCTTGAATGCTGTGCGCTAGCACGTTATAGGCCGCGACTTCGCGCCGATCAAAACCGATGAATACTCTAATCATAATGGGCCTGCGGAATCCAGTGGTGAGGGCTATTCGTTGCGATCTCTGCTAATAGGGAGGTAAACCATTTTGTAAACGCGCCACCACTTCTTGTTGAAACTCGGGTGGGCCATAAGCCATTGCGGATTGTTGTTTGGTAAACTGACCATTTTCGACTTTTTGTTCGGAGTAAATCAGTGCACGTTGCTGGGTTTGTGCAAATTGCATAAGCCATTGCAGCGCGCGAGGCGGAATGCGTCTGCCCACCGGCACAGCCACATCAACCGGCATACCGCGCCACTGACTCTGGTCAAATAACACGATGACTTTGGCATTATTGGGTTTCATCCATTCGGGTAACGGGCTATGGTCCATGCGCCAACCGCAAATAAATTGCTGGCAAGGGTCCACCGGGCGTGTGGCATAAGCATCACAGCCCTTGCCGGTGCTGTGATGGCAGGGTTTGCCAGGATAGACCGGACGGCCTTCGACTTCGATTTGTAACCAGCCATCACAACAGCCGGTACACGGTTGGCAATCTCGCGCTGGGGTTTTAGCCATATTGATGAGGTAACCCATGCAGTGGGGTTGGCAGTGTGAGTGGGGTCAGGTGCATATTCAAGTGGCTACAATGAAAAAGAAATTTATATGAAATGATCCAAGGTTCAGAGTTTACGCCTTTGCTTGCTGGTTGGGCAAAACCGGCTGTGGGCTATTGATGTGCATCAAATCATGGCCTAACTGCAACAGGGCTTGTGTCCATTCACCTTCTGGTGACTGGCGGTAGAGCGGCCAATCCGGAAACCAGGGCGAATGATGGCGGTTATAGCACCAGCGCCATTCAGCTGGGTTGGGCACGAGTACACGGGCGCGCCTTCTGGCGGCTGTCCGCAGATGCATATTGGTATTACTCACCCCCACATAGTCGTCGATGATATACAGCAGTGCCAGCATGGCTTCAAGGTTATCGTTTAAATCGGTGCAGTCATGCACTGTGCGGGCGCAGGCACGAGATAGCTCAGCCAGTTCACCCGGGGCGGGCTGTCGTTGCAGGGCTAATAGTGTTGCTGTTGTGAGTTGTAACGCCGCTCCAAGCGCGGTTAGTGGTAAGGCTTTGCTCAGTAGCCAATCAGCCCCCTGATTCTGGGCGGCAGTGCCGGCGCGCCAGGTGATGCCGATGTAGGGTGGGGGGCCATAGGTGGCAAGACGTGCTTGAATGTGGTTTAGTAATTCGGGGAGTGCAGGAATCGCTAAGCTAGGTGCTAATGGTGGGTGATAGACGCGAATAGCGATCGGGTATTCCGGTATGTGGCATTCGGGTATATGGTATTCGGTTTGGGGCTGGGGGCCAGTCCATGCGGACTGCGGTGCAATACCGGCTAAGGCATGCGGCAGGTCGCCACATAAAATAAAGAAATCAACGACTTGGGCGGGTAGTTGTGATTCATCAATGACCACATCTGCACACTGTGCCCGCTCAATGAAGTGAGCAATCTTCGCGCTGACTCGAGTCGTGACCTGAGCACCGCGAGCTTTTAATTGCGGCACATAGCGCAGAAAAAATAACTCGTCACCTAAACCCTGCTCGCGTAACACACACACATGACGACCATTCAGGTCGGCGGGTAAGGATTGATGAATGACCCAGCTATGCTGCGTCAAATATTTGTCGGCAATTGCGGCGGAAGCAGGCCGTTTGCGATAGTCGTCCCAACCGATCGCATACAGACCAATGGCTAAGTGAATATCGCTGAATGGGTGCTCAAGCCCATTAGCATTGGTGGTTATTTGGCTTGCGCTATTTAAGGTGCGGAGTCCGGCAAGAGTCTGACCTGCTGTGACTAATGCGCTGCCATGGACTTGTTGATGAATAGCGTCATTCGGGTCGAGTGCGCAGGCGCGCGCATAGGCATTGAGTGCGGCTTGGGTGTGGCCAAGATGGCTGAATGCTGCACCGATATAGCGATGCGCCAATGCCCAATTTGGGGCTAATGCAATACTTGCTTGCCCTGCAACAATGGCCTCCTGAAATGAGCCGCAATCGATCAGCACCGATACCAGATTGAGGTGGGCATCATGGAACTGCGGATCGATCGCGATTGCGGCCCGATACGCTTGGGCAGCCTCGGTAAATTTCAGTTGACTGTGACAGACGCTGCCCAAATTGTTGTGACTGGCAGCATCGTCCGGCGCACATCGAATCGCTGAGCGATATTGCATCTCAGCATCAGCAAAGCGCTGTTGATCGCGGTAGACATTGCCTAAATTAAAGCGCAAGGCGCTGATATCGGGATAGCGAGCGATTAAGCGTAGCAAGAGTTGTTCCGCTTCTGCGAAGCGGCCCAGCAGTGCGAGCGCGATTGCCGCCCCTTCTCCGAAGTGTGGGTTTTGTGGGGCGAGCCTGCTGGCTTTACGAAATTGCTGGTAAGCGTCTTCATGGCGGGCTAGCGCTTGATAGGCCTGGGCGAGGTGCACGATAGCGTCGGGGTTGTTTTTAGCCCGTTGCACTGCTTGCTCTAATAAGGGTAGGGCGCGGGCAGGATCGCCGGCCGCCAGCCAGCTGGTGCCCAAGAGGTCTAAGGCCGCTGGATGCTGGGGGCTAAGTGCCAAGGCGCGCTCAAAGGCTGCAATAGCGCCCGAAAAATCACCGCAGCGAAACGCGGCCAGACCGGCTTGGACGGCTTGATCGAATGAGGAATGCAAAGCCAAGGTAAATATAACTTCCTGATTATTAAAGATTTTAACAATTTTTTAAAACTTTTAATCTGCGAACGATCTTTAGTGCAGCCACTCACTGCAAAGCAATTTTTCAGGCGCGTCCTGTTTGGCGATTATATTGGCGATTATAGCCCCCATGCAGGGTGAGGCGTTGTTATCGCAATGATGGCAAGATGAGTATGCGCAATCAGCAGCTTCGCTAAGTTTATGAAAAATAGTAATAATTCCAATAATCTTGGTGCGCTTTTAGATGAGGTGTGTGCTTTGTTGTAAATTAGATACACACCACATAAAAACTAATGATTATTTACAGGCTTTAGTTGTAAAGCGCCAAATAGCACTTGCATAATGCCCCTGTATTCATGGCTACCGCCTGAAAACACTGCGTCCGTCACCGGGCGTTTCATTTAATTCTGAGGAGATCTACATGCAAAAGAAAGTAATTGCACTCGCTGTTGCTGGCGCGCTAGCCGCTCCCGCATTGGCATTAGCACAAGATTCAGGCGTAGTAATCAGCGGCTCGATCTACGGTGAGTATTCCAAAGTTAATCAAGGCGCAAATGCTGCAGGTACCGCCGACAAGGCCAACACAGACATTCTCCAAACCCCAGGTTCAAACCTGAAAATTAGGAGCACCGAGAAAGTTGCTTACGGCTTGACCGCTTGGTTCCAATGTGAATCAACTCTGGACTTCCGTGGTCATAATGGTGACGTTATGTGTATGCGTAACAGCGGCTTAGGTTTGCAAGGTGGCTTCGGTAACGTTTGGGTTGGTAACTGGGATACCCCATTTAAGCGCTCAATCGCTAACACCGGCGGCCGTGACACTGGAATTTTCGGTACTGCACAGCCTCTAGCTGGTAATTCGACAACAACAGCCAGTGGCGCAGCTAGCGTTGGTGTGTTCAAGCGTCGTCAGCAGAACACGATTGCCTATGACTCCCCAAATATCGGTGGCTTCACCGTCATGCTTGCTACCGCAGCCTTGAACGCTGCAACAGCTTTGACCGCCGGCGCCGCTGCTGCAAAGGCACGTATCTATTCCACAGGTGCAACTTATAAAAATGGCCCAATCAGCTTGGGTGCTGGTTACGACAAGCATAAAGAAATCAATGGCGCAGGTTTGGATGGTACCGGTTACCATGGTTCAGCTGAATACACCCTAGGTACCGTAAAGTTGGGTGCCGTTTACACCGTTCAAAAACTGGAAACTGCAGCGACAACCCAGTCCACAGTTAAAGCGTATTTGCTTGGTGCTGAGTGGAATATTGCTGGCCCACATAACCTTCACGGAAGCTATGTAGTAGCTGGTGATCTGTCTGGTAGCGGCACGTATACTAACCGCGGTGTAGCAGGCGATAACACTGGTGCTAAATACTATCAATTACGTTATGTAAACAATTTGTCAAAGCGTACAACAGCATCAGTTGGTTACATCATGCTTAAGCAAGACACCGCAGCGAATTACTTCTTAGGTGGTTATGCTTCAGCTAACGGCACTGGTAGCACAAACAGTGCCTATGCAGTGAGCATGGCCCATACCTTCTAATATTGTTTAAAATAAAAACCACAGGTATTTCATGTGGTTTTGATGTAGTGTTTAAAACGGACGCCTAGGCGTCCGTTTTTTTATGATTGGAGTTTTTCTTGGGAAAAGTATGGCAGATTTACTGTTAGAGAAGGCTCGCGTCTTATTTGTGCAAGGCATTGATTGCATGACTGCACAAGATTATCTTAGCGCGGAACAGCGGTTCTCTGATTGTTTGCAGTTATTTCCAGACAGAGTGTCTGTGCTGGTTAATCTATCTGCTGCGTTAATTAAGCTTGAGAAATTAGCGCTTGCCAAAACGCATTCATTAAGGGCTATTGAATGTGATCCGCGCGCATCTGGCGCTTGGTTTAATTTGGGCATCATAGAGCGGCTTAATAATCAATATGTTGTATCTTTAGATTGCTTTAATCGCGCCACCGCAATTGATCCCGCTAGTCTAGACGCATTTCTTTTTCGCGGATTGACCGAGCTGGATTTGTCCAAATATGATTTGGCGGTTGAGAGTTTTCATGTCGCTTTAAGTATTGCCCCACAACGTGCAGATATTTA
>CAISJL010000055.1 GCA_903885665.1 uncultured beta proteobacterium | reverse complement strand
TGAATGGTGTTGTTCAACATATGTCCCATATGCAAAACACCAGTTACATTTGGCGGTGGGATGACGATTGTATAAGGCTCACGGTTGTCGGGAACAGAACGAAAATATCCTTTCTCCATCCAGTAGGTATACCACTTTGATTCAGCTTCTTTGGGAATATAATTTTTTGCAATCTCCATAATCGTAAATTAAGGTGCAAATATAGCAAATGTGTGCAAAGGATTAGAGGGAAAGGTTGGAGTATTCTCTCTTTTGTTCTATTTTTGAAACCTATGAAAATCAATCTTACTACTCGCATTTTTATCGGACTCCTACTGGGAATTGTTGTCGGACAGGCTTATCGTTACTATCATCCTGCAGCTGCAGACTGTGAAGGCTTTGCCACCAATATTCAAGTGCTGAGTGATATATTTTTACGACTGATAAAAATGATCATTGCTCCATTAGTGTTTTGTACGCTGGTGGTAGGAGTTGCCAAAGTGGGTGATTTTAAAGCAGTGGGTAGAATAGGATTAAAGACGATTCTTTACTTTCAATTTGCGACATTATTGGCGTTGGCATTAGGATTAGTGCTTGTAAATATTTTTGAACCCGGACATATTATGCAACTTCCATTACCTGCAGATAGTGATCAATCGGGAGTAGCGAAGGTGGCTTTTAATTTAAAAGAATTTATTTCACATGTAATTCCGAAAAGTGTTATAGAGGCAATGGCGAATAATGAGATCCTGCCATTAGTAGTATTCTCACTGTTTTTCGGAGTTGCTGCTGCATCGATGGGTGAGAAGGCTAAAGCGGTAGTGCATGCGTTGGACTCGGTTTCGCATATTATGTTTAAAGTGACCAATTATGTGATGTTATTTGCTCCATTTGGTGTTTTTGGAGCTATAGCAGCGGTGGTTGCAAAGCAAGGCTTAGGAATTATTGGTGGCTATCTTTATTTGATTGCTTGCTTTTATGGTGGATTATTATTCTTTGCCTTCGTGATATTGATGTCGATTTGCAAGGCTCTTAAAATTCCTTTTTTTAAATTGATTGCGCATGTAAAAGATCCAATCATTTTAGCATTTAGTACTGCATCGAGTGAGTCCGCATTTCCGAAGACGGTAGAGGCTTTAGAAAAGTTTGGATGTAGTAATCGTATTATCAGTTTTGTTTTGCCGTTGGGATATTCATTTAATCTGGATGGATCTATTATGTACATGACTTTTGCAACAGTTTTTATTGCGCAGTCATATGGAATTGAATTGAGTTTGCAGCAAGAGATTACGATGATGTTAATGCTACTAGTTACAAGTAAAGGAATGGCAGGAATTCCTCGTGCATCCCTGGTCGTTATTGCTGGAATGCTTGGTGCATTTCATATTCCAGAAGCAGGATTGTTACTGTTATTAGGAATAGATCAAATATTGGATATGGGCAGATCTGCAACCAATGTAATAGGCAATGCAGTAGCAACAGCTGTGGTGAGTAAGTGGGAAGGGGAGTTGAATATGGTAGAGTCAAGTCAATAAAAATAAGACAGCGCATTAACAACGATATATTTTGATAAGGAATACTCAACAAATTAGCAATAATACACTTTTAAAAATCTTAGTTGTTTTTAAAGTATTCTTTTTTTTGATGATATTTTGTTCTTCTTCAGAAGCGCAAGAAAGCAGGTTGTCAAATTGGAATACTAAATTGATTTCTTCCCGGTTATTGTCAATTGAGGATGGCTTATCATCGCGCCAGGTATATGATATAGTTGAAGACAAGAATGGA
>CAISJL010000054.1 GCA_903885665.1 uncultured beta proteobacterium | reverse complement strand
TTTTAATTAAGGCCCATTTCCAGAAATCCTATTGTTTAGAAGCGAATCTGAGTCAAATAGAAGGCGATCGCGTAGATTTACGTTGGGCGAATTTACGGGGAGCCAATCTGCGGGGCGCGAATTTACAACGGGCGAATTTACGGGGAGCTAATTTAAGTCAGGCGGATTTAACGGGAGCCAACCTCACAGGAGCCAATCTGCGGGGCGCGAATTTACAGCAGGCGATTTTGAGTAATACCGTTTTAAAAGATGTTTATCTATAAAAGGCTGAATTTATCAATTTATACTTAGAAAAGGTAGTCTTCTGAAACTTGCGATCGCGTTCAAAAAAGTAAGTCTAATAAAATATCGGGTTGGTATTCATCATCACCAAATTTCCTGTTTTTGTTATTGCATTGCGAAGATTTTATAATTCACAATATCCCGTGTAGATGATTGGGCATGATTGTATAAACATCTAGGGCTACGTTTGGAAAATGTTGAGGAATTTCTTGCCAATATTTATCCGCGATAGAACCCAAGGCATTGAATCGCATTTTTCCGTTTTTTATTTCACCAAATATAATACATTGTTTTTGTTTGGTACAAATTGTAATAAAATACGCTCCTGCTTGGCTATAATCGTAATTTTTAAATAAATAGCTTGTCGATGATGTATCTCTGGATTGTACAGCACGGTTAAATCCTATTTTTCCTATAATTTTCATATTTCCCGTAGGGACATAATACCATTATGTTCTAAATTACATCATCGGTTTGGTTTCTCATTTGAGACAAGCAGAGATGGGCTGGACGTTTGGAATAGAGAGTTTTAGATTGGAATTTACCCGCGATCGCTTTTTATGAAAACATAGGAGCGACGATTCTACCTGATTGGGCTACTTGTCGAGTTGTTTTTTCGGATGATTAAGGACAAATAGGGACAGTCAGGCGATCGCCATCTAGGGTATTCAGTAAACTCTTTTGGACAAGGTGTTACAAACAGCCCGTAAAACTGAAATCGTTACTCTTCAGGTTCAAGCCTGTAACTCCTTCGACAAACCCAATCAGTTCATTGATAGTATCCTTATAAAAAATTGCCGTACCAGCACTTCCACCCAATGAATAAGTCTCATCTAGTAGATAGTGATTGGCTTTTCCGTTCAGTTGGACAATATCCTCGTTACTAAAATCAGTAATCAGTGCATAGTCAAGTAAACCTTGGGTATTCGGATTGCCATCATTGTAATAAATATTGTTGATGTCACCCAACACAAAGGTGTCAGAACCTTTACCTCCAGTCAGGATATCGATTTCAGGAGATTTGGAGATAATTGAACCAGAATATTCGACAAAGTAACCAGGAACTCTGGAATCTGGCTCAATAATCGAAGGGGGAATATTTGGAAGATCGTTCCATGCGAACACGACGGAACCACCTTCATATCGGTGATTCCATACTGCGAAATCTTCTTCCTCGCCAGTGCTTGCGACACTATTACCTGGCTGTCCACCGTCCCAATCTTCGTAAGCACCATTTATAGGAGAGCCATTAGACCCACCCAGCCAGAATGCCATCCCTTGTTCTGGCCCAGTTTCCCACTTCCAAAGGCCTTCTTGCATTGCATCATTTGCCCCAATCCATACATTCGATAGTGTGTTGAAATGGAGGTGTAAAAAATCATCTTCAGCTTGAGATGTAATGGTGACAAGATAGCCCTGTAAACCATTGAAAGTTCTTGACGAAGCCGCCGTTTTTGCTGATGTCCAGGGAATATTAGTAGCCGCAACAAATTCATAGTAATGTCCATTGCTAGGATTGTATATCGGACTACCGCCTGGTGACAATAACTGAGTACGATTAGAGTGTTGTGCTTCTATTGCCTTTGGATCAACACCAATCAAGATATCTGCACCGTTACCACCGTTAAGGATATCGTTGCCAGCCATGCCTATCAAGGTATCTTTCCCATTTAAGCCATTGAGTTCGTCAGTTCCTGCTGTCCCAACCAGCTTATTTTTGCCTTTTGTATCGTTGATTTGATTGATAGCGGTTACAACTACACCATCAAGAGCAGGGCCTCCAAATTGATAACCTGTCTGTAAGCTGTAAAGTTCAAGAGTTGTCTGGCGAGATATAGCCGTAAATTCCCATGTAAGTGCTTGCCAACCCAGATTGCTCGGATCGGATTTCGATTGGAAATAAAAATCAGCAGATTGCCCTGCGGCACTTACCCGCATCGTCTGAAGAAGACCACTAGGATGAGCCGCTAAGTCGAAGGTAACAAGATATTTTTGTCCAACTTTTGTATTAAAGGTCTGAGCAACACCACCAACACCTGGAGTTCCATTAAGATCAAGGCTGTAATCTCCGTCAGCAGACATCCATCCATCGGTTCCAATGCGCCACTCAGCCTCATAATCGATTCCCCCTCGAATGATATCCCATCCGAAAATGTCTGTAGAACCAGGAAAAAGAGGCACAAAGCTAGGAGAATCTGGAGTGGTGGGCCCTAGCTCAAAACTTCCGTTTACAAGCAAATTATTAGACATCATAATTCAGCACCGTCCTTTTTACATCAATAGTTTTCTAGATAGGTGAAACAATAATTTTCGATTCAAACTATTCGACAATTATCTCCATGAATAGAAAAAGAAAAGAGGAACTTGTTATAGATATCTGAGTGTTTATTTAGGGAAAGATGTGAGTATGTTTAAAAGATAACTATAATCATGAGTTCTATAAGACAAACATATCAATATTTCGCTTGATCTATCCTCTATCTAGAGAAACATCTATGCCAGATATCATTGAAATACCGATCTCACAAGAAACATTCATCATCAGTAGAATCAAAAATACTATTTGACGAGATATGGGAAAATTTTTAGTAAAGAAGACTAAAAAAGATCTGTTTTTAAGGAGGAAAAGGTCTATCCGTAACAAAAAATAATCAATATAGTCTATAAATAAAAAGATTGCCGACTATCTCATCCATTTTTTAAGTTTCTATGCCCACCTTGCTAATTAAAAATATCCACACCTTAGTCACGATGGATGAGACACGACGGGAAATCCGTGATGCGTCCTTATTTATCAGGGATAACATCATTGAGCAGGTGGGAACCACCCTAGAATTGCCCCAGACTGCCGACGAAGTACTGGATTTACAGGGTCGTCATATTGTCCTTCCAGGTCTTATTAATACTCATCATCACTTTTTTCAAACCCTCACCCGTGTCGTCCCCGCCGCCCAAAATTGTGATCTGTTTCATTGGCTCCAAACTCTCTATCCAATTTGGCAAAATCTCACCCCAGAATCGGTTTATATTAGTTCCCAAATGGCCGCCGCCGAGTTGATGTTATCGGGCTGTACGACGGCCAGCGATCATCTCTATATTTATCCCAACGGCAGTAC
>CAISJL010000053.1 GCA_903885665.1 uncultured beta proteobacterium | reverse complement strand
ACATCACCAAAATTAGTTTTTACATTTGCTGCTAGATTATTCGGTATTACACTACAAAAAGATGGTGCATTTGATTCTAGAGCTTTTAAACAATCAGCCACCACAGGTAGTATTTCATACTCAACATCTATCAAAGCGCAGGCATCTTCTGCAATGTAACGATTTTCGGCTACGACAAAAGCTATGGCATCACCTACACAACAAATCTCTTCGCTAACTAAAACCTCCTGCATCATCAAATTTTTAATTGCAGGATTTGGAACTAGAATTGGAAGTCGATTTTTAGCTGATATTGGTAAATCTTTATATAAATATATTTTTTTAATACCTGGTAAATTAACGGCACGCTCAATATCAATGGAGAGAATTTTAGCGTGCGCATGAGGACTTCTTAAAAAAGCAGAATAAAGTACTTTATCTAACGCTAGGTCATCAACATATTGGCCATTTCCTCTCAATAGCTGCTCATCTTCTGTCCTTTGAATTCTAGAGCCAGTAAATTTCTCTGGACGTAATAATGGTGATAGCGAAAAATCAGAGAAATTATTCATTTTATTTCTCTCTCAGTCTCTTAGCTGCTAGCATCGTAGCGTCTACAATTGCTTGATATCCAGTGCAACGACATAAATTTCCTGATATTGCTTCTTTAACTTGAAATTCTGATGGATTATTATTCTCACTTAAAAATTCAGTTAGTGTAGTTAACATACCAGGGGTACAAAAACCGCATTGCAAACCATGACATTCACGAAATGCTTGTTGTAATTCTGAAAATGTTCCATCTGGATATGCCAAGCCTTCAATTGTTGTTACATTACACTGATCAGCCTGAATAGCTAATGTTAAGCAAGATCTTGCTGTATTACCATTAAAAAGAACTGTACAAGCACCACAGACTCCATGTTCACAGCCTACGTGAGTTCCTGTTAACTGTAAATCAATTCTTAAAAAATCTGCTAAAGTTCTACGCGTCTCTACCTCTCGATTGTATGTAATTCCATTCACACAAATATTTATAGGGCGTTGGTCCATATTCAAATCCTTTTTCTTGCTCGTTCAAATGCAGTCTTTAATGCTCTATTAGTCATTGTTTTTGCAAGATGACGCCGATAATCTGCTGTATTAAGTGAATCTTCCATAACATCGGGTAAATTTTCTATCTCTATCATTACCTTTTTAACTGCAATGTCACTTGCATCATGATCGATCAATATTTTTTCTGCCGCATATAACCGAACTGGTGCTGCATCGATTCCACACAATGTAATTGATATTTTTTCAATACAATTATTTGAATTTATGACGACTAAAGCAGCAACTCCTACGATCGCATAATCCCCATGTCTTCTAGAGTATTCCATAAATGACCAGCCATGGTTTGGAGGCCAAATATCTAACCGAACTCCCAGCATAATTTCATCGGGTGCAAGATCAGGCGTCATATACATTGTTGTCCAATTAGCCATAGCAATTTCTCTTTTACCAGCTAAACTAGCGACTTCAATCACACCATCTAATGCAGCAGTAAAACATGGTTGCTCGGATGATGGATCTAAATGGCAAAGACTCCCACCATAAGTACCGCGGTTTCTCACTTGCCGATGACTAACCAATCCGTATGCTTCTGTAATCAGAGGGGCATTCTCTTTTACAAGGGGAGATGTATGTATAGTATGTTGCCTTGTCATTGCACCAATTCGTAATTGATGATGTTCCTTAGAAACACCAACTAACTCTGGGATTTTATTAATATCAATCACATGCTCAGGCATTAAAAAACGAAAGTTCAACATTGGCATCAAAGATTGCCCACCTGCAATTATTTTATAGTTTTCTAACTTAGCAACTAAATCTAGTGCTTCCGTTAAACTACTTGGACAGTGATAAGAAAAAGGTGCAGGTTTCATTAATTAAATTAAAATTATCTTTTTAGAAGTTTTATAAAATAATCCACGAAAACTTGCCAAACCAACTTAGTAAGATAGATTGGATTCTGAGGATT
>CAISJL010000052.1 GCA_903885665.1 uncultured beta proteobacterium | reverse complement strand
GTTCAAAGTTGCACTTCGTAATAGAATTCACCTAATTATTAAATATTAAGCATTGACTGATGGCTTATATAGTATTTTCCCACCTTTATTGAATGACTTTGGATTGCGAATGTTTCAATTAACTCGATTCGTTGTTGTGTTTTTTTTATGTTTTTTAATTGGATTGCAGTGTTTCCATACTGCGAGAGCAGCCTACCCAGACCGACCGATACGTCTGATTGTGCCTTATCCCCCAGGTGGCCCTACTGATTTAATTGCACGTTATCTCAATGAAGGTTTGGCTAAGCAATTGGGTCAATCGGTTGTGGTTGATAATCGCGGTGGTGCTGCCTCTGTAATTGGTGCTGAGATTGCAGCCCGAGCGCCTCATGATGGTTATACGTTATTGGTGGCTACTGTAACTACATTAGCGGTTAACCCTGTGTTGCTGTCAAAGTTGTCTTACGATCCAGAGCGTGATTTCCTACCGATTTCGATGCTGGCTTTACAGCCTTATGTGTTAACCACTCATCCGCAGGTACCGGCCAATACCGTGACCCAGTTAATCAGTTATGCAAAAGCTAATCCAGGTCGAATGAGCTTTGCGTCTGCAGGCACGGGTGCTGGCGCACATCTCGCGGGGGAATTGTTTAAGTCTATGGCGAATATCGATGTAGTACATATACCGTATAAGGGTACAGGGCCTGCAATTATTGACTTGCTCAGTGGCCAAGTGGCTTATATGTTTGGGGGTATTTCCATTGTTCAACCACATGCGTTAAGCGGTAAGTTACGAATGTTGGCGGTTTCATCAGCACGTCGATCTTTCTCGCTGCCTGATTTGCCAACTGTCGCAGAAGGTGGAGTGATTGGTTTTGGCACTAACTCCTGGAATGCCCTGGTTGCCCCTCGAGGGACTTCCTCTGACATTATTCGGCTACTTAATACTGCGGTAAATAATGTATTCACTCAAGCGCATCTTAAGGAGCACTTAAAGCGTCAAGGGATTGATGCGGATCCTGGCACGCCGCAACAATTGGCAGCTCATATTCAATCTGAATTATTGAGATTTAAGTTGCTGATTAAAAATATAAATTTGAAAGTAGACCAGATCTAGTTTAGACTGCGCGCTTGAAATTATTCCATATCATGCCATCTTCAGTGTGGCGTGCCTCATCAGCGGCCGACCCAGTAGATGCTGCTGATTTCCTTTAATGACATTGAGACCATGAACATGCAATTCCACATTCAACACTTATCTACGCTGGCTAAATACTCGGGTATTAGTTTTATTGCCGGCGCTGTCAATCATGGTTTTTTTAGTGAAACGCGTTCATTTTTTATAGCTTCGCTAGGCTTAGTCTTTTACATTATTGGATGCATGCTAGAGCGCCGTTATAGCCCAGGCCCTGCGCAGAGTTGGCGTGAATTATTAGGAGTTGGTATTCTCGCATCGATTGGCTTTGGATTCTTTACTGGAGGTCTTCAGCATTTTCCAGACTCTCCAGAGCGTAGCGTTTGGGTGGTGCCCTTAGGTTTTGGATTGAGTGTGTTAGCGCTATGGTGGTCAACCGAGCAACCAGAGGAATCAACACGGTATATGTGGTGGTATTCCGGTATTGCAAGCATTACTGTTATAGCCGGTGCCGTGTCAGGATGGATGTGGTTACGGGGTGATCTGCATAACGATCATCAGCATGATCACTCACATAATGTGAGTCCTATGCTGCAACAGACTTTTGCACTCCCTAATGCACTCCCTAATGCACCTAGCACCCCAATTGTTGCTAATGGGGTGATACGCGAAGTGCGAATTCAGATGGATGATCAAATGCGGTTCATACCGCAACGTTGGCAAGCTAAGGTTGGTGAAAGGTTGCGTCTGATTG
>CAISJL010000051.1 GCA_903885665.1 uncultured beta proteobacterium | reverse complement strand
CGCTTCGAGCTCACCGAGGCTTGATTTGCTGGTCGGTCGTTAGCGGTGTACTTCTGCGAAATACCAAAACAGCGTATCTGTCCATCCCCGCTTCAATTGCGGATGCAGTTTCAGGCGATATAGGTTCGCCGATATCCACACCGTCGCATTCGGCGGCGTGGACAGGATGGAGTGGGCTGAAGGAAGGGCTCATTTGATCGTTTGTGTGTCTTACTTTGCTAGCTTTTCTTCTTACTTATGGAAGATCTAAATAGCCAACTTAACTTTCATGTCGTCCCCATAAAATCTCTTCGATTGAGATTTCCAGCGGTTTTCTTTAAATTTTATTCTTTAAAATCTCATTAGATCTTAGGGGCATTGCTGTGCGTGTGTCAACACTAACCCACGAGATGAGTAAGCCATGCGTAACTATTTACGCGTTGCATCTCTACTGATCCTGCAATTACGGGGTCATACGGAGAGGAGTAAAGTCTGTTTATATGCGATCGTTAATCTGACAGATTATTTAAGTAACTTCTTAAATAATGCAGCGCAGCATAATTAATGAATGTTCAGAAGACTAAATCTTAATAATGTTTAAATTTTATTAATGATGTATGATGAATTGAACATTAGCATGAAATTAAGAATAATTAAAAATTACTTATTGTTAGTATGTATTAATTATAAAAGATTAAATCATTAGTCTCGTTTTATGAGTATTTGATTTCATGAGGAGATTTGAGTGAGGACTCAAATAAAAATCAGACATATCGCATTCATCGTAGTCTTTTACATGACCAATACTTATGCTCAAGAATATCCAACTAAATCAGTGAGATTTGTAGTTGCTTCAGGACCTGGAGGGAGTACTGATGGTGTTTCTAGGATCATAGGTGATAAGCTGTCCGAGTATTGGTTACAACAAATAGTACATGATAATAGACCCGGCGCTGGTGGCATTCTCGCTGCAGATATAACTGCTCGCTCATTAGCAGATGGATATACTATTTTAGTGGGTACTAGTGCAGGTATTGCGGTTAGCGTTAGTTTGTACAAGAATCTACCTTATAACCCAGATAAATCATTTTCGCCAATCACTATCGCTGGAATACAAGACTATATTTTGATTGCTCATCCTAATTCAGTGAAATCGGTAGAAGAGTTAATAAATATATCGAAGTTGAAGCCAAATTCTATTTCGTATTCACACACTGGTGCCGGTACAGGTACCCACCTTTCAGGAGAATTATTTAAGAAAGTATCTGGAATTCACATGCTATCAGTACCCTATAAATCTATAGGTGCTGCATTGACTGCGGTTATTTCAGGTGAAGTTCAACTGTCATTTTGTAGTCTTTATAGTGCATTATTGCATATAAAATCGGGCAGAATAAAACCAATTGCAGTTACTGGCATTAAAAGATCAAGTGCTATACCTGAACTGCCTACTTTTAAGGAGTTAGGTTTTAGAGAATATGAATCGAGAAATTGGTATGGTTTTCTTGCGCCTGCAAAGACACCGGAACATATCATCATGAAATTAAATGGTGACATTCGAAGGGCTCTCAAAGATCCTTCTGTAAAAGAACGTATGATTAAGCAGGGTATAGACCCTGAAGATAGTACTCCAGAAGAATTCTCTAATTTTATAAAGTTAGAGAAAGAAAAATATGCAAAGTTAATTAAATTTTCAAATATTAGAATTGAGTGATTTTTTTAAAAATTAATTTCTATCAAGGAATATTGTAATGAAAGTTGATGATGTTGTTGCTGCCGCGTTTGTAAAAGAAGGGACAACGTTAGTATTTGGATTGCTTGGCGATGGCCAGTTAAAGTGGTGGTCTGCAATGTCACAATATCCAGAAGTCAAGCTCATAGATGTTCGCGATGAAGGTGCATCATTAGCAATGGCAGATGGATGGGCCAGGGTCACAGGTAAAGTTGCTGTGTGTAGCGTAACTCAAGGGCCTGGAGTATCTCGTATAGCAACTTCTTTAATCACTGCAGTGCGATACCATACACCTATAGTGATTTACACTAGTGCCACTGGTTTTAATAAAGATAATGCTATGCAATATTTAGACCAAGAAAAGCTAGTTAGTGCTACTGGCGCAGGTTACATAGAAGTATTGACTGCCGATTATGCTGAGTATGCTACTAGGTTAGCCTTTTATCGTGCCAAATTAGAGGGTAGACCTATAGTATTGTCAATACCCATGGATGTGCAAACTAAAGATTGTGTAGGATCTGGTGAGCAATATGTTCCCTCATTTAGTTTTTACTCAAGTAACCAAAAAATTCATCCTGATAAAAATAGCTTAAAATCAGCTTATGAAATAATACTAGCAAGTAAAAACCCTTTAATTATTGCCGGAAGGGGTGTTTTAAATAGCCCTGCAATCCACTTGATTAAAAATTTGAGTAATCAAATTGGCGCATTATTAGCATCTACCTTGCATGCAAAAAATATTTTTACTGAATCAGAATTTTATACTGGAATTGTTGGTCTATTCTCTACAAAAAATGCATTAGAATTGTACAAAGAAGTGGACTGCGTCATTGCAATGGGTAGTAGCTTGAATAATTATGCCATTTTAGCAAATGGTAAAAAACTATTTCCTAATGCAAAAATTATTCACGTTGATATTGAACCTCATTTATTAATGGGTGATGGTAGGCCTGCTAATTGTTATGTACAGTCAGATATATCTATTTTTATTGAACTGTTAACATCGAAAATAAATAGCGATCAATTTAAAAATCAAGGTTTTCATACCGAAATAGTAAGGGAAAAATTAAGTCAATTAACCTTTGATAATCAGCAATATAATATAGAAGAAAATCGAGTTGATCCACGAGAATTAGCTTTAAAATTAGACGAAATTCTGCCATTGAACATTGGATTGGTTGTTGGTGATGGTCATTTTATGTCCTTCCCTACAATGTTGATTAATAAGAAAAGAAACTTTTATTTATTCTCAACAGCTTTCGGTTCAATTGGTCAGGGACTATCTACTGCGATAGGTGCTTCGGCTGAATGTGATTACCCTGTTGTCTGTATAGAAGGTGATGGTGGTGCACTTCAAAATATCCAAGAATTAGATACTGCTGCTCGATTAGGCATAAAATTGCTTTACATAATTATGAATG
>CAISJL010000050.1 GCA_903885665.1 uncultured beta proteobacterium | reverse complement strand
CTGTGGGGTTATGACTCGAAATGTAGTGGTGATCGGTACCCAATGGGGTGATGAGGGTAAGGGCAAAATTGTCGATTGGTTGACCGATCGCGCCCAGGGTGTTGTGCGCTTTCAAGGCGGGCATAATGCAGGGCATACGCTTGTCATTAATGGTAAAAAAACGGTATTGCATTTAATACCTTCTGGAATTCTTAGGGATCAAGTGGCCTGTTATATTGGTAACGGCGTGGTCATTTCTCCGGAGGCTTTATTAGAAGAAATTGATGCCCTGGAACATGCCGGCGTGAACGTGAGTGGTCGACTCAAAATTAGTGAGGCATGTCCCCTTATTTTGCCATACCACGTAGCGCTTGATCGTGCCCGCGAAATTGCAAAAGGTGCCGCTAAGATTGGTACAACTGGTCGTGGTATTGGGCCCGCTTATGAGGATAAAGTTGCACGCCGAGCTATTCGGGTGCAGGACTTATTCCATCGCGAACGCTTTGCTTCGAAATTAGGCGAAGTTCTGGATTTTCATAACTTTGTATTAAAGAATTATTTTAAAGTCGAGACCGTTAGCTTTCAAAAAACTTTGGATGAAGCGCTTGCGCTTGCCGAACGGATTAAGCCGATGGTGGCTGATGTGCCAAGGTTATTGTTTGAAGCACAGCAAAGCGGCGATCATCTGTTGTTTGAAGGTGCGCAAGGCACCTTATTGGATGTTGATCATGGCACTTATCCTTATGTCACCTCTAGCAATTGTGTGGCGGGGGCTGCTGCTGCGGGTGCTGGTATTGGTCCGCAAAACCTGCATTATGTTCTGGGAATTACTAAAGCCTATACCACGCGTGTTGGTTCTGGGCCTTTCCCTACAGAGTTAGAAGATGATGTTGGTAAGCAAATTGCAGCACGCGGTAATGAATTTGGAGCAACTACTGGGCGGCCGCGGCGTTGTGGTTGGTTCGATGCCGCTGCGCTTAAGCGTTCAATCCAAATTAATGGTATTTCTGGCCTGTGTGTGACTAAGCTCGATGTCCTCGACGGTATGGAGAGTGTGTGTATCGGTGTGGGTTATCAAATGAACGGTGTGGCACGAGATATTCTCCCATTTGGTGCTGAATTGCTGGCTGAATGCCAGCCAGTCTATGAAGAGATGCCAGGATGGCAGGAAAGCACCGTTGGGGCGACTCGGCTCGACCAACTACCCCAGGCAGCCAAAAACTATTTAGAGCGACTAGAAGCGGTCTGTGGTGTGAGTATCGATATGGTGTCGACAGGGCCAGATCGGGAGCAGACGATTGTTCGTCGTAACCCGTTTGATGTTTAATGCATAACCCATACTTTTATAGTTATGTATTATCTGACTTACGAATGGATGGTGATTATCTAATAGATTACCCAATATTCAATGCAGTGGACTGAGAGGATCAGTTGTCATCGATTTAATAATGATCGATGGGGTGATAAAGATTTAAATAAATTTAACAATAGATTTAAATTTATATCTAAATCTAAATCTAGATTTAAAACTCACCATTTATTATTACTAGCACTGATTGAAACAGTCGTACTAAACACGGTGACCATCGATCGTCTGGTATTTAGGACTTTATGACTGGTAGTGTCATAATAATTCTGGTGCCCAGAAGAGGACTCGAACCTCCACGGTATTACCCGCCAGCACCTGAAGCTGGTGCGTCTACCAATTCCGCCACCTGGGCAATGAGGGCGTGATTCTAGCCCATGAAAGCTGATTATACAAATGAAAAAACCGAAAAAGAAGTCTGCTCCAGTCAAAGTCAAGGCTAAGGTCTCGCGCCGCAAGGCTGACCCTTTCCATTTGAGAGAGGCTGGGCGATATGAAAATCCCCTGCCAAGCCGCGAGTTAATCCTTGAGGTATTGTTAGAAGCTGGGGTGCCGATGGATGAGCGAGATTTGATCGCGCATCTGGAGATCGGCAAAGCAGAAAAAGAACCATTTGCGCGACGTCTAGGCGCGATGGAGCGTGATGGTCAGATGATGCGAAATCGACGTGGTGATTTGTGTGCCGTTGCTAAACTCGACTTGTTGTGTGGTCGAGTGTTGGGGCATAAAGAAGGCTTTGGCTTTTTGCAACGAGAGGACGGTGACGCCGATTTGTTTCTAAGCCCGCGTGAGATGCAAAAAGTGTTGCACGGTGATCGCGTGATGGCGCGTATTAGTGGAACGGACCGTCGTGGTCGTTCGGAAGGGAAGATTGTCGAAGTGCTTGAGCATGGGCAGCAGCGCGTAGTCGGGCGCCTGCGTATTGAGCATGGAGTGACTTTTGTGACTGCAGAAGATAAACGAGTCAGCCAAGATTTTGTGATACCTGTGGGAGAATCGGGGGCCGCTACAGTGGGGCAGGTCGTGATGGTGGAGATTATTTCTCAGCCGGGTCGGCACCCTCAGCCCTTAGCCCGAGTGGTAGAAGTTTTAGGTAATTATGCCGATCCTGGTATGGAAATCGAAATTGCTCTTCGCAAGCATGCACTGCCATGGCTTTTTCCACCGGAGGCGGAGTTGTTAGCTAGCAAAATGCCGAAAATTGTGCGAGTGTCAGATCGACGCGGGCGGGTTGATTTGCGCGAGATGAATTTGGTCACCATTGATGGTGAGACTGCAAAAGATTTTGACGATGCCGTTTATTGTGAGCGCAATGCTAAAGGGTTCCGTTTGGTCGTTGCGATTGCCGATGTCAGTCATTATGTGACAGACGGTGATGCGCTTGATGTGGAAGCGCGTAATCGTGGCAACTCGGTGTATTTTCCGCGAAGAGTAATTCCCATGTTGCCAGAGCCGATTTCTAACGGGTTGTGCTCGATTAAGCCAGAGGTCGATCGCTTGGTTATGGTGTGCGACATGCAAATCAATCGCCAAGGTCAGGTGGGTCAGTATGGTTTTTACGCGGCCGTTATGTGTTCTCAAGCGCGACTCACTTATACCGAGGTTGCTGCAATTTTAGAGGCGCCCCGTTCTGCTGCTGCACGTAAACGTAGTGCTCTACTACCCAATTTGCAGAATCTATATCAGCTCTATGAGGTGTTAGCGAAGGCGCGTGAGCAGCGTGGTGCCATTGATTTTGAAACGCCAGAAACACAAATGATTTTTGATGGTCAAGGCAAGATTACCAATATAGTGCTAGTCATCCGTAACGATGCACATCGAATTATTGAGGAGTGTATGTTGGCTGCCAATGTCTGCGCAGCAGCATTCCTAAATGAGAATGCGCATCCATTGCTGTATCGGGTGCATGAGGGGCCAACTCCAGAAAAGCTTGAGGCGTTACGAGACTTTTTGAAAGGTTTCGGCTTGGAGCTGCCGGGCGGTGATAAACCACTAGCCATGGATTACGCGAAATTGCTAACCAAGATTAAGTCTAGGCCGGACGCGCAATTGTTACAAACTGCAATGTTGAGATCGTTAAAGCAAGCGGTCTATGCCCCAAAAAATAACGGCCACTTTGGTTTGTCTTATGAAGGGTATGCGCATTTTACTTCTCCGATTCGCCGCTACCCAGATTTATTAGTGCATCGTGCGATTAAAGCGGTGTTAGCGAAAACCAAATATCAACTCACCGACTGGGCGCAAATTGGAGTGCAATGCTCCTTAACTGAGCGCCGTGCTGATGATGCTACGCGCGATGTTACGGCTTGGCTCAAGTGCTATTACATGCGGGATCGTGTGGGCGAGGTGTTCATGGGTAGTATTGCTGGGGTTGCAGCCTTTGGTGCGTTTGTGGCTTTGGATGATGTTTATGTGGAGGGATTAATCCATATCTCAGATTTAGGTAAGGATTATTTCCGCTACGATGCAGCTAAGCATCAGTTATTGGGTGAGCGTACCGGACAGCGCTATCGTTTGGGTGATCGTGTCCGGGTTAAGATTGCACGGGTTGATTTAGATGGTGCTCGAATAGACTTTATATTATCTTAAATCATATATTTATCAGATGGTTACGGAGCTTAGCTCATGAGTGCTGATTTACAATTAATTCATGGTTTTCATGCGATTGAAAGCCGCTTGAGACGTCGAAGCGAAGCGGTGCGCGAGATCTACTTAGATGCGTCACGTCACGATCGCCGCGCTCAAGGCTTACTGGCATTAGCCCAAGCGCACCACGTTAAGGTGGTTTTAGTGGATACCAAGCGCTTAGATACGCTGACCAATCAGGCCAGGCATCAGGGCGTAGCAGCTCGCGCAGAAGTGCTGATAATGCCGACTGACATAGAGGATGTGCTAGATGCCTTGACGGAGCCGCCATTTTTATTAATTTTAGATGGGGTGACTGACCCACATAACTTAGGTGCTTGCTTGCGGGTGGCCGATGCAATGGGAGTACACGCTGTGCTTGCGCCTAAAGATCGGGCCGTTGGGCTCAATGCTACAGTGGCTAAGGTTGCTAGCGGTGCTGCAGATAGCGTGCCTTATCTCATGGTGACCAATTTGGCACGGGCTATGCGTGACTTAAAAGCGCGCGGTATATGGTTGATTGGCGCGGATGAGCATGGAGATCAACAGCTCTATGGTGCAAATTTACAAGGCTCACTGGCGTGGGTGTTAGGGGCTGAAGGCGAGGGTATGCGGCGCCTGACCCGTGAAAATTGCGATATTTTGGTACGAATTCCGATGTTAGGCAGTGTTGCCAGTCTCAATGTTTCTGTTTCTGCAGGGATTTGTTTGTCCGAGGTGCGGCGCCAGCGGATGGTGGCCGATAGCGTAAAAACGCCGTAAATTTGATCGGGCAGATGCTTATGCACTTGATTTTAAGTAAGTCTCTGATTTAAAAGCGCTTGATCTGGTTCTTGGTTGAAGTATAATAGACGGCTGCTCTCAGAATACCTGATTGTCTTGGAGTTTTCCTTGCCACACTGCGTACGCATCGCGGGTGGTCCATTTGATTTACAGCCCATAAGGAGTTTATTTATGCGACATTACGAGATCGTTTTGATCGTCCATCCGGACCAGAGCGAGCAAGTTCCAGCAATGTTAGATCGCTATCGCCAATTGATTACCACCCAGCAAGGTGCGATTCATCGCCTTGAAGACTGGGGTCGTCGTCAATTGACCTACCCAATTCAAAAGCTCCATAAAGCACACTATGTGCTACTCAATATTGAGTGTAATAACGAAACCTTGGTTGAGTTAGAGCATGCTTTTAAATTTAATGATGCCGTATTACGTCACTTGACGGTCAGCATGAATGAGGCTGTTGTGACGCCTTCGCCGATGATGCGCGAAGAGCGTGCCCGTCCTGCTGAAGATGCACCTCGTGCAGCTGATATTGTGGAGAATGCGGTTTAGGTGGTTCTGAACCAAGTTAAATTAACAGCAACAGTTATTGCGATAGAGCCTTTGCGTCACACCCCAGCAGGATTACCAGTAGTTGATTTCACCTTGTTGCATGAATCTACTCAGATTGAGTCAGGAAGTCCGCGGCAGATTGAAATCGAGGTGATTGCTAAAGTAACTGGTGAACTGGCCAACCGTGTAGCGCAGCAGCGAATCGGTTGTCAGCTAGAGGTGCAAGGGTTTTTGAATCGTAAACATCGAATGAGCAGGCAGTTGGTCCTGCATGTGACGACTATGAAAGCGTTATAAAAGAGGAAATTATTATGGCTAGAATAGGTGGTAATAGCGGTAAAGGTAAATTTAAAGGTAAAGACAACCGTAAAAAAGGCAACGCGCTGTTTCGGCGTCGTAAGTTTTGCCGTTTTACAGCTGAAGGAATGACTCAAGTTGACTACAAAGATGTCAGTTTGCTCAAAGACTTCATTAACGAAAATGGTCGCATTATTCCCGCAAGAATTACGGGTACAAAGGCCCATTTCCAACGTCTACTGTCTGTTGCGGTAAAGCGTGCACGGTTCTTAGCGCTCTTGCCCTACACTGACTTGCATTAAGAGGTAATAGACATGCAAATTATATTGTTAGAAAAGATTACTAATTTAGGCACTTTGGGTGATGTTGTTCGTGTTAAAGACGGTTATGCACGTAACTACTTGATTCCTCAAAGAAAAGCCAAGCGCGCTACCAAAGTAAACTTGGCTGAATTCGAGGCGCGTCGCGCTGAGCTTGAAAAAGCGCACGCTGAAATCTTGGCGCAAGCTCAAGAGAAAGCTAGCAAGCTGGAAGGTTTACTGCTACAAATTACCCAAAAGGCCGGTGTCGATGGTAAATTGTTCGGGTCGGTTGGTAATAGTGACATCTCGGTGGCATTAGCTAAGCAGGGATTTGAAATTCCTAAATCTTCGATTCGTATGCCCGATGGCCCGATTAAAACGATTGGTGATTTCGCCTTGAAAGTATCATTGCATACAGACGTGATTGTATCTGTGACTGTTTCTGTTTTAGGTGAAACTTCCTAGTCTTTTTTAAGTTTATGAAGTGATTGTTTTTTGTGAAAAAGGGCTGGAAACAGCCCTTTTTCAACTATATTGGCTTTGAAATAGATTGGATAGGTTGCAAACCTGTGATCAATATTGATTTAAGCAAGTAAAGATCCTGATGGCGCAGAATATTGGACATATCATAAAAGACGCTCAGTTAGATGCTGTGCGTATGCCACCGCACTCAATCGAGGCGGAGCAGTCGGTTCTGGGTGCTTTATTGCTCACGAACTCTGCTTGGGATCGGGTGGCGGATGTGGTCACAGAGGGTGACTTCTACCGCGCTGACCATAGGGCGATTTTTCAGCATATCGCTAAATTAATTGAACAGAATAAGCCTGCAGATGCATTAACCGTTGCTGACAGTTTGATGCGCAGTGGTAAGTTGGATGATGTTGGAGGCCAGCCCTATATTGGTAGCTTGGCTTTAAATACCCCCAGCGCGGCTAACGTCAGGCGTTATGCGGAAATTGTGCGCGAGCGCTCGATCTTGCGCGATCTGGCATCAGTAGGGACTAGTATTGCGGATTCAGCATTTAGCGCTGAAGGTAAAGATGCGATGGTCTTGATTGACGAGGCTGAGGCGCGTGTATTTCAAATCGCTGAGAGTGGTGCGAAAACAAAGCAGGGCTTTGTCAACATCGACTCGTTACTCACAGAGACGGTTAATCGCATTGATATGCTCTATAACCGTGACAATAAAAATGATGTGATTGGTTTGGCAACTGGTTTTGTTGACCTCGATCGGATGACCTCTGGATTGCAGGAGGGCGAGCTGATTGTTGTCGCTGGTCGGCCATCCATGGGTAAAACTGCTCTCGCCATGAATATTGTTGAAAATGTCGCGTTGGATAGTAAAAAAGCAGTGGCCGTATTTAGTATGGAAATGTCGGGGCCGCAATTGGCCATGCGGATGATTGGTTCTGTAGGACGCGTGGATCAGCATCTATTGCGTACTGGCACATTTAACGAAGATGATTGGCCGCGCCTTGTTGATGCGGTTGGTAAGTTAAATGACTCAAAGATTTTTATTGATGAAACTGCTGGTTTAAATGTACTTGATTTGCGTTCGCGTGCTAGGCGAGTGCATCGCGAGTCCGGTGGATTATCATTGATTGTGATTGATTACTTGCAACTGATGTCAGGCTCATCAGGTGGACGTGAGGAAAATCGAGCAACTGAAATTGCAGAAATTTCTCGTTCTTTGAAGAGTCTCGCAAAAGAACTTAAAGTCCCAGTTATTGCATTGTCACAGTTGAATCGTAGCGTTGACTCCCGGCAAGATAAGCGGCCAATGATGTCGGATCTGCGTGAGTCCGGTGCGATCGAGCAAGATGCTGACGTGATTTTATTTATTTATCGTGATGAGGTGTATAACAAAGATTCGCCTCGTAAGGGGATTGCAGAGTTAATTATCGCTAAACAGCGTAATGGCCCCGTGGGTCAAATTGATCTGACATTCTTGGGACGTCATACGCGTTTTGAAAGCTACGCGTCAATCGATCACTTTTAGCGTTTGAGCGAGACCGCTAGAGTGCAATAGTGGCCTGTTCTGCCAAGCGTGAGCGTTCACCACGCATTAAGGTGATATGACCGCCATGATCCCAACCCTTCATTCGATCTACTACATAGGTGAGGCCTGAGCTGCCTTCGGTGAGGTAGGGCGTATCGATTTGAGAGATGTTGCCAAGACAAACCACCTTGGTGCCAGGACCAGCGCGTGTAATTAAGGTTTTCATTTGCTTGGGCGTGAGGTTCTGCGCTTCATCAATAATTAGGAATTTATTAATAAAGGTGCGACCGCGCATGTAGTTTAAGGATTTTACCTTGAGCCGTGAGCGTATTAAGTCGCGCGTGGCTGCGCGCCCCCACTCGCCGGCTTCATCGTCTGTAGTGTTTAGAACGTCTAGGTTGTCTTCGAGCGCACCCATCCAAGGATTCATTTTCTCCTCTTCGGTGCCAGGCAGAAATCCAATGTCCTCACCCACAGGTATAGTGACTCGGGTGACAATGATTTCTGTGTAGCGTTTGTCTTCCAGTGTTTGCATGAGACCAGCAGCTAGCGTGAGCAATGTTTTTCCGCTACCTGCTTGACCGAGTATAGTCACGAAATCAATATTGGGATCTAGTAGCGCATTTAGTGCGAAATTCTGTTCTATGTTGCGAGCATTAATTCCCCACACTTTATGCCTGGGATGGGTATAGTCTTTGAGAGTTTGCAGAATGGCTACTTTGCCATTGATTTCTCTAACTTGGGCTTGGAATGGTTGTTCACCTTCTAGATGGATATATTGGTTAACTATAAAATCTCGGCATAGTGGTCCTTTGATACGGTAATAGGTTTGTTCGGATTGCTGCCAGGACTCCATATCTTTGCCATGCGTATCCCAGAAATTCTGGGGCAGGGTGCAAGTGCCCGAATAGAGAAGATCGCTATCTTCTAGAACTTTGTCATTGAAGTAGTCCTCAGTTGCTAAACCCAGGGCGCGCGCTTTAATGCGCATATTGATGTCTTTGGACACCAATATAACTTGTCGATCTGTATGCTTTTCTTGAAGATATTTAACAACGCCAATAATTTGATTGTCAGCTTTGCCACTAGGTAGGCTTGCTGGTAATTGGTAGTCGATGGCTTCGGTTTGTAGAAACACGCGGCCAGTAGCGCTTTTATCGTGACTGAGGTTCAGCGCCAATCCATTAGATATGTCACCACTAAACGCACCCACAAGTTCATCGAGATAGCGACTGGCTTGACGAGCGTTACGTGAAACCTCAGACATCCCTTTTTTGTTGGCGTCTAATTCTTCAAGGGTGGCTATCGGTATGAAAACATCATGTTCCTCAAAGCGGAATAATGATGTTGGATCATGCATTAAGACATTGGTATCTAAAACAAAAAACTTTTTGGATACGTGAGAGTTTTTGCTCGAACGAGATACGGTCTTGCGATGAACCATGAGCCTCCAATCAAGTTAAATAGTCTGTTTGACAACCCTGTTTGACAACTATTAATGAGCGCCCTATTAAAACCAGTACAGCAAATACATTGACGCACGTTATTTTGCTGCTAATGACTTCACAAATGCTAATACTTCTTGCACATGCCCCGGCACTTTAACGGTGCGCCATTCTTGTTGAATCACGCCTGTAGCATCAATTACAAAAGTGCTACGTTCTATACCTCGGACCTTTTTACCATACATGTTTTTCATTTTTATGACATTAAATAGTTGGCAAGCAACTTCTTCGGTGTCACTCAACAACTCAAATGGGAAACCCATTTTTGCTTTGAAATTTTCGTGTGATTTTAGGCTGTCACGAGACACACCTATGATGACGCTGTGAGAGGCAGTAAACTCCGAATGGAGATCGCGAAATTGTTGGCCTTCGGTGGTGCATCCGGGCGTGTTATCTTTGGGGTAAAAATAGAGAACAACAGTTTTTCCACGGTATGAAGAGAGTGTTATTTCTTGGTTACCGGTGGCAGGTAGGCAGAAATCTGGTGCAACTTGATTAAGCATGGTGTGGAATAGAGATCAGAATAATAAGACCTTATATTGGCTTAAATGCTGCAAGCTGGCAAGGCTTTCATAGATAGTTAGTGAACGACTTTTAATTTGTTGCGCACTATTAAACGCTAAGTATTTGATCGGGAATCATTTTTAATGTGTGTCAAAATCGTGGTTGCTAACTCTTGAAGTGCCGTCTCTGTATTGCTGTTGAGTGTGAACGCTTTGGCTAAAGGTAGTCTCGGGAAGTTTTGGTCAATAGCTTTGGAATAAGCGGGGTCGTAGTGTTTGAGTAATAACTCTTCAACTAACGTTGCCCATTGACCAGAATTTGCAAGCGTCTGCCATTTGGTAATTGTTTGATGGCCATGTAGAGCACGTAAGCAATCAAGTTGTCGATTCAGGCGATCAGGTTCGGAGATAAAGTGCGCGTAATCTTCTTGTAACAATTTGACGCGAACGGGTATTGGGGCATTGACAATGATGCATGTACTGGCACGCATGGCTTCAATTAGAAATTCAGGCACTCGCAGATTGCCTACTTTTTTACTTTCCGACTCAACGAAAACAGGTTGATCGGGCGAGAGTTGATGGAGTGCATCCCACACCATGCTTTCAAACAGTTTTTGTGAGGGTTGTGGCGTGCTTGGTAGATGGCCCAGAACAGAACCGCGGTGTGATGCGAGTGCTTCTAGATCAAGTATTTGAGCGCCTTGTTGGTGAAGCGTGTGGAGTAATCGGCTCTTGCCAGTGCCAGTCATGCCGCAGACGACTTGCCATGTCAGTTGGCTAGGTAGCGTTGAGAGTTCGTTGATGACCAGTTGACGATAGGCTTTATAGCCACCTGCCATTCGACCGGTTCTCCAGCCGATCTGACCGAGCACGTGGGCAAATGCTGCGCTACGGCCACCGCCACGCCAGCAATAAATCAGAGGGCGCCATTGCCTGGGGCGTTGATTGAGGTGCTCATTGAGGTGGCGTGAAATATTGGCGCTGATCAAGGCCGCACCAATTTTTTTTGCTTCAAATGCAGAGACTTGAGTATAAATGGTGCCGACTTTGCTACGTTCGGCATTGTTTAATACAGGAAAGTTTACAGCGCCTGGGAGGTGATCTTGTGCAAACTCATCCTCCGAGCGAACATCAATAATCTCGTCAAACTCATGGCGTTGTGATACGGTAACCATTTTCACGGCACGCTCTTCGTGTGCCTCTTTTTGTTGCACATGCCGCACCAGATCATCTTGTGACGTGCTAGATGTTTGTATGTTTGTCGTTAATTCAGCCATATTTTTACATTATCGCATTTCTTTACCTGCTAGCGAAATCTGCATGTCTAGCTTCAGTGTTCTTCATAGTATGGTGCTAAATTTTGGAATTTTAGGGATAAATTAATTGTTATGAGTGAACAAATTGAACAGCCCCACTTGCGGTTAACCCAGTTTTCTCACGGTGGTGGGTGAGGCTGTAAACTGACGCCAGCGTTGCTGAGCGAAATATTATCTCAATCGGCAGCAGCCCAGCCATTTGCTAATCTTCTGGTTGGTTCTGCAAATAATGATGATGCTGCCGTATATCGTATTAACGATACACAGGCGATTGTTGCAACAACGGATTTTTTTATGCCGATTGTTGATGATCCCTATGATTTCGGAAGAATTGCAGCCACCAATGCCATTTCTGATGTATATGCAATGGGTGGAAAACCATTTATGGCCTTAGCACTTCTCGGTATCCCTGTAGGTAAGATGCCAATGAGTGTGGCACAACGCATTACTATGGGTGGTCAGTCAGTCTGCGAATCGATCAACATACCGATTGCTGGCGGGCACTCGATCGACTCCCCTGAGCCGATCTATGGATTGGTTGTGCTCGGATTAGTCCACCCCGATCGGGTTAAACGTAATGATCGAGCCCAGGATGGTGACGTATTGATACTGGGTAAGGGTCTTGGTGTGGGTATTATGAGCGCTGCAATTAAGAAAAATGAGCTGTCTAACAAGGCCTATCAACAAATGTTAGCGGTCTCGACGCAGTTAAATACACCTGGAGTTGCTTTAGCAGAGTTAGATGGCGTACATGCCCTCACGGATGTAACTGGTTTTGGTCTGCTTGGGCATTTATTAGAGATTTGTAGAGGCTCTGGCTTGAATGCCAAACTACACGAATCACAAATCCCTATTCTGTCAGAAGCGCGTCCTCTATTGGCGGCTGGATTTGTCACTGGGGCTTCTGAGCGTAATTGGTTAAGTTACGGTCAGGATGTGGTGTTACCTCAGGGCGATACTACGCTGCTGCGGCGAATTTGTACCGATCCTCAGACCAGTGGTGGTTTGCTGGTTAGTTGCGCGCCATCAGCAGTTGATACAGTTTTGGAAATATTTAAGTCCCAAGGGTTTTTTGATGCCGCAGTAATTGGTAGCCTGGTGGCTGGTATGAATAAGGTCGAAATTGTTGTATAGATTATATAACTATTTGATTATATTAATATTTTTATCTCTTTGGAGATGTAAGGATGGGCTTTAAGCGCTTCCAGACATTCTCCAGAAGAATGCTCTGCGCGGCTGCTGTCGGGTGTAGCCGATCGGGCTGAAAGTACTCTGGCTTTTCAGCAATCCCCTCCAGTAAAAAAGGCACATATGGAATGCTTTTAGATTGGGCGAGATCGCGAAATGTATGGTGAAAACCATCGGCATAGGTTTGCCCATAGTTGGGTGGAATGCGCATCCCCACTAACACCACTTTTGCTTTGTTATGTTGAATTTTTTGTATCATAGTTTGCAGATTACGGCGCATGGACTGAAGGTCGAGGCCGCGTAGGCCATCATTTGCGCCCAGTTCAAGAATCACTATAGTAGGGCTGTGTTGTTGCAATGCTGCATCGATGCGTCCTAAGCCACCTCGGGTTGTTTCCCCGCTCACACTGGCATTGATAATTTTATAATCGAAGCCTTGCTCTTTCAGACGCAAACCGAGTAAATTCACCCACTCCTCTCCGCGTGCTAAACCATAGCCCGCAGATAAACTGTCACCCAATACCAGTATAGTGGCTGGATGAATGGCTTGCGCATTTAAGGGTAATACGCTGAGAGTCAGAAGAGTACAAGCGATTAATCTACAATACGCTAGATTAAATCTGGGCAAACACGTAAATAACCAATTGAATTTCATACCTTATGCATCCTCAAAAAGACAAAGACTCCGAAACAATGATTTTAACAGTCAATAAACTGATAAAACAGGTGACAACTGGAGAGTCGGTGTTGACGATTCTCAATAATTTGAGTTTTTCCGTAGAGCAGGGTGCTGCAGTGGCTGTAGTTGGTACATCAGGTTCTGGTAAATCAACACTGCTGGGGTTACTTGCCGGTTTGGACCAGCCAACCAGCGGCTCAGTATGTTTGAATGGTGTTGATCTGAATACGCTTGATGAGGATGGTCGTGCAGCGCTACGGGCGCAAGCGGTCGGTTTCGTATTTCAGTCTTTTCACCTGTTGCCAGCCATGACAGCGATTGAAAATGTGATGTTGCCTTTGGAATTGGCTGGAAACTCCCAAGCTAAACAGCTCGCCCGTGAGGCACTAGATCGTGTAGGTTTGGCAAGTCGATTGAATCATTATCCGCAACAACTCTCTGGAGGTGAGCAGCAGCGGGTCGCGTTGGCACGTGCATTCGTCAACCGCCCACTCATCTTATTTGCAGATGAGCCTACGGGGAATCTTGATGCCGCTACAGGACAAGAGGTTATTGATCTGTTATTTGAGCTGAATCATGAACAGGGTGCTACTTTAATATTGGTGACTCATGATGCAGTTCTATCCCAACGCTGTAATCAGGTTCTTAAACTCCATGCTGGAGTATTGCAGTGATGCGATGGCTAGCAGATCTTGTTTTAGGTATGCGATTATTTTTGCGAAACTGGCATGCGGGTGAATTACAGGTCTTGGCAATTGCTGTGGTTATTGCAGTCGCTAGTGTCACTACAGTTGGTTTTTTTGCTGATCGGGTTGAGCAGGCATTGGTGCGACAAGCCAATCAATTATTAGGTGCCGATTTAGTGATTGTTTCTGACCGACCATTTGATCCCAATTGGCGAGCTGCGGCTACTGATTTTGAGCTCGTCTCTACTGAGATACTGCGATTTCCAAGTATGGTAAGTTACCGCAGTGATTCTGTTTTGGTCGATGTGAAGGTTGTTAGCGCAGGTTACCCATTGCGGGGGGAGTTGCGCATTGCCGATCAACTTCATACCGTAGATCGCCTTGCCGCTGCAATTCCAAAACCTGGCACCGTATGGGTTGATGAGAAACTATTGACGCGCCTTAATGTGTCTATTGGTTCTAAAATTGAGCTTGGTAGAATTCAGTTGAAGGTTGCGGCGATGATCACCCAAGAGCCGGATAGCGCTGTTGGATTTATTATGGGTGGGCCGCGTTTGATGTTAAATCAAGCCGACTTGTTAAAGACTGGATTGGATCAGATTGGTAGTCGAATTCGCTACCGATTACAATTTAGTGGTCAATCTACTGCAATTGCAGCATATCAGGCTTGGTTAGTACAAAAACTGATTCCGGGTCAACGGATTGAAAGCATTCAAGATGCACGCCCAGAGATTCGCTCGGCTTTGGAACGTTCTGCACAGTTCTTAAATCTAACCGCATTATTCAGTGTGATATTAGCGGCTGTAGCTATTGCGCTTGCTGCACGACGTTTCTTACAAAGACAATTAGATGCTTGTGCTGTGATGCGCTGTATGGGTACTGCACGTCAGCAATTGCTCAGAATCTATGGCGTACAATTTATCTGCCTAGGTCTCATGGCAAACGGTGTAGGCTGCTTAATTGGCGCTATCGCGCAGCAGGGGTTAGCATTTTGGTTGAGCCAGTTCGTTGGAGTAGAGTTGCCAGAAGTGCGGTGGTTACCAGCGATCCAAGGCTATGTCATTGGTTTTTTCTTATTAATTGGTTTTGCTATGCCACCCTTGCTGGCACTAGGTCAAGTTTCACCACTACGGGTATTGCGTCGAGAGTTTATAGCGCCTAAGGGTAATGCGGCTTTTGCCTATCTTTTGGGGCTTGCTACAATTGGCGTATTAATGATTTGGAAAGCGGGTGATATACGTCTGGGCTCGCTGGTATTTGTTGGTTTTGTTGTTGCAATGCTAATTCTATTTGGATTGGTCTGGGTGGTCATTGGTTTGTTGTCTCGATTACAATCGGTTGGTGTGTCATGGCGCTTTGGATTAGGTCAATTATCTCGCCATCGCTGGTCTAGTGTGGTGCAGATTGTTGCGTTGAGTATTGGCTTAATGGCGCTTCTTACTTTAACGCTGATCCGTGGCGAGTTACTACAAATTTGGCAAAGTGGTTTACCTGTTGATGCGCCGAATCGTTTTGTTGTTAACATTCAAGAAGATCAACTAGTTTTAATTAAAGCGTTTTTCAAAAAGCACCAAGTTGACGAACCCGAAATGCATCCAATGGTTCGCGGTAGATTAATCAAGATAAATCATAGGGAAATCAAATCTGCAGACTACCCAGATGACCGTGCTCGTCGCTTAGTCGATAGAGAATTTAATCTATCTTGGGCGGAGTCTCTGCAAAAGGGTAATCAGCTCATACAAGGTGATTGGTGGCGTCAAGGTAGTGGCATAGAAAACCAGTGGTCTGTAGAATCGGGAGTGGCACGAGCATTAAACTTAAAGATTGGCGATGAGCTAAGTTATGATATTGCTGGTCATGTTATTTCAGGCAATATATCGAATTTGAGAAAAGTTGACTGGGATTCTTTCCGTGTCAATTTCTTTATTGTTTCACCACCTGGGCAGCTCAATAAATTACCAGTGAGCTATGTGACAAGCTTTTATGTGCCACCAGAAAAAGTGGAATTAATAAATGCTTTGGTGCGGGAATTTCCAAATGTACTATTAATCGACGTTGGGCAAGTGATGGTGCAAGTTCGCGGAATGATTGCGCAGGTTTCTAGTGCATTACAGTTTGTATTTCTATTCACATTAATATCAGGCATGATTGTTCTGTATGCGGCCCTGGCAAGCACCCAAGATGAGCGTTTATATCAAGCGAGTATAATGCGTGTTATTGGTGCCAGTCGGTCACAAGTCATGAGAGCTGGATTTTCTGAGTTTATATTTATTGGTGCATTTGCTGGATTGCTGGCAGCAGTCTTAGCGCAAGCATTAGGATATACATTAGCCTTAAAATTTCTTAATGTAGATTATGGTTTTAGTGTCACGGTATGGTTTGTCGGTGTTATTGGTGGCGGTGTGGGAGCAGTAGCAGTCGGATACCTAGGTTTGCAGCATATGATGCGAATCTCGCCCATAAGAATCATGCGGCAATATTATTAAAGATAGAGTTTTTAAAGACTTCGTTACTCAGGACTGGGTTTAATGGTAGGTATATTTAGAGGTTAAATATGAACGAATGGTTAATGAACCCTATACTGCTTATTGGGGTTGGTGTATGTATTTTTATTGTAATCACTAGTCTGATCATGATCAGTATTTCTGGGAAACTGCATCAGCACTCGAGCGAGTTACTACAGAACTTACAGCACGGATTAGAGGATAAACATAGGGCTGTTTTGGCAGACTTACATATGGGATTGACTAGACAAGGCGATCGCCTTGGGCAGCAGCTGACTGATGTCAGCGATAGGCAGAGGCAAGCTGTGGCTGATGAATTAAAGCAAACTAGAGATCAATTGCATAGCCTACGATTAACTTTAAGTGAGGAGCTTGCCCGTCAACGCGAAGCCATGCTAGAGCGCTTAACGCAAAGTACTGATTCGCTTAATTTAAAAATTGATACACGGCTAGGGGAAATTTCTGGCCGCGTTAATGAGCGATTGGATGAAGGTTTTCGCAAAACCAATGAAACTTTTGTTAATGTCATGACGCGTCTTGCAACAATAGATGAAGCCCAAAAGAAGATTGAAGGCTTGACGACCAGCGTTGTGAGTTTACAAGATTTACTGGGTGACAAACGCTCGCGAGGTGCTTATGGTGAGGTGCAGCTAGAAGGGTTAGTGCGTAATATGTTACCGCCCTCTGCATTTGAGTTACAGGCAACGCTATCTAATGGTACTCGTGCAGATTGCATGATTCATTTGCCGCAACCTACTGGAACGATTGCCGTTGACTCCAAATTTCCACTTGAGAACTATCATCGAATGTTTGAAGTTGATCGCAATAGTGTGGAGCGAGTTGCCATCCAGAGGCAGTTTAGAGCAGACATCAAAAAACATGTTGATGATATTTCAAAGAAATATATTATCCCTGGCGAGACAGCTGACGGTGCGGTGATGTTTATACCTGCTGAAGCGGTTTTTTCAGAGGTTCACGCCCATCACGCTGAATTAACCGAATATGCAATGTCCAAGAGGGTTTGGATTGTTTCTCCCACTACATTAATGGCTGTTCTCAATACTGCGCGTGCCGTGCTAAAAGATGTGGAAACTCGTAAGCAGATTCATGTGATTAAAGATTCTTTGCATAAGCTCTCATCGGAGTTTAGTCGTTTTGATGATCGCATGCGTGATTTGGCAAAACACATTCGTCAGGCGCATGAGGATGTTGAGAAAGTGCAAGTGACTAGCACCAAAATATCGCAACGTTTTGCCCAGATAGAGAGTGTTCAATTAGAGGCAGAAGGGAGTGCGCAGCCGCTTACTAGTGCCCCTGGGGTCGTGTCAATTCCCGTTGCTGTGGAGTTGAGCTGATTGGATCCTGACCTCAAAAAAATCAATAATCAATACTACTCAGTATTACAAATTAGGTGGTGAATGGTTCAACTCTTCAAGGGTATTGATATTGTAAAAATGTGCTGTTTCTATAAAGTTTACACTCACCACGGTTAATGATTGTTGCCAAGATTGAATTTTTCGGCCGCCTTTTTGAAGATATTCAGTCAGGCTACACAATACTGAATGCCGATATAAGGAGAAGGTTGGTTGTAATTGGCTGCCAGTAGTAGCCACTGCCAAGTCTGCTTCATTCTTTAATAAAGCTTGTAGCAGATTTGAAAACAGATCTTGAGGTAAGTAAGGGGTATCACAGGGAACGGTTGCTATTAGTGAGTGCTGTGCACGCTGTAGTCCAATGTGCAATCCTGCTAATGGACCTACGAAACCAGTGATTTCATCGCTAATGACTGGATAAGAAAATCTTGAGTATTCCATTAAATTTTGGTTGGTATTAATGAGTAACTCGTCAACTTGCGGCGCAAACCGTGCGATGACATGGGAGATTAGTGCCTGCCCTTGGTAGATTTGTAGGCCTTTATCGACATAGCCCATGCGTCGTCCTTGACCGCCTGCAAGTATTATTCCTGAAATAGATGGTTGATTAGGCATCACAGGTCAGAGGGTTGTGATAATGCTTATCCACCAATGTATGACATTTCTATTTTAGGTACTGGCGACGTGTGTTCGCTGCGAATCTCAGAGTAACGATCGGCACGAACTTGCCATACCTGTTTAATAGCCTCAGTGATATCAGCATCGCTGTGGTGCTGACGTAGTAACTCGCATAAGTCAAAGCCAGAATTAGCAAATAAGCAAGTATACAGCTTACCCTCAGTCGAAATGCGAGCCCGAGTACAGGTGCTACAAAAGGCTTGGGTCACAGAGGCAATGACGCCAATTTCGCCTTGACCGTCGACATATTTCCAGCGTTTAGCAACCTCTCCATTATAGTTTGCACAGACAGGCTCTAGGGGCATTTCCTGCGAGATGATTTGAACAATCTCTTGTGCACTTAATACATCCTTCATCTGCCAGCCATTGGTCACACCGACGTCCATAAATTCAATAAAGCGCAAAATATGGCCGCGTTGCTTAAAAAACCTGGCCATTGGCAAAATGCTTGTTTCATTTAATCCGCGTTTCACGACCATATTGATTTTAATGGGATTGAATCCAACTGTTGCCGCAATATCTATGCCCTCGATCACTTTAGATACTGGAAAGTCTACGTCATTCATTGCTTTAAATGTATGATCATCCAGTGAGTCTAGGCTCACAGTTAAACGTTTTAAGCCGGCATCTCGCAACGCCTGCGCTTTTTTAGCAAGCAGTGAACCGTTTGTGGTTAATGTAAGATCAAGGTTTGGTATTAAGGCGAGCGTGGAGATTAATTGCTCAATATTGCGCCTGACAAGTGGTTCGCCACCGGTTAGTCGAATTTTTTCGACACCTAAATCAGTGAAAATGCGAGCCAAGCGAGTGATTTCTTCAAAACTTAGCAACGCTGCACGTTCTAAGAACTGATGGTCCGCACCAAATTTCTCTTTGGGCATACAATAGACGCATCGAAAATTACAGCGATCCGTTACCGAAACGCGTAAGTCTCGGAGGGGACGCTGAAGGCGATCTTGCGTGGTTTGTAGAGTGGTGGGTGTTTCAGGCATTAGAGAATTTATCAGTTTATTATGAGTGGCTTAAAATTATGACAGATTCCAAGGTGTTCAACACGAATTTGAATATTTTGGTCATCAGTCAGGCTAGATATAGCATGGACCAGGTATGCCTGGGTATTTGGCAAATAAGGACTCATCAATCACCAGACCTAAACCAGGTTGATCGTTGGGTTCGATATGACCGTCTATGACTTTGAGTGCAGTATCGCCACACAATACATCTCGAAATGGGTTAATCGCTGCGCAGTCACTCTCATAGATGTATGCATTTGATGAAGCGCAGAGCAAATGAACGCAAGCTGCAGTGTCTATGGCCGTATGACCTGTATGAGGGGCAAAAGCGCGGCGAAAGGATGCTGCGATATCAGCAATTTTTTTGCATTCAGTAATGCCACCCGCTTTGCAAGGATCCGGTTGAATAATATCAACGGCTCCGGTTTCTAAGAGTTGACGTGCTTGATAGCGCGTAAAATGATTTTCACCGCCTGCAAAAGGAATCATTGAGCGCTGATTGAAATGGGCATAATCTTGAATCGCATCTGGCGAGAATGGTTCCTCTAACCATCCAATGCGACACTCTTCAAGTGCAGGGAGGGCGCGTTGTAGATCCAAATATTGATAGCGAGTATTGATATCAACCATAATATCTATACTATCGCCAAGATGTTTGCGAATATACCGAACGCGCTCTACATCGCGCTCAACAGTATCGCCTAGGCGTAATTTTAGTGCTGTATAGCCTTTATCTACAAAGCTTTGTGCCTCAGCTAATAGTTGGGCAGGGTCTTGAAAGCCTAAACATACCCCACCCGCATAAGCACGGAATCGTTTTTTACTGCCGCCGAGTAGGCTGTATACAGGCATGCCTAATGCCTTGCTGCGCGCGTCCCAGAGCGCTATATCAACACCGCTCATTGCTTTGTAGAGCGCCCATCCTGGGCCATGCGTTTGACCTTGTTTGCTGTAAATTAACTGCCATATATCCTCAACAGCCATTGCACTTTTCCCGACAACAATGGGTGCTAAATTATAATTCACTAGGTCGGCAATCACTGTAGGTGCTAAACCGTGGTGAGATTCGCCGTATCCTACAATACCATCCTCAGTCTTAATGCGTACAACAACGGTATCTTTTTTGACTGGCTGACCAACACCGCGACGAGGTGCATTGTTGAGTTTGATTGATAAGGGAAACGCCTTGACTTCGGTAATAATCATAAAAATCCTGTGTGGATATGGTCGAAGTTAATATAAATATACGAATTGTAAATTTTCAGTCATGAGAAATTGATATGTTAAGAAAATACTTAGTCAATTTTTGCACCAGATGCTTTAACTACTTTGGCCCAGCGGATGGTTTCATCCCGCATTAATACAGCAAACTCATCAGTTTTTGCAGATGCAACATCTAATCCTTGTTGCTCAAAACGTTTTTGATGCTCTGGTAACAGCAGTGCAGAAGATATTGCGGTATGCAGTTTTTCGGTGATCTCTTTGCTAATACCTTGTGGACCGAGCACGCCATACCAAGTGTATACCTCAAAATTAGCGACTCCAGCTTCAACCATGGTAGGCACTTCGGGGACTAATTTTGAGCGATTACGTCCAGTAATGGCAAGCCCTCGTAATTGCTTTGCATTCACATGAACTGCACCTAAATTTAAAATGTGGAACATGTATTGAAGTTGACCGGATAGTAGATCAACTGTTGCAGGTGCTACGCCACGATAAGGAATATGGACTGCTTTAATGCCAGTGGCTAATTTGAAATATTCAGCAGTCAAGTGGCCAGTAGTGCCACTGCCACCAGTTCCGAAATTTAATTGATTAGGTTTTGACTTGGCAAGCGCAATTAGTTCTTTAACATTTCGAATGGGTAGTGTTGGATGTGCAACCAATAATAACGGGGCGGTGGCTAATAGCGTGATCGGTGTGAAATCTTTCAGAGGATCATAAGAGAGCTTTGGATTTATTGCGGGGGCTATGGAGTGAGAGCTGGGACTGCCAATCATCAATGTATAGCCATCGGGTTTGGCGCGCGCAGTATATTCAGTGCCTAGAGTATTTCCAGCACCTGCGCGGTTATCAACGGTCACATTCTTACCTATGGTATCAATCAACATTTGAGCAACTGCACGACCGACTAAATCTGTTGGACCGCCAACGACTGAGGGTATGACCAAGGTAATGTTACGCATTGGGTAATTTTGGGCAATGCTGGATTGTGAAAATAAACTGGCAATCAATAGTGCTGATATTGATACTAAGGCTGCAATGTAACAGTAGGTATGGGGTTTAGAATAGCTGCTCGTTTGCTGCTCAATGAATAATGCAAAAAAATATTTTTTTCCAGGTCCATGCTGCGTGAAAGGTGGAAATGTGAATGGCATACCCGCTCCTTGGATCATGTTGTACAAATAGTTTTTTGATTGCTTTTTTAATAAGTGCAATCCCACTTATTATTTTTAGGATTAATGCGGATTAATTGCGTATTTCAAGGGTTAATCTTTCACAGGTTAATCGCTTTGTGGGATCTGAGTCTAGTTATTAATAGCTCGGGCAGAATTTTGCAGTCCGCTATATGATAAAGAGATAAAGAATTGGCTATGAACCCAGATTGTGTAAGCAAAAGACTGTAAATTGTATAGCTGTGGCAAAATTCAGCATCAATTATAAATAAATTAGCTGAATCAATGTATCTAGAGTATGCAGTCCCTATGATCAATTTGCATATATCTGATCTAGTTGAAAAAACAGCTACAAGTTGTCATTATGGTTGTTAATGTTTTTTAAACAAATACTAAAGGAGCGCTTGCGATGTCCAATTCACCCCCCACTCAACTCACTGCACTTGCCGGTCTTAAAGTTGTTGATTTAACACAATATGAAGCTGGTACTTCTTGCACGCAGGCCTTAGCTTGGCTAGGTGCCGACGTTGTTAAAATTGAACCTCCAATGGGGGAGAGTGGTCGTTTCGCATCGACTGAGAATAAAAAATTAGATTCATATTATTTTATTATTATGAATGCTAATAAGCGTAGCATGGTCTGTGATATGAAATCAGATAGTGGTAAAGCGATGCTGAAAAAAATGATTGAGCAAGCAGATATCCTGATTGAAAATATGTCGCCTGGTGGAATTGAACGTTTGGGCTTCGGATATGATGTTGTTAAAGAATTAAATCCACGATTAATTTATGCGCAAATAAAGGGTTTTGCGCCAGATGGTCCTTATGCAAACTTTTTGAGTTTTGACATGATTGCCCAGGCTGTAGGAGGTGCATTTGCAATTACTGGTGAGGCAGGTGGTCCACCATTACGACCTGGGCCCCATATTGGTGACACGGGTGCTGGGTTACATTGTTTGATCGGGATCCTCGCCGCATTGCAACAGCGACACACCACTGGGCTGGGTCAGCGCATTGAGGTCTCTATGCAAGATGCTGTCATTAACTTTAATCGAATCGTTTTTGCTGGACAATTAATGCAAGGTAAGCCTGTTGAGCGCTCTGGTAATCAAAGTTCTCTTGGTGCAGCAGCACCCAGTGAATTATATTTATGTCAGCCTGGCGGTGTGAACGATTACGTCATGGTGTACACCACGCGTGCAGGCAATTGGCATTGGCAACGATTATTAAAAGTGATGGATCGTGAAGACTTAATCGACGACCCACGTTTCTCGACCCCTCAGGCGCGAGCTAAGAATGCGCCAGAAGTGGATGCATTAGTGGGTGCTTGGTGTAGTCAGCGGACTAAAATTGAAGCAATGGAGACATTGCAAAAAGCAGGGGTTCCAGCTGGTGCAGTATTAGATACCCAAGAGTTAAGTGAGGACCCCAATTTGCGTAAACGCGGAATGTTTGCCCCAATCTCACATAAAACACGCGGTGATATGGTTATGCCGGGTTGGCCTGTAAAAATGTCTGCCTCAAATGTGAAAATTACTGCAGCACCCATTTTAGGCGAACATACCGAGCAAGTGCTCAAGGAGTGGTTGCAGATGAGTGATGCTGATGTTGCCGCATATCAATCTAAAAACCCTATCAAGGCATAGACGGTTCTGTAGAACACTAGTGCCGTAACTTATATCTTATATACTTATTAAAGGAACTGTAGCTTGAATCATTTTGCGCGAACTTTTTTCTTGATATTGTTCTTAATTTTTCACGTAGATGCTTTTAGTGCTGATGCGTTTCCTAGTAGGACAATACGAATATTAGTGCCCGGCTCTGGTGGTGGAGGTGATTTTGCTGCACGATTAATTGCCCAGGGGTTAGCTGCAACTTTTGGCCAACAGCTGGTTGTTGATAATCGACCGGTAGGTGTAATTCCTGCGGATATTGTGGCTAAATCACTGCCAGACGGTTACACATGGCTACTTTCAGCGTCAACAATGTGGCTATCTCCGCAGTTACAACCAGGCGTTCCCTATGATCCACAACGAGACTTTTCACCCATCACATTGGCCGTGATGTCCCCCAACTTGTTAGCAGTTCATCCGTCATTGCCGGTAAAGACTGTTAAAGAGTTAATTGTATTAGCGCGTACAAAGCCAGGCGCTTTGAATTATGGTTCAGGTGCTGCCGGCTCTTCAAATCATCTCTCTGGTGAGTTATTTAAATCGATGGCAGGTGTAAATATTGTCAGAGTTAATTATAAAAACCCATCGCAAGCGGTTACTGATTTAATTTCTGGTCGAGTGCATGTTATGTTTTATAACGCTGCAACTGTTGCGCCATTTGTACAATCCGGAAAGCTACGCGGTTTAGCGGTCACTAGTGCGCAGCCTTCAGCATTAGCACCCCAGTTACCCACAATCGCAGCAGCTGGGCTACCTGGTTATGAGTCAGTTGCTACATTTGGAGTCTTTGGACCTGCTAAATTGCCGTCTAATTTGATTCAGCAAATTCATTCCGAAATATCCCGATTTATTAATAAAGCAGAGATTAAGCAGAAGTTTTTTAATGCAGGCAGCGAAGTGGTAGCGAGTACACCCGAAGATTTAGCGGTAACGGTCAGAACAGATATTGCAAAGCTAGCAAAACTGATAAAAGAGAATGGTATAAAAGCTGACTAGAGCATTAGGAATTTTTGCACCAATCCTTGAATGGTTACTCAATTTTAATCTGCGCTTGTTTTGCAACAATATTCCATTTTTTTAGTTCTTTTGTAATATGCTGCGCAAAAAAATCTGAGGTGCCGCCTGTAACATCAATATCCAATGCTAAAAATTTTTCATGTATGCTTTGATCCATTAATGCTTTATTAAAGTCCTCGTTTATTTTTTGGGTGATTGACGATGCTGTTTTACTCGGTGCCCATAAGCCATACCAGCCATTATATTCATAGTCTGGCAATCCGGACTCTGCCATGGTTGGCAATTTAGGTAGAGCTCTAGCGCGAGTCATACTTGTAACCGCTAAGGCCCTAACTCGATTGCTACGCACGTAGGGGAGCAGAGCTGGAAGATTTGCAATCAATGTTTGCAACTCACCGCTAATTAGAGCAACTGTATTCTGTCCTGTTCCCTTATAAGGGATATGCATTAATTTAATTTTAGCTTGTGACTGAAACATTTCGCTCACCAGGTGGCCCACTGTTCCATTGCCGCCAGAACCAATGTGAAGGCTATTAGGTTTTGATTTTGCAAGTGCAATTAATTGCGTAACTGATCTAACTGGTAGTGATGGGTGTACAGCCAGCAAGCTGTTGGTACTGGCAAGCATTAGTATTGGTGAAAAATCTATTACAGGGTCATAATTTAATTTTGAATAAATGGCAGGGATAAATGCGAAATTTACCGTTGTTAATAATAGCGTATACCCATCTGGATTAGATTTCGCGACGGCATTGATCCCTGTTCTAGTAGCGCCACCACTAACGTTTTCAATGATCACTGGCTGATGCCAAATTTCACCCACTTTTTGTGCGCTTAATCGCGCGATTAAATCAGTGCCTCCACTGGGTGCGCTTGGAATGATTATTCTGACTGTTTTTGATGGGTATTCTTTGGGAGTTTGTTGTGCCCATGAAAAATTGAATGGGCAACAACAAGCGCTCCATACGAGGATAAATAATTTTTTATAATCGCTCAAAACAGAGCAGACCAAATAACAGTTGTCATTTTGATAACACCATTAAAAATAACATTACTAATGTATGATCTTAAGTCACTGTTTTGGTGAATCGTACAGTGACTGCGCGCGCTGCAAAATCTGTGACAACATTAACTAGTGCAGGTTTACCATTTTTGATGGCAATTTTGGCTCGCTCTAAAGCTGGACGGATATCTTCAGGTTTTTCAACTAGTTCACCATGGCAACCCAGAGATTCAGCAAATAAATCAAAGCGGGTATAGCCGAGATCGCGACCGGGTTTCTCGCGTAATGGATCGGCTGTCCAGCCACCATTTAAGCTAATCACTACAATAATCGGTAGATTATGGCGAGCAGCAGTATCCAATTCCATAGCATTTAAACCAAATGAACCATCGCCATGTAGTACTAGTACTTGTTGATCGGGTCTTGCAGCCTTTGCACCTACTCCAAATGGCATTCCAACACCCATAATTCCAAATGTTCCAGAATTGAGCCGATGGCGTGGATTAAATGAAGGTATCGATTGTCGGCCATAGTTTAGGATTTCTTGACCATCAACGACGAGAATTGCATCGCGATCAAGAAAGTCGCGAATCTCTTTGCACAAACGCAGAGGGTGAACAGGTATTTGCTGATTGGATAATGCCTGTTCTGATTCAGCTTTTTTAGACTGATCAATTGTACTCAGGCGATCGCGCCATTCTATAAATTGATTCGATTGAATACGCGTTTTCGCTGCGGCTAGCAGTTGTTGCAATACTAATTTTGCATCACCAACTATTCCTAAATTTACGCGGGTATTTGAACTGATTTCGGCAGGATCAATATCTATTCGAATAACCTTTGCGGTGTTAGAAACGCGTGGTGGAGAGATTTGACCGAAGACATAATTGAGTCGGGTACCAACAATAATCAACAGGTCTGCTTCTTTTAGTGCTGTAGATCTAGCGTTTAAAAAGGCATGGGGGTGATCTTCTGGTAATACACCTCGTCCTTGGGGTGTGGTGTAAATGGGCATGCCCATGGTAGTTACCCATTGATGCAGCTCTGGTGCAGCATCTGACCACAACACACCGCTACCAGAAAGAACAACAGGTTTTTTTGCGACGGCTAGTAACTGAATGGCTTCCTCAATGAGCCTAGGATCGGCTTGTGGCCGATGTTTAATCAGAGTTTTAGAGAGGTCGGGCCACCGGACGAGATCCTCTTCAATTTTATTATTGATGACATCGGAGGGTAAGTCTAAATATACAGGACCAGGCTTGCCGGAGATTGCTTGGCGGAAAGCGAGATCAATCATTTCAGGAATACGGTGCGTGTCGTAAATCCGATTAGCCCATTTGGTGACAGGCTTCATTAACGCTACTTGATCGATTTCTTGAAACGCCCCAGTGAGATATTCATTGATAGGGCTTGAGCCACCAAAGGCGACGATCGGACTGCAGTCGATGAGAGCGTTAGCAAGACCCGTGGTCAGATTTACAGTTCCTGGCCCTGATGCTGCCATGCATAGTCCTGGGATATTCGTAACCCTTGCATAGGCGTGCGCACTCATCGCAGCAGCTTGTTCATGACGGACATCAATACCACGGATACCTTTAGCCATAGTATTTGTGAGGGTGTCATTAATAGGCCCACCCATAATAAAAAAGAAATCTTTAATACCGATACGTTTTAAAGATTCAGCGACTAGTTCATTGCCAGTTATCATTGCCATATGTGTATTTTCTAATTTTGAGAAATCATTGAATGCGGTTATAAAATCATTGAATGCGGTTATATGGAGATCATTATTGGGGCCAGATCATTCTAAATTATGGGTTATTATGATTAGATCTAGGCTAAAAAGTTCATATTGTTCAATTCCATAGTTGTTCGTCTAGATGCCTATTTTCTTTTTATACCCACTATACCCAGGTATCTACAAGATGATCATAACTCAATGCTCTTTCTGCTGTCGATGCTTTGGTGGCGTTGTTTTGATCGCTGTCGTGTAGATGTCTTTGATACATGGTTTGCCCTCTGAATTTTAGGCATAATCAGGTATTCAAAGTAGTGCTGTCCACAATTTGGCCAATGAGTGTTATAGAGTCAATAGATGTGAGTCAATAGATGGTGAATCGTATAGATGTGGATTGCTCCTATCGCAACCATGTTAAAAAAAGGGGGAGGGCTATGAAATCTAATGATTGTCTTCGAATGTTACTGGGTTTAGGTTCTGTACTGTTAATGAATTCAAGTTTAGTTCATGCGCAATCTGAATATCCCAACAAACCAATTCGAATTGTGATTGGCACGCCAGTTGGTGGTGGAAGTGAATTGATGGCGCGTTATATAGGACAACATTTAACCCCATTATGGGGTCAACCAATTGTGGTGGATGCAAGACCGGGAGCAAGCGGTAATATTGCAGCCGATTTCGTGCTGAAATCACCACCAGATGGTTATACGCTGTATGTCTGTTATGGAACACATACAGTTAATCCGAGCCTATTTGCTAAACCACCCTTTGATCCTGTTAAAGATTTCACACCGATTACCTTGATCGCGAAACAATATAATGCATTAGTGGTTCATCCTTCAGTACCTGTTAGAACAATTAAAGAGTTTGTGGCACTAGCTCGAAATCAACCACGTAAAATGAATTACGGTAGTGCAGGTAATGGCAGCGCTGGTCATTTAGGAATTGAATTATTAAAGCAAACTGCCAAAATTGACCTTGTACACTTACCATACAAGGGTGCTGCTCCTGCTAGAACTGATTTGCTAGGTGGTCATATCGAAACCATGTTTGATGTTTTAAGAGCACAAATCCCATATAAAGATGCCGGACGCATACGCATGCTGGCTGTTGCAGCTGAGCAACGCCAAGTGATTGCTCCAGATATCCAGACGCTTAATGAGAACGGTTATAAGGGTATGGAAGTGGTGACTTGGCATGCATTATTAGGGCCAGTCGGTTTATCGACAGCCATAGTTAATCGATTACAATCAGAAATTAGACGTGGATTAACAGTTGCTGCATTTAAAGAAAAAGTGGCACAAGATGGCGTTGATATTATTGCGAGTAGTGCTTCAGAGTTAGAGGTATTTCTCAGAGCTGATGTTGAGAAATGGCGTAAGGTTATAAAAACGGCCAATATTCGTATTGATTAAATAGGGTTTGGTGACGCCTAAAAAAGTTTGGTGTGTAGTTGGTATTATTTTTCAATGTTGAAAGTAGATTATGGATATTTGGCAGGAGCTATCCCAGGTAGACCAAGTGGATTATTGGCAAGCGACCCAAGATGCGATCCATGCGTTAGGGATTACTGATGGGCTACCAGTGGTGCCGCCAACAGCAGAGCGGGTTAATGCTATGTTGGCTATGCATGGATATAACCCCAACACAATGTTAGCTGAACTACCACCATTATTTTCGTCGGTAACATGGCAGGATGTTGCTATAAATGCAGTCATGGCGGGTTGTAGGCCTGAGTATTTACCTATAGTTGGTGCCGCTATTGAGGGAATTGCCGCCCCTGAATTTAATTTAGTGGGTATATCAACGACTACAGGATCGGCGGCGCCGATGATTATTGTTAACGGCCCGATCGTTGGTGCTGTAGGATTGAACGCTGGTAGTAATGTATTAGGTCCAGGATTTCGGGCTAACGCCACCATTGGTCGCGCTATGAGTTTAGTGTTACGCAATGTTGGTGGTGCAATTCCAGGAGAGCTAGATATGGCAACACTGGGTCAGTCTGCGAAATTTAGTTGCTGTATTGCTGAAAATGCAATTGATAGTCCTTGGTCATCTTTGCATATTGATCGTGGATTTGATCCGCAAGCCAGCGTGGTCACAGTTGTTGGTATATCGGGTTCAATTGAGATTGTCGATTCTATAAGTCAGAATGCAGCAGATATTGCACAAACCTATGCCCAATCTATGTTGATCGCAGGTGGTGCAGGCAACTCTGGTTTATTAGGTGGCGGAGAGCCCTTAATTATTATGCCACCTGAGATAGCCAATGCATTTGTAAGAGGAGGATGTGATAAGCGTGCAACTAAGCAGGCTATTTATGAGCGTGCGACCTTGTCGAAGTCCATGCTATCAACTGCAGTGCGTGAGCATCGAGCGCAGGTGAATGCGAGTACAGGCAGTGCTGTTGACGATTTGTTGCGTATAGCGCTATCACCGGATGACGTCATGATTGTGGTCGCCGGCGGGGTAGGTATTAAAGCAGCTTATCTGCCGACTTGGAGCGGTGGCACTAAGGCAGTGAGTCGCTTAGTGAAGCTTAGAAAATAATCTACCATTTAATATGTGAAATGAAACTTGGGGGTAATATGCCAGTAAATTCAGTGAATAGTGTAGAAAGTATTTCGATTGCGAAGTTGGGTGGGCATATCGGCGCTGATGTACTTGGCGTTGATTTATCAATGCCAATATCAGCGCTTGCATTTCAAAAAATTCACGCTGCTTGGATGGATCATTTGATACTGCGATTCAGAGGTCAACAGTTGACCAAAGAAGATTTGTTAGCCTTTAGTGCGCGTTTTGGTGAGTTGGATCAAGCGCCAGTGAATACCCGTGGTAAAGAGTGGTTAGAGGGTTATCCTCAGGTTGCAGTGATGTCTAATATCAAAGTTAATGGCGAGGTTATTGGAAGTTTAGGTTACGGTGAGGCGGTCTGGCATACTGATATGTCCTATAACGACACTCCACCGTCAGCAGCGTTGCTCTATGCTATAGAAGTTACAAAAGAGGGTGGTTTAACGGGATTTTTAAATATGTATGAGGCCTATGAGTCACTGCCTGCAGATTTAAAAGCAATTGTTGAACATTCAGAAATTAAGCATGATTCCAGTCGTAATAGTGCAGGGCATTTGCGTAAAGGTTTTGCTGAAGTGAGTGATCCACGTGATGCCCCTGGTGCCATACATCCGGCAGTTAGGCGCCATCCAGTGACTGGTCGACGTGCATTATTCCTTGGGCGGCGCCCATTTAGTTATGTAGTGGGTTTATCGCTTCAAGAGAGTGAAGATTTATTAGGTCGATTGTGGGCGCATACTACGCAAACTGGCGATGCTTGGTTTCAAACGTGGTCTGTGGGTGATTTGATGATTTGGGACAATCGCTGCGTGATGCATAAGCGTACAGCATTTGATGATGCTGAGCGTCGATTGCTACATCGCACTCAAGTAAAAGGCACAAAACCCATAAAATAAGGGTATTTTTTTGGAATATTAAAAAGTGCTATGTTTTTATTATAGGGGTTTTATTTTTTCATTCTCTGAATATATTTATTAATGGCAATTGCAATGACAGGGCATGATATTGAGAGTGACGCAAACAGCGTGTTCGAGTGCGTACGCAATGGTGGCGTTGCGGTTATACATCTCGATGTGGGTTATGCGGTATTGGCGAGAACGGCTGATGCAGTGAGACGTATTTATGCCGCTAAGGGTAGAAGCTTTGATAAACCTACCGGTATTGTGGGTAGCGGCCAGTTCCAAGATGAAGTGCATATATTGTCTGATCAAGCAAAATTAATGATAGATAGTCTTACCAATAAGCATAATTTACCTGTAGCCGTGATAGCCCCTTATCGCAAAACGCATGCGTTGCTACAACGAATGGACCCGTTTGTATTGGCTAATGCTGTTAAAAGTGAAACACTAAATATTTTGTTAAATGCTGGTACTCTGAGGGCGGCTATCGCTGATTTAACAGTGCAAAGCGGTGAACTTTTTGTGGGCTCGTCTGCAAACACCTCCTTAAAAGGTAGTCGATATCGCGTATGTGATATTGAGCCTGAAATTATTAATATTGCCGATGTAGTCATTGATTATGGGCCATCGCAATATGCAAACGATCTCGGGGTCTCAAGCACAATGATTAACTTTTCAAACTTTAAGGTACAGCGTGCTGGTGTATGTTATGCGGAAATTAGTGCAGTGCTGATGAATGAATTTGGAGTGGAATTGCAATTAGTATAGTTTTTTATATAAAAACTAAATTCAAACCATATTTTTAGATATGAAACTCAAAGTTTTTAACATGGGCAACTCTTAAATGATTAGGAAACATTATGCGTATAAAGATTTGGTTGTTTAGTATATTTTCAGCTTGTTTGTTTGCTCCGACTTTTTTGATTGTAATCTCGAGCTGTTATGCCGCCGATTTGCCATTAGTGGTTGTATTGTCCACGGGTGGAACTATTGCTGGTCGAGGGGGGTCATCGACGAGTTTGACCGAATACAAGTCTGGTTCTATTTTAGGATCGGAGCTGATAGATGCAGTGCCCGAAATTAAAGGCTATGCGCAAGTCAGGGTTGAGCAAATTGCAAACATTGGCAGTACTAATATGAATCCTGCGATTTGGCTTAAATTAGCGAACCGTATTAATGAGATTTTTAAGCAAGATCCCAAAGTCTCTGGTGTGGTGGTCACGCATGGCACCAATACATTAGAAGAAACAGCTTATTTTTTACACTTAACTGTTAAATCAGATAAACCAGTTGTTTTGGTTGGTGCGCAGAGGCCAGCAACTGCAATTAGTGCAGATGGACCATTAAATTTATTGAATGCTATACGTGTTGCTGGCGCCCCCGTATCTAGAGGTAAGGGGGCGATGGTTGTGATGAATGAAGAAATAAACGGCGCTCGAGATGTAACAAAATCAAATACATATCGTGTAGAAGCATTTCGATCTGGCGAGTTAGGATTCTTGGGTTATGTTGATTCAGATGAGGTTGCTTTCTACAAAGCCTCAACAAAGCGACATACCATTAACTCTGAATTTGATGTTTCTGGATTGACAGCACTCCCATCTGTAGAAATATTGTATGCATATTCTGAGCCGAGTCTAGCGCTAATTAAAGCCTTAGGGGTATCGGGTGCAAAAGGCATTGTAATTGCAGGAACTGGGGCGGGCGGTCTTTCTGATGCTGAGCGTGAGGCACTAAAACTGCTTGGTCCGATTGGATCTCGCGCCATTGTTGTTCGATCTAATCGAACTGGTAATGGACGTGTAATTTCCCGCAAGGAATTTGATGCAGAAGGGATGGTTCCTGCTGATACTCTAAATCCGCAAAAATCTAGAATCTTATTAATGCTGGGGCTGACACGCACCAGTGATATTTCTGAAATCAAACGTATGTTTCGAGAATATTAAATTGCCATAACCATTGAAATCGTTTTGTGAAAGTTATTATTATGTATTTGAAATTATTTTTTATTTTAGTATTCAATTTTTGCTTTGCTGTTTATGCCCAAGACTATCCAGTGAGACCTGTCCGCACTTTGGTCGGATTCGCCGCAGGAGGGCCAGCTGATTTGGTGGTGCGGCCTATAACTCAGAAGCTACAGGAATTATTGGGCCAACCCTTTGTGGTCGACTATCGACCTGGTGCAAATATGTCTATAGCCAGTGATTTGGTTTCTAAAGCATCACCTGACGGCTATACATTGTTGGCGACAACATCAGCATTTACGATTAACCCAGTGGCATTTTCACGCCTACCCTATGACACCATACGTGATTTTTCGCCAATTAGTTTGACCGCTAATAGCGACATTACTTTTGTGGTGAACCCTGTGGTGCCAGTCAAAACAATTAAAGAGTTTGTGGCAATGGTTAGAGCGCGAAAAAATACGCTCAATTACGGATCATCTGGCACTGGAGGGTCTCTGCATTTGGCTGGTGAGATGCTGAAACTTGTCGAGCATATTGATATGTTGCACGTGCCCTATAAAGGGGCTGTCCTCGCTATGAATGATGTGATTGGTGGACATGTTGATGCAATGTTTATTTCTGTACCTCCAACCATTCCGATGGTAAAGGCTGGGAAGTTGCGTGCGCTTGCTACCGCTAGCCTTAAGCGAGCTCGTGGTCTGCCTAATGTCCCAACATTTATTGAGGTAGGATACCCGGATTTTACCGTGGATTCTGCATATGGCCTGGCCGCACCAGCACATACACCGAAAGACATTGTGAATAAGTTGAGTCAGGCTGTGGTTAAGGCGTCGCAGAGTGCAGATTTAATTGAACGTTATGCTAACCTCGGATTAGAACCGATATCCAGCACTCCCGAGCAATACGCAGACTACGTACGTCGTAATATTGAAAAGTGGCGTAAAGTTGTGGCTGCCGCTAAGATTCAGCCACAATAAAATATTTTCAAGAGTGTAGAATTAAAGAGTGAGGATAATGGCATTCGTAGTCGATAGTTAGTTGCCGTTGTTAAGCGCTTTATAAGCCTATTCAAAAGGTAATAGAAAGCGTTTGGGTGAATGAAAATCTATCGAGAATATGCAAGCATTAAAACGTTTTCAAATTTATTTGCTGTGACTTATTATTGATTCTCTTTGTTGCCTGAGTTTTTTTTATTCTTATCTGTCTAAGAATATTCTTGCCGAAATGACTAACTAATTCTTTAGAGCTATAAAATTCGTGATATCAAATAAATGAT
>CAISJL010000049.1 GCA_903885665.1 uncultured beta proteobacterium | reverse complement strand
TGGCTGCCAATTAGGCTCCTCCGTGCGGATGGTGCCTTGCGTCTGGCGCAGGGCCAGGTAATAGGCTTCCTTGTTCAGCTCGATCACGCTCTCCAGCGAGCTGAAGGGCACATAAGCGTAGCCGGCCTGAATTAGCAACAGGGTCGTCAGCCCTCGGCTCAAACGTCCGTTGCCATCCTGAAAGGGGTGAATCTCCAGAAACACCACAACGAAGATCGCGATGATCAACAAAGGATGCAGGTGCCCCTTCCCCCGTTCATCATTCACCCACGACGCCAACTCAGCCATCAACCTTGACGTATCAAATGGCGTGGCGGTCTCAAAGACAATGCCAATCTGTATCCCGTTTTCATCGAATGCGGCAACGCTGTTCGAATTGGTCTTGTACTGCCCCCGATGGCGCGCGTCCTTTTCACTATGGCGCAGTAAAACCTGATGCAGTTGCTTGATGTGGTTTTCGTTGAACGGAATGTCCTGCCACGAGCTGAACACTAGATCCATCAATTCAGCATAACCGGCCACCTCCTGCTCGTCACGACTGTCAAAGGACTTAATGGCCAAGTTGGAAAGCAAGCGCTCTACTTCGCGATCAGTTAACTTACTGCCTTCAATACGGGTGGACGAGCCGATGCTTTCGATGGTCGCCACCCGCCGTAGCGCCAAAAGTCGCTCAGGCGCAAGTGTCCCCAAGGCCTGCCATGCACCTTTAAATTCGTCGATCCGAGCAACCAGGCTCAGAATCTCGGGTGTGATTTGAAGGGTGTTTGAATGTAACATGCAACCAATAATACACCCATTAACACCCATTTCTACGTCAAACATTCGTAAATTGGGTGGAAATGGGTGATTTTTTAGGCCAAAGGCATCATCAACACATGCTCGAAGTGCGAGGCCAAACTCATTGGTCTTGGTTCGTCACAAAGAGAAACTGAGGACTTAAAGGGCGAATTGCCAGAGTACTTAAACCACCAACTCCGTTAACTCATCCACCACCACCGCTGCACCCTCAAACGATTCATCAGCAAAGAACTCACTGCGCACGATCGCCACGGGCAAACCAGCGCCGCCGGCGGCTAATAAGCCATTACGGGAATCTTCAATAACGTAGCAATCATGAGCACTCAAGCTCAAGCGCTGCAACGCTAAAAGATACGCTTCAGGATCGGGTTTTTTCGCTTGCACGTCATCACCCACCACGATGGTGGTTGGTAAAGGTAATCCCAACGGTGAAAGTGAATAGTTCCACAGCGCGTCCCAGTTCGATCGACTGGTGGTGGTGACCACAGCCCATCGAATATCGTGACGTGTAAGGCTATGAATCAGCTCAGCAAATCCAGTGCGTGGTTTAACAGCGCCGGAAGCGAGAATATCTGCGAAGTGTTTATTTTTATTCTTATGTACACCGGACAGCAAATTACGCAGTGCGCCGGCATCGTTACCGGTTTCTTCGGCATAACGTAGCAGGCGTTCGAAACCACCCGCTGTTTTTAGTAAGCGCTTGTAATCAGCATGCGTCCATCGCCAAGGCAAACCCGCCTCTTCCAGCGCGCGATTAAACGCTGGAAGATGAGCTTGTCCTTCTGTCTCGGCAATCGTGCCATCCACATCAAACAATACACAGCGGTGTTGGCCAGGAATAATCATGTGAGG
>CAISJL010000048.1 GCA_903885665.1 uncultured beta proteobacterium | reverse complement strand
TGAGCGGGGTCGTTATTAAACCGACTCCGCATCTGGGCTGGCAGCTCCATAAAATCATCTTGGGCTGCCAATACGGCATTAACTGCCGAATGATAGTCCAAAACCCCTGTAAAATCCCCATATTGGGGATTCAAAGGTTTACCGGGCAATTCACCGGTTAAACCAAACTGACGAACAATGTAATTAATATCACATTCGTCCCTAAAATTCTGCTGAGCCAATGTTAACTCGGGGCATGAAAGCCCAGTCTCATCAGAAACCTTATCAACATCATAATTATATGGTGTACGCAAAAATGGCAATTTTTTATCTTTCATATTCATAGACCTAGTTCCGCCCCAATAAAATTGGTGCGGTTAATAATTTAACTTCTTACCAAAATCTTCTATATTACGCATTAAAGGATTATTTTTAGGAGCACTACTACGTGATTGCTCAAATAACCTTTCAATCATACGCTTTAAATCTCTATACCAATACGGATCACTACTAGGAGAAATACCTTGTTCCGCTAATTTACCTAACGCTTGATTATATCTTGCAGATGCAGCACTAGCCTCTGCGCTTCCAATAAGTGAACCAATAGTAGCCTCTATCTGGCGGGCATACTTCTCATGACCTGGCATCTTAGTTAACTCTACTAACTTTTGTACATTTGTATAATCTGCTTGCTCAAGAGTAGCTTTTTCTTGAGCTCTTATCAACTTAGCTTGTGTCTCTAATTGGTAATTTTGTGCAGCACTTGCAGTTGCTTGCCCTAATACATTCTGTACCGGAGCCATAGCACCTGCTGGACTGCTTGCACCACCCAATTTCGCACTAAGCATTGGATTTAAGCCTGCAGCAATTAAATCCTTAACTTCACGCTGATGAGCAGTACTACTCATACGCTCTTGAAACTCCATCTGTGATCTTGCTTGTGACGCTGACGCTTTATTAGCTTCGCTAGCACCCATATATGAACCAACCGCCCCGATAGCAGACGGGGCTAAACTACTCCAACTAAATGGATCAGACTTTGCATCTGCATGAGCCACTAAATCCTGTACGGGGCTAACATGACCACCTTCGCCCCAATTCGAATCAATATTAGGAATAAAAGGGGGAATTCCTTGTGAACCAAGGAACATATTCCCCACTGTACTAAGAATAGATCCAAACATATTAAAAATGATCGATCAAGCCGGGTACAGAGTACATCGGCATTGGTCGAGCCATAGTAACGTCAAAGAAACTATCAAATAAAAACTGTTGCCCGTTTGCGGCTGCACCAACGGCAACAACACGCTCAACAGGTGGTGTATCTTGAATAAACGTATTATTCAAAGTTGGCAATGCCGTAAACTTCTGCGCCAAATGCCAAGCATCTAACGTACCACTTGTAGTTGATCTAAACAAACCAGTAATCATCGAGGGCTTATAACGATACTCAGCCCATCTCTCCTGATAACCAAATACATCATTATCTGCTGAATTACCTCTAGCATAAATCTCTTTATTAAGAATAGCTTGTTCACCAAGCGTAGCAAATGCAGGAAAATAAAAATCATAACGTGTAGACCTTGACCACATGCGTGGAAGGCCCTGCTGATATGTCAAATCAGCACGAACCGACACTAAACCAATAATAACGCCATGCTCTACAAAGCTTTGCGTAAATCCATGACCACTCGCGAGTGACGTGCCCATAGCTGCAAGATTGCCCAAAACTGTAGAAC
>CAISJL010000047.1 GCA_903885665.1 uncultured beta proteobacterium | reverse complement strand
CGATAGCGCTATTAAGATTAGTGCCGACAATGAAATATTTTTAGGTGAAAACCGTGGAAATCCACGGCAATTTGCTAAGGCCATGGTAAACGCTGGTGCACATGCTTTAATCGGTCATGGCCCACATGTATTGCGTGCAGCCGAATGTATTGATGGCACCCCGATTTTACATTCTATTGGTAATTTCATTGGCGCCGGCGGACTCAAAGCTAGACAATTTGCCAGCGTCTCCGTATTGCCTGAAATATTATTTGATTCTAATGCTAAATTTAAAGCATTACGACTAATTCCTGCTACATTTACACTAAACAAATTTCCTATACACGACCCTAGCGACAAGGCGATTCATTTAATCAATTTTTTAAATCAGCATGCACAAAAAACTTTCTCAGATATACAACCAATATATTTTCAAGGCGATCAAACAAAAATAGAAAGCTTTGAACATTGGTTAAATCAAAATCTTACGAATCAAATTAAAAGCAAATAACAGACCTTGTATCGTACACTAAGAACATAACCTAATTTCTTAATGAATGAATATTTGATTTGCTTGATCAAACAAATCTAACCTCATCACCTCAATATCTATTCTTCTAAAAAATACATAAACCTACCCAAATTATTTCAAAATATAAGTATTTTACTTAACATAAAACAGTGTAATAATTTTTGTCCAGGCCCTAATCAAATTGTTGAATATAACTTAGCAAACGATCTGGATAGGACATGAATGCAATATATAAAACACGAACAATAATTTTACATTTGCTAATATTTTTTAGTTTGCTGCACTACCTTCAATATACGCTCGAACGGTCAATCAACACCACGTATTTTTAAGTTGCGCACTTATACTGCGCACGTAGCACGCCGCACTCCTGTATGGATGACTTCAAAAACTGCATCTGAACTCAAAAGGCCCACCACTTTTTTATCGGCTCGACAATTGAACTGTATATGTATTTACCACAACTTTTTTCCGAACCTCATATCGAGCATCTTTAATCCAACTCTAACCCTCCTATGAAAATCATAGGAGGGTTTATGAGAAATTACTATTCATCCGTAGAGAATCGATAAAATAATACGATATTCAACCAGCACTGTATCGCCTATTGAACCTTAATACCTCTATCTAACACCACCTTTGTCCAGCGATCATATTCCCGACGGATACGTTCATTAAATTTTTGTGGCGTCCCGCCCGTAGCAACCATACCTTGGGACTCTAAATTGGCTTTCATATCTGGCTCTTGAAGTATTTTATTAATTGCGTTGTTAAGTGCCTCTACGACTGCTGAGGGTGTATTCCTGGGAGCCATTGCACCAAACCAGAGTTCAACTTCATAACCGGGCAAAGTCTCGGCAACTGTTGGTATATTGGGCAATGAATACCAACGTTTAGCAGTAGTAACCGCCAAACCTCGTAACCGACCGCTGCCAATATGCGGGACTACAGGCAGCAAACTTCCAACAATGATAGGCGCCTGGCCTGACAATAGATCAGTCATTGCAGCCCCTGTGCTCTTGTAGGGAACATGTACCATTTTGGTATTTGTCATGCTCAGTATAAGCTCAGTCGCCATATGGGTTAATCCACCAATCCCACTAGACCCATAAGTTAAGGCATCTGGTTTCTGTCGTGCAAGTGCAATAAGTTCTTTTGTCGTTTTAGCTGGAATCGAAGGATGTACTGTCAATACAAATGGCGTTATTCCAAACTCTGCAACACCAGGTATTGCGTTGATCGGATCAAATGCAGGTTTATTGGTCGCAGCAGAAGCAGAAAAACTTCCAGACATCATCATAATGGTATACCCATCTGGAGGCGACTTTGCAACCACTTCCATACCAATAACACCACCGGCACCAGCGCGATTATCCGCTATAAACTGCTGTTTAAAATGCTCTGTTAGTTTAGCTGAAAATTGACGCGCAGTAATATCGCTACCACCCCCGGGAGCAAAGGGGATAATGACACGAACTGGCTTACTGGGATAATTCTGAGCAATTGCAAGTGCTGGAGCCATTAAACACAGCATTAAATATTGAATCCATACCCAATTTAGTTTTTTCATAAGCTTCCTCTTTTAAGATCATTGTAATAACAATTCTTGCAGCTTAGTTTTAACACTTAACCATTCACTATTTATAATACTATAAACATAAGTATCACGATATAAACCCTGAGCCCTCGGATGCCGATGCATTTGATGTTGTCTTAATACCCCATCTAATTTTGCACCTAAACGCTCAATCGCTCTCTGACTGATGAGATTAGCCCGATGTGTACGAAATTCAACAGCAATACATTTTAAGGTTTCAAATGCATGGGCTAGCAATAGAAATTTACTCTCCGTATTGATTCGTGTTTTTTGAGCGCTTTTGCTGTACCAAGTAGATCCAATCTCAACACGATTATTTTCCTGATCAATATTCATGTAAGTTGTCATCCCTACAATTTTATTTTGTATCTGATCTATCACTACAAAGGGCAACATTTTACCTTGCGCCTGCAAGGCTAATCTACGATCTATTTCAAGACTCATATCTTCCGGTTTTGGAATAAATGTATACCATAGCTCCCACAAGGAACCATCAATCACTGCCTCCATCAAGGACTGATTATGATTTTTACATAATGGCTCTAATCGTACGTATTCTCCGCTTAAAACAATATTTTTTATCGGGCTATCGATCATAGCTTTATATATTTCGACTATTTTATATTGACAACAAGGCCTTGGTTTCTATAGCTTCATGACCTAAGCGCTTCTTACCCTCTAATTCTGTAATTTCTAACAACACTATGGCTCCGCAAACTTCTGCACCAGCTTTTCGTATTAATTGTGCTGCTGCAAGCAATGTCCCGCCTGTAGCCAGTACATCATCTACTAATAATACCCTAGCATTTTTAGGTACTATATGTTGCTGAATCTCTAGGCTATCTGACCCATATTCCAAACCATATGTTTGCTTATGCGTAGCCATCGGCAACTTATTCGGTTTTCTAGCTAGAATTAATCCGCTATTGCTGAATTGAGTTAGCGCCGATGCAAATATAAATCCTCTAGACTCAATCCCAAGCAAATAATCATATTGACAAAACAAACTTAACTCATACAATTGCCGCATTGCATGTTTTAATGCTCTATGGTCTGCTAGCAGGGGAGAGATATCTTTAAACATAATCCCTGGCTTTGGAAAATCTGGTACTGTTGGTAAGTAGTCTATTAAATTCATTATCTGCCCATGAAATCAAAAACAATTATCATTGTTGCCCTAGAGAACGAACTACATTCTAATGCGATCCCCGCTCAAATGCCTATTGTTTATTCTGGCATAGGTAAATTAAACGCTGCAATGGCTACCTTCCAAGCAATAAATACCTACCAACCTACACATATCATCAACTTTGGCACTGTTGGCAAGATTAATTTAGCATTACATGGTTTGATTGATGTTCGTAAAGTTATTCAGCGCGATATGCTGGTTGAGCCCTTCGCTCCCCGAGGTGATGTACCCTTTTCTAATCAACCCAATGCGTATTTCTCAAACTCAGGCACTTATACATGCGGCACTGGAGATAGCTTTGTTCAAAACAACGATCCTTGGCTTGCTCAACAGGGGGTTGATATTGTTGACATGGAATTATTTGCCATTGCCAAGGTTGCTTGTGCATTTAATATTTCTTGGAGTGCTTATAAATTTATTTCTGACGAAGCTAATGACAACTCTGTCAACGACTGGCAATCTCAAATTAATTTGGGACAAACTCAATTTCTGGAGAAGTTAAAAAGCATCATCTAATAGTTTATTATGTATTCATGATGTGTTTATTGCCCTTTACCAGTTCACTTGCATAACCTAATTACTGTTCATTTCTCAAGGGCAACAAATGGAAGCTTTTTTATTATCTGCAGGCATTGTCGCCATTGCTAAAATTGGTGATAAAACCCAATTACTTGCATTTATATTAGCGGCACGTTTTAAAAAACCAGTGCCAATTATTCTTGGCATCTTGATTGCAACCTTGTTTAATCACGGCATTGCAGGTGCTTTAGGCACGTGGATTACCACCATCATTTCGCCAGAAAAACTGCGCTGGTTATTAACTATTTCTTTTTTTGCGATGGCATTGTGGACACTAGTGCCAGATAAAATCGAAGAAGAAGAAACGCTCATGGCAAATCACTTTGGTATTTTTGGAGCAACCTTAATCACTTTCTTTTTAGCTGAAATGGGCGATAAGACACAAATAGCGACTGTAGCCTTATCCGCGCATTATGCAATGCCAATCATTGTGGTTTTAGGAACTACCCTTGGAATGTTAATTGCTGATGTGCCCGCCGTTTTTATTGGCAATCAATTTGCAAATAAAATTCCCATGCGATTAGTACGCATTTCTGCAGCCCTTATTTTTGCTACACTCGGTGTTTTATCACTTTTAAAAATAGACCAAATGCTTTAATCTTCATACATCACTTTAGGATATTGACTATGATTGAATTTATTCTTGATCCCAATACCATTATTGCCTTTTTCACACTCGCTGCTCTAGAAATTGTACTTGGCATTGATAATATTATCTTTATTAGTGTATTGGCTAACCGCCTGCCCCATGATATTCGCGACTCCGTACGTCAGTTTGGCTTAGTGTTTGCTTTAGTCACTAGGATATTATTATTACTCAGCCTGTCTTGGGTAATGGGGCTCACAGAAACCTTGTTCACGCTTTTACAGCAAGATATTAGCGGGCGCGATCTCATTCTCTTAGTTGGCGGCCTCTTCTTACTTTGGAAGTCTAGCAATGAAATTTATCTCGAAGTCGAAGCACAAGAAAATACTGAAAACGAGAGCTCTGCAGCGCCACTGCAAGGCACAAAACGTAAGCTAATGTTAGCTGCGGTTGTTCAAATTGGCATACTCGATATTGTGTTCTCACTGGACAGTGTAATTACTGCGGTAGGTTTAGTCGATGAAATTTCAATTATGGTCGCTGCCGTTTTATTATCCGTAATCGTGATGCTTTATTTCGCCAAGTCTATTGGAGAATTTATTCATCGCCACCCCTCAATAAAAGTGCTTGCCCTGTCTTTTTTGACGATAGTCGGAGTTGTATTAATTGCTGAAGGTCTTGATGTGCATATTCCTAAAGGCTATGTCTATTTTGCAATGGCTTTTTCGCTGATTGTCGAATTCCTTAATATTCGAGCCCGAAATAAAAAACCCAGCTAATTTATATTCGTAATATTTTTTTATTAAAAAGGCAATTAATATGCGGCATTTGCCCTTTTATTTTGTTAGCGATAAGAGATGCTTCACCTTAAGTTCGCTTAGACTAGAGATCGTAGTACTTAAATCTCGTAGTACGCCATCTTGCAAACTATATATACACCCATGCACAGATAACTCCTGCCCCGCCTCCCAAGCATCCTGAACCATTGAAGTTTGGCAAATATTAACCACCTGCTCTAATACATTTAGTTCACATAATCTATTGAGTCGTATACCATCCTCGGCGATTGCAGAAAGCTCCTTGTGATGCTTATCATGTACATCCTTTACGTGCCTTATCCAGTTATCTGCAATACCTATTTTCAAATTATTCAACGCAGCATTTACGCCTGAGCAACCATAATGCCCTACAACAATAATATGTTTAACCTTAAGCTGATCAATCGCAAATTGAATGACTGACAAAGCATTAAAATCGGTATGCGCAACTATATTTGCAATATTGCGATGTACAAACACTTCACCAGGGTTTAGCCCTACAATCTGATTGGCAGGCACTCTGGAATCGGAGCAGCCAATCCAAAGATATTCTGGATTTTGCTGATCCACTAATCTTAAAAAGTAGTCTGGATCTTTATCGACTACCTTTTTCACCCATTCTTTATTCTGTGCAAATAAACGCAATAAACCTGTTTCTTTTGTACTCATTTCCATCTGATTAACATCCCATTCTTGAGTATCTTTAATTTAAGGCACACACTACTTAACAGCGTGAGTCATGGTATTTTTCTATTTACTTATAGATCTATCCATCTATCTTAAAAATCGGCTTTCTATATCTCGCATATGACGGTCACCCTGCAGATCAATAATCTCATTGACTGTTGGCAGCGCCTGATCCACTTCTTCAATTCCACCATGCTTACGTATGGATGCAAAAATTTGGCGCATACCCCATACTGCACCTCTGATCGCATGGTTTCCATATATCACTAGACCAACCTTCTCAGTTTTGGCAATGGCCGTTTCATTGAGTTGTGGATACGCTGTTGGGACTAATACTAACGGTGCCTTTCCAGGCCATGCATTGATAAATACAACGATCTCATTAGGCGTTTTAGATTTAGAGTGGATCAAAATAGCATCTGCGCCAGCTTCCTCATAAGCTAAACCACGCTTGATTGCCTCGTCCAAACCTAAACCTGCTATTAGTGCCTCTACACGTGCAATTACCAGAAAATCTTTGCTATTTCTTGCATCGATTGCAGCGTTAATTTTACCTTGAAATTCATCAATTCTAAGTAAATCTTGACGCGCATTGTCTCTTAAACTGGTGTCTTTGGGAAAACTTTTATCTTCCATGACCACTGCAGACACGCCAGCTGCTTCATATTGGGGCACAACATAATGCACATTAACTGCATTTCCAAAACCAGTATCGATATCAGCAATTAACGGAATACTAATAACAGTTGCAATTGCACGCATCATTTCTAAATGAACGCTCATTGGTAACACACTAGCATCTGGTACAGCGAAACTCGCGGAAAGTTCAAAACCACTGCCCCATATTGCATCAAATCCAGCCTGTTCTGCTAGCTTAGCTGAAAGTGGGTTATGCGCAGACATCACCTTCAGCAATTTGCTTTGTTGTTGTATTACTATTTTTTTATTTATTTTCATATTTTTTGCTTTGTGTAGGCACTCATCACGACTAACCTTATTAGATATTAGAACTCATGCATGGCTAAGCGCCCTTATTTTCCTTCTGAATCTCTAAGATTTCTTTTAATATCTTATGATTTTCTATGAATATCGCAAATATTCCAAATAGCATTGAACAAACAATGACTCCTATTACAATGATAGCTACGCCTTGCATAACATTACCACGACTCATTTGATACAGGCCAAACAGTACAATCGATAGAATCAAGATCCAAGAAATGATGTTATTTACAATAATAAAAATTTTAGCGAATAGCGAATTCATCTGATACTCCCGATTAATTAAGATTATTACACTGCATTGGAAATTTAGATCTATAGTAGTGCCTTACCATTAAAAAATTTAATATTTAAGGATTAACATGCCCTGGATAATATTTAAATTTGTAATCACCTCTGGGCTCATTGTGATGATTTCAGAAATTGCAAAGCGTAACGACAAATTAGGAGGGTTAATCTCAGCCCTACCTCTAATCACCTTAATCACGCTATTTTGGTTGTATATAGAAGATCAACCCATGTCCAAGATTTCAAATCATGCCTACTACACATTTTGGTATGTTATTCCTACTCTGCCAATGTTCCTGATTTTGCCGTTTCTATTATCTAAATATGGCTTCTGGTTTTCTATATCAATTAGTATGTTAGTGACGATTGCTTGCTTCGCAATAACTGCTCACGTCTTAAAGTATTTTGGGATTTTTATAGCTTAAAATGAGTAGTTTTTTACACTTCTAATGATATTTACTTTTATGAAGACTTACGCCACCCCTGAGATGACGACACAAATAGCTGATCTGCGTCTACAGGACCATCAGACCCTACGGGATAATAGGCTAGTGGTGCTGCGCTCTCGGTCCAGTAGTTTAGCAAAGGCCGTACGATCTCCCAGCCTGCAATGACACTGTCTGAACGCTGAAACAATGTAGCATCCCCAATCATACAGTCGTACACCAATGTTTCATAACCTGTACTGGGTGCATTTTGAAAATAATCTTTGTAGTGAAAATCCATATGCACTTGTCCAATTTCAACTTTAGGGCCAGGTATTTTTGCGCCGAAGGTTAAGCTAGCGCCTTCTTCTGGTTGAAGTTTAATGACTAACATATTTGGGTTTAGTGTAGAAACATTAGTATTTTTAAATATCGATAGCGGAGGCGTTTTAAATTGAATAGCAATCTCACTATATCTTTGCTTCAGCCCCTTACCTGTTCTTAAATAGAACGGTACGCCAGCCCAACGCCAATTATCTATACATAACTTCATCGCTACATAGGTTTCGGTTTTACTCTCTGCTGATACGCCCTCTTCAGATTTATATCCTTTAAAATCAACACCATCTCGTTGCCCTACTGTATATTGCGCTCGGATGGAATCAGTCACAGGATTGATGCGATGCACTGAATTTAATACTTTTGTTTTTTCATTTCTTATTAAATCAGCAGTAAACGAGGGGGGCGGTTCCATTGCGGTGAGTGCTAATAACTGAAATATATGATTGGGCACCATATCTCTGAGTGCTCCAGTTGCCTCATAAAAGTTTGCTCGTTTCTCTACTCCTACTGTTTCTGATACAGTGATCTGAACATGATCAATGTGGTCTCTATTCCATAATGGTTCAAATATTGCATTCGAAAACCGCATCATCATGATATTTTGTACCGTTTCCTTGCCTAGGAAATGGTCCATTCTATAGATTTGCTTTTCTTGTAAGTTTCTACGTAATTGCTGATTTAATTCTTTTGCGGATTCAACATTATTGCCAAAAGGCTTTTCCACAATGACTCTACGCCAATATCCTGCCTCCTCTTTTAATAAGTCAGCCCTGCCCAACTCATCGACAATTGTCCCAAAAAATCGTGCGCCTACTGCTAAATAAAATAGTGTGTTGGATAATATTTGGTGATTTAAACTTTGCGTTTTTAAAGTCTTGTCTAACTGTTTATAAAATTGCGGATCACTAAAATCACCTTTTAAATAGTAAATTGATTTTAATAACTGATCTAGTTTTTTTTGATCTAATTTCTGCGAGTAATGTTTATCGTTTGCAAAAGTAGTAATTGCTTCTTTAATATGTAATCGATAGCTCTCGTCTGTTAGCTCTAGTCGATCAACAGCTATTAACACAAATTTTTCGGGCAATAGATCAATTCTCGCTAAATTGTATATTGCTGGCATCAGCAGTCGCTTGGTAAGGTCCCCACCACCACCAAATATAACCATTGCACATGAAGGCGCTTGCGCGCCATGCGGAATGACTTCATGTTCAATTTCTTGATGCATTTTTATTTTTCCTTTTTAGATTCTTGATGACCACCAAATTGCTTACGCATTGCGGATAACAATTTTTCTGCAAACGTATGGTCTTGGCGCGAACGAAACCTTGTATAAAGTGCAGCCGATAACACATCCGTTGGAACAGCTTCCTCTATCGCTGCCATAATTGTCCAACGTCCTTCACCAGAGTCATCAACATGGCCTGTAAATGCTTTTAATTGTGGATCCTCAGCCAGTGCGATTGCACTGAGGTCAAGCAACCAAGAGGATACAACGCTCCCTCTTCTCCATAGCTCAGTAATATCGGCGAGATTTAAATCGTACCTTCTTTCGCTAGGAATAATATCTTGTGATACCCCTTTTAATATATCTAGCCCCTCTGCATAGGCCTGCATCAACCCATATTCAATACCGTTATGTACCATTTTTACAAAGTGCCCTGAGCCTGCAGGTCCCGTATATAAATAGCCCTGCTCTGCAGTCGACTGATTCGGATCACGGCCTTTTGTGAGTTCTATCGATCCAATGCCAGGCGCTAGACTTTTAAATATGGGCTCCAAATGATCAAATGCGTGCTTATCCCCACCAATCATCATGCAATATCCGCGCTCTAACCCCCAAACGCCGCCACTAGTGCCCACGTCAATATATCTTATGCCTTTGGGTGCTAATTCTTGAGATCTCCTGACATCATCTTTATAGTTTGAATTTCCACCGTCTATGATGATATCTCCCGGTTCTAGAATCTTCCCTAATTCGTTAATGGTTGATTCTGTAATTTCCCCAGCAGGCAACATCACCCAAACCGCTCTTGGTTTCTGTAGCTGATTAATTAAATTAATTAAGTCTTTAGATGCCACCGCACCTTCCGTTGCTAGGCTATTGACTGCATTTTCGTTGGCGTCAAACACCACACATTGGTGATGGTTTAACATTAAGCGCCTAACAATATTGCCACCCATTCGCCCCAGACCTATCATTCCTAATTGCATGTTAATTCCTTTTAATTAATGGTTATTCAGAAAAATAATTGACTGGTAATCCAGGCACATCTACATCAGTCATAAATATGCAACCTGAAAGCGGCGCACTCAGTAGTTCAGTAGCTGTTAATCCTTTAGATGCTGTTGTAATGAACAGGCGCCTACCATCAACGCCACCCAAGCAAGTCATTGTTGGATTTTTAACAGGCAGCTTGATTTCCTCTAGTACGGTCGCATCAGATGCTAATCGCAAGACGCGTCCTCCCTCATACATTGCAACCCAATAACAGCCTTCTTGGTCTACGCATGCACCATCTGGCCTACCACCATATATGCGCACTTCACCTTTGGCCGGGAACTGCTTGAAGATTCGTCTATTATTTATATGACCAGACTCTACATCAAAATCAAAGACATCAATTCTATGCTCCGGCGTATTTGACCAATACATTTTTAAATGATCAGGACTAAAGGCGAGCCCATTAGCTGTCATATTATTCTGAGCTATTTTGTTAATCGTATAAGTGCCTGTATTTTGTTGAAAGCAATATAGGCCCGCTAGATTGCTTGTTTTGGGTTCAAAAACCGTACCTGTCCATAAGCGACCCCGAGCATCACATTTGCCGTCATTAAATCTCTCTATATCGGATTGATAAGGAGCATCCTTTACTTTTTTTAATAATTTACTTTGTCCACTATACATATAAATACCATCACGCATCGCAATCAGCATATCACCCGATATCAATGGTGCAATACATCCAGGCTCTTCTGGCAAATCTAGTGATTGTAATTTTAAATTACTGATCTCAATGGTATATAACTTGCGATCTTCAATATCAATCCAATTCAGACTATTGAGCTTGGGATTCCAAAATGGCGACTCGCCCAACTTGAATTTTTGTGGTATGAGTGTCGTACTAATTGTTCTTGTTCTCATATAATTAATCTAACAACTCTATGACTAACGACCCTACGAATTTTTTCTGCGGATCGAGTGGCACTGATTTCCTAACACATACAGGCTCTATACAAATAAACTCCAACCAATCAACAGCATTTAAATCCTTAAATTGCTTACACCCTTGTTGACCAGGATTCCAAATCATCCATTCTGTAAATCCTTGGCTGCTGATTTTTAATGTCTTATCGCCTGCGTTCAAGAGCAAAGGGACTGGCGAGTCAAATAAAACTTCAAATAATTCATTAGTAAATCTAAGCTCATTGGTATTCATCTGAACGACTTCTTTATCGTGTCTTATGCCTTGAGTGTTCTGTAACCCCGAAATCGTAGTCCCCATTAAGTTTGAGATTTTAAAATAAGGATGCAATCCTCCACTCCAACTAAAAGATTCAACACCGGTATTAGTAATGGTCAGTTTAATATGAACTATTTTTTCTTCACTCTCTACCAATAATTCAATATTTGAGTTATGGGGCCATCTTGGATAGGTTTGCGGATTAATTTGCAATTTATAATGTATAGATTTATGTTGATGATCTAGATTCCCAGACTGCAGTTGCCAATTTAAATCTCTAACAAATCCATGCTTTCGTAAATTTCCCCACTCTGCAAACTGAGGAAATAGAATTGGGATGCCACCTCTTTTTGGTAAATCTGAAGCTGTAGACAGCTCGCTTAAAAATAATAAATCATTGACTTGTAAAATTTGGGCGCCAAAGCATTGATGACTAATCATATTATCTCTATAAATTGAAATATTAATCTGTTACTCTTCACTTAATAGTGATCATTAATGCTTTTATTTATTACTTCCAAACTAAAATATAATCTATTTTTAAATTTTAATGTAATTTTTTGTTAAAAATTAAATTTATATTTCTTCATGCACTTATTTATATTAACTCTACTATTGTCATTTAGTGTTTTGGGGTTTTCTGAAGAGCTTGCACATCAATTAAAATCTGTTACTGCAATGAATGAAACTCTTCATTTTTATGAGCCATTTAGTGTTGTTAATGACTATAGTTTAAGAGAATTACAATTTTCATCTGTTGCAAGCGCTTTGACATTTCAGCATCGACCCTCAGACTTGGGCGCAAATCTACCCTCTAATGACTTTTCTAATGTACATGTCATTGGTCAAAAAAATCACGGGCCCATACAGTTTTATATCCAAGCTGGAACTTATGCTATGCCTACCTTGGGCGCAAATTTTGAGCGTTCCATTAAAAATACTCGAAATACCTATGGGTTTGTTCCCCATGCCTATATTTCTATCGTCCCCGATTCGCATTGGAACATTTCATTGGGTAAATTACTATCTATGCCAGGATATGAAAATCCTTTTACATTCCAAAATCAAAATATTCAACGTGGAATACTTGAAAATCAAAATAATACTATCTGTCGCGGCGCACAAATCAACTATTCCAATGCCAATAGCAGTGCTTTCTTTACTGTAAATGATGGGTTTTCATCTGGAGACTACACCTGGATTGGCGCAGGTGTATCTTACAAGTTCAATGACTTTCATTCGACTAATATTATGCTTGGTGGCGCTATCAAGACTTCATCAGTAGCTACTAGTTCCACACCCTTGTTACAGAACAACTCACAAATTTATAATGTAGTGCACGCTATTAAACTAGGTTCATGGTCTATAACGCCGTATATTCAATATACGGTCATTCCAAATAATGGGATCACTAATTTAGGTCAATCAGCATCTACTCTTGGATATGCTGGAATGATTAATTATCGCGTCAACTCCTTGGGCAACTCCAACTTCATTCCTAACGCCACTATTAACCTGCCATTACGCTTAGAGCGCATCAAAGCTAGTGATTACAATTACTCTCATACTCAATATTTAGTTTATGGTCCAAATAGTTCCGCATTTGCCCTGACATTCACGCCCACTTACCAATCAGGGTCATATTTTGCTAGGGGTGAGTTTTCTTGGGTCAAGGCCAGCCATTATCAAGAAGGTTTGGTTTTCAGCGCAAATGGCAATACTGCTAGGCAAACTAGAGTCCTATTTGAACTTGGAGTTCTTTATTAATTCATTAGGTGAATTCTATTACGAAGTGCAACTTTGAACAATGAGAAGAGGCTAAGGATGCTTTAGTATCCAAGGCTTCTAGACCGCCAAGTCAAAGTAGCCCATGACCTATAAACACCTTAGCCAAGAAGAACGATATCAGATTTGCATTCTAATGACTGCTGGAAATACACAACAACAAATTGCTGATTTGCTGGGCCGACATAAGTCGACGATCAGCAGAGAGATTGCCCGTAATACGGGTGGTCGAGGTTATCGGCCTTATCAAGCCTGCTTGATGGCCACGAAACGCTCATTGGGATCCCGTAATGCTGTGCAGATCACTGCTGAACAATGGTCACAGACGGTGCATTATCTCCATAATAAATGGAGTCCTGAGCAAGTCGCTAACCGAGTTGGAATTAGCCATGAGACGATCTATCGCCACATTTATGCCGATAAAGCTGCCGGTGGAAGCCTGTGGAAAGAACTTCGCTGTCAAAAAAAGCGTAAAAAGCGCTATGCTAGCGGCCGAGAGCGTCGGGGCCAAATCGTTGGTCGAAGATCTATTAGTGAACGACCAACCCATATTGAAGAGAGGACGCAAGTTGGTCACTGGGAAGGCGATACGGTGATTGGAGCTCATCATAAACAAGCAATCGTGACCCTTGTTGAGCGTAAAAGTGGTTACGCTATTCTCAGCAAAGTGACTCATAAAACAGCAGAGATGGTAGGCAACGCCATCATTTCCGAACTAAAGCCATTTGCCCCACTAGTAAAAACATTAACCTTTGATAACGGGAAGGAGTTTGCGGGGCATCAACGGGTGGATCGAGAGCTTCAATCTATCACCTATTTTGCGGATCCGTTTGCTAGCTGGCAAAGAGGCTCAAACGAGAATTTGAATGGTTTGCTGAGGCAGTATATTCCAAAGAAAAAATCATTATTTACGGTAACTCAAGAGCAGATTAAAATGATTCAGGATCAATTAAATAATCGACCGCGAAAAAGATTAGGGTTTAAAACGCCCAACGAAGTATTTATGCAGTCCATAAAACGTGTTGCACTTCGTAAATGAATCCACCTTATTTTATTGGGCTCAGATCAGGGCCAAGCGCTTCACGTTCATCAAATACGAAACATTCACCCTCCCAGTGCCTGCTGTCTGTCTCTTCAAAGTATTTTAATATCCCTCCATCTAGTTGGAGCACATTGTTTAAACCTACTTCGTGCATATATAAAGCAGCCTTCTCACAACGTATCCCCCCTGTACAATAACTAACAACCGTTTTATTTAATAACGATTCTCGGTGACTAATGACTGCTTCTGGAAACTGTGTAAATTTTTGAATATTCCACTGTGTTGCATTTTTAAACTTACCCACTTTCACTTCAAAATCATTGCGAGTATCTAACATAACCACGCTTCGTCCTTCATCATCGTGCCCGCAATCTAGCCATCTTTGCAGAGTCTTCGCATCGACACTAGGAGCTCTATGAGCGGCCGGGCGAATGGTTGGGTGATCCATACGTATAATTTCTTTTTTTAGTTTGACTTTGAAACGCTCAAAGGGGACCGTTTTCGACCAACTTTCTTTAGCATACAAATCTTGAAAGCCCGGCAATTTCCGAAGATTTTCTAACATTTCGCGGCAAGCTTGCTCCTCAGCAGCGAAGAATGCATTTAGGCCTTCTGGGGTCACTAAAATAGTACCTCTAACGCCCAGTTTCTTTCCTGCATCATAAATTAGGCCACGTGTTAATTCTAAATCTATGATTGGCGAAAAGCGATATGCTGCCAAATTCAAAATGGCTAATTTATTTTCATTGTTCATATTTTGTCATGATTACGTTCAAACAGGTAATCATGATATTTTAGTATAAATAAATTATAAGTTCTCAACTATTCATACTGACATATATTCTCTACAGTCATTTTAATAAATATTTGAATATGCTTTAAAAATTGTTTAATCAGTTTTATTCTTAGCCAGATTGACTATACTTAATACTAAAATTGCACCAATAATTTCTGCAGATATAAATTCAACAATATTTTCTGGAGATATACCAACAAAGGTATTGGTAAAGCTTCTTGCAACGGTTACTGCTGGATTGCTGAAAAAAGTTGACGACGTAAACCAATAACCCGCAGTCACTGTTAGTGCGACCAGCATCGGTATTTTTTCCTTTGCTGTTTTTAGTCCAATATAGACTACCCCTAATAGCACGGCCGTTGATATCAATTCGCTAACCCAAATACCAATCCCAGCTCTACTTTTTGTTGATTCTTGCATAATCGAATATCCAAACATCACGTGGGTTAACCATACTCCCATTATTGCACCCGTAAATTGACTAAACCAATACCCTAACATCTTCTTTAATTTTAGCTCACCCAATCTCCAAAACATTAAACTCACTACTGGGTTAAAATGCGCTCCAGACATTGGCCCCAGTAGCGTAATTAACACATATAAACCTGCGCCAGTTGCGATACTGTTACCTAAAAGTGCAACTGCTGCGTTACCAACACCTAAGGTATCCCCCATAATTCCTGAACCTGTGACTACTGCTAGTAACAGCGCTGTACCAATAAACTCTACAATAAATGCTTTCATGCTTTTTTGTGAACCTCTGATAAACGCATTGAATCTAATTTTTTTAATGGCATATTCGAAAGAATATCGATACGATGCTTTAATCCCATCATGACATCCCTAAATGCTTGCCTTTTATCGTCGTCATTAACTTGCAATTGTGATGGATCAGGAAATCCCCAATGAGCTGTAGCCGGGTTACCAGGCCAATATGGACACTGTTCACCTGCAGCGTTATCACAAACAGTAACGATAAAGTCCATCTTGGGAGCATTAGGTAGTCCGTACTCATCCCATGACTTAGAGCGCAATTTATTTTCTGCATAACCCAATTCAATTGCAATTTCTCTAGCAAATGGATTCACAGTCGAACCTGGTGTAGAACCTGCTGAGTAACCAACAAAAAGCCCACTAGGGTGGGTAGACGCTATGGCTTCACCAAGTATTGATCGCGCTGAGTTATGAGTACATAGAAATAATATATTGTAGGTTTTCAATTTATTTTGCCTTTTGCTAATTTATCTGTGACACATGCTTTACCACCACAACAATTTTCTAATATAAATTCACTTAATTTTTTAACCAACGCAATGTTAGGGCGGTAGATCAAGTTCCTACTTTTCCGCTCAACCATTAATAACTCTGCTTGTACTAAGTCCTTTAAATGGAAACTTAGCGTTGCATTTGGTATGCCTAATTGTTCTATGATCTCGCTGGGCGTTAATCCAGTATGGCCACGCTGAACAATCAATCTGAAGACGTTCAATCTGGTTTCATGACCAAGCGCAATAAAAATCTGGATAGCCGCTATATTTTTCATATTTCCAATTATATGGAAATAAATATTGCAAAAATATGACAGTGGATCTTTATTGTATAACGAACTTCATACGCTGCATTAAATTTTTGGTAGTTTTTTAAAGTATGCATTCATTGGAATGCATACTTTATTCATTCGCTTGATATCAAAATCAATCAAATCTTTTACATTTTCATTACTTATGCAATTTAGAAACATTCAAAAACTCTCTTAAGCCTATACCAAATTCCTCAGAAACACCCCTTTTTGTGGGCCTGCTTATGAAGCGTATCATTAGACATTAAGCCCCTCTGCTGATTATGATTCTTACTATTTGCTAACTAATTTTTATTAAATTATTTTTTATTTATTAATGCTCTTGTAATTTTTCGCGACTATTAATCTCTACCTTCATCGCGTCTAATATTGATTTATTAGGCTTAGTCCAATTACCACCTGAGTTATTAACCATATAATTAAGAGCTTCAGAAAAATCTTCCAAAGATAAATTCACTTTACCACCTTTAGGTGGCATCGCCCTGACACCTACATAACCATGTGCGGTAATAATGACTTGTCCTTCAGCGACTAATTTACCCCAAGCCAGCTTGTCACCAAATTTGGGCGCGCCTGCCAATCCTGCAGCATGACATACTGAACAGACTTCAGTATATGTCTGCTGACCATTTTTAATTTGACCGTAGGCTAATGTTGTATGCAGTAAAATCAGCCCGTATAAAATCACTTTCAAATTATAGTTTATTCCATTTTTAAACATAATTTCGACCTCATGCAATATCTCCTTTCATCTTATCAATTCGATAAAAATATTTTTTCGCAAAAGCAACGACCTGTGGATCAGTAGGATGGTCAGTTGTTTCTAATCCAATTATTTTTTGGGATAGTTGAGCATCGCGCCCAATTGCATGTTTCAACAATTCACTCTTCGCTGAACCGGGGCCTACAATTAGAATTTCATCTGCATCAACTACAGCAGCCATGACATTATGGAAATATTGATGATCATCAGGCGCTTTTCCGCTTCCTATTGCATTCGCTTTATGATGTAGATGTGGATGCTTTGATTGGCTCTTAATTAACGTACTCTTTGCATTATCGTAATGAAGCACATGCGCTTCTTTATGATCTATCCAAATTACAACATGATTTAGTCTCATAATAATCACTTTATTTTTAGTTTACACTTCGCAACTTTACTGCGGCTTGTAAAAATGTATTAATTACATCTACTACTCTTATTTTTATTTAATTCTCAATTTATACTTTTTCGCATAAATTTTAATCAATTCAATTCACGATGATGACTGCAGTGCGTGACCCATGCAATGCTCATTAGTTGTGACTTCGCCTTTCAATCGGCATGTGTTTTCCTAAACATTCTGGCAAAGTTACGCCTTTATCTTTTGCGCGCTTTTCAAGCTCTGCGTGATTAGCCACTATTAAATTTTGGCGCTCCTAGGGCGTTTTGGCATCACTCATCCTATCTATCATCTCGATTCTCTCTAATGGCGTCATTAGTTGACGTATTATTTTCATATTTGCATTATCAGAATTATCACCATAGCAATGCATACCTTGCGCTTGATTATGACCTCGGACATTTTCTTGATGATCTGAATTCATTCGGTGGTGTTGAGCAAAACTGCTTGTCCCAATTAAGCATATCCCTAGCATCAATGCAGCACTGACAGCATGTTTCAAATTTTTTTTCATTTTATATTTCCCTGTTATTTAATAAATAACAACTACACTGTTTATTTTTTACTGTAAGTATTTTTTCATTCCAATTAACATTTTGCATCATCACTGTTGCGGGATAGCTACTAGGACCTTCAGCCAAAATATCATCCGCTGTTTATAGTTGATATACACTTAAAATATCCTTACAGGATTCTGAAAAGACACCAGAAACTAAACCTAGCGTTACACGTCACAACGATATCTACCAAAGTCAGTTTTTCATCATAGTTATTGATTTGTCGTGACGTTATTATTGGCTAATTTTTAAAAATCACCTTTGATCTAGATCATATGATCATCTATAACCCCCTGAGTTATAGATCACTTTTAACACTGAGAGTTCTAGAATGCTCGCTCTGTTACGAATCCCTTAAGATTTAATTATCATTTTCGGTAAAGGGTGAGACCACAACTGATATTGTTTTTACGAGCAAGGCTGTAATAAAACCGGAAACTATCCGTTCTAAAAATAGACAGCTTCAGTTCTCTGCTGAGTACTGGCTTCTCAAATTCTATTCCAACCTAAGAGGTATGCATCCTTAATACTCTATTCTCCTACTAACGCCTGCACTTCTCGAGTTCTAATCCATCGAATAATTGCTTTGCTAGCCAACTCCTCCCGTCCTCCCATTGAATGCAGATGATTACCGCCACAAATATCACCTGTTCCCAGTCCACCCTTTACCGTTATTAAATTATTGATTGAATATGCGACTACTGTTGCATACGGCGTATGATCACACTGATCATTACCATGGTGAATATTTAATACCGGGGCTATCAATTGACTCATATCAAAATACTCTACAGAATAACCATAGCTACGGTTTCTTCTATTGGCTACTGTCATTGCTGCAGAATGTATGCTGCCTGCTATTTCGTTACCTAATTGCTTTGCTAGCCATTTGGATGAAATTGTACCGTAACTATGCCCCATAATATAAATAGTATCTAAACCATGTTTTTCTTTGAGGATACTCATCACCTTCCTTACATCATTCGCATGCTTTAAGGAAGAACGGTAATCATCATTACAAGTTAGTGGCATATTGCCTGCAGCAACACTATTTTCATCACTTGGGCAATCCATCACCACCAGTGCAATATTAGCTTGCGCAAATAAGTCTGTATAGTTTTGCAAGTAATTTAAATTTCTTTTCCAATCATTTTCTGACTTAATATTAGCGATACCTGACCAACCCCGATAAAACAGCATTGCTGTTTGAGACAGATTTGTTGGCTTAAGCAATATAGCTCTTTGCATTACTGGAGTTTTTAATATTAACCCTGACGTTCTGCCGGTGTCTGCTTCAATCAGTATTGGATTCATCGCTTGCGCAAAGATATTACATGTACATACAAATGCAAAAATTCCTAACATTTTTTTTAACATTTATATTCTCATTTCTTATATTTTACTGATCCTGATCATATTAACCTTAGATAAGCTTAGCTTAGCTCTAACTCATTAAACACATCTCTTATATATACTGGTAAATCAATTGATGGTGTTTTATATCCAGATTGATAGATCATATTACCAATGTGTCCTCGATGAAATGTATGATGATTACAAATCATGCATGAGTATATCCCCTCGAGTTATTTCCCCATAACCGCTGCTTACAAACCTAAATTTAACCATTTAGTTCAGCATTTCCTCTGTTACTGCTTCAGCATATTTGATATACCAATCTCCTAACCTATTTATTTGTTGAACAAGCAAATCTAATGAGGCCGGGCTTTCTGTAGTTCGCGTTCTAAATCCATGTTCCACACCTAACAAATGGCTCTGCCAGATTTGATCCACAATACTGATATGCGCTAAGGTATAAGACATAACACCCAATGCTGCTGCTCTTTTCTTTATGACTTCTGATTTTGGCAATGTCATAATTCTTTTTATCAATATACCGTCGGCCCATTTGGTATATCAAGTCAGCATTCTAATATTTCATATAGCAAGCATTGTTATCCTTTAGAATGTTTATGTTATTTCAGCAAGTTTTTACACTACATTGACTCATTTTAACTAAATACAAAACTTGATATGGTCATTTCAAGCACACGCTGACTGTATACCTTGCATCCCTTTTCATATAATGCGGCGCCAACCACTGTCGTCAGTGGTAATGTATGTTTTGGAAGTCTATAATAGTCAAAAATAACATAGGTTTTTATTCTGCTGTTACACTTACTATATTTCCAGATCAAGGCGCAGAGATTACTACTATCGCATTTGGTTTTACTGGTAGCGTTCCTGCCAACCCCTTTAGGAATGCACGCATTCCGTCCCATTCATCCGGAGGCTTCCATTCCATAAAGAAACATGTTCCACACCTGTCGGGTATAAACCAAGTTGGCACACAGCAACTTATTTTTTATATTATTTTCTAACATCATTCATTACCCTTAAAGATTTTTTTAATCAGCATTTTGCTTTAATTGCATTTACGCAAAATAATATTAAATAATTTGATTAATATTTTAAATCCACATAAATTTATCTTTTTTTATTTGACATTAGTTTATACATATACTTATATAGTTGATATATGAACTTCCTGCCAACTTTAAAAGAACTTGTTAGGGCCTACCAAGCATTTGAAGGCTATTCAGCACCGCACATCCGTTCACTCGGTCTAACGCTGGTTCAATTTGATGTAATTGCCACTTTAGGCAATCAATCGCCTATGACTTTTAAAGAGTTAGGTTTTAAAACACTCATCTCAAAAAGTGCTCTCACTGGTGTTGTAGAGCGCATGGCGCAAAAAGGAATGCTCACTATTTCTGATAATCCAGATGATGCACGCAGTCAGAAAATTACACTGTCTACAAAAGGAAAAAAGATTTTTCTTAAAGTGTTTCCAGCGCATATCAATCATCTTGAAACCGCATTTAACCAATTATCTGAAAACCAACTAATTGAAATTAGTGAATCACTTCAAAAATTAAGAACCATTTTTTTAACCAAAGGAAACATTAATGATCCCTAATATTGCACAAAAATATCCGTTTGCTGTTGATGTCACTGCAGGCACTAGTTATTACTGGTGTTCTTGCGGAAAAAGTCAGAAGCAGCCATTTTGTGATGGCAGTCACCAAGGCGGCAGTTTTACCCCATCCAAGTTTGATGCTACAGAGACTAAAACTGTTTATTTTTGTGGGTGTAAACATTCTAAGAATGGTGTTTTTTGCGATGGAAGTCATAACGGACTGTGATATTTTTTAGAAATTCGCTGATGCATATATTTGTTAGCGACAACCTTTTTGATGCTTATCACCATAATTTTTGTACTTGTTGAAATTCCTAATCTGTTTAAGCATATATATCTGGAACAAAGTTTTTGATTGATATAGGCGGTCTTACATAAGTAGATGGTTTGTTTTTTCTAGGGCTCAATTTAATCGGATGATTCTTAATTGCAGCATAGGGCAACTGCGAAAGCAGATGTTTTATACAATTTAACCTTGCTCTTTCTTTAATGTCTGCGTTGACAATAAACCAAGGTGCATGTTTTGTATCTGTTAATGCAAACATATAGTCTTTTGCCTTTGAGTATTCAACCCATAAGTCCCGTGATTTAATATCAATAGGGCTGAGTTTCCATCGTTTCAATGGATCTTTTGCTCTTGCTTGAAATCTTTCTTCTTGTACTTTATCGCTAACTGAAAACCAATATTTAATGAGCTTGATGCCACTTCTAACCAATAGCTTTTCAAAATCGGGGCATTGATAGAAAAACTCTTCATATTCCTTATCGGTGCAAAACCCCATTACTTTCTCTACACCTGCTCTGTTATACCAAGATCGATCAAACAAAATAATCTCTCCTCCTGCTGGCAGATGTTGAATATATCGCTGAAAGTACCACTGTGATTTTTCTTTGCCTGATGGCGTCCCAAGAGCGACTACCTTGCAAATTCTAGGATTTAGTGGTTCAGTAATACGTTTAATTGCCCCACCTTTACCTGCGGCATCTCTACCCTCGAAAATCACAACAACCTTTGCTTTTGTAGTTGATACCCAGTCCTGCATTTTCACTAACTCTATTTGTAGTTTTTTAAGCTCTTTTTCATAATGCTTAGGGGCTAGCTCACCTATGCTTTTTGAATGGAATTCATCTAAATTTATCTTAATATTTTTCATCTTTACTTTCTGTTTTATTTACTCTTTTATTCCAGTAAGAAATATAAGGTTCTTTACCAGATTTCTTAATTGTTCCAACACATAACTAGGCGTCAATTAATTTATATTTCTAAATAATGTTTCAACTAAATCTGGATAACTTTTCATTAAATCCAAAATTAGAAAACCTTTTATAAATATCCGACTATTTTCACAAGGCCATATATTTTGATACTGTTGAGTTTGTATTGATCGTTATAAATACCGTGAACTGATGTTAGTTTAGTGCCACTGGTAAAGAGAGTGTGCATATCTTATCATTGAAACATGGCTGGTTGATTATGGATGAGATTAGGAACTTTACTTTGAGGCGCAGGTGGTCGGTAACCCAGAGCGCTATGTGGTCT